>JAKAMG010000027.1 GCA_021812985.1 Bacteroidota bacterium
CAGGTACGCTTCGGCCGAGTTGAGCTCGCACGATATCTTCAAAAACGGTATCAACGAGCCGTTCAGCCATGTGACAAACCCAAATATGAAAAACAGCATCCCGATTATACTGATCGAGACGAAATAACTATTTTGTGACGACTCACCGCCTTCTTTTTGCATCATTGGTCCTTTCTGTCGTTATGCTTAATGATACTGGTGATCATGACAACACGTCGCTGGAGCAGCGGATGAATATAAAGATAAGACTCTTCGCCCCACTTTCTCCAATCGATTCATTCATCCGTCACACACAAACTCCCATCAGGGTCGTTCGCGTGCGCTCTCACTGACACTTCCGGACGAGACATTATTTGACGCCGTATGAGGAAATTTCTATCGTTTTGCTTTCCTCATTGCACGGATATGGTTTCGCAGGAAGGTTGGACTCGTCGACTCTTCCCGACACTCCAGCCTGCTGTTGGACGAGAGCTTCCTGTCCCATCAGCCAGGAGCTCACATTAGCTCCTCCCATCCCAGGCATGGCAATGGAGCACTCCACATCATTGCCCCCCTTTTCAAGCGGAACTATGGCCCAGTACCATTGTCCATTCCCCTTCTTCACTGAAGGTACTCTCTCCACTCCGTTAACCTTGATTTCGAACTTACCGTCAATCTTACGCGGTGATGTCACGAGCATGGCCAGCCTGGGGTTGCTGTAGTTGGAGGGAACCTGTATGCTGATGTGTCCCGAATAGCCGGTCACCCCTGATGACTGAGAGATGACTTTATATTTCGGCGCTTCGGCTGTTCCATTGAAATGTATGGTACCCAGCTCCTTTCCACTTAGAGCCTTCACGTGCGCTGCCGTTCCGGCCTCGCCGTAGACAAAAAGCTTACCCATTTCATCCGAGTAGCGGATTCCGACAGGCAATTCCCCGTCAACTGCTCCCGCGGGGATCAGCTCGGCCGCAAGGACCTCATAGCCATCGAGGGTCAACTTCAATCCTTCGCCGAGCTTCACAGGATGGGGGAAAATATAGTTGTAGGGATATATCACCTTAAGGTAATATGGCACATTAGGGTCTATGTCACCGAGATCTGCCGTCAGACTGACGTTCGCGGTCTTCCGATCGACTCCGGGATTTCTAAGGACGACGATGCCTTTCGATTTGGTCATATGCACGTAGCCGTAGACTTCTCCCTTTGACGGGTTCCCGAGTATCATGCGTGTATGCTTCAACACGTCCACGTTGGATTTGGCCCACTTTATCGCAGAGGCAAGAGCGTTCCACTCGCCGTGGGAGAGGAGCTCCGGGGTTATGTAGAGCTCCCACATCATCACTCCGCGCCCGAAATACATCATGACCTCGTCGCTGAACGAAGAGAGCGATTCGTTCGCTCCACCAAGGAGATTGTATCTCCCCTTGATTATGCCGTGGGTCATGAGACTTGAGATCGGAAAGAGGAGATCGGATTTGCGGAAGTCATCCCAGAGAACCACGTCCTTGTAGGTAATCGCCTTGTCACGGTCGTTCAGTGAGGGGAGACTTTCCTGATAGCCGTAATCCTCTCCCTGCATCCAGATGCAATCCGCGTATCTGAGCCACCAGGGAGAGAGCCAAGTACCGCTCGTGATGTTCAGGAAAATGTCCGGGTTGATTTTCCTTACAGATTGCATGACATCTATATAGCTCGACACGCTCGCCTCCCGGGAGTAAATCCCGGTCGGGTGGCCGTGATCTGGTTCATTGCAGGAAAGCAGAAAGCCGTCCCATTTGAAGTAGCCGAGGTGATAATCACGGGCATACTCGTCCATCTTCCCCGTGAAGGCAGCCTTGTATTTTGTGCCGGCGAGACAATAGAAATCACCCGTGGTCTCATACCCATGCGCGGCAGCCCAGTTGACGCGGAGATCCCTGTTTGAATAGCCTCCGAATGGAGAGGCCCAGAGACCGAGGCTAGTGCTCATGGTCGACAGCGAATCTACGACCGGAGTCAGGCCGTTCGGAAATCTCGTCGAGTCGAGATTCCAGAGGCTCGCGTATTTGTCCCATGCGTCGTCGAGCACAAAACCGTCCAGTGAAATCCTGTATTTGTCATATAGATGCCGCTTGAACTCAGAGACCGCATTGAGAACAGTCTTCTCGTTCATGACTCCCGCAGAATCGTGCGCGATCGCCGGGTTTCGTAGATCGTACCAAGAATTATAAAGGAGATAGGGACGCGTGCCATTCACCTTTATGCCGTCGACATAGTCCATGAAAGTCTGGCGAAGTTTGACCGGGGAGCGTGAGGCTCCAATTATCGAAGTATGGCTCCTGAACGGAGTCTTGACGATCTTCTTGCCAACGACGTAGCCAATCCTCAGCGTTCCATCGTCCATTTTATTCTCGACCGTGGGATACTCCACCCCCATGAATATGTCGTTATCAAAGACTGGCTGTCCGAATTTCCCGTGCGAGAAATCGGGGCTCTCGAATTTCATCGACTCGACGTCTATCCTGTCGAGGAACTGGATACCATATGATGAATCGGCGAGCTCGATCCACTTTCTCATGCTGAACTCTGCCGGGAAGACCTCGTAGTTAACGTCGAGATAGAAGCGGGCCATCTCCCAATCGAATCTGAAAGAGAGTGTCAGTTCCTTCCCACCCCCGACGAGGTCAGAGGATTTATATCCGACGTATTTGAAATCGCGAGCAGTGAGAAGCGCGTCGTTTTCACCGTTCTGCTCCTCACCGGGCGCAGGCCCAAGTCCGGAAAAAACAACATGCAAACCGAAGACATCGTCTTTTACATGGTACTTCTTCCCTGAGAGTTTATTGACGAGCTCCGTCGTGCCGACAGAGCCCGGCGAAACGCTGATAACTCTCTCGATGAAATGATTGCCGAGAAGTATCTTCCCATCCTCATTCTTGAGATAGGCCTTCGTCTGAGCGAAGATCGATGTGACCGAGATAAGAAAGATCAGTAAAAAGTTCTTGAACATGGCTTCACCTGTAATACTGTCGAAATCCAGTGGCTGGTCTCAGCTGGAAAAAGAAATTGGCACCAGACAAGGTCGGCGCACAAATCGGTTGGAGGCAAGTTATCGCACTTCGGCTAAAAAGGTTTTGGCTCTTCTAAATGCTGACTGGGTATTTTAGCAGAGCGATATGCGAATTTCAAGCTTTTTTCGGAAAGTCTTTTCGCTTCCCTTTCCGCTTCGCCGTCCCTGATTGAGGAGACTTTCAGTCAGACCTGTCTCAGTGCGCTTCAAAATGGAATCTGACTGCACATCACGTTATCTTGTTTCAGTTGAACAACGGCGTCCCAAAGGCACGGTGGCCTTAGGCTGGACATGTCGAGGTTTGGTCCGATGTTCATCTTAATGGGCTCCTGTTTTGAAACCACGGGCCGGTTATTCGTGGCACGGCCGGGACGTCTTCATTCTGCATCGCGGAATATCCGGCACATAAGATTAAAACGTGGAACAGGGAACAAAGGTACAAGATTCAATTCATGGCACAAATGGTCTGCAGCAATGGAAAGGCGCAAGATCATGGAGAATACTGAACCATTGGGACCTTGCCATGGAGTCAATAACTCACGACGAAACTGCAATGTGAGCAACATCAGATGAAATGCACGCTCATTCTCGTTTTAACGATGATAAGTATTTCCCCCGCGCTGGGGCAGACAGAAGACGCGGGACTGGCCGTCTCTCCGATTGACAGCGCGAAAGTCCTCGAGAAGGACAAGGACTTCAAAGAGGCGATTGAAATATATCGAGCGCTTCTGGCGAAAGATCCTAACGACACGGGCCTGCGCCTCAAATTGGCAAGGGTCCTCGGGTGGGCCGGAGAGTACGATTCATCACTCGCGGCTTACAACCAACTCCTCGCCTCCGATCCTGGATTGTATGAAGCGAGATTTGGAGTGGCGACGGTGACTTCGTGGAAGCACGACTATCCCGCGTCGTTGAATATGTTCAAAGCGCTCCTCTCGGAGCATCCCCTGAACACAGACGTGCTCGCGGCGATCTCGAGAGTCTCGTTCTGGTCCGGGGAGCAGGACAGCGCGATATCATACGCACGCAGGGCTCTTGAAATCGATCCCCGCCAGGAAGAAGCACTTCTCATCGCTGCGCAGGCATCTGCGGAACGTCTCGATTTCACAACTGCCCGGTCGTATCTGACGAGACTACTCGATATCAACCCCGGAAACGAGGCAGGACGGAGGCTTCTACAGGACATCAAGACCCAGTATCTGAACAAGGCTTCCCTTTCCTTTAACGCTGACAAGTTCGGCCCATCAAACTCCTACACGAACACTCTGCTCTCTCTCCGGTACGACAGGACTATTTCCTACGCGCTTCAGCTCTTTGGAGAGGCCGACTCAAGGTACACTTTTGGTTCGAGGGACGTGGCCGGCGTTCTCGGTGGCTCGTACAGATTCTCGGACTATTTCTCGATGGACGGGAGCTTTCTCCTCGCCCCACAGACTTCCACGGCGCAGCGCGAGAAGGGAATCTTAGAGGTGAACTATAATCTCGGCGGCGGGTTCGTCGCGAGCGGCTCATACCAGTATATCCTATTCCGGGGGACGGCGGTCAACGTGCTTGCCCCCGCCCTCAGCTATTATTACACGCCGGACGACTGGTTGGCGATCACGGTATATTTCGGTAGAAGCAACTCGGGAAGCTCTTCAACAAGCTTCATGGGACGGACGGAGTTCGACGTGGTTGGAAACCTGAGCGCGCTCGTCGGCGCGTTCCATGGCACTTCATTTTACCTGCTCCCTAGCCAGTTGTTCCTGGAACAGACCGCCACAGGAGGTTTCCTTTCGCTGAAGTACAAATTCGACCGAAGATACCAGCTGCAGGCGAATGTGAATTACACTAATTGGCGCTCGGCGCCGTGGGCATGGAGTCGTTCCGCAGGGCTTGCGCTCCTCTATGCCTGGTAGGAATCGGCTAGACCATGGGATGTAGACCCACTTCCTTCGACAAATAAAGGGCCATCGAGGCCGGGCGTGCAGCCGTTGTCGGCGGCATGAGGAAGACTTACCGGCAATGACCGCATGATCAAAGAGCCCACGTCAGTTGTAATGATAAATCTGACTCTTGGGCTGGACGGTTTTTTCCCTGACGATTCTGTTCCTTATCCAGGCTAGCGAGGCTACTGACAGGAGCATCGGCGACTTCCATCGATTCTTCGCGGAAGGCGGACCGAATTCATCGAAGTAGGCACGCCGGAGGTTTCCCGCTCTTTCCCTGACTGCCGGCGTCGGAGCAAATAGCTCGCATGTGGTAAATAGTGGATAGAGGTCTAGGCATTCAGTTCTGTGCATTTCGGCGACTTCCTTCAGGCGCCGATCGTGCGAATTTCTGTATCTCCGAAATCCCCTGAGTTGAACGTCAAAATACCTGAGATACGTCGGCCCCCACGTTCCGTACGCCTTCTTAAGGGCGAGGTCCTCCAAGTTCCACAGTTCCTCGTGAGTGAAGTTCTTGAACCTGTGCCATTTGGAGTAGAAACCGGCAGTGTCCCATGAAAGATCCTCGAATAGCCTTCCTTCCGATTCGAGCCTCCTCCAGAGCCTCGTTTCGGGGAGAGGGATGAGCGGCACAATCTGGTCCATTGTAGCGCCGAGGGAAACGTAGTAGTCGATGTCTTCGAGTATGTTGTCGGGTTCCTGAAAATCCCAGCCGAGAATCATCGATCCCTCGACGAAAATCCCGCGATCGAGAAGTTCCGCAACCATCTTACCGGCATCGCACCCATTGAGCTTTCTCCTTATCCTCGGTTCCATTTTGTCGACAAACTTGGACTCTATGCCGATAAGCACACCCGACAGGCCGTACCTCACGAGCTCATCGATATCATATTTCGAGATAGTCTCAAGGCTGGAAAAGGTGCAGAAAGTAAAGGCCCTCTGCCGACAAAGCGGATCGTTCATAAGAAGCCTTCCGAATTCCCGCACATACTCCGGCTCGTTTAGAAAGTTATCGTCGAGTATTCTGGCCGAGGAGACATTGTACTTTTCCAGGTAAGATCTCACGGCCATGAAGAGTTCTCTAGGATCTGCCATCTGTATCCTCCTGTGTCCGAAGAAAGCTGAGGCAGCGCAGAAATCACATCCGTTCGAACAGCCGAGCCTGCTCACGAGCGTGGCCGACGACTGCGTAAGAAACTTCCGGCGGAATGGTATTATCGCTCCGAGCGGCATGTCCTGTTTGATCGGGGCGGTAGCGTCCTCGCCGAGCAGGTTACGCATGTAGCCCACTCCTTCACCATGGCACACGCCATCGACAATTGAAAGGAGTTCCTCTTCCTTTCCCGTCGAGCGGGTAAAGCACTGCACGCCTGGTCCGCCGAGAACGATTCTTGACAAGGGCGATATGTCACGAACGATTTTCGCCATCCGCATAACGCTCGAGAAAAAGGGGAGATTGAAAGAGATGCCAACGATGTCATACCCTCTCTTCAGCTCCGCCTTGAATCCTTCTTCCGATGGATGTTCCAGCACGGTCGAGGGCACTCGAATGTTCTGGGCGATGAGGTGGATGCCATAGAAGTGCATCGAGGTTGGGACCGAAAATACCCCCTGACCGTAAGTGCAGTTCCCATAATTGAGGTGGAGATTATCTCGTCCGTTAAGGAAAGGTGGGTATGGTTTTATGGGGGATGTCAGAAGGACTTTCATATTGTCACTCCTGGCCCCTTAGTAGCCAGGTCCGGGTCTCCGATGTGCGTCTCCGTGACGCCTGCCGCCGCGATGTAAGATGAGAGGTGTGCTATCGCGCCGGAATGAGTCTCCTCGGCCCCGTGTTTCCTGACGACCTCAAGGACGGCCTCGGGTCTCGCTACCACCAGGCATTCGCGGCGGTCCTTAGGGTGGAGACCCCTTATGTCGCAGAAGTACGGCGACATGAAGATATCCAGAAGACGTTTGGCGTTTATGTTGTCCTTATGAAACTGTATCCCGTTGCAGGGCTCCACGTCTCCGCCGGAAGTTATGTGAAGCGTATGCCCGGCACCGCATCCG
The DNA here is from genome assembly GCA_021812985.1 of Bacteroidota bacterium. Lineage (GTDB taxonomy): Bacteria > Bacteroidota > Ignavibacteria > Kryptoniales > JAKASW01 > JAKASW01. Next base: position 7,012 of record JAKAMG010000027.1, read on the forward strand.
GAATTCAGAAACGTCCCGTCGCTGTACCCCTCCTTCAACACGAGTATCGCCCTTTCCGCAGTCAGCGAATCGAGTTCGCGGTAATATTCCTTCACTTCGCCCTCGCTGCAGACCAGGTCAAATGCCGGCTCGCTGCCAACGGGCACGTAGGGGAGAAAAGCGCCGAAGAGACATCCTTTGTCGATCATGAAATCCAGATACCTTCCCGATACCACTTCACTCATGTTCTCACGGTGTACGGTCGTCGAAAAGCCAAATGCTATGCGAGCTTCCTTCATCAGTTTCATGGCCGCGACTATCCTGCGAAACACTCCCCTACCGCGGAACCTGTCATTGATCTCCTCGAATCCGTCCACGCTGAAGGCGGTGATCACATGTGGTAGACTCTTCAGTCTTGAGACGACGTCACGCGTAACCAGTGTCCCGTTCGTTGCTATGTAGAAACCGACATCGGTGTATCGGGCAAGGAGATCCAGAAGCGGTGGGAAGAGAAGCGGCTCTCCTCCCAGTATCCCGACGGAGGGTATACCTATTTCACGTGCCTGCTCAATTATGCTTTCGATGGTACCGACCGGCATGTCCGAGGCAGATGAGTAGTTACCCGCGAAACATCCGGCGCACTTCAGGTTGCAGCGCATCGTCGGCGAGACTTTTATCGTAAGCGGTGACAACTCCCCCGCCTTTGCGCCAAGATATCTCCTCCTCACCCCCATGTGGGAGAGGACCCAGGTACCGTAAAACTTTCTCCTGTAGCGGGCCGGCAGTTCCTCAACCATCCTTCGGCGCACGAGAAAAAGGTTCCGGTTCTTTTCGATCCAACCGCGAAGTGCGGTCCTTTCAACCAAACCTCTCACAATACTATTCATCGTCCCATCTCCCCTGCCGTTTGTATCCTTTGCGGATTTTTCGACGGAATGTCCGGGTAACAGTGAGCGTAATTGGAGTAAGTAGGGAGCGATCTGGGATAGCTCCCCTTTGCTCCGTTATTGCCTATTATTTCAAGGACTTGCATCGGCTGAAACATCGACACGCACCGTCCGTCGTGCCGGCGTACGCAGTCGAAAATTTCCTTGTAGAAGCGTGAGCGAAACACATTTTCCAATCCAACTTCGAAGACGTTTTCCGTGTAGAACTGGATTCCGTTGCACGGTTCGACGTTGCCCCCTGGGGTAATGTTGACCGTGACTCCGGCGCGGCACCCCTTTTCCGCGAAGTACCTGCCATTCTTGTCCGGTGCCGTATAGCCTTCTTTTATAAAGAGCATTGTGTAGTCTCCGGAGCGCCCGTCGAGTTCCGCAAAGCATTCAGCAATCTGGGCCTCGCTCAGCCTGAGATCGTATCGGGCGTTGTCGCCGGCTGGGCCGTACGGGAAGAAGAGCCCAAACTTGCAGCCCGCGTCCCTCATAGCGTCCAGGAATTTTGCGGAAACAACCTGGCCGAAGTTCTTCCGGTGGAGTAGAACGGAAAACCCAAAGAGGACATGCTCTCGCTTGAGGACCTTCATCGAGTGCAGTACCTGATCGTAGACTCCCTCCCCCCTCCATGCGTCAGTCTCTGCCTCAAAGCCCTCCAGGCTGAAAAAGGTCACAAGGTTGCCGCAGAGTTTCAGGTTATTCAGGATTTCCTCATCCATCACCGTCCCGTTCGTCGAAATGCGAAACGCGATATCCTTATTGTCCCGGACCACCTCGAAGAGGTCCTTTCTCGCGAAGGGCTCGCCCCCCAACAGGCCGATGAGGTAAATCCCCAGACTTCTTGCCTCACTTACCAAAAGCCTGACCTCATCCGTAGTCATCTCCCTTTCCCGGCCGTACCCCAAAGCGTAGCATCCGCGACAGTTCAGATTACACTTTTCGGTTGGCGTGATATCAATGAGCGCGGGAAGCGTGCATCCCATCTTTCGCTCGAAACTTCTTCTAATCCTGTCCCCCCTGAAGAGATTATTCACCACCCACGACCTCAAGAATTCCTTTCTTCTCTCCTTTGGAAGATAGCGGACGATCTCCCTGTACAACTTTGCCGAGTTGGGGTTGGAGAAGAGACGCCCTACTCCACCCATTCGCCGTAAAAACATTTCCCCTCCCAATGGCTGACAGTATTTCGTTTCATTAACCATCCAATGGAACCAACGGCGGACGCTCCGTCCAGTTAGAAAGATGCTCCGATTGATGCCCCTGCCCAAGGTCGAAAAGCGTGCGGCGTGAACAGAGGCGTGAAGCTCAGTCTGAAGAGTCCGAAGCCGAGCCAGGGTTGGAGTCGGTAGCCAATCGTCGCCGTCCCGACAACGTTGCTGTTCCCCCACCCCGCGCCTAGCACAGGCATCACCCCGACACCGAGCTCAAGGTGATCCGCACCGTTCCCCGCCAGGTAATCGATCACAATCGGGAATGCAGTCAAATCGATCTTCACCAGCCCTCCCTGATCATTAACCCGCTCGAAGCCCACCCTGAGAAAATAGGACGGAGCGAGTTCACGTTCGTAGTTGAAAGAGTATAGAATCCCCTGACCGAGGATTTCGATGTATACCGCATTTTTGTCGTCGGGCGTAAACTGATGGCTCTCTGTATCAGGAACTGGAGGTGCAGCACCCGGCCTGAAGCACGCCGGTGCCGCGCCGCGGGCCGTGGACGGGATGCTCCATTCCCGATGAAACGTAATATCCTGATACTCACCGCAAGCCGTTGATGAGCGCCCTTCGCGAACGGCGAGCGGCGCCCGGTGCACGATCGTCTGGGCCAGCATTTTCACTGCGGGACAACAGAGCATATGCAACAGGAGAACTAACAGACACGGACTCTTCATAGCGTTCCTCTCATTTTCCTCATTCAACGATCGGCTAATTACCTTTGCATCGACCAATTCTCTTCCGGTCTGCGCCGGCGATCGACCACGCTCGACATATGACGCATCAATATCAGGAAATCAGCCGGGGGAAATGTCAGAAAAATGTCGGAGGAGTGTAAAAAGAATTGGAGTACCTATGCTCCGCCGGGAAGGGGGAATATTCCCGGCGGCGCGATGAAACTACGGCGGTCAGCCGCCCAAAGGATGCCTTACTGCCGTGGCATAGGCGGCAGTGGAAGGCCCGCAGTGCTGAATGTCATCGTAATACCAGATAAATCCGCCGGTTACCGAGGATGTACTCCTCCAAATCGCCATTTGAGTCTCGACCTGAGAAGGGGAGTCTCCATCCTGACAATTAGTCCCGTGGTTCGACCAGAGTCCCGGATATACCTTCGTACCGAGGGCGGCATTCCATGTTGCAGGGTTGTTGTATGCGCCTCCCGCGTAGCATTGCAACCAGACGGCGTCGACGCGGTTCCCCAGCTTTGATTTCACGGCCTGCCAGTAAGGAACGTTCCTATAAGGACAGAGGGATATCTTGTAGCCCATAGAGGAAAGCATCTCACCGAAAGCGACTGTCGTTGTCGAGTCATACAGGTCCTCGTCATCGAAATCGGCCGCATCAGCTCCCGTGACGGTTTTCAGTACCTCGAAATTCTTGTACAAGTTCGTCGAAGGACCGAGCCCCTTCGAGTTCATGATTCGCTGCACGTCGTGGAAGTCGCTCGTCCCCCACGCGCCTATCGACACCTCGATTCGGTTGACCGAGGTCGGGGATTTCTTGAGCGTGGAGATCAGACCGGGCCACGACGAATATCCAACGTATGTTCCATTCGTGACGATAGGAGTGTCATTCAATGAAAGGTTGCCAGCCGTGTCAATATGTACGCTCCATATGAACACCGTCGTGAATCCCGACGAACGGACATCGTTCATCATCGAAGATGAGGTATCGGAATAGAAACTGCCGAATATCCCAGCTGTAACTCCGCCCGAGGTACCCGCCTCAGAGGGGTTTGAGTGCGAACCTGAGCAGCTCATCACGGAAAAAGCGAGAATTGAAAGGATTAGAATCGTACCACGATATGTCAGCGATCTGAAAACCGAATTGGATGTTGTCACATTTTACCCGTGAGTTATGTTTTGCGACTTTTGAATGTGATCGGACCGCCGAAGCCCATTCGGCACGCGACGCTTCTATTATCACCCATACCTCGCGATCATTGCATTAACACGAATTAACCGATTACGTTCTCGCGTGAGCCAGCCAGATCGATTGGTTATAGTAACTCAGCGGGACGCGAGTTTCAATCACCAGATTTGAGGACCCAGGGGGGTAAATGCAGGCGACGATCCGATCCACATCACCTGCATTCAGTTCAAAGACATCACTCCGAAGCCGGCAGACTCTCCCGTCGGACAGAAACATTCCGGCCATTGCGCCAGACGAGCCACATCAGAAGTGCCACGGCAAGAATCAGCGGTACAATCAGCAGGCTTCCCTCGGGCCCTGTGGCTCCGCCGCTCCAGAGGGCGCTCCCCTGAGGATGGACACCGAACAAATGCCCCTGCGAGACCGTGCCGCTGTCCGCTGTTCCATAGAAATACGATTCGGCCCAGTCCCAGGCGGCATGGAAGCCTATCGCCCACCACAACGTTTTCAAGTACCAGAGGCTGATACAGAATATCAGGCCTATAGCCGCCGCAGAAAATATACCGACGGGTGACTCCCCCGTATTGGAAATGTGCATGGCTCCAAAGGCTATGGAAAGAATTATCGCCCCCTTCCAGAATCCGATCTCGCGTGACAGTGCGTTGAGAAGGTATCCCCTCAAAAGATATTCTTCATATATGCCGACGAGTAGAAATGTAATTCCCCATGCGAGCGCATATCCCGCACCACTCCATCCATAAACGAAGACTCCGTCAAAGTGAAGAAAGCCGAAAGCCCACATCGCACCAACCAGCGCGGAAAGGGCAACAAAACCTGATAATGCCCCGAAGATGAATTTCCTGAAACGGCCAGTCCCCTCAAGCCCGTAGGAGATGACGGGGGCGTGCTCGATGCGCGTCATAATCACGGAAGCCGCCAGGAGACTTACGAGAACGGATAGCTCCTGAATGGCGGCAGGGAGCGGGAGGAGAGGAGCAGACGGATTGCGGTGGCCGAGGAAAAAATACGCTACCGGCATCATGACCACGGCAGTAATCGCCGAAAGAATCAGGATAAACACTACTATTCCCCATCGTGGTCGGAGTTCCCCTCTGTTCATGAATAGTCTGGCGACCCGAGACTGCTGTGCAGAACCCGTATCAACATTGTTGTCCACGATTCCTCCTTTTTTGATTTATCTTCCTTTTCTGAAATCACCGCCCGCAGTGAACAAGGCTCTATTGTTGAGATGAAACTTGTCGATACCTCAAGGCCATTCCCGAAGCAAGCATGAGTAAACGTTACTCCAGGTACGATGAGTGCATTAAATTCAACCAGTCGTTAAGTTGACACCATGACGATCAGGCAAAGCTTGTCGGGATGAAACGCTTCGAGTTCTCATTGAACATATCCCCGGATGAATACCTTGACTACTACCGGGGAAGTGTGAAGTCTGTGGTGGTGCATTTGAACGGCGGAACCAAGGTACAGTTTCCCGCCTCGCTTCTGCGGCGACATGTTTCGGCGGGCGGAATTCGCGGGGAGTTCATCCTGACTTGCGACGATGACTTCGCGAACGCCGAACTGAAACGGAAGCCACCGCGACCTTAAGAAAGATTCAGACACCTCCGGCCTCCCCGGGAAACTCCCTCGCGCCTCCTTCAATTGGCCGGCTGCGGCGCTATCTGATACTGCTCCAGCTTTCCATCGGGCATCTGATACGTCCACACTCTCAGAGTGCGGTCATGTACCACCACCCTGAACGAACGCTCAAGCATTCCTCCCCTGTCCTGCTGCCCGCTCTGCACGAACACCTTCGGCGCGCCGAGAGGTTCCAGGCTTGATTGGAAGTCCTTCAGTCCCTGCTCACTGAAGTACGCGTTCGCGTCAGATGTAAACAGAGAACGGTCGATCCTTCCCTTTTGCAAGCCGAGGAATATTTCCTTCGCCTGCGCAGTGCGGGAGGCCGTTTCGGAGTCCTGCTTTTCAAACAGAATGCGCGCAATCCTGTTGGCAACTGCTCCCCCGGCTGAAGACGCGTCCTGGTTAGTCAGCGCCACTACCGCTGCGCTGTCGTCCGGAAAGACGGCGTTGAACGCTGTGAAACCAGACACCTCACCGCTGTGTGAAATCATCCGATGGCCGTCCATCACGCCCACCGAGACTCCCAGACCGTAGTGAGTACCTACTCCGTTCTTCAGGAGGACTTCTGTCTCGAGCTGCTTGTAGGAGCCGGGGGAAAGTAGACTCTGGTCGATTATTGAGATGTCCCACTTCGCGAGGTCGCTCGCGGTCATGGCAAGTTCACCTGCCCCCGCCATCCATCCTGCCCCTTCCTCGGGAGCGGGGCGAAGAGGACCGAGCCCGTACCTCATGTATCCCTGTGGATCTTCGCTGGTCATCATCCCCTTATCGAAATTGACGGCGCTGGAAAGCCCGAGCTGGCCCAGGACGTTCTTATGAAGAAACGTGAAAAATGGCTCGTGCGCGATCTTCTCGACGATTTGGGCGGCGATCACAAAGTTTGTGTTGCTGTACTGCCAGCGAGTACCAGGCTTGAAGTCGAGTGGTTTCTTGGCCCACTTGTCCAGGATTTCCTGCGGCGGCATCGGCTTGAGCATCATGGGGGGCACGTAATCCTGGGGCCAGAAGTCCTGGTAGCCTGAAGTGTGTGAGAGTATCTCGCGAACGGTCACCTCGTTCGCGTCTGTCAATTCCGGGAACCACTTCGAGACGGGATCGTCAAGTGAAAGCTTCCCCTCCTGTTCGAGAAGGAGTATTGCCGCAGAGGTAAACTGCTTGCTTATCGAGCCTATCGCGTAGCGCATGTCTGCCTTCGCAGGAACAGCGGGGTCGAGCCTCGCATCCCCATACGCCTTCGCATAGACAATTCGTCCATGCATGACAACGGCCACTGAGACGCTTGGCGTGCCGGTCTCTCTCAGCACCTGAGCGGCGGCTGAATCGATTCTCGAATCGAGGGTGCCGTTCGAGGATCCGCTCTGACCGTAAGTCAACCGTGGATGAAAGAGCAAAAGGACGACAGATGCGCTGACGAAAAAGCCGACAAGTCCGCGCCTGCGATTGCCGATTCGCGAATGAAGGATTTCCATATTACAGCTCCTATAGAAGTCAAAAGCAAAGAATGAAAGCGGCAGTACGGCCGCATTTCCGTGGTGCCACGTCGCACAATGAGGCTAGGTTCTCAACAACACGTCCGGGTTTTATCGTTTCAATTACTTCATAGGGGGAAGGATTAAGGTAAGACAATCTATCCCCTACCACTTGGCGGAGTTCGCTTCCGTTTCCCCTTTTCTTGAGATGGCATCGACTGACTTGAACCCGGTATCTGCGGAGGAGGGAGCTGTCCGGCCTCATATCGCGCGACCGAAAGAGGACCGCTCGTGTCCGGCAGGGCGGGCGTATTGTCGTACGTCTCACCGAACCTGAACGCGGATGTCAGATCGCCGAACGTCCTTCTCCGCCACTCGCTAATGTTCGGTTCACGGATTCCTGTAAATTTCTCGATGAATCTGAGAACCGATGTGTGGTCGAAGAGATCGCTGCAAGCCCACCCTCCCGCAGTCCATGGGGAGACTATGATGCATGGGACACGGAATCCGGCGCCGATGGGCGTGCCATTGACGAACTCGCCGGGCGTACCGGCGGGGGGCACTGGCGGGGCGACGTGGTCGAATATGCCATCGTTCTCGTCGTAGTTAAGAATGAACACAGTCTTTTCCCACACCTTCGGATTGGCGGCGATGGCGTCTATCTTGCTCGCAACGAAAGCCGCCCCTTCGGCCGGGAGGTAGTCGGGGTGTTCTGATTGGTAACTCGTTGGGATGATCCACGAAACCGCGGGGAGCCTGTCGTTCATCGCGTCGTATTCGAACTCTCCCTCCGGACCGCGCACCACCCCGCGCTTGTAAAGGTTGGAATTAGGGCCGGCCTCCCTGAACGCTCTAAAATTTTCAAGCATGTTGCAGTCGTAATTGTCTTTCTGCTGGTACACCTTCCAGCTCACGCCTGCCTCTTCGAGCCGTTCCGCATAAGTCTTCCAAGTGAACCCGTCTTTCGGAACGTCGTTGCTGATTACCGGACCTCCCCCCTTCCCCTCCGGGTCTATCGTGCCGGTCATCCAGTACATCCTGTTAGGGTTTGTCGGGCCCAATACAGAACAGTGGTAATTGTCGCAGATAGTGAACGTCTCCGCCAGCGCGAACTGAAACGGGATATCGTCGCGCTTGTAGTACCCCATGACGTATGGTCCGTTCCTGCCGTCGGCTTTCCTGTGAGCGGGAAGCCAGTTATCCATTCTGCCATCGTTCCATGCGGAGTGCTGGACCTCCCAGGCGTGACTCGTGGACGGGATCTTCTGCGCGCTTGTTGTCCTCGTGTCGAGGTGGAACGGCAATAGGTACCCGTCCGGATTTTCCGGATCGGGCTGATAGAAGACAGGCCTTCCGTTCCCAAGGCGCATGGAGTGTGGGTCGTTGAAGCCGCGCACTCCGGACAGTGTCCCGAAGTAATGGTCGAATGAGCGGTTCTCCTGCATAAGCACGACCACATGTTTTATATCCTTGAACGAGCCGGGTTTCTTTGGAGGGTTCTCGAGCACCCGCTTCAAATTTGGAGGGATGAGTTTGGACGACAGCGTTGCCGCCGCCAGGCCGCCGACGGATTTCAGCATGCTGCGTCTGCTTAGCTTCGGGCCGGCGCCGCTAAAGTCAGGGGAATCCCCTTTGTGATTCTTCACCATCGAAGTCTGTCCTTTTTGTTCTACTTCATCTCGTTGAAGCGAGAATCCTGACGATCATTTGCCCGTTAATTTAAGCGAAAATCTGCTATCCATCCAAGGGAGTGTAAAACTCTGTGCTTAGTCTGTACCCTATCCCCGACTCAGTCATGATGACCTTCGGATCTGCCGGATCGTCTTCTATCTTCTTTCTGAGTTGTCCGACATACACCCTTGTATATTGAGATTCCTCCGAGAACGCCGGTCCCCAGACCTGTTCCAGTATGTACTTGTGAGTCAGGACCCGCCCTGCGTTCCTGACGAGAAGGGCGAGGAGCGCATACTCGGTGGCGGTCAGCTTAACGTATTCATTCCCCTTTTTCACAGTCCTGGCTGACAGGTCAATCCGAAGATTGCGGATCGAGAAAACGGGACTATCCTGAACCGACGGGCGATGTCTGAGTGCGTTACGGACCCGGGCGAGGAGTTCACCTGTGCGGAAAGGTTTTGTAAGGTAGTCATCTGCCCCGGCATCAAGACAGGCAACTATATCGCTCTCGGAGCTGCGAACGGAAAGCACGAGGATTGGAACAGTTGACCACTCACGTATTTTTCTCAGCACATCGACGCCGTCGAGGTCAGGGAGACCGAGATCGAGTATGATAAGCTCAGGCCGCACCGATGCCGCCCTGGCGACTCCTTCACTGCCGGAAACCGCTGAGCGGACAGCATAGCCGTTTGGCTCGAGGGTCAGTTCGAGGAGCCTGCGAATCTGCGCCTCGTCATCTATGATGAGTATAACGGGCGCGCTACTCAAGCGGGCCGTACCTCGGTTTCGCGATGTTTGTCAGAAAGAGGGAGCCTCATTGTGAATCTGGCGCCGCCTTCCCCCATGTTCTCGGCTTCGATTGTGCCATGATGGGCTTCGATAAATCCCTTCGCGATAGTAAGTCCGAGGCCCGTTCCTCCGGTCTTTGACTGTCCCGCCCTGTAGAATTTGTCAAACACCTTGTCCACATCCTCCTCCGGCAGGCCCGGTCCTTTGTCGGAAACAGTTATCAGGCACTTTTCCTCATCCACCTTTGCCTCTATCATTATATCCGTTCCGGGCGGAGTATACAACACGGCGTTGTGTATAAGGTTCATGAGTGCCTGCTCGATGAGGCCGAAATCAAGCCGAAGGAGGGGAACGGATTCGTCGACGTTAACCGAAATCGCGTGCCCACCGGTTTCCCTTTCGAGACTCTTGAGCGCGTGAGTTACTATGTCCCTCACGTCGCACCAATCAAGCCTTGGCTGAATCATGCCAGACTCCAGCCTGGTCATATCGAGAAGGTTGGCAACGAGGCGATTGAGGCGCTCCGCGGCCATATATATTTCAACAAGGTTTTGATTGGACACGTCTTCACCCGCCGATGCTCCGCCCTTCATGAGATTTTCTGACACTCCCATTATGGTTGCGATGGGGGTTCTGAACTCATGCGAAATGGAATTAAACAAAGTCTTGTAAAGACGCTCCGACTCCGCCACCACAACCGATCTTCTGTTTACCTCGTTCAGGAGCTCGCGCTCAATGGCAGATGTTATCTGAGATATGAAATTTTCGAGAAGACTTTCCTGATCGAATGTCATCTCGTCGTCATCATCCAGCCTGACGCCGACTACTCCGAGCGGATATCTCGGCCCGGACATTGGAAAGTAAGTAGCCTGGGCGGAAGGGAGTGTGTCTGTTTTCTTCCCCGCCTTCTTCTCGTTCCAGTACACCCAGGCCGCGACGCTATACTCCTTAGAGTCAAGTTTGAGAGTGCTCGCCGAATGCGCTGCCGGCGCCATCTCCCCTTCCGAGTCACCGAGTATGAAAGCGACGTCGGCGCCGAAGTATCGCCTGATGTTCGAAACAGCGGCCTGGATCACTTCGTCCTCAGAGTGTGCTGAGGAAAGGTCCTTCGTAAGTGAGAACAGAGCGGACGTTCTTGCCTCGCGTAATCTTATTAACCTTTCGCGCTTTCTCACCCTTGCAGAGAGGACGCCGGTGACCGTCGCGACAAGGAAGAACATGGCGGCAAGAAGACTATCTTCCAGATTACTTATGGAAAACGTGAACCGAGGTGGGATGAAAAGAAAATCCCAGGACAGCGCACCTATCGCCGCCGCTGTCACGGTTGGACCCGGTCCAAGTTTCAAAGGAAGGAGCGAAACCACAAGGAGAAGGACGAAGGATACGGTCCTGTACCCCACGACTCCCTGGAATGGATAGCAAAATGACGCGGCCGCAAGCACCGCGACCGCAGCGGCTAAATATTGCAGCGGTGTAGACTGCGCCTTCGGAAGCAGGGCGGAGAGCTTCCGCTTCGACTTCCCCTCCTCCTGACCGACTATGTATATGTCCAGGTCGGCACTCTTCTTCATCAGGTCATCGATCAGGCGGGCTGCCCTTGAAAAAAGGAACCTGTCCGGTTTGCCGAGAAGAATCTGGCTCGCGTTCTGTTCGCGTGCCACCCTTATCAGGCTGTCTGCGATGCTGACGCCTGAAGTTGTCACGACTTCTGCGCCCAGCTCGCGTGCAAGCTTCATATTCTTCGCGAGTTGTTCCCTCTCTTCTTCCGCAAGCTTGTCAGGCTGTTCGACATAGACGACAACCCATGACGCATCCATTATGTGCGAAACCCTTCTTGCCCAGCGGATAACCGAGACTGAATGAGGGCTTGGGCTGATCGCTGCGACCAGTCTCTGGCCAGACTTCCATGTTCCGGTTATTCTCTGCCCCCGCCTGTATTCCCTGACCTGCCTGTCGACCCGCTCGGCAGTCATCCGGAGTGACATCTCCCTCAGTGCCGACAGGTTTCCAATTTTGAAGAAGTTATCAACCGCCTGCCTTGATCGCTCCGCGGTGTACACTTTACCATCCTTCAGCCGCTTAAGGAGCTCATCCGGCGATATATCTATCACCTTGATTTCGTCAGCGGCGTCGAATATCGAGTCCGGAACCGTCTCCCTGACGATACTCCCCGTGATCTGTGCGACGGCGTCTGCCCTGCTTTCGAGATGCTGAACATTTAGTGTGGTGTAAACGTCGATACCGTTCTCGAGTATCTCCAGGACATCCTGGTAGCGGCGGGTGTGGCGGCTGCCGGGCGCATTAGTGTGTGCCAGCTCGTCAACCAGAACCACTTTCGGCCTGCGGGCAAGAATCGCGTCAATATCCATTTCATCGAGAACTGTTCCACGATATTCAATCTTCATCCGGGGGATCACGTCAAGGCCGAGCACTAGCTCCGCCGTCTCCATCCGTTTATGCGTTTCGACGTAACCTACAGCCACGTCTATCCCTTTTGCTGCCGCATCCCTTGCTTCGCTGAGCATTGAATACGTCTTACCCACGCCGGCACACATGCCGAAGAAGATCTTAAGTTTTCCCTTCGCGCTTCGCTCCTCTTCCTTCTGCAACATCCGTAGAAGCGTGTCAGGATCCGGGCGTGTGCTGTCGCGTTCTGCCATCCGTGAATAATTTAAGAGGTTTTTCTTCCAGTTACATGGAGCGTGTCCAGGGCGATGTTGAGTAGCAGGACATTAACCCTCGGCTCCCCCAGCAAACCAAACTGCGGCCCGCGAACGCTCCTCCTGACAAGTTTGGCCAGTGCTTCCCTCCCGCGGGGTCCAAATCTCCGCGCCCTTGCAACCCTTTCAATCTGCAATTCAGCTCCCTCCGGGCTGATATCGGGGTCAAGGCCGCTCCCCGAGGCGTAAAGCATCTCCGCCGGAACAATAGCGTTCGAAGGAAGGCTGTTCAGCTGAATGAAATCGGCCCTACGCCGTTCGACAAGCGTTTTCAATGAATCGCTTGTCGGACCGTAGTTACTCGCGCCGGAGGGAAGGGCATTGTAATCTGTCGACGAGGGTCGCGACCAAAAATATCTGTCCCCCGTAAAATGCTGACCGATCAGTTTTGAGCCAACAACGGAACCGTCAACTTTCACGAGGCTTCCATCAGCCCGCCCCGGGAAGATCAGTTGCGAGACCGCGGTAATGAAAAGCGGGTAGATAATTCCCGTCACGAAGGTCATCGACAGAGTCAGGTATATCGCAGGCAGAATAGCTTTCTTCATATCACTCCCAAAGCATGGATTCAACGAGGACGGGACTCCTCCCGCCGAAACAATTCCTCAAAGCGCTACAAGCGCTCGCGTTTTCATTCGGCCCCATTCGCCCTTTGCTTTTTGTCATTTGGGTCATACCAGCCTCAGTGCATTAACGAGTATATCGATGAGTTTGATTCCGATGAACGGGGCGATTATTCCACCAAGGCCATAGACGAGAAGGTTTCGCCTCAGCACGGCGCTCGCGCCGACCGGTCTGTACTTGACCCCCTTAAGAGCAAGCGGCACGAGAAGTATGATGATTATCGCGTTAAAGATTACCGCGCTCAGTATCGCGCTTTCGGGAGACCCGAGTTTCATTATGTTCAGCGCGGACAAAGGTCCGTACGGCTTGCCGAATGCGTAAAGCGCCCCCGTCATTGCGGGTATTATTGCGAAATACTTTGAGACATCGTTCGCGATGCTGAATGTTGTCAGCGCGCCGCGGGTCATGAGGAGCTTCTTGCCCGTCTCAACGACTTCGATCAGCTTGGTCGGGTTGCTGTCGAGATCGACCATGTTTCCAGCTTCCCTGGCAGCCTGAGTTCCGCTGTTCATGGCAATGCCGACGTCGGCTTGCGCGAGAGCGGGCGCATCATTGGTCCCGTCTCCTATCATACCGACGAGATGTCCGCTCGCTTGTTCCTGGCGAATTCTGGCCAGCTTGTCCTCGGGTTTCGCCTCCGCTATGAAATCGTCCACGCCGGCCTCCGCGGCGATAGCAGCTGCCGTAAGCGCATTGTCGCCGGTAATCATGACGGTTTTAATTCCCATCTTTCTAAGCTGTGCGAACCTTTCCTTAATCCCCCCCTTCACTATGTCCTTCAACTGGACTATTCCGAGGACTTCGCCATTTTCCACGACCACGAGAGGCGTGGACCCCTGTCGTGCGATTTCTTCCAGGTTCTTCTGGACAGACTGCGGAAACGTCTTCCCGATTTCAGTCACAAACTTCTTCATCGCCTCGCCAGATCCCTTTCGAATCGATCTCGGACCCAGCCCGTCCAACGCCGGTATTTCCACTCCGCTCATTTTTGTCTGAGCGGAAAATGGGATGAAGGTCGCGCCAACATCGCGCACTTCCTTAGCCCTCATGCCGTATCTTTCCTTGGCGAGGATGACAATGGATCTTCCTTCGGGCGTCTCGTCGGCAATCGAAGAGAGCTGTGCCGCGTCCGCGAGGCGCTCGACAGGTATACCCGGCGCCGGAAGAAAATCACTGGCCATTCTGTTGCCGAGGGTTATGGTTCCCGTTTTGTCCAGGAGGAGTACATCCACGTCGCCTGCCGCCTCGGCCGCGCGTCCGCTTGTCGCTATCACATTCTTCCTAATTAACCGATCCATCCCGCTTATGCCGATGGCGCTTAGGAGCCCGCCGATGGTCGTCGGGATGAGACAGACCAGGAGTGAATCGAGTATGGGAAGCGATACGTATTCATTCACCGAAATGCCGGACGCCTTCCCGCTGTAGTGCATGAAAGGAGGGAACGTCGCAACTGCAAGAAGAAACACGATCGTCAGCGCGGAAAGAAGTATCGTGAGAGCAATCTCGTTCGGGGTCTTCTGGCGCTTTGCCCCTTCGACCAGTGAAATGATCTTGTCCATGAACGTGGAACCCTGTTCAGCGATGATCCTTATGACAATTCTGTCGCTGAGCACTTTGGTACCTCCCGTGACAGCGTTCCTTTCTTCGCCGCTCTCGCGTATGACCGGAGCCGATTCACCGGTGATCGCTGACTCGTCCACGCTGGCAATACCCTCAACGACCAGACCATCAGCCGGGATGACATCACCGGCTTCGCAGACCACGATGTCGTCTTTTGAAAGCTCGGTCGCCGGAACATTCACTTCTTTCCCGTTTTCAAGCTTGCGGGCGAACGTCTCCGCCCGCGCTTTGCGTAGCGCTTCGGCCTGAGCCTTTCCCCTCCCTTCGGCAATTGCCTCGGCGAAGTTTGCGAAGAGAACCGTGATCCACAGCCAGACAGTAATTTGGGCATCGAACGAGAGGGAGGAAGGTTGATGACCGATAGCCGATTGCGCGACGACGTAGGTGGAGACAACCGCCACTACCTCCACGACAAACATCACCGGGTTCTTTACCAGAGTCTTCGGATTGAGTTTCTTGAACGAATCGGCCAGCGCCTGAACGACTATGTTTCTATCGAATGCCGATGCTAATCCAACGCCTGATTTATTGTCCATCTTTCGTGTTCCTTGAAGGTACGTAATATTATCCGCGCCTCATTTTAGATTCCGACAACCATGTCCACGGTTTCCAAAGTGTTCGCATTGTTTATCAGCCGCGGGATGCATCCGCGTTTCTGCAACTTCCATTTTTTACTCAGGCCTAATTGTTGTAACGAACTCTTTCATCTGAGTCGATTGGGCTTTGCGTTCGCTTAGAATTCAGAATTCATTCATCAGGATTTCCTAAAACGTTTTTCCGGCCAGCATCAGGAAATGCTCGACAATCGGACCGAGAGCGAGCGCTGGAAAAAATGTCAGCGCCGAAATAATGATGATGATGCCGATAAGGAGGAAGCCGAAAAGCGGAGAATCCGTGGGGAAGGTGCCCGGGGAAGGTGGAATCGATTTTTTCCTCGCAAGACTCCCCGAAATGGCAAGCACCGGAACTATCACAGAGTAACGCCCTATGACCATGCCAGCAGACTGAGAGAGGTTGTAGAACACCGTGTTTGTATTTAGCCCTGCGAACGCCGATCCGTTATTCGCCGCCGCGGAGGTGAAGGCATAGAGGATTTCGGAAAATCCATGCGGCCCGCTGTTGTTCAGCGATGAAATCCCTCCCCTTGTTATGACTCCGATCGCCGTGAAGACGAGGATCGCGGCACTCGGTGCAACCACGCCTATCACTGCCATCTTCACCTCATACGCTTCGATCTTCTTCCCTAGATACTCCGGAGTCCTCCCGACCATCAGGCCTGCTATGAACACGGTGAGCAAAATGAAATGGAACATCCCGTACAGTCCTGCTCCGACGCCTCCGAAAATCACCTCGCCTGTCATCATGTTGACCAGCGCAACCATCCCGGAGAGAGGAGTCATGCTGTCATGCATTGCGTTGACAGAACCATTCGAGGCGGAAGTCGTCGCCACCTCCCATAGGACACTGTTTGTGATCCCGAACCTCGTCTCTTTCCCTTCCATCGTCGGAGTCGACGCGTACGCGGGATGGAATGTCCATTCTGAGTACAACGAGACGGAGAGCATGCTCACGAAAAGAACCAGCATGACGGACCAGATAACCAGCGCTTGTTTCATCGAGCCGATCAGCCTGCCGTAAGTATAAACGAGACCTGATGCGATAAGTAGTATGCTGAGCATTTCGAGGAAATCAGTCAGAGGCGTCGGATTCTCGAAGGGATGTGCGCCGTTCGCATTGAAGAAACCTCCGCCGTTGCTTCCGAGCTGCTTTATCGCAATTTGCGAGGCCGCAGGGCCGACCGGGATGACTTGTCCCTGCCCTGTGATTGCCTTCACCGTGTGATAATGCGTTAACGTCTGAACGGTCCCCTGACCGACAAGAATGATTGCCAAAATGACGGACAACGGGAGAAGGATATATAGAGTGGTCCGCGTGACATCAACCCAGAAGTTGCCGATATCGTCGGTTGTCTTTCTAATGATTCCCCGGATGAAGGGGAGTATGACGACAATGCCGGTCGCGGCGCTCAGGAAGTTTTGCACGGTCAGTCCCACCATCTGGACAAAGTTGCTCATAGTCGTCTCGCCGGCGTACGACTGCCAGTTCGTGTTCGTTACGAAACTGACCGCCGTGTTTATGGCGAGATCCCACGACACTGCCGGGAGATGCTGTGGATTGAACGGAAGTATCTGCTGCACTTCCTGAAACAGCAACAGGAGAATAAAGCCCGCGAAGTTGAAGGCAAGAAGGGCGAACGTGTACTCTTTCCAATTCATCTCCTCGGCAGGGTTTATCCTGCAGACTCTGTATATCAACTCCTCGGTCTTACCGAGAAACGACTTCATGAAGTGCTTCTCCCCGGAAAACACTTTCGCCATAAAGCTCCCGATTATGGGAGTAAGGACGGCGAGTGAAAGGATGAATAGAGCTACCTGTAGAACATCGAGTGTGCCGAATTTCACGTCAGAACTTCTCCGGCCGAATAAGCGTATATGACAAGTACACAAGTAGTGCGATTGCAATTATCAGTGCGACGACCATATGAGTCTTAAGCCTTTTCTTTGTTGCGGATAAATATGACATGCTACGGACCAGACGGACAATGAAAGGATCGTAAAGATGTGGCCCCAAAGCATAAAGAAGTTGTAAAATGGAGAGTTATTTAACGCTTTGACACGGGCAGCGCAATTGGTCTCAGGCGGGAATTCACTAAGGAATACCGGGGCCGTCGACGGTGGGGACTCTAGAACCAGAAGCGCTGACCGCACCGTATTCCAAACTACATCAACACATCTAGCGATCTCCTGATTTAATTTGCTGGTTGGATACTACCGAAGTTTCAAGTCAGTGTATTCATAGTCGGCACACCACAACGAGAACTGCGGCAGGGGCTCGGCTACCCTGCACAGATACACATCAATCGTGGGGGCCTGCTTCACTTCACTCTCCCACCGCGCGTTCCAGTGCCCACTGAATTGCCGTTCAGCTTCGCCCTCCTGCTCAAATCGACAATCCCCCCACCGGCATTTCCGTAGACAATATTACCGATCACTACGACATCCCGGCAGTGTCTGCCGATCCTGATACCATCCCGCTGGCCAGAGGCTGTCACAGCTGCGTGGTCATGCACAGAACAGATCGAGTTTGAGATTATGACATGGCGGGAGTCACTCACGTTTATTCCGTCGACCTCATTGTTGTACGAATGCACGCCGTCACAAATTATGTTCAATGGCTCGCCCCCACTTTTCCCTTCGGAAGAAATGACTATCCCGCTCCCCTTCCTGGTTCCGCCGACATCAGTGCCTCCCGTCACGGTAATATCCTCACAGTGGCTGCCGATGAAAATTCCGGCCCCTCCGTCGCGCACGGCGGTAACCCCGACGATCTTCACAGACTGGATTCGCTGATCTCCGCCCGGACTGCTGAGGCGAATGCCTGGACCTACGCAATCGGAGAACTCTCCTCCGAAAACCTTCGTATAGTGTGCTCTCTCGAGAAGCAAGCCGATACCATTGATCTGCGGATCGCAGAAATAAATCTGTGCAGCGTCAATGACTCCGCTATCCGCCGTTCCACGCCCTCCCTGCAGGTAGATTCCGATTCCACAGTGGTTGACCCCAACGTTCGCAAGCGTCATAGCGTCCGTTGTGCCATGTACCCAGATCCCCGCCTTGCCATTGCTCACTCCTGAACCATACAGAAGCAAATTTGTAACCGTTACGCCAAACACGCGCTTATCTCCCCCGTAGATCTCCAGGAGGTTAATAGGCTTGTCAGACCATAGGACGGTACCCCCTTGTGTGCGCCCCTGCATGCCGCGCGCTGCCCCTTCGATATGCACGCCGTGCTTGTTTGCTACGACGATGGTACTTTCGAGACGATAACTCCCGGCAGCTATGTAAACCTTACCCCCGCTGACGGAGAGAAGATCGATCGCCTTTTGGATAACCGAAGATGCATCCTCTCCCCGTTCCACAAGGCAGTCTCCCACGACATCCTTCAAGGAACATGTGCCTGAACTGTCGTGGTAGACGATGTAGTCAGCGGGCGGCGTAGGGACCGCCCCCGCAGGAACGGTCTGAGCCGCAATGATAAAAGGGTGAACGAGCCATAGGAGAAATGCGGCGGGTAATAGCGGGAGAAGCCGCTTCGGCATGACAGCAAGTATCGAGTAGTGTGAGAGCCGTTCACTGACAATCCTCATTCCATGGACCTTTCGTTTCAACACTTTACCAGGGCTTAAAAAGAAATGCAAACATAGCATGGTCCCAACCTTTGAGATTTAGTCGCTTTTGAGGGAACATGACGCTGGATTCGGCAAGGCCCCTCTTGATTGACATAATGTAAAGCTGGCAGATAGCCTCAAGAAGGGCCCGACAATGCTATCCTGGCACAGAGGAAGGCCCGTGTCCCGGTTACAACATGTGGGGGATCAGGGCTCGACCAGAAGCGCGGGATCGCACGATGCTATGCTTCGCCCTCGACAGCGAGGGGCGTTAGATCAGTTCTTCTTGACCCGAAACTTGTAGATAGTTTCCTGTCGGTAGGTCTGCCCTGGCCTCAGCACCGACGAAGGGAATTGTGGCTTGTTGGGTGAATCGGGATACAATTGCGCCTCAAGGGTCAGCGCCGTTCTGTGGTTGTAATGAACTCCACCCTTGCCTATCTCCGTTCCATCGAGGAAGTTCCCAGTGTAGAACTGAATCCCGGGCTGGTCCGTGTAGACATCGAGCACTCTTCCGCTCTCAGGATCGTACACCTCGGCAGCCTTGCGCACCTTGCCGGTGAACCCATTCAGTACCCAATTAAGATCGTAGCCTCGGCAATACCTAAGCTGCCCATTGTCTTCGCCAATCCTCGCTCCAATCTTCGTCAGACGTCTGAAGTCCATCGGCGTGTTTACCACCGGCGCTATCTTACCAGTCGGAATTAAATTCTTGTCTACAGGTGTGTAATTGTCCGCGTCGAGCATGAGATCCTCGCCAAGAATCGTTTTCCCCGGGTTACCGCTGAGGTTGAAATAGGTGTGGTTGGTCAAATTGAGGACAGTAGGCTTGTCCGTCGTCGCGCGATATGTTATCCTTAGCCCGTTGTCATTCAGGAGCGTGTAGACAACGGTAGCCTTGACGGTTCCAGGGAATCCGTCCTCCCCATCGGGACTCACATACGTAAAGGTAACGGAAGGACCTTCAGCCGTCTCTGCCGCGGTCGCCTTCCATAATACCTTGTTGAAGCCGATGGTACCGCCGTGAAGCGTATTCGGTCCGTCGTTCAGGGGGAGATGATAAACCCTGCCGTCGAGCCTGAACTCACCTCCGCCGATCCTGTTAGCATACCTTCCGACAGTCGCGCCAAAGTACGACTTACCGTTCACGTAGCCCGACGCACTGTCATAGCCGAATGCTACATCCGCGTAATGGCCATCCCTGTCCGGGACGATTATGGATACCGTGGTCGCGCCGTAGTCTGTGAGTTTGACCGTCATGCCTGAAGCGTTCTTCAGCGTATAAAGATGTGCTGTCTTTCCGTCGGGGAGTTTGCCGAATGGAGACTTTGCGATCTCATCCTTTCCTTTGGGATTCGCCGAGGTCGTGACGATGGACAGCGTGAAAGTAAGCAGTCCGAATAGAAGAGATTTCATTTGACCAATCCTCCGTTTTGAAACTCGAACACCAATTCTCACCTATGCCCGTCTTAAGCCGCAGCGACGCAAGTGTCAGCGGATAAGTTGACCGATCTCATGTTAATCAATGAGCGTTCGCGGTCCTAATCCGACAACCCTGGAACAATGCCGATAATGGATGCTTAGGCCAACAGTTACAGTGATCATTTCAAGAGAAGAAGTTTTCTTACGGCGAAGTAGTTCCCAGCGTCAAGCCGGCAAAAATACAGTCCAGTCGGCAGTCTCGAACCGTCGAATCTGACCTCATAAGTTCCCGGCTTCTGGATCTGGTCCACGAGAGTCACGACCTCTCTGCCGAGCACATCAAACACTTTCAGAGTGACATGTCCTGCGTCAGACATCCGGTAGGTGATAACCGTTGAGGGATTGAACGGGTTCGGATAATTCTGGTACAGATCATAGCCCACGGGCATACTCCCTCTTTCCGCGATGGCGTCCACGGGTGTCGCATTTGCCTCCTGAAGAAAGTGATAGAGGTAGACAACTCCCAGATTCGCGTACCAGATGTTCCTTCTTCCGCTGATGTAATCAAGATGTCCATGGAGGTACCTTTTCCCGATATCGCTGAAAATTACCTGAGGGTGCCACATGAGATGATACACGCCTCCTTCTGAGACAATAAAATCGAAGAGACTGTCGAGTGACACGAGGCTCGTGTCTCCCCCGCCCCAAGAAGGCGCTCCAAGCTCGACGCTCGGGAGGAAAGGCTTGAAATGTCCCCTTGCGGCGTCCCACCCTGTCAGTGCTGAGGCGCCGTACACATATTCCCTTGGCGATGTCGTATCGAGATTGGCATACAATCTCGCGTCTAGATAACTGTAAGTGCCAAGCAAAGAGTCCACCATGTTGTCGTAATTTCCGTAGGGGGCAATCCAGGTGTAAACATATTCTCTTTGACCGGATCTGAATGGAGGTGGAAGAGTGACTGAATTCAGAATATCGTCTGCGGACCCGCCGATCTCTCCCTGTGGGTCTGCATACGGAGTCGCGGGATGCGTGCGGCTGTGGCTGGCAACCTCGATGTAACCTGAGTCGACCTCGGACTGGAGAGCCTGCCAGGTGGAGGCGGAAGAGCTGCCGGTGATTACTCCGACAGTAACGTAAAGTCCGTGTGACCGAAAAAGATGGAGTAGCGTGGTGAACCAGCCCGGCTGTACAACCCAATCCGACCAATCATCCGCCGACACGGTGACGACTCCCTGACGATTGTCGTAATACTTGCTTATGCCCTGAAAACCGGGAGTGACGGGGTTTCCCGATTCGTCGACAATTCTGATGTAGAGGCTGTCGCTGTTGGACGGGAATGAGGCCGACACGTAGGCCATGTTGTCGGCATAGTCGAACCTAACGACCTCCGCCCCGTTGAACGAATCGGTGTCACCTTTCGCCGGCAAAGGAATCCATGGAGATGAAATCGAATAGCGCTCATAAGCACTAAGCTTGGCCGAACCGGCCGGCAGACTCAGCTCGTAAGTCTCCGGATAGGCAAAGCCGTACTTCTGGTGAATGTCGTGCTGGATTACAATCGACAGGCCGGTGGTTGGCAAGTAGTGCAAGGTGAGCTTACCCTCGTTCTGGCCAAACGCCAGATTCGCGAACACGATCACAAGTGCCGCTATAAATCCGCAGCGCGTGCATTTCAAACTCATCGCGTCAATCCCCCCATTACTGAACGGCATAAATGTTTAGTGGTCTCTGACATCAGACAGATAACATGGCACACCACCTCCACAAGTTCAACACGCTGGAAACGGGATGCCGGTTCAGGTGGCAAAGCCTCCGGAAGGTTTCGCGTCACCGTCCAACTCAGTCACCCCTAGAGGCCGCTTCTTTTCTCCCTTCTCGGTTGCGGCGAGTCAACCAAAGAGCGATAAGTTATTCTTATGATTGACATAGTAAATATAAATAATCATTTATGACCTAGCCTCCTTATCTTAACGTTGAAGAAATGAGAGACAAGCAAGCAATCGAATGTTGAACGAACTGAGAATACCAGAAATGGCCGACGCCAATTTCCTAACCTTGATCATCCTGACCGCCCCTGCCCTCTTTTTGTTAACATCAATCATAGCGCGCTCTAAGCCCGGGACAAGACCACTTGCGGTAATAAGAGCAGGGATGGCGGCTACGGGAGCCAGCCTGATTGCCTCGGTCTACGGAATCATCGTGGTCTGTCTCTTCGGTTTGACCGAGGGGACAATTGTTGAAGTGTCGGGTATTGGGTTGTCGTTCCGGCTTGATCCGTTGAGCATGCTTATGTTCACTATGATCGCCCTGCTCGGGTTCGTTGTACTGAAGTACAGTAGGAACTACCTGGACGGAGACGCGCGTCACGGAGTCTTTATTGGAAGATTGGCCAGCACGATCGCAGCCGTCCAACTGTTGGTCCTATCAGGGAATCTTCTCGTTCTGTTTCTCGCCTGGATAATGACAAGCCTCATGCTTCACCGTCTGCTGATATTCTATCCTGAACGCCGGCGTGCGGTCATCGCGGCGAGAAAGAAGTTCATCGTCGCGAGACTTGGAGACATATTCCTGCTGGCGGCCTCCGTTCTGATGTATATTCAGTACTCAACGGGGAATCTTCAGCTGATTTTTGACGCGTTGAAAGGAAGCAATCGTCCTCCGTACACGGTAGAGATTGCCGCGGTGTTTCTCGCGTTTGCCGCCCTCCTGAAGTCCGCCCAATTTCCCACGCATGGCTGGCTGATAGAGGTCATGGAAACCCCCACCCCTGTCTCGGCATTGCTCCATGCCGGCCTGTTGAACGCTGGGCCTTTCCTGATGGTTCGAATGGCCTATGTCATCAGTCGTGCCGAGGCAGCATCAATCGTTTTGATCGTTTTCGGCGGCCTGACCGCGCTCCTGGCCTCCATATCCTATACGACCCAGCCATCCATAAAGACCGCTCTGGGTTATTCAAGCGCCGCCCATATGGGTTTCATGCTGCTTGTATGCGGCATCGGGGTATTCCCGGCTGCAATGCTGCACCTCGTCGCCCACAGCTTCTATAAGGCACACGCCTTCCTGTCATCCGGTAGCGCGGTGGATATCAGACGAGCATCAAAGGTACCCGAGCCCAAACGTATCGGCAGTCCAATCAGGATCGTGGCGAGCGTTATAATCTCTTTTGTCGTGTACCTTGGTTTCGCAATGCTCTGGAGAATCAATCCGGCCAACGACTTCGCGCTTTTGGCAACCGGTGCTATCGTGGTCATGGGTTTATCACAAATCATCGCTCCCGCGCTTGACTCGGACGGCTATTTTGCAACCACCCTGCGGGCGATATTGCTCACCCTGCTGGTGGCGGCATCTTTTTTCACACTCGAGAGTGTGTTCCATCACGTACTCTATTCGCAGCTGCCGCCACCCTCAAAACCGGACACTGCAACCATCCTTCTCACAGTCGCCGTGCTGATTGTCTTCGGACTGACCGTTCTCGCACAGATTTGGGCCCCGGCTGCGAAACAGAGTATCTTCCGGCAGAAAATTGGAGTACACTTTCGAAACGGGTTCTACATGAACGCGCTGTTTGATCGACTGACAGGAGCATTTTCAGTTTCCAGTCCAGCGAAAACCCGGAGACCTTTTGAATATCGGAGCAACTAATACCGGCCAAGGACAAATGAAAACGAGCGACATGAATTTCAATTTTGACATCAGATCACAAATGCAGAAGGCGTGCGGGAAGATAGCGCCGTTATGGTCATTGGAACATTTCGTAGCGGTGAATCCTTACTATGGTCTGAGCGATATGACTTTTGAAGAGGCCGCGATGCTCCTGTCGCGTACAGGCGGCGGAAAGATGACAATGCCGGTCTCCTTTTATCTGAATGCCATTGATGAAGGCATAATGACGAGAGAGGATTTGAAAAGGGCCTTATCTACCGTCGACTCATTCGAAGATCCCGACGTGGACACTTTCCTGGACCAGATTAGACTGGAAGCCAGCGCTGACAACCAATCGAGAAGAGTGTCCATTGCAGCGGACGTTGCTTCTGAGCTTACTGGGACGGACTGGAGCAGTCTAATGCTGGAGCGCGTCACCTCCTGGGCTGCTCCATACTTCGACAAGGGACAGGCTCTGTGGAGGACATCTCCATTGGAACAGGACATGTTCACGTCGTGGAAGATAGAGGCCTCCACAGACGCAACTCCATTGGTGATGGGTTTGAAAGGCTTCCGGGAAGCGGTGAAAGGCTTGCCTGACGACCCCTTCGATGCTGCCGCAGAAAGCATTGAGTCCCTTGGCATTGCCACTGAAGTACTTGAACTCTACCTGCACACTTTGCTGCAGCGGACCGGTGGCTGGTCTGCCTACGCCGCGGGTTTAGACTGGAACGAACGATTATACGGCGGAAAACCCGACAAATTATTGACCTTTCTTTCAATCTTGCTCAGCTGGGAACGCTGTTTGATTCAGTCACTGGCCGACAAGGGATTGAGTAACGCCTGGGATCACGAAGTAAAGAGTTGGCAGCAGCTCCAAAGGCAAGGGATGGACCGACAATTGCACGTTAAACTGATATTGCAGCAGGCTTTTGACAATGCCAACCAGAGGGAGTTGGTGGAGAAAATAAACGTAGCTTCAGACGATAGCTTGATCGACAAAGGCAATCCGCTGGCCCAGGCCGTCTTTTGCATTGATGTGCGCTCGGAGATTTTCCGAAGAAACCTGGAACATGTTTCTTCACAAGTGCGGACGATTGGCACCGCTGGTTTCTTCGGATTCCCACTTAAATATATTCCCATCGGGCATGAATCGGGCGAGGATCAATGTCCGGCGCTCATTCCCTCGAAGCATAATGTGCTGGAAATGATTCCTGAAAAAGAGGCCTATATCAAGGCCGTGAGAAAAAGGAAGACATCGCATCAGCTTGAGAAAGCCTGGAAATCATTCAAGCACGGCGCCGTCAGCTGTTTCAGCTTCATGGGCCCCGTCGGCCTGTCCTACCTTCCAAAGATTTACTCCGACACGTTCGGACTCACGCGACCTGTTCCTCACCCTGCAGTTGCAGGAATAGGAAAAAGGATGTTCAAGAACATCGACGTCGGCCTTGATGCCGCGAATCATGAAGGCCTCTCGGTAGGAATACCAATCGAGGAGCAGATAGAGATGGCGGCATCTGCGCTGAGAGCAATGTCTTTGACTGGCAACTTCTCACGCATCGTGCTCATCGTGGGACACGGCTCAACTTCCGTAAACAACCCTCACGCTACTGGCCTCGACTGCGGAGCATGCGGCGGACATTCCGGAGAACCAAACGCGAGGGTGGCCGTTCGTGTTCTCAATACCCCCGACGTCAGGAAAGGACTGGAGCAGCGCGACATCTTCATTCCGCAGGACACCCTCTTTGTTGCGGCTCTCCATGATACTACAACGGATGAGGTGACATTGTTTGGGCAGAATCCGCTATCTGAAAGCCATCAAAAAGATATTGCCCAACTTAAGGAATGGCTCGCTCTTGCAGGCGAAGCATCGAGGAAAGAACGCGCAGCGCGATTGCCTGGTTCAGGCGGAAAGAAAGTTGACAGCGAGATATTCCTTCGAAGCAAGGATTGGTCTCAGGTGAGGCCCGAGTGGGGACTCGCAGGCTGCAGCACCTTTGTTGTGGCACCACGCAAAAGAACGGAAAAGATCAATTTCGTCGGCAAGTCATTCCTGCATGACTACGATTGGAAATCCGATGAAAGATTTGGCGTTCTGGAATTGATAATGACAGCCCCGATGATCGTTACAAGCTGGATCAACCTGCAGTACTACGCCTCGGTCGTCGACAACAGGAACTATGGGGCAGGAAACAAAACTCTTCACAACATAACAGGCGGTATCGGTGTGCTCGAGGGCTATTCTGGAGATTTGCGAGCGGGATTGCCCTGGCAATCCGTGCACGACGGCCTTGAACTCCAGCACCTCCCTCACAGGCTCAATGTCGTGATTGAGGCTCCAATAGAAGCGATGGATGCAATTATCAAGAAGCATCCGCTAGTCAGGAATCTATGCGACAACCACTGGATTAAGCTCTTCGCGATGGACGGAAAAGGGCAAGTTGCTTTTGAGTACCTTGGGTACTTTCAGTGGAACCCAATTTACAAATCAGTAGAAGAATACCTAGACCAGGCGCCTGTCCCCATCGAAACTTCCGACGGAGAAGCTGCCTGATGAACTAGTTGCGCATTCCTGATCGCCAGGAATGGAATAGAGGCTCGCAGATAACTTTGACGTTGAGGAATGCATCCCCGGACGCGCGACGAACAGGAAGAAATCATAGGACCCGGAGATGTGACGAGAACGTTCGCCGTATCATCCTGCCCCCCTCTTCCCATTCCCTCCACTTCATTTCTTACAGCCGCCAGAGAGTCAGCGTTTTCTACTTCCCTCTATTTTTCTCATGAGGATCAGCACACCCAGGCATAACAATGCCCAAAAGGTGCTACTGAGCAGCGCTGCCCATTGTCCCTGTCGGAGGAGGACTGATGGGAATCTGAGTAAGTCGTCCACGATGGTCAACGTTTTTGTTGATAGCACAGATTCAGACGCTCCGGTTGAGTGGTATGATTCGCCGAGGACAAGGAGTAGTATTAACCAGAACCGTTGAAGGGCAAAATGGAAACATCCGATCATGAAGGCGAGTCGTAAAGGGGTCATTCTCCACGGAATGTCAGTTCTGATGCTTCGAACCGCGGGAACCATGCCAACCAAAGCCCCCATAGGTCCTCCCCAGGTCCCAATCCAGACAAGGTTTCGAGCACCGATGGTCAGCGCAAGGTTTGCCAGCAAATCGGCGAGGACCGGCCCCACAAACAGGTAGAAGAACAAGAAGACGAGCATCCCCCTGACATATTTTTTCATAGAAGAATCCCCCAGGAGTTGAAATGCAGAGTGCGGAGCAGCCGATATATCATCACATGGCGTAGCGAAGTGAAGCGGGAATGATGAGAGATAGCGAGTCCGAAGGGCCTCGCATTAATGCCCATGCCCATGCGCGACTGTGCAACTGCGGCAAGAACACTTTCCTCCTGCAAACCCTGCTCCCTGCCTGCATAACGTTAGCCGACTGATGGGCGAATTGCAACTCAGCCTCCTACACTCCCCCGATATTCAATGAAGTGAAAATGCCGCCGGAGATCGCCACCCCGCAGGACGGTCACGTCAGAACCAAGATCCTGTGACGCCACAAAATGGAGTCAGGTTTTCCCGCGTGGCGCGCTTGACCGACGCACGCTGCAAAGGCCGGCAAGCGAATCAGTCAATCTTGCCGGATACTATTTCATCAGGGTCATCTTCTTGACATCCGTGAATCCGCCTGCCTGCAATCGGTAGAAATAGAGACCGCTGGGGAGCATTGCCGCATTGAATACCGCCTGATACGAACCGGGTTGACGGTCCGCATCGACGAGCGTGACGACGCTCCGACCAAGTATATCATAGATTACAAGCGTTACGTGCGAAGCGCTGGGTACGTCGTACTCAATCGTAGTGGCAGGATTGAACGGGTTGGGGAAATTCTGCGCCAGCCCGAATGCTGTAGGCACCGAATTTTGATCCGATTTTACGCCCAGGAGGGTTAGGCTGACTTCGTTCGAATAAGCAGACATCACAACTAGATTATGACCTCTTACCCGGTAGAAGTAGACGTTGCCTGGGACGCCGGTTGTGTCAGTGAATAAGGCAGTGTTTGTCCCGACGGAATCAGTCACAGCATACGTACCGGAAGCTCCTGTCTTTCTTTCTATGTAATACCCTAGCTCACTTCCTGAATTGTCGTTCCATGTCAGCTTGACGTTCCCGCCCACAACTTGAGTCGCCGTCAGATTCGTCGGCGGTTTCATCGGGGTCACTGCGCTCGACATGTTCGAGTAACCCGAGTTCCCGCCAAGATTGGATGCGTACACGCGATAGAAATACATGCTTCCATCCACGAGCCCGCTGTCTGAATCGGATGTCGTGTTCGCCGGTAGATTAGCGACAGTGGACCACGAAGTCGTGTCAATGGTCCTCTGGATGCCGAACGAGGACTCATTATTTGAATTGTCGGTCCAGTTCAAATCGATGCGTCCGTAATTGACGGTGGTGGCGGCGAGATTCGAGGGTGCTGCGGGGAGACTGACCGGAGTCGCCTTCACCGCACCGTTAACGAGCATCGCGCGCGGGCTCCCCTCGTTCAGGAGAAACTGCTGCAAAGTCAAATTTGAGACTCGCCCGGAGCTGACGTATGCCGGGACGAAGAAGCGGAGCTTGCACAGTATCCCAGGCGCGTTCAGGCTTGTCGTGCCAGCCCCGGCAAATATCACTTGCGTTCCGGAGATGTTAAAAGTGTACGTCCATCCATTGGTCAGCGAACCGGTCCCCACAATGCCGATGGGATGCACGACCGACGTGTCGAATGATACGGTCCCTTGACAGCTCAGTACCATCATCCCGGAGGTCATCGGGAATACATAAAGAGGGACATCCACGGTATCACCGATCATTCCAACGGTGTCTGCAACCGACACCCGCGTGTCATAAATCTGTATAGTCCCCGAAGCGCCGCTACCACCGTAAGAATCGACCGCCTGCACAGTGATCGCGCCTCCTTTACGGGCCGTCAGGAGTCCTGTCTGGTCAATCGTGGCACGAGTCGAATCGCTTGTAGACCAGGTGTATGGCGGATTTCCGCCGGAGGCTGCGAGCCGCAGCGTGTCCCCGACCATGAGGTTCGCAGTTTTGGGTAAGATTGCCAGAGTCGATAGGTTTATCGTACGAAAATTGGCTGTCGCCGAGTCGCCCTGCAGGTTTTGATTGAAGACAATGTTTGCAGGGACGAGGCCTGTTGACCCCGTGTTTGTCCTTGACACTTTGAATTGCAGATAGACCAGGACACCTTGCCCGCTCAGGGGAGAGGTGCCTGCGAATGAAAAACTGAGCACTCCGCTCCCGGAATTTCCGAGCGCCCCGTCTGGGTATGAGGCCATCATAGTACCTGCCTGAGTGAATCCGATCGGAGAGAGAAGGTTTGGATTGAAATTAACCTGGAACGAGCCTGACGTAACGTTTAAGCCTGTCAGGTCGCTGGTATAAACGGGAAGGCTGAACGTCTGCCCCTGCACATATGATGTATCATTTACGGTTAGCCGAAACGCCCGCACCTCAACCTGTCCGCTTGTGGTGTCAACAGTCCCGACGGAGTCTACAGCTACAACCTTTGTGAACCCGGCATGTGTCGCCGTGAGGAGACCTGTCGAGTCTATCGTCGCTACTGCGGAATTCGTCAAGGACCAATGATAGGGCGCAGTGCCGCTGTAGGCGGTGAACTTAACCTGGTCACCAACTGTAAGGAGTCCCCCGGTGGGGGAGATACTGATGCTCGGCTGAGCGAGAATGCTAATCGAGCCATTTCTGAAAATCATCGACGGACTTCCCTCGTTGAAGTAGTTGGAAGCCGTTCCGCCGGAGAATGTCAGCGATACTCCACCCGAAGTCAGGAGTTTGAAGCGTACGTAGACCAGTATGCCGGTTCCAGAAAGGGGAGTAGTACCCGCGCAGGCAATCGTGACAATGCCCGGCGTGGACTTATTGAAACTAAGGGATCCGAGTGACTGGCTCATGCTTCCCGCGGCGATCACGCTGTCAGCAATCATGTAGTAGGAACTATAACTGAGCTGGATCTGGTAGGAGGAAGCCCCCTTCCCTGTCAGGCTGCTGTCCACGAAAACCGGCACCGTCAGGAAGTTCCCTGTGGTGGCAGTTGTGTCATGTATCGAAAGACGGATTTGACCGTTGGCAGCGGAAGATACTAACGTCAACAGGAGGAGAATCGTCAGATACTTGAATGATCTAACCATTAGACACCTTTGTTTTTTCAGGTGGGCGTGCCGCGAGGCACGCCCGGTTTCCGTGGTTGATTACTTCAGTAATAAGAGTTTCTTCACCTGTGAGAATTTGCCGGCGGCAATCCTGTAGAAATAGACTCCGCTGCCCACTCTCGTACCATTATTGTTTGTGCCATCCCACACGGCCTTATAGGAGCCGGCGTTCTGGCTGGCATCGACGAGCGTTTTCACGGCCTGTCCCATGATATTGTAAATTGTCAGCTGGACGTATGTGTTGTCGTCAGGCAGTTGGTACGCGATCGTCGTGCTCGGATTAAACGGGTTCGGATAGTTCTGATCCAGCTGATACGCGGTAGGTCTTCCGATCAGCTCTATCTCAGCCGGGTTCGCCAGCTTCGTCAGATCTGTTTCATTCGCGATGAACTTCGGGACGGTGATCTTCGACGTGATGTTTCCGCGAATATCGTCGGCAGCCCTGAATGAGACAGACGCGATGTCGCCGTCGTTCCCCAGCATCTGGGCCCCCGCCATAGCGACCCTAAGCACACCGTTATGCTTGTCGTTAAAATAATCGACCTGCATACCGGACGCCGCGCCGGCGGTTTCAACGTTTTCGAAGCTGAGAACTTTCGGGTCATAATTCAACGTGAACTGGACGGACGCAACTCCATTGACGTTGTCGAGTGTTATAGGCACGCTGAAAGAGTCACCGTGGGCCGCTGTCGTATTTCCGACCGCCATCTCAACCCCGGACACCTTCTGAAGGACAAACAGGTCCTTCGTGTGGTTGTCGATCTTCTTTGCCTTGGCGCCCACCTCGGCCGGAAAGCCTGAGATAAGATCAACCACATACTGGAGTACAAGAGATGCGTCATAGGCCGTTATGCTTCCATTCCCGCTTACGTCAGCGACTGATTGCTGCAAGGCGTTAAGAGTGTCAGCGCCCGGGTTTACGACATATTTCAGTATAAGCGATGCGTCGTAGGCCTGGACAATCCCATTCAGGCTTACATCTCCCATGACGGGGGTGGAAGCGCCGGTAGTAAGGAACGGTTGGTAGTTAACCGAATCTGTGATCGCCTGTCCCGATCCGCCGGGATTGCTCGTCGCTGTCGGTCCGGAGTTGTCTCCCCACCAGTTCCACCTTGCGTCTATCGTGAAAGATTTGTTTACGTTATTGACACCCTTCAGCGAGTTGGCATATATATCGCTGTAATTCACTACCGGATTCGAAGAGCCGTTGGCTGTGATTCCGTTCGCGTTGTTCGTGATCGTCGAGTACGTCACAGTTGGGCTCGCATTGTTAGCTGTTATCGCGGAGCCGGAGTTTGAAAGGCCGGCGTACTTTATAACACAGTGGCTGAATTGGCAAAGCGGATCAAGAGACTGGTCGGCAAATGTAATCCCGTTCCAACCAGGGTACCAGTACTGTGAATAAGTGAACGTCGTCGGGTTGGACGCTGTACTGTCTGAATTCGAATCGCCGCCGTAGAAATCGTCACGCAGGTCCGTGAAGACTATCGTGCTGTCAGGTCCGGGGCCACCGACAGCCATGAGGCCTTTGTTAACTGTCATGCCTGTACCGGGGAAGAATTTGACAATTACGCCCGGGGCGATAGTGAGTGTGGCATTGCTGGCTATTGTGTAGTTTTGGAACAAATACGGAATGTTGTTGTAGCCGGCAAAGTTCTTCTTTGATAGTGTCACGTCCTGGACCAGAGTCTCGTTAGCGAGGACGCCGATTGCCTTGTAAGTAGTCCCGCTTATAGAATCGCTGACTGTCGATCTCGGATAGGAAACGAGCGAGGTCTGCATCGGTGCGTAAGTCAGATTCCTGAACAGGCACGAATCGAGTGCCGGCGTAGAAACGCCCGTCAGGTATACTCCCCAGTTCGTCCGGTCGAATGTACAATGCACGATTGTCGGCGCGGCCTGCTGTAGTGCAATCCCAACGTCGGTATATCTGAACATCGCGTACCTAACCACGCTGAGCGAATCTGTGCTCACGTCAGCGAACGTGACCCTGCTGCCGCTCGCAATGCTCGGCGCGGAAGCAGAGCCATCCTGGTTCGTATCGAACGGATTACCGTAATTATCATCCTCGATATCGGTAAACACGACCGGTTGGGATGCCGTACCGTTGACGGCAAGAGAACCGCCGACCTGCCAGTTCCCGCCCTTGAACACCAGGCCTGCGGGTATGGTAATCGTGGTACCCGTATTCACCGCGCATGTTCCAAAAAGGACGTACGTGATGTTTGTGTACCCCGCGAAGTTCCGAATTGGCACCGTCGCATTGACAGAATAAGTCTCGGGAACTATGCCGAGCCCCATATCCCCGACGTTCAGCGATTTAATGTTAGTGAATGTCGGATTCGAGAAGAGGCTCATCGAGACGGGAGTCGAGCTGACGTTGATCATCTGAGTGTTCGAAACAACCGGATGGCCGCTTCCGAATACGCCGAACGCGGAGCTCGCAGACTGCTCGATTACAGAGGAATCCATGACCATGGCAGCATTGAAGTCTCG
>JAKAMG010000028.1 GCA_021812985.1 Bacteroidota bacterium
GCCCGCATGGGATGGTGGGTGAACGCGAGGTTCGGCATGTTCATCCATTGGGGAATCTATGCCATACCCGCGAAAGGGGAATGGTACATGAACACCGGGCACGTACCGCGAGCCCAGTATGAGAAGTATGCCGACCAGTTCGACCCGACGGACTTCAACGCCGATGCCTGGGTGAAGGCCGCGCGTGATGCGGGAATGAAATACCTCGTGATCACGTCGAAACACCATGACGGGTTCTGCATGTTCAACACGAAGGCCACCGACTACAACGTTGTGAAGGCCACGCCATGGCACAAGGACCCGCTTAAGGCGCTGAGCGAGGCGTGCCGGAAATACGGCGTGCGCTTCTGCGTCTACTATTCGATCATGGACTGGCACAGCCCTTATCAGGGCGCAAGCCAGCCGAGTACTGTTCGTCCGACTTACAATCCCACCCATTTCAAACCGGGCGATAAGGCGAAGTACATCGCCTATATGAAGACTCAGCTCAAGGAGCTCGTCACCCAGTATCATCCCGGCCTCATCTGGTTTGACGGCGGATGGATGGAAGGTTGGACGAGCAAGGACGGAAAGGACATCTACAACTACCTGAGAAAGCTCGATCCAAAGTTGATCGTCAACAACCGAGAGGGCGGGGCGGGAGACTACGAGACGCCGGAACAGCAAATACCGCCGAACGGAATACCCGGACATGACTGGGAAACCTGCATGACCATTAACGATGACTGGGGCTTCGACGCCACGGATTTCAACTTCAAGTCTTCTCAGACCCTTATTCGTAATCTCATCGACATAGCGAGCAAGGGGGGAAATTACCTCCTGAACGTCGGTCCGACGGCGAAAGGGGTCATCCCGCAGGCAGAGGTCGGCCGCCTCGATACGATGGGTACGTGGCTGAAGGCGAACGGGGAGGCGATCTACGGCTCGACCGCGAGTCCATTCACGACTCAGCTTCCCTGGGGGAGATGCACTCAGAAGCCGGGTAAGTTGTTCCTCGAAGTCTTTGACTGGCCGAAAGACGGCCGACTCGTGCTCAACGGCGTTTACAATCTGCCGGCCCGTGCGTTTGTCCTGTCCGACAAGAAGAGGACGCCGCTCAAGGTCGGGAAAGAAGGCGACGCGCTGGTCGTGACGGTTCCTGAAGAAATGCCGGACAACATCTGCACTGTCGTCGAACTCGCCTTCAGGGGGAAACCGGAGGTCTACAACCAGCCCACGATCGGTCCCGACTTGAAGGAATTTTTGAAGACCATAGACTTCACCGTCAGCCAGACGCGTGGCGCGCAGATACGTTACACGCTGGACGGTGCACAGCCGACGGATCATTCGCCGATCTACTCGCGACCAGTGAGGATAGACACGACAACGCTCGTCTCCGCCCAGTATTTCCGCGGGGGGAAGCCGGTGAGTGGGGTCACGCAGGCCACTTTCACACAGGTCGAGCCACAGCCGGCCGTGTGCGATTCGAACGATACAGCTGGGATTGACTACCGGTATTACACAGGGCAGTGGACAGAGGTTCCTGACTTCAGCGCGCTCAACGCGGCGCACAGCGGTGTGCTCCCCTCGATAACCTTCCCTCCGGGGAGCGCTCTCGAAAATTTCGGCGTGGAGTATACGGGGGTCATTAAAGTCCCGGCAGACGGTGTTTACACATTTTATATCGCATCCGACGATGGGAGCATGTTGTACGTGGGCGACCGCGTCATAATCGACGACAACGGCCTGCACGGCGCCACCGAGAAGAGCGGAACAGCCGCCCTTTCGAAGGGCGCTCACCCGATACGAATCGAGTATTTTCAGGCGACAGGAGGAAGTGAACTTACGGTCATGTACAGCGGGCCGGGAATAAAGAAGCAGGTCATTCCGGCGGCTGTTCTTTTCCATTCGAGATAATAAAACCGGAACCCCAAGTTAAGTCAGATTTCCCGTGGCGTGATCGCGGTTCGGACCGCTGTCACGTCCATCGGGGTCTGGCCTCGAATCACTTTCTTCGTTTGATAGATCCGATCGTTTCCGGCGCTCTATTGGCGTCCTTCACCGAATAGTAGGCTCGCTTGAACGACGCCGCAGCTTCGCGGTGGTCAACAATTGGAGCAGGGTAGTCCTTTCCTATCAATACCCCTGATTCACCCTGTAAAGCGGGGCCCATCTTCCACGGCTCGAATATGAATTTGGCCGGAACGTTCCTGAGTTCTGGGATCCATTTCCTGATGTATTTGCCTTCCGGATCGTACCTCTCGGCCTGAAGTGTCGGGTTGAATATTCTGAGCGGTTTCGGATCGACGCCCGTGGATGCGGACCACTGCCAGCCGCCGACGTTCGAAGCCTTTTCTATGTCGAGAAGCTTTGTGGCGAAGTATTTCTCCCCCTCTCTCCAGTCCGTCAGGAGATCCTTGGTCAGGAACGACGCGACTACCATCCGAACACGGTTGTGCATCCATCCGGTCCGGTTCAACTGCCTCATTCCGGCGTCCACCAAAGGAAAACCGGTCCGCCCCTCCTTCCAGGCCTTGAAGACGGAGCCGTCCGTATTCCATTTCATCGAGTCGAATTCCCTCCGGTAATTACCTCCTGCTGTAAGAGGGAAATGGTACAGCACGGCCGTATAGAATTCGCGCCAGATAAGCTCACTCAGGTATTTGTCCCCAAAGTCCCTCCGCCCAGTGCGGAGCGCTGCCGATAACAGGTCCGCGTACATTCTGACCGGCGATATGCAACCGAACCTGAGGTAGGGGGACATCATGCTGGTGCCGTCGATGGAAGGAATATCCCGCGATTCGCCGTAGCCCGCCAGCGCCGTGCCGAGAAATTGTTCCCACCTTGACTTCGCGTTCGTCTCACCTCCGCGGACGGCGGGACTTTGTATTTCGACCTTCCGGCCGATGGAGGAAGCTCCAGGAATGTCATCGGATCGGAGATGGGGTGTCACGAACCTGGCCGGCCGCCCGACCGGCGTCGGTTTGGAAAGTGTCTTCCATTTCGCCGCGTAGGGGGTAAACACAGCGTAGGTTCCACCGCCCGTCGTCAGGACCTCGTCAGGAGCATGGATGACGACGTCTTTGAACGAGCTGACGGAGATCCCTTTAGATTGCAGGAAATTAGCCGCGTTACTATCCCTCTCGAGGGCCGACGGTTCGTAGTCCCTGTTGAAGAAACAAAAGATGGGTGCGGCCTCGGCAATTATGCTTGAGAACACCTCCAGGAGTCTCCCTTTCCTCACTATAAGCCGGCCGCCAAGCTTCTTTAGATTCTCATCAAGGTCGCGGAGAGCCTCTGCCTGGAAATCGAACACCGCGCCATCGCTCGGAATGCCGGCTATCAGGTCGCTGTCGACGACGAAAAGGGGAATGACCGGCAGGCCGGTGGCTACCGCGCTATGAAAGGCGGGATTGTCAGCGACCCGAAGGTCTCGCCTGAACCAGCAGACTACCGGGCGCTGACTCGGCTCGTTCATTTTGTTCGCTGTCATTTCTGTGCAAAGGTGCTTGTGCCGAAATATCTGACGGGTACCATGAACAGAAATCCGAAATTTCCCCTTCCCCTGTGGTGGTCGAGATGCGCCTCTATAATCGAATTCAAATATTTGTTCCTGTATCCTCCGAGAATGCTAAGGCGCTGATGCACGACAATATCGTGGAACCAGAAATAAGCGAGGCCGTACATGGCTATGCCAAGACCGGCGAAGAAAACCAGGCTGAAACCGTCGGAGGCCCCGATCGATATAAGGGCGATGCTCGGGAGGGCGAAGAAAAGGGCGAAGAGATCGTTCCGTTCCAGCTTTTTGTGATCGGGCATATGGTGGTCCCTGTGTAGCACCCATAGGAATCCGTGCATCACGTACTTGTGAGTCGCCCAAGCCATGAATTCCATGAATAGAAAGAAGAACAGCACGACTCCTGTCCTCAAAAGAATATCTGTAATGTCCATAAAGATTCTCCTTGTTAAAGATGTTCCATCAAACAAATCCCGCCCGGGCCGTTTGATGCCCTCGTCCGGCTTATGCTCTGCACATGTTCCGAACCGAAAGCTGGCAGGGGCCCGCCCTTCAGTACAAATCGAACCCCTTTGTCTGTCCGCTAAGGAGCTCCCCGGGACGCGTCTCCGCCCTGCGAGGGAGGAGTGAGGCAACCCTGTTCTGGACCATGATTGATAATTTTTTCGGTGTCGCCACGACTGCCCTCGAGGAGAATACGTCGTAGCCCCTGGCTTCAATCGTGTCCAGAATAGAAGCGTAAATTTTCGCGGCCGCCCTGATCGATGGGCGCCCTGATTTTGACAGGAGCTCTATCCCTCTTTCGGCATCCTTGTAATAACCCCTCGCCCTCTCAATCTCATATTTCATGAGACCTATGAAGTTCTCATTGATGTTGCCGTTCGCGATGTCGGCGCGCGTGACGCCAAACCGCCCCATGTCATCTTCGGGCAGGAATATTTTGCCATGCAACTGCCAGTCTTCGTTAATGTCGCGCAGAATGTTCGTGATCTGCATGGCTATCCCCAGGGACTCCGCATGCTGGAAAGCGGATCCGTCGCTGTACCCGATTATGTAAGTCATCATCACGCCGACAACGGACGCGACCTGGTAACAGAATTTGCGGAGCGAAATGAAATCGGGATAGGAGGCGGTCAGGAGGTCGGACTGGACCCCGTCGATCAGCTCGAGCGGAAGTCCAATCGGGATTCCTTTGTCCAGGGCCACATTGACGAATGCGTTCATTATAGGGTTCTGTGACTCGCCGCTCTTGTAGGCGAACCTCAACTCTTCGCGCCAATGTTCGAGTTCCTGCACGATCTCATCGGTGCTCCTTTGCCTTGGAGAGTCGCCGATGTTGTCTGTGTATCGGCAGAAACCGTATAGCGCGAAGACGTCACGCCTCAGGCGGGATGGCATTAAAAAGGTCGAAAGGTAGAAGCCTTTCGAGAAGGTCTTCGTCATCTCGCGTGACATCTTCAGCGACAGCTTCAAATGCTGTAGCCTGTCCGAATTCGGCGAAGCGTAACTCATTTCGTGTCCTCCTCTATCCTTTTCGCGGCCAATGAACCCGAAATAATCACCATCGGGATCCCATTGCCGGGTGTCGTGCTCGCGCCGGCGAAGTAGACGTTGCCGAGCGTCTTCGAACGATTCTGCGGCCTGAAGTAGGCCGACTGGAAAAATGAATGGCTCAGTCCGAACGCGGACCCCTTCCACAGGTTGTATTCGCTTGCCCAGTCGTTTGGCGTGAACGTCTTCTCGTAAACTATATGTTCCCTTATGTCCGTCATGCCGAGCCGCTCGGACATCTTGTCGAGTATCTTTTCTCTGAAGGCCGGCTCATCCCTTGTCCAGTCGACGTTATCGGTCTTGTGTGGAACAGGCACAAGGACGTATATCGAATCGCTCCCCTCAGGCGCCAGGGAGGGATCAGACCTGTTAGGAACGCAAACATAGAATGCCGGGTCGTCAGGAAGTACCCGACGTTCAAATATGTCGTCAAGATTGAACTTGTAGTCCGAGGAGAAAACGACGTTGTGGTGAAGAAGGTTGCTGTACTGTTTGTCCACACCGAGGTACATCATGTAGGCTGAGGAGGACGATTTAAGCTCGCCGTTCTGGGGAACGAGGTTCTTTTTTGGCGCTTCTCCGAGGAGCGTCTCGTAAGCGTAAGGGAGATCGGCGTTCACGAGGAACAGATCGAAGGTCTCGCTCTTTTCGCCGTTGATAGTAAGAGATGTCGCCTTGTCGCCATCCTTGTCGATCTTCGTGACTTCCGAGTTGTATCTGAACTTGACACCATACTCTTTCGCGACCTTTTCGAGGCTCTCGACGATTTTGTACATGCCTCCCATCGGGAAGTAAATACCCTCGCCACTTTCCATGTAGGTCACGACTCCGTAGACGGAGGGCGCCTCGAAGGGGGAAATGCCGAGGTACATTGTCTGAAAGCTGAAGAGCATTCTCAGGCGTTCATCTTGGAAATAGCTGCTGACTCTGCTGTAAAGCGATCCGAGCATCTTCAGCGATGCGAGGTAATAGAGCGACTTCGGATTTATGAAATCAGACAGCCTCCTGTAATTGCGGTCGACGAAGTTCGGTATGGTGAGCCTGTAGAGCTTAGAGAGATAGCTGAAGAAACTCAGGTATCTTTCGATTTCCGCCTCATTCTTCAGCTTGTCCCTAATTTCCTTTGTCATGAGGGCAATGTTCGTGCTCGAGTTGAATTCGGTGCCATCCGAATAGTAGACCCGATAACTCGGCTCGAGAAGCTTCAACTCCATGTAATCGTTCAGGTCCCTGTCCAGCTCCTTGAAGAGCTTCTTCATCGAACTCAGCATGAGGAGAAGCGTCGGCCCAGTGTCAAAAGTAAATCCCTGAGGGGTCGAAAGCCGGTTGACTCTGCCGCCGGGGGTGGCGTTCTTCTCGAGGACCGTCACGTCAAAACCTTTCTTGGCGAGAAGAGCCGCCGCCGAGAGGCCGGCGAGCCCCGCGCCTATTACCGCTACCTTCTTCTTCATTGGTTTTGGCCCCTTAACGAGTTGAAAAACCGGGCCTGCATGTTCGGGTCGTGCTCGAACGCGCCGGTGAAATATGTCGTGGCCGTGGTCGAGTTCTGTTTCTCGACACCCCGCATCATCATGCACATGTGGGACGCGTCAGCGGCAACCGCGACTCCCTTGGGGTGAAGTGTC
The DNA here is from genome assembly GCA_021812985.1 of Bacteroidota bacterium. Taxonomy (GTDB): domain Bacteria; phylum Bacteroidota; class Ignavibacteria; order Kryptoniales; family JAKASW01; genus JAKASW01. The sequence goes on from JAKAMG010000028.1 coordinate 6,673, forward strand.
TCTTCGATAACGTCCGCGATTTGTTTCGTCAGCCTTTCCTGGACCTGAAGCCTCCTTGCCAGTGCGTCGACGGCGCGCGGTATCTTGCTGAGACCCACTATCTTACCGTCCGGAATGTAGGCCACGTGGACCTTCCCGAAGAAGGGGAGGAGGTGATGCTCGCATAGCGAGTAGAACTCGATGTCCTTAACCAGCACCATGCTGTCGAAGTCTTCCTCGAAGACCGCGGCCTTGAGAAGTTCCGCCGCGTCTGTCTCGTATCCGCTTGTGAGAAAGTTCCATGCCTTCGCCGCGCGTTGAGGAGTCTTAAGAAGCCCCTCGCGGTGCACGTTCTCGCCCGCCTGTATAATGAGGTCACGGTAACTTGCCTTCGCGATCTCCAGCCCCGAGTCTGATTCCATCTCGTCCGCCGTGATTGTATCTGTAATGAACGGCTTGTAACCGTTCACGTTGTTTCTCCCAAGTGAGATTGGGTAGGTGTTCATGATTATCCCTTTCTGTTTAAAAATTCGTATATGGAAATGGTCGAAGTCACAAGCGAAAATCCGTATATGAAGTCTTCGACCGGAATTGAAAAAAATCTTATGTCCACCATCTCGGCCGGATTGTATGTGACCACCGGCAGGGCAGTGAGAACGCCGTTGCAAATCAAAAAACCGATTGTCATGAATCCGATGAATCTTAGGAAATGGCGCGTGGTCACAACCCTCGTCCGCAGTATGAATAGGTCGAGCGTGACGGTGACAATTGCAGACAACGCCGTAGGGAGCGTGTACATCACTTGCGTCCTTTCCTCTTTTCAGTCGCTTCCCAAACGAGTATCGAAGTTACGGGCACCGAGACGAAGAAGATTAACTCCTCTATCGGGAGCCCGGCGATTCGCAGACCTGTGACGTATTCCGGATTGAAGCCCCAGACATTTCCCCGCACGGCAAAGACGTCCCAGACCGCGAAGACTGTCAGGACCAGGGCTGTGGAAAGTGCTATCGACTTGCGATGTTCCCTCAGCCCGAGCCGCCGGTCGTTCATCTCTGCCAGGAAGGGAACGAGGATGAACATGTCAACCGCGAGGTATGTGAAGTGCCCGAAGCTCATGCGTGTGTTTGTCCCCCCGCCGGAAATATGTGCGTGATTGCCTCGTCGAGTTTCGCGTGTGAAAATGAGTATCCTTCCTCCAGAAGCCTGGCAGGGGCCACTTTCTGGCTCGGGAGTATGGTCTCTTCAGCCATCTTTCCCATGCCAATTCTAAGAAAGAGTCCTGGGACGTGAACTATGGTCTTCCTTCCCAGAGCCCTTCCTATTTCCGAGCAAATATCGTCCATTCTAGCTGGGGTGGGGGAGACGAGGTTGTAAACGCCGGACGATGTGGGGTTATGAATGAGAAAGGCGATTGCCCCAATTGTATCATGATAGTGTATCCATGGCACCCACTGATCGCCGGAGCCGAGGACCGTACCTATATGGAGATTGTACGGCATTGCCAACTTTGGGAGCGCCCCGCCGTCAGATGAGAAGACGACGCCTGTCCTTATTATCACCCTGCGAGCACCAAGCGACTCGACATCTTTTGTCGAGTCTTCCCATTGTCCTGCCACGTCCGCCAGGAACCCTTCTCCTGGACAGGAGGATTCTTCCAGGCTCTCTTCTCCCCTCGAGCCGTAATAACCCACGGCTGATGCCTGCACCACGAGTCCCGGCCTTCGGACCATTGATGATATGATGCCTGAGACAAGCCTTCCCGCCTCCAGCCTGCTTTCGAGTATGCGTTGGCGCTTGGCCTTTGTCCAGAGAGATGACCCGATATTTTCGCCGGCGAGGTTGACGATGGCGTCGACGCCGCTCAGTTCGTGGGCAAGCTCCGTCTTATTCCGCCCGGCCAAACCGAGCGCGCGAACTTCGTCGCCGAATACCTCCCGCGCGTGGTCGACGCTTCTGGATAACACAATCACTTCGTCTCCTCTTCCGCTCAGGAGCCGTGTCAGCCCTTTCCCTATGTATCCGGTTGCGCCGAGTATTGCGATTTTCATTTCACCGCCACCCTCTTCCTGCTTAGCATCTTCTCGTGAACCGAACGAATGTCGGAGATATCGTCGGAGAGGAGATCTCCTTTCAGCCGACCGCCGAATCGCGATTTCATCCTCGGACCGCCGATTATCGTGAACGCCCCTGCCTTCTTCGCCGCGGGGAGCACCTTGTTATTGATGCCGGCAATGAACGCCTCTTCGTCTTCAACTATATCCGCGCTAATCGCGAGAAGGTCGGGCTTCTTTGCTCGTACGAAAAGCACGAGATCGTCCGTTGGGATGTCTCTTCCGAGATGGTACACCTTCCAGCCTTCGGAAGTCAGAAAGCTGGCTATGCAAGTGATGGCGATGTCATGTATCTCGCTGTCGAAGCACGTCACTACGGCAGTTAGGCCGTTCGCTTCCTTAGTGTGAATCTCCAACTGGAAACTGATCAGCGCAGACTTTATAGCCTGCGTCGCCAGATGCTCTCCGTCCACCCCTAGCTTTCCCATTTCCCAGTCTATCCCGATCTCGGTCAGTACTGGGAAGACGAGCTGGGTGTAGAGGAGTATTATGTCTGGCTGTGAGACGAGTCCCGCCCGAAGAAGCTTCTGAATCTCTGCGGTGTCCCCCTCAAGTGCCGCCGTCTTAAGTGAGGGGATGAGCACATCCACGAATCCTGCGCTGAGGTGGGCCTGCACGTCTTTCCTGTCGAACTCCGCGAGTGATAGGCCGGGAAGGTTCATCTGATTTTCGTGTATGAACCTTAGCACGCTTCTCACGGGGAATTTCCTGTGCCCCCCCTTCGTCCTGACGCATTCGATGAAACCGCTGTCTGCCCATCTCTTGACGGTCGACTCGTTTACCGAAAGTATCTCTGCTAACTCTCTTGATGAATAGCTGTTTTTCATTTTAGCCGTTATTCCTGTTTTGCACGTTTTGCACGATTAATATAGCAGGGCGATGGGCCGTTGTCAAGAGGGGCGAATGTTAATTTTGCGTTAAGTCGGTCCCGATGTCTGGAAAGCTGTGATTTGAACCGGATTCAGCGTTTCCTGGGCTACCCAATCCCGCAGAAGAGTCTGCCGGCAGTCATTGATGATGCGGCCTTCCAGGCCGGCGTTCGCAGGGAAATTCATTACCTCTGTGAAGTCTGGGGACGTTATGTTTAAATTTGAATCCGAGCGAATATGATTACAGACAGAGCTAAGAAAGAGATAAGGGAAATCTTCGGAAGCCAGAATCTGCTTGATTCAATCGAGGACAGGATTTCCTATTCCTATGATGGCACGCCCCTGATAAGCGCCCCTCCGGACGCGGTGATCATCCCGACTGATGTTGAACAGATCAGCAGGTTGATGAAGCTGGCAAACAATGAGAAGTTCGCCGTCGTCCCCCGCGGCTCCGGCAGCGGCCTGAGCGGAGGTTCCATCCCTTCGGAGAATTCCGTTGTTTTACTAATGAACAGGTGGGACAGGGTGGTCGAAATCGACAAGCGCAATCTGACTGCGTGGGTCGATCCCGGAGTTATAACGGGGAAGTTCCAGTCGCTTGTCGAATCGCAGGGGCTTTTTTATCCCCCCGACCCGGGGAGCTCGCAGATATGCACGCTCGGCGGTAATGTCGCAGAGAACGCAGGTGGATTGCGGGGCCTTAAGTACGGCGTGACGAAGAACTATGTGCTCGGCTTCGAGGCGGTCCTCCCGAACGGCGACGTGATGCACGTCGGTGGAAAAAACATGAAGGACGTGGCTGGATATAACCTAAAAGATGTAATGATCGGGTCGGAAGGTACGCTGGGCATATTCACGAGGATCCTGCTGAAGCTTATACCTCTTCCGAAGGGAAGCAGGACGCTGCTCGCATACTACGATTCCATGGCAGGTGCGGCGGAGACGGTTTCTTCAATCACCGCGGCGGGAATAATGCCTTCGATGCTCGAGTTCCTTGACAACCCGACCATCAAAGCGGTGGAATCCTTTGCCCACCTCGGACTGGATACAACCACCGGGGCGATACTTTTGGTTGAACTCGACGGAGCGAGGTCTGCCGTGGAGGAAGATGCCGCCGCGATAGAGGCACTCTGCAAAAAGTCGGGCGCGGTCAGCGTGCGTGTGGCCGCTGACGAGAGCGAAGCGACAAGGCTGAAGTCCGCAAGGAAAACGGCCTTTGCCGCTCTAGCGAGGATACGCCCCACCACGATACTCGAAGACGCCACGGTGCCGCGCAGCGAACTCGCGCCGATGGTGGATTTCATAAACGAGTCGGCGAAGAGGCATGGGATAAGCATTGGCACTTTCGGCCACGCGGGAGACGGGAATCTCCATCCGACGGGACTTACCGATGAACGTGACAAGGAAGAGATAAAGAGAGTTGAAGCCGCCTTCGATGAGATATTCCGAAAGGCGGTCGACCTCGGAGGCACGATTACCGGCGAGCATGGCGTCGGCCTTGCGAAAAGAAAGTTCATGGAGGAGCTCTACGACACCCCTTTCATTAGGATGATGAGAACCACCAAGGATATGCTCGATCCCAACGGTGTGCTCAACCCCGGGAAAATAATTTCGGTGAGCCCGAGATGTGAGGGAGCTCTGCCGAAGAGCCGGGAGCAAATCGAAACACTGACATCGCGCATGGGGAATCCGTCGGAGGCCTATTTTTGACACAGGAAATATCCGAGGAACTCCTCACTCAATGCATGCACTGCGGGCTGTGTCTCTCGGTCTGCCCCACATACGCTCTTACAGGGCTTGAAAGGAGTTCCCCCCGCGGCCGCATCCGGCTCATGAAAAACGCGATGGACGGGACAATCCCTTTCTCCGAAACATTCAAATACGAAATGGACTTCTGTCTCGACTGCCAGGCATGCCAGACGGCGTGTCCGGCCGGCGTGGAGTACGGAAAACTTGTCGAATCGGCGCGGGCCCTCATAGCCGCAAGGAAGACAGGAATTGACATCAAGCGCATCATACTCAGAAGACTCTTTGGCGGAAGAACCTGGTTCCGTCTCGCGGCTTCGCTCCTCAGATTTTATCAGAAGTCCGGACTGGAAAAGTTTCTCCTGAATTTGACGTCCGGGCTCAAGGGAGACTTTTTTGCCCGGGCCCGTCTCCTTCCAAGGCTTTCAGAGCGCTTCTCCATCGACTTCCTCCCCGAAAAGATCGAGGCAAGGGGGACGCCGCGCGGAAAGACTGCAGTCCTCACCGGATGTGTCATGGATGCGATGTTTGCCGACGCTAACGTGGACACGGTCGAAGTCCTCGTGAGAAACGGCTGGCAGGTCGCTGTCCCCCATGATCAGGTCTGCTGCGGTTCCGTCAGCGCTCATTCAGGCGACATGGAGCTCGCCAGGAAACTCGCCGTGAGGAACATGGACGTCTTCGAGAAGACCGGCGCGGAGTATTACGTAATCAATTCGGCAGGCTGCTCCGCGTTCATGAAGGAGTACAGAGAATTGTTCGCATCTGATCCCGTCTACTCTAAGAAGGCGGAGGAGTTCAGCTCAAAGGTGAAGGAGTTTTCTGAGTTTATTTCCGAGACGGGTTACATGAAACCTTCGGTGAAATTCGATGTGCCCGTCACGTATCACGAGCCGTGTCATCTCGTCCACACCCAGAAGATCAGCGGACAGCCGAGAAGCGTGGTGAAGGATCTGGCCGGTCAGAATTTCAGGGAGCTCGGCGAGGCGACTTGGTGCTGCGGCAGCGCTGGAATATATAACGTCACTCACGTGGAAGCGGCCGCTAGCCTGCTCGAAAGGAAGCTGGGAAACATCGAGAAGTCAGGGGCAAAGGTCGTCGTGACGGGCAACCCCGGCTGCATCGCTCAGATCGCGGCCGGAGCCAGGAATGATGGGAAGGAAATTGAGGTGCTGCATCTCGCGACCGCCCTGAACAGGCTTTACAAGTCCGAGGAAGATGCATGATTCCGCTGAAAGACAGGAATCCTTCCTACGGCATCCCATTCGTCAATTACGCAATCATAGCCGCCAATGCGGTCGTCTTCTTTCACGAGTTGTCGCTTGGACACGGTCTCGATTCGTTTTTCATGAAGTACGGACTTGTCCCGTCGAGATATTTTGAAATGGTGACTCAGCACAGCCATTTCATCACGCGGTACGTCCCATTCGTTACTTCGATGTTCGTCCACGGCGGGTGGCTGCATATAATCGGCAACATGTGGTTCCTGTATATCTTCGGCGACAATGTGGAAGATAGGCTCGGTCATTGGAGGTATCTCGCGTTTTACTTCATCAGCGGATTGGCGGCCGCATTTCTTCAGGTGTACTTGTCTGCTGGCTCTTCGGTGCCGACGATCGGCGCGAGCGGTGCCATCTCCGGTGTCCTGGGAGCTTATCTCCTTATGTTCCCGCGCGCCAAGATCGTGACGCTGCTTCCAATCTTTTTCTTCTTCGACATTATCGATATATCCGCTCTGCTCTTCATTGGATTCTGGTTCATGATTCAATTTGTGAGCGGGATGGAATCGCTCGGCGTGGACGCCTCAGGTGGAATCGCCTGGTGGGCTCACGTGGGAGGTTTCATCTCAGGATTGCTCATGGCGCCGCTCTTCAAACGCAAACGTCTATCAACCTGAATGTCTTGGTTTGCGGAGTCTTGACCCCGTGACTGCAGGGAAGGTGTGACTGCCGAAAATCTTCCTGGAAGTTGGAAATAAAAGGGATATTGTCTAAAATTGATCACTCAGACACTGGGCGGTGTCGCTCTTTATTGAGAATGAGGAAGAATTAAAACGATCACCGGTCTCCCTTCCCGGGTTGGTATTTCGGAAGTGAGCGGAGGACCGGGCAATAGTGATGCTGGTGCTTACATTAATCGGATTTGTCATCCAGGGATGAGACGGCGAGGGGGTCGCTGATCCCGTTGACCACACACTCCGGAAGGGAAGCAAGAGCCATCGTATGAAGGTTCTTTACGTCGAAGACAGCCAGGCCGACATTAGCCTGGTGAGGCATGAGCTGCTCAAGAGCGGAAATGACTTTGACCTTGATTCAGCGGGGACCGTCCACGAAGCGTTGAAGAAGATTAAGGCGGACGCGACCTACGACGTTGCGCTCGTAGACCTGCGCCTCCCGGACGGTGACGGCATCTCCATTCTTAATGAGATAAGACAGAAAAAGCTTCCCATCGCGGTCGTCATGATCACGGGCTTTGGCGACGAAGATGTGGCTGTCGGAGCGTTGAAGGCAGGGGCCGATGACTATGTCGTGAAGTCAGGAAAGCACTACAAGGAACTCCCATCGATTCTGAGACGGAACGCGGATGAAAGGGAGAGAAGACGCTCATTCGGCACGTCGATACGCGTGCTGTTCGTGGGTGGCAAAGGGCCCGAAGTTGAGTCCGCCTTCGAACATCTATCGCGCAAGTCCCCCCATATCAAGATCAAGACGGCTCTTTCTAAGTCTGATTTCCTTTCTAAGATCGCCGGCACGGACGTACCATACGATGTCTTTCTGATCGAACAGGGGACGAAGGAGATAAACGTACTCGACACGATTAAGGAGCTGAGAAATTCTCAGGCTGCCGGCATACCTGTGGTAGTACTTGCCGACTCCGGTACACAGGAGAAAGCAGCCCTGGCCATGAAAGTCGGTGCCAGCGATTACGTGGTTAAGTCGGAACATTTCCAGATCAAGCTTGCTTCTGTTCTGGAGAGCGCGCTCCAGAGGGCTCGCCTCGAAAGGGAGCGCGCCGCCCTCAAGGAGAGTGAAGAAAGGCACAGGATGATCTCCGGCCTGATTTCAGACTATGCCTACGTCTTCAAGGTTGACCCGGAGGGTAAGATTGACGGCGAGTGGCTGTCGGATTCTTTCCAGCATAGGTTCGGGTACACTCTGACCGAGGTCCGTGAGCGCGGCGGGTGGCAGGCATTAGTTCACCCCGATGATCTGCCAATCATCATGGAACATGTGCGGAAAGTGGTTTCGGGAGACATCGATACGGCCGAATTCCGTTTCGTGACCCGCTCCGGTGAGTCCCGTTGGCTGCGTGATTCCGCGAGCCCGGTGTGGGGTTTCGCGCACAAAAGAGTCGTCAGGATTTATGGCGCGTCACAGGACATTACCGACAGGAAAGTTGCCGACGACGAGGTAAGACGAAGCGAGGCGAGATTCAAGGAACTTTCCGATTTCCTCCCCGAGCCTGTGTTCGAAACGGACAGGGACCGCAAAATTGTCTTCGCCAACCGCGCTTTCACGGAACTCTTCGGAGTTGAATCCATCCGGTTAAACACCGGTCTGGACCTTCTGGACTTCTTTTCGAAGGAAGACCGCGAAAGGGCGGCTGAACGGCTGGATCGGGTTCTGGAGGGAAAAGATCTGGAGCCCGAACGATTCGACGTCAAGGCCGCGAGCGGCGCTGACGTACCGGTCCTTCTCTCCGTCAGCCCGATTATTCATGAATCGGAAGTCGTCGGCGTGAGAGGTGTCCTGACCGATCTCACGGAGATTACCGCTGCCCATGAGGCGGCCGCGGCCGGCGAGAACAAGTACAGGTTCATATTTGAGAGCTCCGCAGATGAGTTCTATCTCCTTGATGAACGCGGAATATTCCTGCAGGTGAACGAGGCCGGCTGCGAAAGGCTTGGATTCGCAAGGGAGGAAATGATTGGCCAGAGCCTGAATATGATTCTGTCCCCGGAACATAAAATAAAGACTGAAGAGCGCGTCAAGGAAATCCTGCTCAGGAAGGACGTTACCTTCGAATCGGTGCATGTTAGGAAAGACGGCACACAGATACCGGTGGAGGTTCGCAGCCGCGCCGCTCTGTTCGACGGGAAGCCGGTTCTCCTGTCGGTTGCGCGCGATCTGACGGAGCGCAAGAAGGCCGAAGACGCCATCGCGCGTCGAAACAGACAACTTAGAATTCTCTCGGCCGCATCGATGAAAGTGAACGCCTTACTGAACGCCGACGAAATCCTCCGTACGCTTGTGATGTCCGGCATCGAATTGATCGGCGCAAAAGCAGGCACTGTCGGGCTCATAGAGAACGGTGTCCTTACATTCAAGGAGTATTGTGAAGAGGGCAAGTTCAGGGAAATCAATGCGGCCTTCTCTCCAGGCGAGGGGATTCCCGGTGAGGTATGGCTTTCGAAGCACCCGAAGATAGTCGTCGACTGCGAAACATCCGACTCGCCTGCTGTGATGGGACGCGGTGAGTCTGGCGTGTATAATCTGGTGGATGTGCCCATCCTTAACAGGACGGGTGAAGTGCTCGGTGTATTCGCCGTGCACAACAGTGAAGGGAAGAGGCCTTTCAGCGAAGAGGATGTGGAAATGCTCGAGAGCCTCGCCTCCAGCGCGGCAGTCGCGCTCGAAAACGCGAAGCTCATTGCCGATATCACCAGGGCGGATGCCGCCATTCGCGAGAGCGAGGAAAAATTCCGCACCCTCGTCGAGTCTTCACTCGTCGGCGTGTACATAGTCCAGGACGACAGGTTCGTCTACGCTAATCCCGCGATGGCCAAAATCTACGGCTATACTCCCGAAGAATTTCTCGCCATCGAATCGGTTCGCGAAACAGTGGCTCCTGATGATCGCGAGAGGGTGGATGGATACATCAGGCAAAGGATATACGGCGAAATCCCGTCCGTGAAATATGATTACAACGCGATCAGGAAGGACGGCTCGATCGTTAGGGTCGAAGCGCTCGGCTCGAAGACGATTTACGCGGGATGGCCCGCAATTATCGGAACCGCGGAAGACGTGACCCAGAGGAAAATTGCCGAAGAAATGCTGCGGCGATCGGAAGAGAGATACCGGCACCTCTTCGAGGATTCGCTCGATACCATCTATGTTACGACGCCTTCCGGAAAATTCATCGACATCAACACTGCGGGGGTCACGCTTCTCGGCTATGACTCAAAGGAAGAGCTTCTCAGCCTCGAAAGTGTAAGCGAACTCTATGAGGATCCCGGAGAAAGAGAAAGCGCGAAAGCGCTTCTGGAGAAACATGGCTTCATCAAGGATAACCCGATCACGCTGAAGAGGAAAGACGGAGGGCGCATAATCGTCCACGACTCTTCTACGGTTATACGCGACGCTGACGGCAAAATCGCGGCGTACCGCGGCATACTTAAGGATGTTACAGAGAAGAAGATGCTCGAGGAGCAGCTACTTCAGTCTCAGAAACTCGAAAGCCTGGGGCAGTTGACTAGCGGCATAGCTCATGATTTCAACAACGTGCTCGGCGGAATTATCGGCTTCGCCGAACTCGCCCTCGGCAAGGTTTCCGACGACCATCCTGTGAACAGCTATCTGACGCGGATATACGGACTTGCTGACAGGGCCGCGAAAATCACTAAGCAGCTCCTGGCTTTTTCCCGTAGGCAGATTCTCATGCCGAGAGACGTGGACCTGAACTCCCTTATAGAAGAGATGCTCGAGCTGCTTCGCCGCCTCCTGGGGGAAAGAATCCAGATAAGGTTCGCGCCGGGGAGGAGTCTGAGTACAGTAAAGGTTGATCCGTCCCAGTTCGAACAGGTCCTTTTGAATCTTGCAGTCAACGCGGGCGATGCGATGAAACAGGTAGGCACTCTGACTATCGAAACCGCAAACGTATTTCTAGACGAGGCGTACTGCAGGAAACATGCGGGAGTCAAACCGGGCGAGTACGTGATGACATCGGTAAGCGACACGGGGATGGGGATTGAACCTTCCGTCATGGAGCGGATTTTCGAACCCTTCTTCACCACGAAGGAAATTGGAAAAGGGACCGGACTTGGTCTCTCCGTCGTCCACGGGATCGTGAGACAGCATGGTGGAACGATAAACGTTTACAGCGAGGTAGGAAAGGGGAGCACGTTCACGGTTTATTTCCCCGCTTTGAAAGGAGTGGCCGTTTCTCCGGCGGATCAGCAAAACGAAGTCAGAGAATTGGAAGGGGGAACTGAAACCATCCTTCTGGTCGAAGACAACGATGAAATGCGGGAGTTCATGAGTACTCTCCTGATCGAGAACGGATATGAGGTCCTTGCGGCACACGAAGGCGAGGAGGGGGTGAGGATCTTCGAACAAAACGCTTCGAAGATCGCGCTCGTCATCACGGACATTGTAATGCCGAAGATGACGGGGAGGGAACTCAGAGATGCCATACGGGCGAAATTTTCACACAGCAAATTTCTTTTCATAAGTGGCTACGCCGACAGCGTTGTCCATCACGGATTTATACTCGACGAAAAGGTTGATTTTCTGCAGAAGCCATTCAACGCGTTCGACTTCACACGCAGGGCAAGAGAAATCATAGACAGACGAAATCCCTAATCCCGACATAACGGCCGCGTTGTTTTCCCTTGTCCATCATCGCCTGCACGATGAAAAGACTTTAATCTTGTTTTAACCCCCCTTTCCTTGCCAATCTGAATCCCTTTCTTTAAACTGAAATAGGGAAGAAAGGACATTACTTCATGCCAAGCACAACTACACCCCCCGGCTGGCCGGGAATACCAGGGCGTTGGACTTCGAGCGCAAAGAGCGGACTTGGCGTCGCTCACGTCGGAGTTAGCCCGGTCTGGTTCACCCTCTCTCATGGGATACTGAACGAGGTCTACTATCCGCGCATGGACCAGGCCATGATACGCGACACGGAACTCATCATCACCGATGGAAGGGACTTCTTCTCCGAAGAGAAGAGGGACGCGGCCCATCAGACTGCGCTGATCGAAGCCGGAATACCCGCTTATCTTCTGATCAACAGATGCGTGTCCGGCCGGTATACCATCGAAAAGAAAATAGTCACCGACCCTCGCAGGCCGGTGGTGATCCAGAAAATAAAGTTCACCCCCAATGCCGGCGCTCTTTCGGATTACATCGTTCACGTCATACTGTCCCCCCACATCGCCAATAGGGGGGCCGGGAACACCGGATGGATAGGCGACTTCAAAGGGAGACAGGCCTTGATGGCTTCGCGGGACGGATATGCTCTTGCGATGCTGGCATCTGTGCCAATCAGGGGAGCGAGCGTCGGTTTCGTCGGAACATCTGACGGGTGGCAGGATTTGAAAACCAACAAGAGACTTACCTCGGCATACAGGTCTGCTGAAAACGGGAACGTGGCCCTTACCGCAGAACTCGATGCGGCTGCTGCCGGAGGCGAGTTCACGCTGGCGCTCGGGTTCGGCAGGACTGCCGATGAGGCGGCGCATCAGGCACTTGCTTCCCTCTATGACGGTTTCGAGAGTTCGCTTGAAGAATATTCCGGTTTTTGGAGGAGCTGGCGCCGAAAGACATGGTCGCCTGGTAAGAAGGCGGCGCTTCATGACGTAAGCAAAGTAGTGCTGAAGTCCCACCTCGGGGTGTACATGCCGGGCGGGATTATAGCCAGTCTTTCGATCCCGTGGGGCTTCTCGAAGGGGGACGATGACCTTGGTGGTTACCACCTCGTCTGGCCGCGTGATATGGTCGAGGCGGCAGGCGCATTCCTTGCCTTTGGTGCAAACGAGGAAGCAAGGGAAGCGATGACCTATCTTGAGGCGACGCAGGAAAGCGACGGTCATTGGCCGCAGAATATGTGGATGGATGGAAGTCAGTACTGGGGTGGAATCCAGATGGATGAATCGGCGCTTCCGATACTCCTTGTGGATCTCGCCCGGCGAAAGGGCGCCCTGACTGATGATCAGGTTGAGCGATTCTGGCCGATGATCAGACGCGCCGCGGAATTCATCGTCCGCAACGGCCCGGTCAGCCAGCAGGACAGATGGGAGGAAGATCCGGGTTATACTCCGTTCACGTTGGCTGCGGAGATCGCCGCGCTCGTCGTCGCATCGGAGTATGCGGCGAAATATGAAAGTCGGGAGCTGGCAAACTATTTGCTGGACACCGCCGACTACTGGAATTCGAGCATAGAAAGGTGGATATACGTGACGGGGACGAACCTCGCGCGAGAGCTCAACGTGGAAGGTTACTACGTTCGGGTGTCGCCCATGGATGTGGCGGAGGCTGGTTCGCCGAAAGACGGATATGTCCCGATCAAAAACCGTCCCCCCGACGATACTAATTTCAAGGCCACTCACATCATAAGCCCGGACGCCCTAGCCCTCGTCAGGCTCGGCCTCCGCGACGCGAAGGACCCGCGGATCGTCAACACAGTGAAGGCAATCGATAAACTCCTCCGTGTCGAAACGCCCTCCGGGCCATCATGGCACAGGTACAACGACGACGGCTATGGAGAGCACGAGGATGGAAACCCTTTCGACGGAACGGGAATCGGGAGGGCTTGGCCTCTTCTAACCGGTGAGAGGGCCCACTACGAGTTGGCCGCGGGAAATATCTCCGCCGCGAAGAAGCTGATGACGGCCATGGAATCATTTGCCGGTGAAGGGGGGCTCCTGCCGGAGCAGGTCTGGGACTCGCCTGACATACCTGACAGGGAATTGTTCTTCGGAAAGCCTTCAGGCTCGGCAATGCCTCTCGTCTGGGCTCACGCGGAATATCTCAAGCTCGTCAGATCGCTCGAAGAAGGAGATGTCTTCGACGCGCCGCCTCAGACGGTCATGCGCTATATCAAGGAGACTCATCCCGCATCGTTCGCCATGTGGAGGTTCAATCACAAGATAAAATCCATTCCGCGGGGAGTGAGGCTGAGGATAGAACTTCCCGTTTCTGCAACGGTTCACTGGTCCGCAGACGGCTGGAAACATACACACGACACAGATACCGCCGACACACACATTGGAATGCACGTGGCAGACTTACCCGCTTCCGAATTGAACCAAGCGAGGGAAATTTTGTTTACATTTTATTGGAAACAATCGGAAAACTGGGAAGGCAAGGATTTCTCGGTATCAGTTGAATAAGGAGAATTGAAATGAAGATCGGATTGATAGGGCTTGGAAAAATGGGAGCCAATATGGCTCAGAGACTCCTGGAAGGGGGACACAAGGTGGTCGGATACGATCGTGATCCCCAGGCCGTGAAGCGAATTGTCGATCAGGGGAACGAAGGAGCGGCATCGATGGATGAGCTTGCCGCCAAACTTCCGACACCGAAAATTGTCTGGATAATGGTGCCCGCCGGCAAACCAGTGGACGATACCATAGATCTTTTGCTGAAGCATATGAAGGCTGGAGATATTCTCATAGATGGAGGTAACTCCTATTATAAAGACTCTATGCGGAGGGCGAAGAAGCTCGCTGAGAGCGGGATAAGCATGATAGACGCCGGTGTCAGCGGGGGAATATGGGGGCTGAAGGAAGGCTACAGCATGATGGTCGGCGGAGACGAAAAGGCCGTCAGTGTAATGCGTCCTGTGTTCGAAGCGCTCGCTCCCGGAAAGGAGAAGGGATGGGGGCACGTAGGACCCTCCGGCTCGGGGCATTTCGTGAAGATGGTCCACAACGGAATCGAGTACGGGCTCATGGAGGCGTACGCCGAAGGTTTCGAACTCCTCAGGAAAAAGGGCGAGTTCGGGCTTGACCTCCACCAGGTCGCGGAGATATGGAGATTCGGAAGCGTGGTCCGGAGCTGGCTCCTCGATTTGACGGCCGACGCGCTGAGCAAAGATCAGGACCTGAAGGGGATATCTCCTTTTGTGGCGGATTCCGGCGAAGGGAGATGGACCGCGCTTGAGGCCATTGATCTCGGCGTCTCTCTTCCAGTGATTACCCAGTCTCTCTATGAGCGCTTCTCAAGCCAGGACAGCGAGGAATTTGGTGGCCGGCTCCTCGCCATGATGAGACACGAATTCGGCGGTCATGCAGTAAAGGAAGGAAAGTGAGATGAACGGCAAGAGAATACCACCATATCTCCTAGTGATAATTGGCGGGACGGGAGACCTCGCCCGCAGAAAGCTCCTCCCCGCTATATGCCGGCTCCGCGACAAACATCTGTCGGAGTTCCAGCTCATCGGCGCCGGTACAGGGAAGAAGCATAATGATGAAACTTACCGTGACTTCGTTGCCCGCTCGCTGGAAGAGGAAGGAATCGATCACGCTGCGTACGGTGAGTCCTTCGAGTGGGCATATTACCATTCAGTCGGAGGCGGCTCACTTGAGGAGTACAAGAGCCTCGCAGACCGGATACTGGAGATCGAGAAGCAATCAAACCTTCCCGGCAACAGAATTTTCTACCTTGCTGTGCCCCCTTCCGTCTTTCCGAACGCGATAAAGAACATCGGCGAAGTCGGGCTGAATAAGAGCGGAGGCGAAGTCAAGCTGGTCGTCGAGAAGCCCTTCGGGCAGGACCTCCAGTCAGCCCGCGAACTCAATGCCCTCGTACATAAGTACTTCGACGAGTCCCAGATCTACCGCATCGACCATTATCTGGGCAAGGAGACTGTGCAGAACCTGATCGCTTTCAGGTTCAGCAATGCAATGTTTGAGTCCTTGTGGAACAGGGACAGGATCGAGCGGGTCGAAATAACTGTCGCCGAGACCGTGGGCGCCGAGCACAGGGGAGGTTACTACGATCGCGTGGGCGCGCTCCGCGACATGATACAGAACCACCTTACCCAGCTGACAACACTGACTGCCATGGAAGTCCCGACCGCACTCGAGGCAGACGCCGTCCGCCATGAGAAAGTGAAGGTGCTCCGCTCGATATCTCCGATCTCGCCCGATGATGTCGTCTATGGCCAGTACATGCGCGGTGCGGTAGAGGGACGCGAAGTCGAAGGCTACCTTGAGGAAGAAAGAGTGAGCAAGGATTCGCAGACCGAGACGTACGTGGCGCTCAAGCTTAACATATCTAACTGGAGATGGCAGGGAGTTCCGTTTATACTCAGAACAGGGAAGCGTATGTTCAAAGGCATAACTGAAATCGCCATAACTTTCCGCCGGCCACCCGTATCGATATTCCGCCAGTTCTCAATTAAGGACATACAACCTAACAGGCTGATCATGACGCTTCAGCCGAATGAAGGGTTTGACCTCCTGTTCAAGGTGAAAGAGCCGGGCGACAGCTACAAGCTTTCGACGCAGCGGCTCCATTTCCAGTACGGCGAAGTCTTCGGAAGAATTCCGGATGCCTATGAGACACTTCTTCTCGACGTTCTAAAGGGTGACCAGACTCTGTTCGTCCGGGCGGACGAGGTGGAAACCTCGTGGGAGCTTTATACGCCCCTACTCTCACAGAATTTCCCTGTCCATAAATACGCGTCGGGCACTTGGGGACCGCCGGAAGCGGAGAGGCTTCTCGACGGGGAGAAGTGGTGCACAATTTGAACCTTGAGCTCAAGAGGTTCGCCGACCTTGACGAACTCAGCAACGCGGCGGCCAAAGAGGTAAGCGAGCTCATCAGGAGCGTGGTTGCCAAGAAGGGGAAGTTCTCGCTCGTCCTTTCGGGAGGAAGCACGCCGAAGGGACTCTATCGTCTCCTTGCGACAACCCATCGCGAATCCGTCCCCTGGGGATCTGTTTCCGTATTCTTTGGCGACGAGAGATACGTTCCCCATACTGACGCACGAAGCAATTACCTTATGGCCAGGGAGACGCTTCTTGACCACATACCAATCCCTTCGGCGAACGTACATCCCATCCCGACTGACTTTTCGAATCCATCGGATGCCGCCGCTGCTTATGAGAGTGTTCTCTCAGCAGAAATTCCAGGAGAGGGAAACTCGTTTGACCTTGTTCTGCTGGGGATGGGGGGGGAAGGTCATACGGCTTCACTCTTTCCTTTTACGCCTTCGCTTGATGAGAAGAGCAAGTGGGTTGTCCCTTCGGATGTTCCGCCCGTTCCTCACAAGAGAATTACACTTACATATGCGGTTTTGAACCGCTCTTCGGCGGTTTATTTTCTGATTTCCGGGCACGACAAGCGTGAGGCTCTGAAAGAGGTATTATCAGACGCGGCCGACTATCACAAATATCCGGCAAAAGGGATAGCGCCCGTAAATGGGAAGCTTGTCTGGTGGGTAGATTCAGGGGCAATGAATGGGTGATGCTTAAAAAGGGGCTGGGGAGACCAAAATAGCCCACCAAATTTTTAGTGAAACAGAGAGGCCGCGAAAAATTTTCTAAACCTCGCAAAATCAAAGAGTTAGCGCCTTGACTTTTCCGCCGCTTTTTGTTATTATTTTACGAATTTCAGCGGAGGTTTATTGGCGAAAACAGAAAAAAGACCGGTGCTCTCCAAAGGGAGTTCGAAAGTTCTATACTCGCTCCCACAGGATGATATTCTTTTGGCTGAATTCCGTCCGGAGTTGGGGGTTGACGGGAAAAAGATTTTCAAGATCAAGGATCGCCCAAAGATCGCAGCGGAACTTCAAGCCTTCATCTTCGCGTATCTCGAAACGTATCAGATACCTACGCACTTCTTCAGTCAGAACGGTTCCGAACTTCTTGTAAAGCGTCTGAACATTATCCCTGTCGAAGTCACTGTCAGAAACCTTACCTCCCAATCCTTCGCCAAGCGTTTCAGGCATTTCAAACCGAAGCAGCAGCTTGATTTTCCGATCTTCGAATATTTGTTGAAAGATGAGACCGGTGAGCATCTCGTCAATGAAACTTATCTCTACGCGCTGCAGATGCTGACGCCGGAAGAGTTCAGAACGATCAACCGCCTCGCGAGTAAAATCGATGCTGTGATGAAGAGCTTCCTGGAGAGACGCGGATTGACGCTCGTCGATATCAAGATGAAATTCGGTAAGTATAAAGGCGTGATAATGCTTGGCGACGAAATATCGCCGGAGAATATCACCGCCATCGACAACTCGACCGGCGAGGAGATCTCCGTCGCCTCGTCAAGGGATTCGCGAGAGGCTTCCAAGAATTATCAACTGGTTTACAGTCGCATTCTCCCTTCTGCACCGCGCGGCGCCACGGCGCCAAAGCGCAAGGCTTGACAATATGTTTCCCAAGTTGGCACGCTACGGATCCGACGTGATCGCTGTCGTCCTGATATCGTGCGTCCTACTCGTACTTCTTTCCTTCCTGATACCGGGGCGGCCAGTCAAAATGATCCTGGACCTTGTCGCGCTCTTCGCGGCGGGTTTCACACTCTATTTCTTCCGCGATCCCGACCGCACGCCTCTGACTTCTGACGAATATGCCGTGATAGCGCCGGCTGACGGGAAGGTGGTTTTTGTCGGCGAGACAGAAGAGCCGGAGTTCCTCAAGTCCTCGGCTAAAATGGTGAGCATATTCATGTCCCCCGCCAACGTACACGTGAACAGGATTCCGATCAGCGGGACCGTGAAGTTTCTGAAGTACATCAAAGGGGAGTACATAGTCGCGTTCGATGAGAAGTCGAGCGAGAGGAACGAGCGTATGCTCGTCGGAGTTGAAAGCCGCGGGCATCGAATACTCTTCAAGCAAATCGCCGGCTTTATAGCGAGGAGAATCGTGTGCGAGCTAAAGGACGGTCAATCCGTCCGCGCAGGCGAAAGGTTTGGGATGATTAAGTTTGGATCGCGTGTGGATGTTCTCCTTCCACTGAACTCCGAGATTAATGTGAGGGTTGGGGAGAAGACTTCCGCCGGAAGCACAGTCCTGGGGATTTTAAGGCATGAGTAGGAAGAGAAAATACAACATACATATTTCGCGAGCGGTCATACCGAGCTTCTTCACGATCCTGAACATGTTTTCCGGATTTATGTCGATACTCGCGTCGGCAGACCGTGATTTTGTCTCGGCCGCATGGCTGATAATACTCGCGGCAATTTTCGACAGCTTGGACGGGGTCATGGCACGGCTCACGAAGAGTTCGAGCGAGTTCGGAGTCGAGCTGGACTCGCTTTCAGACCTTGTCTCGTTCGGAGTCGCTCCGTCGTTTATGATGTACAAGGTCGGGTTACACGCGCTTGGTCCGATAGGCACGCTTGCCAGCGCGATGGTGATGGTGTTTGGCGGCCTGCGCCTTGCCAGGTTCAATGTGCAGCTCGTCGGTTTCGACAAGGATCACTTCAAGGGGCTCCCGATTCCTTCCAGCGCTATCACGATCAGCTCGTTCATTCTCTTGTTCTACGACCGGAGCGTGGGCTGGCTTAGTCCTGACGCGGCGCCCTTCCTGCCGGCGCTTGCCGTAGCCCTCTCTCTCCTTATGGTCAGCACCGTCAGATATGACACGCTTCCGAAATTCAGCCGAAGGGCGATACGCTCTCACCCGCTGAAGTTTGCGGTCTTCTCCGTCGGCGTGGTTATCACCGTGGTCACTTACGGGAAGGCTTTGTTCTGGCTCTTCCTGCTGTACATCGTGGGAGGCGTTATTCGGTGGATCATAGAGCATTTCAGGGCGCTGTTGTCTTCCAGAAAACATGACAGCGAGGAAGAAGACGTAGAGCTGAGTAGTTTCGATATCTAGGAGGTTCATTTGTACAAGGCAAGAATAGAAGTCACGCTGAAGAAAAAGATTCTCGATCCGCAGGGGAAAGCCATCGAAAGCAGTCTCCGGAATCTGGGTTTCCTGAAATTAGGCGGCGTGAGGACGGGCAAGAATATAGATATGTCGGTTAATGAGTCGAACATCGACGCGGCAATCGCGCTGGTGACTTCCGCATGCGCGAAGCTCCTTGCAAATCCCGTCACCGAAGATTACGAATGTGAGATTTTTGACGAGGCCGGCAAACAGGTCGCGCAATTCTCGAGCGCCCAGGGAGGCGCCTCGAAGGTTGCTGCGAAATGACGACTGGCAAGGTTGGCGTAGTCGTTTTCCCCGGTTCCAACTGCGACATGGACGCATACAACGCCTTCGGCAGCGTGTTGAACCGAAGGGTCGAGCTCCTTTGGCACAAGGAAACGAGCCTGGATGGCGTGGACCTAGTCGTACTTCCAGGCGGATTTTCGTACGGCGACTATCTCCGTTCCGGAGCAATCGCCCGATTCTCTCCGATCATGAATGAAGTCGTGAGCTTCGCCAGGAAGGGGGGGCTCGTGATTGGGATTTGCAACGGATTCCAGGTCCTCGTCGAGGCGGGACTTCTCCCCGGAGCACTCCTCCGCAATTCAAACCTGAAGTTTGTGTGTAAGCAGGTCTACCTAAGAACCGAAACGACATCGACGCCATTCACGTCCGGATTGAAGAAAGGTGAGGTTATAAAGGTTCCGATCGCCCACGGAGATGGCAATTATTACGCGGATGATAATACGATCAAAGGACTTCAGGACAATGATCAGATTGTCTTCAAATACGCTACTGCGGCCGGCGAGATAACGGCTGAATCAAATCCGAACGGTTCAATGCTCAACATAGCTGGCATCGTGAGCCGGGAGCGGAATGTCATCGGCATGATGCCTCACCCCGAACGCGCTGCCGAGAAGTTGCTCGGGAGCGATGGGGGGCTTGTGGTTTTGAAGTCCGCGGTTGAAAGCCTAAATTGATGGAAAGCGGAGGCTGTAATGTTTGATTCAATCGGTCCGACAGAGATAATCCTGATTATCGCCGCCTTACTCCTCCTCTTCGGGGGGAAGAAAATCCCGGAGCTTGCCCAGGGCATCGGCAAGGGGATAAAGGAGTTCAAGAAGGCGGTCAAGGAGCCCGAAGAGGGCGCCGAAAAAAAAGACGAGCCTAAAAAGGATTAACGCGAAGAGCGGTCTGTCCCCATGTTTGAGAATATCGGTTTCGGCGAGCTCTTTTTAATCATAATTGTACTCATCGTCTTCTTCGGTCCGAAGAGGATACCCGATATCGCGCAGTCGATAGGAAAAGGCATTCGGGAATTCAAGAAGGCAATGAAGGACGTCCAGGACGAAGTGAGCAAATCGATAAATGAAGCTCCTTGTCCCGCGTCGAGAGATCAGAAATCGGTCAGCCCGCCGGATGAGGGAAAGAAGCTTACCGAAGAAAAGCACTCCAGGACAGAAGCGAAGCTCTAGGACGTCACTTCCTCTTTTCCACGCTGGCTGTCTCTTATCCATACAATCCTTGAAATCGCCCGCATATGGAGCGCATTTGAGGGATAGGGCCATGCAGGATGAAGCCATGGCTTTGAAGATATTCCCGATGATTTTAAATTACTCAGACTCGATTCGTCAGGTTCTGAAGGCGGACCGGGGTTATAGTGTGTTTCAGACGAACTTAATTAACTAAAATGGAGCATCACAAACCGTGAGCTCCGGAGCAGAAACAGATGCTTGAAGATTTAAGTATCGGCAAAATTCTCCTCATCCTCCTGGTGGTCGTTATTTTCTTCGGCCCCAAAAAGATACCCGATATAGCACAGTCTATCGGAAAGGGAATAAGGGAATTCAAGAAGGCGATGCGCGATGTCTCCGATGAGATACAGCGGCCTGTTAATGAAGAGCCAAAGGCCCAGTCGACCGCCTCAAGGGCGGTTGAACCTCCCGCGCCCCAGCAAACCAAGTCCGACTCTCAACCCAACAGCGAACTAAAGTAAATACAAGTTTTGGCGGAAACCTACCGGACTTTCAGAAAAAGGCTTCTCGCAGGAGAAGCCTCGTGTAAGAGTGCTGTCGAAGCTTACCTCGGGCGTGCCAGGAAGGACTCGCACCTGAACGCTTTTCTGCAGCTTTTCGATGAAGCTGTCGAGAATGCGGAAAGGGTCGACGAGAAAATTAAATCCGGAAGGGCGGGGAAGTTAGCAGGACTTGTTCTCGGCGTGAAGGACGTCATCGCAGTGAAAGGGAGGCGTCTTACATGCGGTTCGAAGATACTCGAAAACTTTGAGTCTGTCTACGATGCGACTGTGATTGAGCGACTCCGGGACGAGGACGCTATCATAATCGGCAAGACAAATATGGACGAGTTCGCGATGGGGTCCTCGACGGAATACAGCGGCTATGGTCCTGTCCTGAACCCGGTAGACACATCCAGGGTCCCGGGTGGATCGAGCGGCGGAAGCGCCGCGGCTGTCGCCGCTGAGCTGTGCCATGTTGCGCTCGGCACCGACACGGGAGGTTCGATCAGACAGCCCGCTTCTTTCTGCGGGGTGGTAGGCCTGAAGCCTACTTATGGCCGCGTCTCCAGATACGGCCTTGTCGCGTTCGCCTCCTCGTTCGATGTCATAGGTCCGTTCGCCAACTCGGTTTACGATGCGGCACTGATCATGGAAGTCCTCTCCGGACACGACGGACTCGACTCTACGTCAGCCGCGAGGCCCGTTCCATCTTACACGGCCCTGCTGGACAGGGACGTTAAAAGCTTCCGTGTCGGCGTGGCGAGAGAATCGCTTGGCGCGGGGGTTGCCGACGACGTCAGGCACGCGCTTGAGACTCAGATCGATGAGCTCCGGGCGGCGGGCGCCGAGATAAAAGAAGTTTCAATGCCCCATCTCGACTACACCATACCAACATACTACGTCCTCGCCACGGCTGAAGCCTCCTCGAATCTCGAAAGGTATGATGGTGCGCGATACGGTCACAGGAGCAATGAGGCGGAAGAGCTGGAGGAAATGTATGTCCAGTCCCGCACCGAGGGCTTCGGTCCAGAGGTGAAGCGGCGGATCATGCTGGGGACATTCGTCCTGTCGGCGGGGTACTACGACGCCTATTATAGGAAAGCTCAGCGGGTGAGGAGGCTGATCAAGGAGGACTTTGATCACGCTTTCAAGGATGTCGACGCCATAATAACGCCGACAGCTCCGACGACCGCTTTCAGGATCGGCGAAAAGACATCAGACCCCATACAGATGTACCTTTCAGATATATTCACGGTTTCCGCCAACCTTGCCGGAATTCCCGGAATCTCGGTGCCGGTGGGAAAGGATTCTTCCTCTCTCCCAATCGGGCTCCAACTCCTCGGGAGGCAATTTGAAGAGGAGACCATACTCACGATAGCAAACCATATCGAACAATCTTTGAAGAGTTGAAAGAGAGCCATAATGAGTATCCTAATTGACAAATCGACTCGCCTCGTCGTCCAGGGCATAACCGGCGGCGAAGGCTCATTCCACACGGAACAGATGATCGAGTACGGGACGAAAGTCGTTGCCGGAGTCACTCCGGGCAAGGGCGGTTCGAAGCATTTGAATGTCCCGGTCTTCAACACGGTCGCGGAGGCCGTTGAAAAGGAAGGGGCAAACACGTCCGTAATATTCGTCCCCGCCGCCTTCGCGCCAGACGCGATCGTCGAGGCCGCGGATGCCGGCGTTCGCCTCGTCGTCTGCATAACTGAGGGGATCCCGGTCCGCGATATGGTCGGCGTCTACGATTATCTGAAAAAGAAAAACGTGAGGATGGTTGGTCCCAACTGTCCCGGCGTCATCTCTCCGGGCAAAGCGAAGGTGGGAATCATGCCCGGCTTCATACACAGGAAAGGATCCGTTGGCTTGATATCGAGGAGCGGAACATTGACTTACGAGGCTGTTGCTCAGGTCACCGCACAGGGATACGGCCAATCGACGTGCGTCGGCATTGGCGGCGATCCGGTCATCGGGACGAAGTTCGTCGACGCTCTTGAGCTCTTCAGGGGTGATGACGATACCGAGGCGGTCATAATGATCGGCGAAATAGGCGGTACTGCCGAGGAAGACGCGGCGGCTTATATAAAGAAGCATTTCAACAAGCCTGTCGTCGGCTTCATTGCCGGGAGGACTGCACCCCCGGGAAGAAGGATGGGTCATGCCGGCGCGATTATTTCCGGAGGGCACGGAACCGCAGACGAAAAGATGGCAGCAATGAAGAAAGCCGGGATTGTCGTTGTGGAAAGCCCTGCCCTTATCGGACAGGCAGTCGCCAGGATCCTTGGATCCAAATCGAAGAAGAAAGCGAGCGTCACGGTGGCAAAAAAGGTGGCGAAGGCGAAGACAAGGAAAGCTGCCGCCAAATCTAAGAAGAAATAAAAAACTCGGGGTTGGGCGCTGAGCGCTGACAGCCTTGTAAAAAAGCGATTGAAAGGAATCGGAACCGAGACATGAGTCGTACATTAGCGATATTGAAACCTGATTGCGTCAGAAGAAATCTTTCCGGAGAAGTGATAGCGCGTATACAGAAGGCAAACTTCAAGATAGTTGCCCTCAAGATGGTACGCCTCAGCAAGCAGGCCGCGGGTGAATTCTACGCGGTCCACAAAGGCCGTCCCTTTTACGACGGACTCGTCGAGTTTATGACCTCCGGCGCATGCATACCGATGGTACTCGAGAAAGAGAACGCCTTCGAGGAGTTCAGAAAGTTCATTGGCGCCACTGATCCTAAAGATGCCATGCCGGGTACTATACGCCGCGACTTTGCCGAAAGCAAGGGTGAAAACATAGTCCACGGATCTGATTCCCCGGAGAACGCCGAGAGGGAAATCGGCTTCTTCTTTTCCGAACGAGAGATCGTCGATTTGCAGTAACTTTGCCTCTCAGGAAATTAGAAACACTCGCCTCTAAATCCCTTCACAAGAACCCGTACTGGGAATACAGGCTGGACAATTACACGCTCCCCAACGGCAACGTTGGGGAGTATCATATTGTACACACCCCAGGTTCGACGGTGGTCGTCCCAATTCACGCAGACGGTAGTCTCGTGCTCGTCAGACAGTTCAGATATCTCTGGAAGAAAGAGAGCCTTGAGTTTCCTTGCGGCGGTGTAAAGGGCGGTGATTATGAGGCTACCGCGAGAGCGGAGCTCGCGGAGGAGGCCCAACTCGCTGCCGATACGTTGAGGCAGATCGGCATCTTCAATCCCTTCAATGGAGTAACGGACGAGGTCTGCAAAGTTTATTTGGCGACAGGATTGACCGACTCCGCCCGGGAGAGGGACGAATCGGAGGAGTTTGAAATTTTGAAGGTGAGCCTGGCGGAGTTTGAGCAGCTTGCTGAGGAAGGAAAGATTTGGGACGGTATGACCCTCGCCGCCTGGGTCCTTGCCCGCAAGAGTGTCAACGATTATCTGAAAAAGGAAAACCAATGAAGCGCGTCTTTCTGTCTTTGCTGTTAATGTTCTGCGTCGTATCGCAACTCTCCGCAAAAGAAAGAGTGAAGACCGGCGATGAAGTTCTCCTCTCAAAGTATTTGAACCTTCTCAAGGGGAAATCGATAGGTATAATTACAAACCAGAGCGGCGAGCTGCAGGACGGAAATCACATCGTCGATGTGCTCTCAAAAGTTCCTGGCGTCAAACTCACCGCGCTTTTCGCCCCGGAACATGGGATAAGGGGAAAAGAATCGGCGGGCGAGGAATTCTCCGGAAGCATCGACAAGAAAACCGGAGTGCCTGTCTATTCTCTATACGGCAAGAATAGAAAGCCTTCGCCCGAGATGCTGAAGGGAATAGACGTGCTCATCTATGACATTCAGGACGTCGGAGCAAGGTTTTATACGTTCATCAGCACGCTCGATTACTCGATGGAAGCAGCTGCGGAGAACCATCTCAAGTTCATAGTGCTCGACAAACCCGATATGCTCCGCGCGGATCTCGTCGACGGCCCGGTGTTAGTAGACTCGCTGAGATCCTTCATCGGGATACAGCCCATAACCAGCGTGTACGGCATGACGCCGGGCGAATTCGCGACGATGATAAACGATGCAGGCATGCTCGCCGGCGGAGTGAAGGCTGACCTTACGGTCATCAGGATGGAGAACTACAGGCGCAGCATGTGGTATGATCAGACCGGGTTGAAATGGATCACCCCTTCGCCAAACCTTCCGGACATGACCGCGGTGGAAGTGTACCCAGGAACCGTGCTTCTCGAGGCGACAAACGTGTCTGAAGGGAGGGGAACGGAGCACCCATTTGAGACCATAGGCGCATCTTACATTAATTCGAAAAAGCTCATCTCTCTCCTGAGAAAACAGAATATTTCAGGCGTCGGGTTTGAGCCGGTAGATTTCGTGCCGAAGCCCTTCGAGTGGGCCGGCAAGCCGAAATACGAGGGCGAGGTATGCCATGGAGTCAGGATCATTGTGAAGGATCGCAATTCCTTCCGTCCGGTGGAAATGGGCGCAACGATTGTCTGGGCGATAAGAAAGCTTTACCCGACACAATTCAAATTCATCGATTCTTATTTCGACAAACTTGCCGGCACCGGTTCTGTCCGGACCATGCTCGAGGAAGGCAAATCCCCGAAAGAGATTTTCGGGAGCTGGCGTAACGGACAAAGAAAATTTGAAAATCTAAGGAAGAAGTATTTGCTTTATCGATGAAGCGTCATGATCGTTTTTGTAATGAGTCCGGCCGGCAGGGGAGCTGAAATTTGAGTCGACACTTTTCATTTCGTATGATGGTCCTTTCGGCGTCGCTTGTTGCGGTGACGGCCTCTTCAGCGTTTTCGCAGGCTGATTCCCTCAGGAGTGAAAGGTCCGATTCAACGGGTATCCCGCTGGGCTACCTTGTCAGACCGGTGGTCAAGGCGGGGCTAATCTCTTCCGTAGATTCCTACTCAATACCTGACTCGGTGATAAGATGGAGCGACTACACCAACGCCGGCGAAGTCCTACAGAAGATTCCGGGGGCCTATCTGGCAAACATGTACCAGCCCGGGGATCCTTCGGAAATGTCTTTTGACGGAATGGGAAGCGGGTACACATCATATCTTCTCGACGGCGTTCAAATGAACGAGCCGACCACAGGAACGATCAACCTGTACCACATACCGCTTGAGTTCGCGAGAAATATCGAATACATAGACGCCGTCCGTGCCCCCATCTACCAGTTCAACGCCAATGGCGCCATCGTAAACTTCCAGAGCGAGCTTTACTCAGAGGCGGTGCCGTACTCGAAGGTCAGGCATCTCGAGGAGCCTTACAACTACCTGATAACCGACGGTGTATTCTCCCAGAACATAGGATACAACTCAAACATCGACGTGGGGTTCGAGCGTCAGACGACCGATGGACGGTTTCTGAACTCGAGCTACGATGGAGTAAACATAAGGGGCAAATACAGATACAGCATCGACTCGACGAGACAAATTACGGCGACGGAAGTGTACTACCGTACAAAAGGAGGTATGACCGGTGGTGCCATGCCGTACAGCGTGACCGCCGCCATCTTCGATCCGAACGCCATCACCCTTCGAAGCCTCCAAGCTGATCTCACTTATTTACAGCACCACATACAGGTTGCTTACTCGCAGTCTGATCCGCATGATTCTCTCAGCTCGCTTACGGCTACCGCGTTCTTCGACTATTACAGTTTCCAGTTCGGCGACGTGTCCATCCCATATTACCTGACGAACTTGAGCAGAAGGTTCGGTGTGAATATACGGGGTAGTCAGGGCATATTGTATACAAGGCTGAACTACGGTGTCGAGGCGACGAGGGATGAGAACACGTTCAATTCCGCGGCGAATATCCCGTCCCGGAACAGACTGTCGGCGTATGCGGACGAGGAACTTGACTTCTTCGATCTCTTCAAAGGGGGAGTGTTCGGGCGCGGCGATCTGGTCGGCTCGAAGTTTTATCCTGCTCTCGGCGCTTCAGTTGGAATTGGGAATGGGACCCTCAGCCTCACGGCGGGCGGGAGCATATCGAGCCACCTCCCGACCTTGTCGCAGATGTATTTCGTGACCCAGAATTATACAGGCAACTCCGCGCTGACGTCGGAGACAGACAGGCTTGTACAGCTGAAGTTAGATGTCGCGTTTGGAGAAACGGTAAGGTTCTCGGTGAAACCCTTCATGAGGTCAATCGATCGTCCGATTTATTACCGGGTAGCCTATTCCGGCCAACCCGAGTATCCGGAAATCTCGGTCGTCAATCTGGGCACCCGCGATATCTATGGGGCCGATGCATCGGTCAAACTTGAATTGTGGAAGTTTGGGCTGGACGGTATTCTGAATTATGTCCGCGAGAAGACTGACGGGAATCTGGTTTACGCTCTCCCGCAGTATTTCGGCTCAGGAGAGTTTTATTACCGTGACATTCTCTTCGACGGACACCTCGACTTGAAGGTCGGCATGCGCGGCAAGTTTCTGACTTCGTTCAGAGGAAACGAGTTTTATCCGCAGGCTCTGGTTTACTATCCGACGGATATCAATGAGTTCGGACCGTTTGGGAGCACGGACTTCTTTGTCAGGGGAAGGGTTGGGGATGCAGTCGTTTACCTTACCATATTCAATATCACAGCTCAGAATTACCTGATGGCGCCCGTCTATCCCGCGCTCGACAACAGCTTCTGCATCGGTATCAACTGGGAATTCCTGAACTAGTACAGCACCCTACTTTGCGGAGTCAAGAACCTTCCTGACGTGCACCGCCAGGTCGGCCATCGAATATGGCTTGGCGATAATGTCGTTGACGCCGCGCGAAACCATTTCTTCGACTTTTTCCCCGACGCTTAAGCCGGTAGCGAGGAGCACTGATGCTCGCGGGTTTATGTTCCTCAGAACAGGGAACACCTCGCTCCCGGTCATATCCGGCATCAGCATATCTAGCATGACCATGTCAATCTCCGAGTAGAGCTCCCGATAGGTCTTGATTCCTCTGAGGGCTCCCTCTGCAGTGATGACCTTGTAACCGAGCCCGCTCAAGAGCTCCCTGGTGAGATCCAGGAGAGTGGCTTCATCGTCGATGATCAGGATAGTTTCGGTGCCGTGAGGGATTTCTTTCTGTGTCCGTTTCTCGTCGTCGACGGGTGTCTTGTCGGAACCGGGGAAGTATAGCTTGAAGGTGGTCCCGTGTCCCTGTTCGCTGTACACGTTGATGAACCCCTTGTGGTTCTTCACGATCCCGTACACGATGGAAAGTCCGAGCCCGGTTCCTTTGCCGATCGGTTTGGTCGTGAAGAACGGCTCGAAAATCCTCCGCCTTGTGTCCTCATCCATCCCAGTCCCCGTGTCGCTCACTGAAAGACAGGCGTAGCGTCCGGGGCGGGCGTCTGGAATCTGTCTGGTTATTTCGGTATCGAACTCCACGTTTGATGTCTCGATACGAAGTATTCCTCCCGAAGGCATGGCGTCGCGTGAGTTTATGCTGAGATTCATGACAACTCCCTCGATCTGGCTGGCATCCGCTTCGATAACCTGCAGCCCGGGGTCAAGCGAGTATTCCACCTTAATGTCCTTCCCGATGCTTCTTATCAGTATCTTCATGGCATCGTTGACTATATCGTTCAGGCGGACCGGTTTGATATCGCTTTCTCTCTGCCGTGAGAATGTCAGAAGCTGGGAGGTGAGTTCGGCCGCTCTCCTTGCAGATGTTTCAAGTATGTCCACGTATTTCTTCAGATTCTCGTCCTGAGGGGCGTGCCTTCTTTTCATCACTTCAATGGCGCCGTAAATTGAGCCGAGAAGGTTGTTGAAATCGTGAGCGACGCCGCTGGCCAGCTGGCCTATGGTCTCCATCTTCTGTGACTGTATAAGCTGTTCCTGGAGCCTCTTTGTGTCCGTTATGTCGACCAGGGCCACCTGGATCGCCGGCTTTGCCATGTAAGTTATACCGGCGGCCCATCCTTCTATCCACTTCATCCTGCCCATCGAGGTGAGGGCCCGGACTGAGAACTGGACGTCTCTGCCAGGCGCGGCCATGGCCTCGGCCAACTTCTCGAAGACCTGGACGTAGTCGTTCGGGTGGATGAATGCGTCGAGTCTCGTGCCGCTGAAGAGAGACAGATCAGTCTCGAAAAGGCTCGCGGCGGTCGGGTTCGCGTAGACGATTACGTCATCCTGAATCACCAGCACGCTCAAAAGCGAATGCTCTACGAGGCTCCTGTATTTCTCCTCCGACTCGTGGAGGGCGTTCTCTACAGCCTGCTCTACCGTCACGTCTCGTCCTATCGCCAGGATGTCTGCGGCGTGGTCGGCTGCTCTGAGCGTCGTCATGCTGAACTCGACTATCCTGACCTCGTTGAACTTCGTCAGGAACCTCATCGTGTGTCGAAGGTGCCGCTCGGGGAACTGTATCTGTTCATGGAATTTCGCCATGAAGAGGCTGGCATCTTCTGGATGGGCGACCACGCTGACCGGCTTCTCCCAGATCTCGTCTGCGGCGTAGCCGGTCTGCTCGAAGAACTTCTTGTTCGCG
This sequence comes from Bacteroidota bacterium, assembly GCA_021812985.1. Taxonomy (GTDB): domain Bacteria; phylum Bacteroidota; class Ignavibacteria; order Kryptoniales; family JAKASW01; genus JAKASW01. Next base: position 36,473 of record JAKAMG010000028.1, read on the forward strand.
AAAACAAACTCGGCCCTGTCGTTGAACAGCAGAACCATATCGTTTGCCTGTTCGACGAGGTTCCTGTAGCGGTTCTCCGATGTCCGAAGCCTTTCCTGAAGTCTGCGCTTTTCGCTTATGTCCCTTTGTATGCCCCACATCCTTACGAGCTTACCCCCCTCGGTCTCGCCTATGTAGGAGTTCTCGAAATAGTGTATGTTTCCGCGCTGGTCCTTCTCGACTGTCTCAATGTTGGTTATCGATAATTTCTCCTCGACGAACCTGAGCTTCGACGCTGAGTACTGCTCAAGATCTGCTATGAAATCGGATGCGTGCTTGCCGATCAGCTGTTCCGGATCATCGAAGCCGTACATCGCCGCGAGGGCGTGATTGCATTCGGCGATGACGCCCCGGTCCACTATATCTCTCGCTACATCTTCCTTCTTTCTAGTCACGTCTATGGGATCGCTGAACTCGATTCTCCAGATCCCCTCGGCACTGTTTCTGATGAAGTTCTCGTATCTAACGCGCTGTATTCCGGCCTCAAGCTCCGCCTTGCGCCTGTCAGTAAGATCGATGACGGTAATAACGGCATATCCGGCGCCGCCTCGCGTTATATGCGTGCCTCTGATCTCTACCTCTATAGGGAAGCCGTTTCGATGACGGCAGAATTTTGAAGGGATATGTGAGTCACCTGTCTCGCTGCTGTGCCGTTTCCCCTCTTCAAACGATTCCTGTGGATCAAACAGAATGTCTGAGAGTGTGAGACGTACCAGGTCCGATGGATCGTAACCGAAGAGTCCGAAGAACGCGCGGTTTGCCTCGACGATCTTTCCCGAGGATAATTCGAATATGAAGACAGCGGAGCTGATCTGGTCAAGAACCAGCGGGTATTTCTCCTCGAGCATCGCTTGACCGCTACCGTTGGCGTGTGTAGCTATGACAAGCGAGATTAGGCCGGTTGCAGATATTACTTCCTCGGCCTGCGGAACTTCGCTGGGAAATCCATTCCCCTTCTCAAATGTGAAAACGACCACTCCGATCAATTCATTCCGGAACCTGAGGGGCGCGATATCAATCGAGCCGACCTGGTCTGTTTTGAATACGGTTTCCCTCAACTCTGCGAAGTACTTTGACCTTGCCGTAAGATGGAGTGGCTTGGCCGTAAGCGAGAACGAGTTGACAGGGGGGCGGTCGCCCTGAATAACTCCCTCAGTCCGGGAGAGTTCCTCGCTTGTCGTGGCAGACATCCTAAAATCCATGCTCCTGCCATCGCCGAGGAATAATGAGACTGACCGTGCCCCTGAAAGAGTCCGCAGCTCATTCAGTAATCCGGTTGTCGCCGTCCTGATATCCGTCCCTCGCCCCAGCGCTTCGGATGCGTCTGAAAGGATTGTCAGCAGGGAATTGGTTGTCCAGCGGGGTGACTGGCCGGCGGATTGTCTTGTCATAGGTTAGGTGTCTGCATCAAATCTTCATCGAATTTATTTTCGCGCGGTCACAATTACAACAAGGAATGACGGCAGGCGGGTGGATCGGCAAAGCCGCGTCGCGCCAATCTGACATCATGCCGTCGCAGGATAAATCTGCGCCAGCGGAATTGATTTGCCGACCGGTGTCCTATCCTATAGGCAGGAATCTGCCCAGGATTAGTCCGAGCGACATTAGAATGCCGAACTGCGTGTGCAGCTCAGAAGTGGCTTTCATCGCAGGCATCATCTCTCCTGGATTTCGCCCCGCCTGAAAAAGTCCTAGCGACTTTCTCGCCTTTGGTACCGAGGCGAAAACAAGGAGGGTCCAGGGGGTGGCGATTTTCAGTATGACAAGCCCAATTGTCCAGATGTACGCTGAAATAAAGAACCTGTCAAGGGACTTCACCGCTTTATCGTGTCTCCACAGCACGGCGAGCGTGGTTCTACCCTTCTGTCTGTCCCGTTCCTCATCTCTGATGTTGTTCGCGAGAAGGATTGCCGCGACGAGTATCGAAATGGGGACGGAGATGAGTATGGATGGAAGAGTAATTGTCCCTCTCTGGATGTAGAACGAGATGAGAACGATGACAGGTCCCATGAACAAGCCCGCGGCGGCTTCGCCGAAACGCGTGTATGCGATGGGATTCCGCCCCGCGGAATAGAGGTATCCGACTACAATGCTCGCCGTGCCAACCAGAGCCAGCCACCAGCTTGTTTCATGACAGATGAAAGCGCCGAGAAAAATCGACACGATGACTAGGACGGCTGCCATGCGCAGAACTGCACTTTCATGGACTTCGCGGTTAACTATCACGCCGCCGATCCCGACAGAATCTCTGGAGTCGAGCCCGCGTTTGTAATCGTAATACTCGTTGAACATATTGACGGCGGACTGGATGAGGATGGAAGCGGCGGCCATGGCGGCAAAGAGGGTCCAATCAGGTTTTCCAACTGTCCAGGCTGCGGAGGTCCCTATCAGGACTGGCATCACCGCGGCTGTAAGAGTGTGCGGCCTGGCTACGCGCCACCATATTCCACAGTTGGTCGCTCTGCGACTCGTTGAGTCGGGTTCCATTAGAAGAGAGGCCTCAGTCTGAACTCCGCGCCGATTTCATCCTCAACGATTTTACGTGCGGCCTCGGCGTCGAGCCCGTTTACCCCGACCGTGCTCATGTAAACCTTCGGAATGTATTCTTTCGCCCTCCTTCCGAACTCCAGCATTGATTCCCATTGCCGGCCGTTAGGCGTTCCCATGAGCCTTGAATATTCGTCCGGGTCCGTTGCGTTCAGGCTTATAGACACGGCGTCTATGAGCCCGCGGAGTTCGGGAAGAATGTCGCGGTGGTTGATGATGTTGCCGTGGCCATCGGTGTCGAGACGCGTGTTTCCACCGTTGTCTTTTACATACCGGGCGACTTCCTTGACCACGTCGAGTCGTATCGTTGGTTCTCCGTATCCGCAGAAGACGATCTCCCTGTATTTCTTCGGATCGCCGATCTCTCTGATGAGGTCATCAGCCGACGGCTCCTTCGATATGTGCAGGTTGTGTCCTTTCACCATCGCTTCCCCCTTTCTGTCGCAGAAAATACAGTCGGCGTCGCAGCGTAGCGTAAGGTTCAGATAAAGCGAGCTTCTTATTTGAT
>JAKAMG010000029.1:0-19837 GCA_021812985.1 Bacteroidota bacterium
CCGATTGCTCGGGACTCCGACCGTTTGTAAGCATACGGTTTCAGGTACTATTTCACTCCCCTCTCGGGGTTCTTTTCACCTTTCCCTCACGGTACTTGTACACTATCGGTCACCAGAGAGTATTTAGCCTTACGAGATGGTTCTCGCAGATTCCCACAGGCTTCCACTCATCCCGTGGTACTTGAGATCGCTTACCAGAGAGCCACACATACTTTCGTTTACAGGACTTTCACCTTCTTTGGTGTGCACTTCCAAGCACTTCAACTAATACTGTGGTTTGAACTCTCCGACCTACTGCAAATCGGTCCATAAGCGCCTCACTACACCGCCGATACAACGGTTGCAGCCTTTAACATATCGGACGGTTTAGGCTCTTTCCCTTTCGCTCGTCGCTACTAAGGAAATCGCTATTTGCTTTCTCTTCCAGAAGGTACTGAGATATTTCACTTCCCTTCGTTGCCTCTGCCGCGCCTATTGAATTCAGCACGGAGTCACTCCGCATTACCGGAGCGGGGTTGCCCCATTCGGAGATCCCCGGGTTAAAGGTTGTTTCCACCTACCCGAGGCTTATCGCAGGTAACCGCGTCCTTCATCGACTTCTGGTGCCAAGGCATCCACCGTATGCCCTTAGCAACTTAACCGAAAAATCCTTTTTTGAGACTAGAGTAACCAGATACTTCTACGTACCACCGGTTTGCACCGGTGGCTATTTAGGGACGGTTTCATTATTTCTAATGAAGACCGTATAAAAAAAATGTTCCAGACTCAGTAAAAACAATCAACTCGTTCGCTAGTCAGACCGAAATCTTTTCGCTACTAATCGTCGATCGCCGTTTACTTCCCAAATTGTCAAAGAACTTAGCTCTAGTTCGGAGCGATGCACTCCGGAGCTAGTGGAGCTGAAGGGATTCGAACCCTCGACCCTGGCGCGAAACGCGCCATGCTCTCCCGTAGCTGAGCTACAGTTCCAAAATTCAACAAGAAAAAGGACTCACAAAAAACCTGTGGAGCTGAAGGGATTCGAACCCTCGACCCTCTGGTTGCAAACCAGATGCTCTCCCAGCTGAGCTACAGCCCCGTAGCCTGGTAGTCTTGCCGAACACGCCGAGTGGGCCTGAGTGGAGTTGAACCACTGACCTCACGCTTATCAGGCGTGCGCTCTAACCACCTGAGCTACAGGCCCAGTGTCTTTCATTACATCAAAGAACAAAGAAAAAAAATCTGACAAGTTGTGCACAGGATACATCTATCGGTTTAGGCTCCTTAGAAAGGAGGTGATCCAGCCGCACCTTCCGGTACGGCTACCTTGTTACGACTTAGCCCCAGTCACCGGTTTTACCTTAGGCAGCTCCCCCCTTGCGGTTGGGACGCTGACTTCGGGTACCCCCGGCTTCCATGGCTTGACGGGCGGTGTGTACAAGGCCCGGGAACGTATTCACCGCGCCGTGCTGATGCGCGATTACTAGCAATTCCAGCTTCATGCAGTCGAGTTTCAGACTGCAATCCGAACTGAGGCCATTTTTCAGGGATTAGCTCCACCTCGCGGCTTTGCAACCCGTTGTAATGACCATTGTAGCACGTGTGTGGCCCTGGACGTAAGGGCCATGAGGACTTGACGTCATCCCCACCTTCCTCACCGCTTGCGCGGGCAGTCCCACTAGAGTGCCCAGCATTACCTGATGGCAACTAATGGCAGGGGTTGCGCTCGTTGCAGGACTTAACCTAACACCTCACGGCACGAGCTGACGACAGCCATGCAGCACCTGTACCAGCTCTCGACTTTACGAGTCGTTTCCCTTTCAGGATTCTACTACTGGCCTTTCAAGCCCAGGTAAGGTTCTTCGCGTTGCATCGAATTAAACCACATGCTCCACTGCTTGTGCGGGCCCCCGTCAATTCCTTTGAGTTTCAACCTTGCGATCGTACTCCCCAGGTGAGGTACTTAATGCGTTAGCTACGGCACCCCCGTAAAACGGGAACACCTAGTACCCATCGTTTAGGGCGTGGACTACCAGGGTATCTAATCCTGTTTGCTACCCACGCTTTCGTCTACGGGCGTCAGTATCGGTCCAGATGGCCGTCTTCACCACCGGTGTTCTTCCTGATATCTACGCATTTCACCGCTACACCAGGAATTCCGCCATCCTCTCCCGAACTCAAGACCGACAGTTTCAAAGGCAGTTCTACAGTTAAGCTGCAGGATTTCACCTCTGACTTGTCAGTCCGCTTGCAGACCCTTTACACCCAGTGATTCCGGACAACGCTCGCCCCCTACGTATTACCGCGGCTGCTGGCACGTAGTTGGCCGGGGCTTACTTTGGAGGTACCGTCAGTCCCGTAAAACGGGATTTTATTCCCTCCCTACAGAAGTTTACGACCCATAGGGCCTTCATCCTTCACGCGGCGTCGCTGCTTCACCCTTTCGGGCATTGAGCAATATTCCTCACTGCTGCCTCCCGTAGGAGTCTGGACCGTGTCTCAGTTCCAGTGTGGCTGATCATCCTCTCAGACCAGCTACCCGTCGTAGGCTTGGTGAGCCGTTACCTCACCAACTACCTGATAGGGCGCAGGCTAATCTTCAGGCCCCCTTGCGGGGTTTAACAACTGTCACCATGCGGTGCCGCTGCATCGCCCGGTATTAGTCCCGATTTCTCGGGGTTATCCCAGTCCTGAAGGCATATTACCTACGTGTTACGCACCCGTGCGCCAGTGGCACTAACGTATTGCTACACTAGTACCCCTTGACTTGCATGTGTTAAGCACGCCGCCAGCGTTCGTCCTGAGCCAGGATCAAACTCTCCGTTGTAAAAAACCTTTGATCCACCAGAGGCGGACCTAAAGCTTTTAGCTGAGAGTTCGCCTGACATTACTTGAATCTTTGTGTCAAGGCTGAACCTTAAAACCAATTGACTTCTCGCTGTGCACAGACTTGTCAAATAACTTGTCTCGAAAACTTCAAATCGAGACGAAAAAAATCGCCCCCAAGAACTTCGAGGGCGGTCTAAAAATCAAACTTTTTAAAAGCCGTTTTCGACTTTCCCTACCGGGAATCCTTCAGCCTTCTTGCGTTGGCTCCGAACTCTCGTTCGGTGGGGTGTCGTTCAAAGCTATATAAGTTATAGCCTGTGCCATGAAAAGTCAAGCTTTAATAGAAGAAATTTTAAGTATTTTTTCGACTTTGTTCGTGTGAGAGTCACTATTTCCTTCCACCTGTAATTTTTACATACTCCCTCCCCCTATCCCCTCCCTGACCAATTTAGTTCGACCAAGAGATGATTGAGTATCCGTAACTTAGCAGAGCCCTTCCGGCTACGCCGCCCGTTGCGCTTGCGGCACAGCGTTTGACCATAATACTATCGTAGATCAAGAACTGACAAATCAGTAAAGGGAAGAAGGAGATGATTGACACGATAAACACATTGAAGAAGCTGGGTCACGTGGATCAGCGCTTCGAGGAGTTGTCGCGTTCATCGTCACCAAGGGGAGACATGGAAGCTGCGCTTCAATTTGTAGTTGGGAATTCGCAGATAGACGTTAGGCTCTACAATCGCGTTTCCATCTCCGCATTGAGACTCGAGCTCACGTTTGATAAGAAATTGAATTACAGGGCACCCGAGCTCACCGAAAGAGTTCAGGGCCTTAACAATTATATAAACTTTCAGGACAACATAATCACCTTCGTCGTTCTCGATATTGACGAGAAGGGGATCGAGCCCGGACAGGGAAGCGTAATGAAGATCCCGTTCGATAATGAGCAGGCCTTCGAGGTGACAGCGGCGTTCGCGTCAACACGCGCGACCGGCATTTCTGAAATCGGTTATACAATCTCTAAAGATCCGATGTCGGAAGAGTCGATACTCCTCGAACAGAACGACCCAAACCCGTTCAGCGGTAAGACCAGGCTCGAGTTCCGGATTCCTGCAGAGGTGGCCACAAAACTCGTCATCTACGATGTCGGCGGGGCCCTGGTGAGGACACTCCTCGATTCGACTCTCGAGTCAGGTTCACACTCGGTCGAGTGGGACGGCTGCGACGACACCGGCAAGCCCGTGGAATCGGGAATATATCTTTACAAGCTCTACGCTGGCGTGTATTGCGTGACTAAGAAAATGGTTTTCCTGAAATAACGATTTTCCCTCCAAGCCAACGCTCAACAAAGGGGTGCGGTTCACAAAATCGCACCCCTTTATTTTTATGGTGAGCCCACAAGGGCGGAATGACCGTACCACCATATCCGGAACCACGTCATACGCGGCGCACAGCCCGCCACTTCGGCCCTGGAAGTCTGTTCAGAGTGGATTGAATTCAGAAATAGCCGTTCCCATTACTGAAGAACCATGGGGCGGTTTGCAGAAAGGAGAGGCGATCGTCGCGCCCTTCCACATCAGCTGGAAGCCGAGCGACGACCGCCGCTTATGCCGTTAAGGGACGAGAGTCCCTGAGATTGTATTCGCGACCGTACCATTGCGGCCGGAGACCGTAACGGTTACGTTGAAGGCTGCGGAGGCATTGACGCCTATTTCGCTTCCAGTCAATACCAGCGTGAACTCTGTCGAGCCCGGCCCGCGGGTAAGATTATCTGCGAGAGTCGTTGGTAGACCAGCGGCATCGACGCTCCAGCTCCCCGTCATCCCTGATGGTATGGGGGGCATCTTTACCGTCACCGACACGGTAGTGCCTGATTCGAGAGGGTTTCCGAATCTGTCTGAGATATGGACGGGAATCTTTATCGCTCCACCATTGACGATAGTGTCGCCGACGAGAGGCGCGGAGGAATTATTGAACAACACAGGGCCCGCGCTCGCGGAGAACAAAATGAGAGTGCTGTCTGAGACGAGCGTGCTGTCTTGGCCGTATGTCGAGGCTTTAGCATATCCATATCCGGTGCCGGCACCGAAGTATGTCGGATCGTTCGGATACCCGTACGCCGCGTCGAGGATGGGGAGTAGCGGATCCTTCGAAGATCCGAAAAGTGTCGTGTCGAGTCCGGATGTGTGGGGGAGCGGATTCCCGCTCAGGAGTGTCGCGGTCGCCTGCCCGCTTGCATCCGTATATCCTGCCGCGGTTGCGATGCCGCCCCACGTCGAAGTGAAATATATCGCCGTGCCGGGATGGACCGGATTTCCATACTTGTCACCGGCCTGAGCGATGATCTGGTCCCTCCTTCCGAACCAATCGTAGCCGGCAAAGTTCAAAGTCCCGCTGTTCGAAGCGTCCACCCCAAATGTGAAGTGTGCCTGATCGGGAAACCCGCCGTCAACGGTGATCAGAACCGGCTGGGACTGAATCACCTCTCCGTCAGGCCTGACGAGTCGTGCCGCAAGCTGTATCGTTCCAGCGACAGTTCCGCTGTTGACCGTCGTGGACACTTTACCCGTGCCGTCAGTGACCGCCTGAACGGGCGTCACGTAAGCTCCACCCAGCACAGACGCATTTGTTATCTCAAACGTCACGGTATCCTTGTGTCCGATATCAAGTGGGAAGCCGAGGCTATCCAAAACCTGCCAGACGATCTGACTGGTTTGCGTCCCGCCGACCCCGCTTATTGAAATTTCGTTTGGCTTCGCACTTACGAGGTAGAATGAGCGTGCCATCCCCCGCCCGGTGGCACTGTCTCCGCCGACTACGATGGACTTGGCGCTGAGGGATACATTTTTCGTAACGGTCTGCCCTGCCCCCGCCGAGAAGCTTACGCTCGTGTCGTTGTAGCTCGTGACGCTGAACGCGATGTTCCCCGACGTCGAAGACAATCCCTGAAGGTTTATATCGAACGCGTAGCTCCCATCGGAGAGCGTACGCACGGTGTCCTTCACCAGCGGACATGTCAGGACAACCATGACGTTTGTTATAGGAAGGCTGCTGCTCGCGTCAGAGACCCGCCCTACGACGTGCGCCACCGCGAGAGTGTTATCCTGTCTGAGCGGAACCGTGAAGTTGGGACTGGTTCCGGGCCTCAATGTAATGGACTTTTGGTACGTTATGAAGCCGGTCTTGCTGACTGTCAAAGACACTTGGAGGGAATCAAGGCTGTAGAGGTTTATCGGCAGCACAAACGAGCCGTTGGCCAAAGTCGTAGCCGAGTCGATGACGACAGATTCAACTGATCTCAGGCGCGTTTTGACTCCTCCCGTGTACTTTAGCGCTGAGGCGGAGCTGTTTGGGAGAGAGATTATAACGCTCGCCCCCGCCTGCGGATACTGGCTGGAGCTGTCCTGGACCACTCCGCTGACTACAGCGTACGTCGCCGAGTTTATGCCCAATGCTACGGGTACGCTCCTGCTGCTCTTTACGTTGAATGACGTGGAATAGGAATTAAAACCTGTCCCGGATACCGTAAGAGCGACGTCGACTCCCTGTGAGCTGTCAGAGATCTGGACTGAAAAATTGAAACTCCCATCGCTCTGTGTAACCACGGAGTCCCTGGTATTGCCGTAGGTCAATACGACCGTCGCTCCCTCGACGGGTGTATTCGAACTCGAGCTGACAACTGTTCCTGAAACGGTCGCAATAGTCGGTATGCTAGTCCCAACTATATTGTTCTTACACCCAAACATGGAAACCGTGACTAGGAAAATCAACAACATCGACCTGCTAACTCTCATATAGGCCTCCCAAAACCAGAGTTTTGCTATTGTAACGGAGCGGAACAGCGATTTTATGATATAACTGTCTCGGACTTTCCTTCGAATCACCAGAAGGGTAACCGGGCGCCTTGACCCGTCAAGCCACAATCGTAATCGACTATTTCCCTAGAGCTCGATTGATTGATGTAAGGATGTCGTCGAGATCGTAAGGCTTGCTGACAAAATCGGAAGCCCCCAGCCTCAGAGACTCGATCGCGTTCTTCACGTCGGCATATGCGGTGAGCATTATGACCTTCGTCTCGGGGACATTTCCCTTGACATATTTAAGGACCTCGAATCCGTCGACCCTCGGCATCTTGATATCGAGGAGGACGACGTCGAAACGGTCTCCCTCCTCGCTTTTCTTCCGCACAAGTTCGATGGCCTCGTCTCCATCGCCCGCGCTCTGGACCTCAAACGCTTCGGCCTCAAGTTCGCTTGCGAGGAGAAATCTCAGTGCCTCTTCATCATCTACAACAAGTATTTTGGGTTTAGACATTAGCCTTTCTCACTTTCCCACTGTCGGGTCAAACTGTTTGATTTTGCTTTCCAGTTTCTGGAGCTCTTCCTGAACTGTCCTGGACGACGGAGCTCTCCCAGCCGTGAGACTCTCAAATCTTTCCTTCAACGTCGGAAGTATTGTCGCCTTTATTAGTATAATAAGTTCTTTCGTCTGATAGGAGGTGTTATCTGATCCCGTCAGGTATCGGATGCCGAGCACCCACCACGGGAGGTCTTTGAGCACCGGGATTCCCTCCCTGTGCGTCGAGGAAGTGGAGCTGTAAAGGCCGCCTATCGTGGTCTGCTCCCCGTTCAGCAGGAGGACTTTAGTTGCCGCTGACTCCGTATTTACCTGAAGCTTTGAAGTTCCAATCCCCTGAGCTGAGCTGTTTTGAAGCGTAAGTTCCAGGTTCACAAAGTCGATGCTGTCCTGCGTGTAGACCGTAGGGGTGGCATCCATTATGATTCCCGCATTCTGTTTCATCTGGACCGTGTTCCCCGCGAAATCCCGCGTGGTGACAAAGAAGTCGACGCCGACCTGGACGTGCCCAGCCTGCCCCGACCTGACGGTTATGTCTGGGCTCGCGAGGATCTTGCCGAGATCCTGCGATTCGAGGAAGCCGAACAGTGCCGTTAGAGTCCCGAATGAGTTGCCGCCGAGCGAATATGTTCCGGTGCCGCTGATGTTAAGTTGTCCGCCGACGCTGCCTCCTGTCGCCGCCGGAGCGCCCAGCCCGATATTAGGCGTGCTCCCATCGAGCGACCTGATCCCGTTCCAAGTATTCTGAATGAGGAAGTTTATGTTGAGGCCGCGTGAGTCGAGCTTCGTCACGTCAGCCTCGAAGAACACGGCCTGTATGCTTACCTCTCTAGAGTTGATAGTAGGAGTTCCGGCAGGGAGGCTTGGCGCTTCCTTTTCCTCGACCTTCACGGCCTCCTTCTGTTCGCCAGGTATGATCTGGATGTAGCTCGCATACTCTTTGTACCATAAGTCGTTCGACTTCAGGATAGCCTCGAGAGCGTCGAGCCACTGCATTCGGTCAACGTCGATGCCGATAGCGCTCGTCCTGTTCTCGGGATCGACAATTATCTTGTTGAGGAACTTCCTGCTGTAGCTGTCCAAAATTGTCATGGCCTGATTGAATGGCGTCTTCGCCGTCATGGTGACAATCTGCTGCGGCGAGACGTAACTCCGCCGCATCTCCCGCGGCTCCGCATTGATCTGAGCCTTCAGTTCAAATGCCAGCGAAAAGACAACCAGGAAGACCGCTATGCTCTTTTTCATCACTTTCCTCTTCTATTTTCCGAATCTGACTTTGAGGACGACTCGATCAATTATCCCCCCCTTGTTCAGCGTGAACACTGCCTCATTTCTGCTCGGATCGATACTCGTGAGGTAACCAAGGTAGACTTCATCACCGGCCTTCAGTATGTGCCCCATGCCGTTCTGATCGACAAGGAACACTTTGTCTGACATGACAGCCTTCAAATCTGATCTTTCAACGTCGACGAGTCCTTTCACGTTCGGCGGAGGCTGCGTGGAAATGAGCGGCTTCAGGAAATTCAGTCCGACATTGACGTCCCTGTAGAATGTGGGGTCAGAGCCGGAGGACTCCGAGGATACCCCCGCTACAGGCGAATAATACGCCTGGAGTTCCATTGTGAAGGGGACAATCGTCTCGACTTTCCCGGTCTTATCGTCGTTTATCTCGTGCCCGCTTACGGACATGTCCCCGATCTTGTAAAGCAGCTTGGCATGTTCGAGATACCATATGAACTTGAAGAGGTTTGAGTAGGTCGTCTCCCCCTTAAGGTTGTATGTATTGTATCCGTACTGCTTCAACTGCTTAGGACCTTCGTAGAGCATGTCGAACTTCACGAATCCGCTTGCATCCATAACACGGTTGAGGTACGCGTAGGTAAGTGCGGTGGTGTCGTTCGTCGGAATTACCTTGAATCTCTTGGAGTATTTGTGCTTCATCTCCTCGAGTTTCTTTTCGGAGTCCCGGAGCTCGGCCTCGACCTCCGGACGGTCTGCAATCGTGCGATCAAGAGAGGCAATCTCGGTTGTCATAGCCTTCTTTTCCTTGGGCTGGACCACCTTCGTGAGATAGAAACCGACGCCGAATATGACCGCTAGAAAGGCGGCCAGCACGACGGTATTTCTTAAAGCATACGACATTATCTCATGTCCTCACTTTCCCGGGAAGTTAAGGTCTATCTGGAAGTTGTAGACGGTCTTGTTGCGTATGTCAGCAATCGCGACCTTCTTCAGAACCGAGCCGGGATACATTTGGGCGAACCGCGGAATCCTGTCTCTGTAAACAGAGTACCCTTCCACGGAATACCTTCCGTTACCAAGCTGATGCAGATCGGTCAGCCACATGCTTCCGACATCTCTTATTGAACGAGAGAGCGACCCGATCAAACCGGACCACCTGTCGGTATTCGGTGTCAATGAATCGAGTATCACAGTTGCAGCGGAGAACTTGCCGAACTGCGATTGCACGTTGTTTATCTGAGCTCTGATGGCGGATACCTGGTCAGCCTGAGTCCGCTTTATCATCACCTCGGATCTCAGCTTAGATAAGCCATTCTGGTTTGAGGCGTAATTGTAGCTGAACAGGAATGTCGAACCGAAAACTAGTATGGCGAGAATGAGCCCGTGCCAGGCGAGCTTGAACATCTTCTGGCTCTCCCGGATCTTGTCCGGTGTCAAATCCGTGACGTAGTAGCTCTTCGACTTCCCAACGACCGCCCGGGTAGCGCTTGCGATTGGCACGGCGTATTGGGGTATCAAATCCGCACCACCCGCAGGGAGCTGCGAGAGATCGGCGCGATGCAGCTGAAGGTAATCCACCTCCGCACCCACGAGGAGGGATGAGAGGAATCCTTTGATGTCGAAGTTCTTGCACTCACCGCAGAGAATAACCTGGTCTATTCTCGGAAGGCTCAGGTTGTCCTGGCCGAGGAGGATTCTGCTGTAAATCGTGTTCTGGACGCTGAATGAATCCGCTCCCTCGCTGATGATAGGGGCTATATTGAAAAGGTTCTTCCCACGCATGAATATCAGCCTGGTGTACTCTATTCCAACGTACACAACAACCGTTATCTGGTCCTCTTTGAGCGGGTAGTTAGTCTTAACAAGATTGATAAGCGCGATGTCGCTGCTCTCGACGAATCCGATCTTAGGCATGCCCGAGCCAAGGAACGGGCGGGCGCTCATGACGAGGTCAAGCACCGGAACGTCCTGCTCACGGACGACGCCGACGAAACTCGTTTCGGAAGTGCTCGAAAGAAGCTGAACCTGTTCCCTCGTCACTCCGGCTCGAGTGGCCTGAAGCTCTTCAATTATGCGCGAGACTACTTTATCATGTTTGAGCTTCCCTTGTACCTCGATGGGATGGTAGAAGACGTAGGGCTCGCTTATCGACAGCGCGAGCGATTTCTTCTTCTTGTATCTATTGAATACCTCTGTAATTATTGAGGCATTGTCTTCTTCTGTCGGTGACTCCTGAAGTGTTGCCTGAGTGAGGTCCAATGCTTCGCCACCATCCATACCGGCTGATACTGGCGCTGCTACCTCAAGCTTCTGTGCAAGTTTAGTCTCGAACAGATCGAGAAGAACGATCTTCTTCCCATGTCTGGCGATATGAGCGACCTTCAGATCGACTCCGTCCACATACAGTCCGAGGGCGTTGTTGGATGCCATTTCGCACTCTCCTGGGTTAGGCTACTACATCATTTGCAGGATTTGTTCCATCCTGCGTTTATTGTTAGCATAATTCAGAGCGTTCTCTTTCGATATCTTCTTCTGCGTATACAGTCTCTTCAGATCCTGCTCCATGGTTATCATCCCGAGATCCGCGCTCTCAGAAATCATCTGATAAATTTCCGAGGTGTTTTTGTTCTTGATAGCGGCTTTGACTGAAGGGCTCCCGATGAGCACCTCCTTCGCCATTACCCGCTTTCCGTCAAGACTGGGTATGAGTTTCTGAGAGACAACACACTGCAGCACGTCCGCCAACCTTTGCCAGACGCGTTCCTGTTCGGTCGGAGGTACTTCCGCGACGATCCTGTCCACGCTTTCAACGGCAGAGGCGGTATGAAGTGTCGAAAAGACTTTGTGACCGCTGTCTGTAATTTCAAGGGCCGTCATTATCGTGTCCGCATCGCGCATTTCCGTTATCATTACGATATCCGGGTCCTGCCTCAGCGATTCAACGGCGCCTTCCTTGAACGAAAGCGTATCCCGCCCAACCTCCCGGTGGCGTACAATACATTTATCGGACAAATGAACGTATTCAATAGGCGAACCTATCACCACGATGTGACCGTTGACAGTATGGTTATTCATGTCAATGATTGAATCGAGAGTCGAGCTTTTCCCTGATCCGGTAATACCCGTTACCAGTATAAGCCCCTCCTTTGTGTGAGCGAGGCTCATCACTTTAAGTACGTTAGGATGGAAGCCCAGATCCTGGATAGGGCGGACCTGCTGGTTTATCGCGCGCATGTTCAGGGCAACTTCTTCAAGGTCTATGTAGACGTCGGCGCGGAAGCGATAAACTTTTCCATTGTCTGTAAAAGAGTAGGAGAAATCCAGGTTACGCTTGTCGTAGAAGTACTGCCTCTGCCGCTCAGTAAGGATATTTTGTATTATGACGCTTGTCTCCGCGGAGGTGAACGTACCCCACGAATCGACGGGACTTTTCGAGCCGAAGATGCGATACCATATTTTCCCCCCGGATCCAAAGCCTCCCATGTCTATATCGGAGGCATTATTCTCGCGCATCTTAATGAGGAAGCTGTTAAAGAGACTCCTTATTTCGAGCCGCTGATCTTCAGGGAGGTTAGCAACGACATTCCCGATAAAGATATGCCGCTCCAGGCCCTGCACGAGCTCGGACACTTGAGAGGTCACGTGTCCGATAAGGGTTCTAACCGACGAATAATCGGTAGCCTGCACAGCTTCCAAGTTGCTCTCCTTCTTAGTTGCGTCAATCCCGGGACCGCCCGCCGGCCCGGATGATCAAACTCAGTCTTCGGTGGTGGTCGCCGCGACCTCTTCCATCGTTGTAGCACCTTCAAGGACGCGCTGTATGCCGGCACGACGCAGCGTCCACATTCCATCTTTTACGGCCTGTTCGCGGATCAGGTCTTCGTTTATATCCTCGCCTGACGTCATGATTATGTGTTTGATCTCTCTCGTGAAGTACAACGCCTCGTGTATGGCGGCCCTTCCCTTGTATCCGGTGCCGCTGCATTTCTCACAACCCACCGCCTTATACAGCTTGTGTTCCCTGATCTCTTCCTCCATGAACCCAAATCTCAGGTACGTATCCTTGTCAATCTCATCTTTGCTGAGGGGCTGCTTACAGTTGGCACAAAGAGTCCTGACAAGCCTCTGGGCGACTATGATGTTGACAGCGCTGGCGAGGAGGAAGGGCTCTATGCCCATCTTGTATAACCTTGCGACGGCGCTCGGCGCATCGTTCGTGTGGAGAGTGGAGAACGTGAGGTGACCGGTGTTTGCCAGCTTCACGGCTATCTCTGCCGTCTCCTTGTCGCGTATCTCTCCGACAAGGACTATATCGGGGTCGTGTCTGAGTATGGACCTTATCGCCTGCTCAAAATTCATCTTCGGTCCTATTCTGAGCTGCCTGGCGCCGTTAATTATGTACTCAACGGGATCTTCGACGGTGAGGACGTTCACGGTCGGGTCAATAACCTGATAGAGAGCCGCGACGAGGGTGGTCGACTTTCCGCTTCCCGTCGGACCGGTGAGGATAATCATCCCTTGCGGCTTGCGGATCGATTTATAAAAACTTTCACGCGCAGGCCCCTGCAGGCCGAGTTTCTCCAGATCCGTTATCACCTTTCTGTCGTCCAGGACACGGATGACGACAGATTCAAACTTGTGCTTGAACTCGCTCGACACCATCGGGAGTATCGAGACGCGGAACCTTATCCAGTGGTCGTCCACCTTCCTTTGGATAAAGGCGTCCTGGCCCGCCTCGCGTTCGAAACGGTCAGCTCCCTTGGACCTGTCCTTTATCACGGCTGATACGGCTTCGGGGAGCACCCCCTCCTGGGTATACCATAATCTCAGGTCGCCATCGATTCGGAAATGGACATCCGTTCTGCTGCCGTCGCGCGGGACAATATGTATGTCGCTGGCACCCCGACGTACAGCCTCGACCAGCATCCCCTCCACGAGATTTATAAGAACGCTCTTGTTGATCTCCGCTTCGAGCTGCTGTTCGTCGAGCCCCTCCTCTTCCCCGGTGCTTATTTCGCCGAGCTCATCCTGCGTGGAGTTGCTCAGGACTTTTAGGAATTCATTTTCGGGGGGGAACACTTTGTCTATAAGTCCCTGGAGATCCTTCAGCCTTACGTATGCGACCTCATACCTCTTCGCCGCAAAGCTTCTCGCGAGCCGCGGAATTTCCTTGTTGGTCGGATCGGCGGCAACTATTATCAGCTTGTCGGGGCGGGCCTCGTCGAATTTCAGGGGGAGCATCTTCGCGCTTATTATCTCGTCCTTGAGGTTATCGCCGGATTCGACCAGCTTCTTCACGAAGTCGATCCTCTCCGTGTCTATCACCTCGTCTGCGAGATAAATCTCACGGAAGCCGTACAGGTTCGCGACCTCCCTGAACACAAGATCGTGCTCGACATTAAAATCAGAGACGAGTATCTGGGCGAGCGTTCGGCGAGTCTTTGAGTCTTCAGCCTCTTTCTTCTTTATGGCGAGCTCGAGCGTCTCATAATCTATGATGCCCTTCTTCAGGAGGGTATAGCCCAGTTTATCACTTATGTCAATTTCGGGCATCTTGTCCTCAGCCGCCTGTCGGAGTTGATGGGCTTATCATGGCAGATTCCGACGAGACTATAGTGAGAGCTATCATTACTATCATGATTATCATGGAGACTATGACCTGGATGAAGTCGATCGCATTTTTCAGCTTGTAACCTGTCTCCTTCTCGTAGTAGTTCGCGAGCTGAAGGGCCGTATTGCGCACTGTTCCGGTCTCCGCGCCACTGTGGAATCTGGAGATCGCGGTTTCACTGAAGACATTGCTGGCGGCGAGACTCTCCGTAAGTCCTTTTCCCTGAGTGACCATCATTGGTATGGCAACAGACTTAATCTGATGCTCCATGTACTTGTTGCCGCAGGCTTCTGCGGCCAGCCTGATGACATCGATGTTCTCCCCTGAGCCGCTGTACATCGCGTAAAAAACCCTGCAGAAGATCTCTATGCTCGTTTTATGCAGAAGTCCCCCCACCGCGGGAATCTTTATCATATACTTGTCGAGAAAGAACCGTCCCTTCTCAGTGGTAGCGAAACGAGCCATGAAAATACCGAATGCGAGCACCGCGAGTCCCATCCACCAGAAATTCTGCGTGAGAAAATGACTGAGCTTCAGTGTCGCTGCAGTCATGGGAGGGACTTGGCCGAGTTTCGCGAACAACTCGGCCGTCGCAGGGAATATATATGCGACATAGTAGATGACCGCAATGAAAAGGACGAACATGGTAACGGCCGGCATTATAAGCGCGCTCTTCAGATTTTTCTTGAACTCGGCCTGCCGCTCAAGAAACTTTGCGGTGCTCTCATATATTTCCGCCATGTTGCCGCTCTTAGAAGCAAGTCCCAGCATATGCGCAGTAAATCTGCCGAAGACCTTCTCATGCTTGAGAAACGCCTGTTCGCTGTCCTTCCCCTGTTTCAGGTCGTTGTTTATCTCCCTGACCGTATCCCTTAGAGTCTTATTCTCAATATCATTGGTCAGCAGCTGGAGTATTTCGTTGAAGGGAAGCTTTTCGCGGAGGAGGTCTGCACTGACGCGCACGAACGTTACCACCTCTGTTGCCGGGGGTTTAGGTTTGAAATCGAGGAGTTTCTTCTGAACGGATATTACCTTGTAATCAAGACGCTGGAGGGCTTGCTGAACTTCCTGTTTGGAGAAAGCTTTCTGTTCGCCGGTAACAGGTTTCTCGCCGTTCCTGCGGACCTTATAAACGAATGTGGAACGCGCGTTTAACGCAACTACCTTGAATTGATTCTTTTGCGACAGGTCGGAAACGATTTTCTTAGCCTGAGCGCGAGTTTCAGCCGAGATAATCCCCTGCACTGTTCGGCCGCCCGGCTTCACCCCCTGAAATCTGAATTCCGGCAACTCACGCCCTCCTCATAATAAAAAGCAAGTGGGCAGCGAATCCCGCGACTAAGCCGGGTCGACTGCCCATCTTCCTTTTGAAAGTCTGACTAGTTAACTACAGATGTCGTTGCGCCGTTTGGCGTAATGACTATGTAGGCCTGCACCTTATAGGCAGTGTTGTTTCCTTGCTCCGTACCCCAGCCGGAAATCACGAGGAACGAATCCGCAGGAGCAGAACCGGCAGAACCGGTGCTGACGCTTGCCTGATAGTTAGCAAGGGAGGGCGCCGTACCGGCCGAGTTGCCAACGGAGGCAATTGAATACATTCCGTTTGCATTGGCAGTGTCAACAGGAGCGAGCGTAAATCCTGCGAAGCTCTGTCCACCACCCGCCATTGAAGTAGGCTTCCGGTAAAATTGCTGCGCCTTTGCCGCGAGGTTGTTCAGATCATTAATAACCTGATCACGGTTCGAGCTCTGTGCATTGCTCTTGAACATCGAAATTCCAACCGCTATGGCAATACCGACTATAATGACTCCAAGAACAATAAGCAGAAGTTGTTGCTGTCCCATATTTACCTCCTTTTAATTTTTAAGGGACGTTAAAGAAAAACTCTTAAACGCCATGCCTCAAACGAATATAAACGGCATCCGCCAAGAAAGTCAAGTTTTCGGCCCTCTTGCAGGGCGGACGAGTCAATCCGTCGCCAGCATTATAGGCAAGCCGGATGCCAGCTAGGCCAGGGCCCTCATTTGGAGTGTATCGGCACAATTCAGCCAAACTCCTGCAATCCGGTCCAGAAAAAATTTCCGCCCCGGAGGAAAAATTACCGTGACAAAACGCACGAGCGCAAAATCAGAACCGATGGAAAGCAACCGGTCACTTACGTGATGGAACATGGTACAAAACCTGCCCGCGGCAAGTCTTCTCACTCCGGTAGCTTAGAAATACTCCCCTTACTCTCACCTGCGTCCTTCTTCCAAATGTCAAACTCATACCTGACTTCGTCCAGACAAAGGCCGCATGCGGGAGCGGACATCGAAGCGGCGGAGCGATCAGCTGCATCCACCACCTTCGCAAATTCTTCCACGCTCAGCCTTCCGCGCCCCACGTCAACCAAAGTCCCTACTATGGCCCTGACCATGCCGTGAAGAAACCGGTTTCCCTCAATTGTGAACATGAAGGCTTCGCCTTCCGTCTTCCAGCCGACGCTGTAAATGTCGCACAAGAAGTGCCTCTGCTGATCCGCGTATTTCGTGAACGACCGGAAATTTTTCTTTCCGATCAGATAGCCCGCGGCGGCATTCATCGAATCGACGGCAAGCTCGTAGGGCAGCGAAGCGGCGAACTCTTTTCCTATCGCGATCTTGCGGGAAACTATTCTGTAGGAATAACGCCTCGCCCTGGCGTCGAACCGTGAATGGAAATCAGCCGGGACCTCGGCACTTTCACGAATGGCGATGTCTCGCGGAAGCGTTCCGTTGAGCGCGTAAATTAATCTGCGTGGCGCCCAATCGCGCTCGGTGTGGAAGTTCGCGACCTGTCCTCGTGCGTGAACCCCAGCATCTGTCCTTCCAGCTCCAACGAGGCCGACTTTTTCCTGAAGGAGCCTGGTCAGCTGCTCCTCTACCACACCCTGTATACTCCGACTGTTTTTCTGAACCTGCCAGCCACCATAGTCGGTTCCGTCGTATTCGATAAGGAGTGCTATATTGCGCATGATCACTTTAACTGGAAGACAACCCGGGACTTGATAACAGGCTTCCCAGCATCAGTTCCCGGTATCAGGTCCCGTCATAGCGGATGACTTCCCGGTTGCCTCTGGGAATGAACAGCCAAATTCCAATTTGGCGTTTGGGTGAACCGGAAAGCTTCTTTTTGAAATCGCTGGCTCGCCGGCTCCTTGCGTTATCATCCTTGGCATTCGGATGATGTTATTCAGAAACCAGCCGCCAGCTTCAGATAAATCCCCTCTGAATTCGGCAAGCCACCGACGGAAGTTGCCGCAGATGCATTGAAGTTAGCGGCAAGTCTCCCCGCGTCGATTGCGCTTACGAGGTGATTCAGAAATATTACAGCCAAGGCATATCTGCCGTAATTTAGATATGTGTCCGCTTTTATTCTCAGACTCTTGAATTGAGTTCGGTTAGCGTCGGACTGCCACTGCCATTGGTCTGATGGGCTCGTGTAGATGAGTCCGTAATATCCGTCATGAACCTTCTTAACGTTGTAGTCGGAAGTATTCAGAAAATTCCCGATGTCCACAAAGAACTGGCCAGGCTTCCCCGCGACCTGTGCTCCGGAGTAAAGCCTGGCATAGTTGATGGCGTCATTTCTGACCTGATCAGAGTAAAGTTCCAATCCTGTGTAGAGCACCCAGAGCGATACTTCAGTTATCGTTGAATACTTCCCGATATCGTACCTGCCTGCGTACAACTCGCCGAGTCCCGGGACCGCCATCGACGCCAGGGCGGCGAGCATCGGGGACTTTCGTCCGACAACGGCTGGCTCAGAACCGGTGAAACCTGCCGGAGACTTACCGATAAGTTTCGCTCGGAGTTCCATCCTGGACTGAGGAAAAGCCTCGTTGAGGCCTGACAAGATGAACATTCCGCACAGGAGAACAAACAGCCCGGCGGGGAGCTTGACTCCAAACTTTGAGGCCTTCGCTTTCAATGACGCGTTTTTCGACCCTGAAACACCCTCCATAGCTCTGAATTCTGTCATAAGATTACTTGCCCTATCGCCGTGTTGTCACTCGCTCCGGTAATCAGTACATCAGTGAGTTCGTTCGCTTGGAGCGGATTTGCCTCGATCTCGACTCTCACATAGTTGGAAGTAAAACCGTACATCTTGGCGTTCTTAACTTCGTCCTCGATAAGAACCTTCATAACCTTCCCAAGATGCCGGCGCGTAAATTCGTATCTCTTTCTCGTCGAGACCATCCTCAGCAGTTCGCTCCTCTTTCTTTTTACTCGCGGGTCAATGTTCGACCCGAAAGTGGATGAGAGGGTCCCCTGCCGCTCTGAATATGAAAAGACGTGGAGATAAGTGAGAGGAAGACTCTCGATGAAATTCACGCTTTTTTCAAACAGCTCACCCGTCTCACCCGGGAAACCGACAATTACGTCCGCGCCGATTCCGGCATCCGGTATCAATTCCCTGATGAAGTTCACAGTCTCACGATACTGATTTGTGTTGTACCGCCTTCGCATCTTCTTGAGAATTTCGTCTGCCCCGTTCTGCATCGGGATATGGAAATGCTTGCAAAACTTCGATGAGCTCGCGACGAACTTCACTATCTCTCTTGTAAGGAGGTTCGGTTCAATGGAGCTTATCCTGTAGCGTGACACACCGTCCACCTGCTCGAGGGCCTTCAGAAGATCGAGGAGCGATTCGCCTTTTTCCCTTCCGAAATCTCCCACGTTCACGCCGCTAAGGACAACCTCCTTGAAACCTGCAGAGGCGATCCTGGACGCCTGCTCCACCAGGAAATTGATTGAAGGGCTACGGCTGACGCCGCGGACCGCGGGTATTGTACAGTAGGAACAATTATAGTCGCACCCGTCCTGGACCTTAAGGAACGCGCGCGTGCGCACTCCCATTTGAGAATCGTCCCGTATCTGCGCCGGGTTTATGGCGGAGTCGGCGAATCCGAACTCCACGATTTCATCTATCGGGCTGACGAAGATTCTGCCATGATAGTTGGCTCCGAGGCCATCCGCACTGCCAGAGTGTTTCTCGAAACCGTCCACGAAATCAAAGAGATGGAACTTCTCCTTCGCTCCGAGGACAAGATCGACTCCCTCGATGCGTGCCACCTCATCCGGCTTTCCCTGGGCATAACAACCCGTGACGACGACAAATGCATCGGGAGAAGTACGGAGTGCACGTCTGACTATCTGCCTGCAATCGCTGTCGGCGCTTTGTGTAACGGTGCAAGTGTTGATGACAAACACGTCGGCCGACGAAGACGGGTCGACGATCTCGAAGCCTCGATCGAGGAACTCTTTTTCTATCTGAACAGTCTCGGCATAGTTCAACTTGCAGCCGAGGCTTTCGAATGCTACTCGTTTCTTTTCGCTTGATAACACGCTAAAATTTCATCCCGCAGGGCGTGAAAATCAAGGTGGCCAAAATTTCCAGGATCATGCCGCTCCCCCCACCGCCCCGGCACCGCGGCCCAGATAAGCCGAAGGCGTGGTAAGCCGTCTCCAATCTGACACTATATCTTTCCAGTCGGTAAATGAAAGTTTACCCCTCAGCACCTGAACGAGGAGGGCTAAGCCTCCGACCACGGCAACGCGCCTAGGGTATGCTGAGCGGTACAGCCCGGCCATTTCATCAATGAAGAGTTTCGCTTCAAGCCTCGTGGGCATAACCGGGTGGAACAAGTCGAACTTGTCGTAATCCAACTCAGTCTCATAAGAGAGCCGTTCATCGAAAAGTCTTGTCCCAGGAAGAGGAGTAAGGACTGTAAATAGCGGCATCGTCAGCCCCAGACTTTTCACATAATCACGCAGGAGCGCGAAGTCCTTCCTTTCGGCG
>JAKAMG010000029.1:19937-38117 GCA_021812985.1 Bacteroidota bacterium
CTGCCCGGCGCGGCCATTGACCGCGAGACCGGCCACCGAGGAGATTTCACCCCCTTCCTCAAGGCATCGGCACAAGTCGATTACGGTCTGCTCCCCTTCGCCAATCACAACTGCATCTATGCTCGGCAAAAGAAAGTCGATTGGACGGAGCGAAGGATGGTGACCGCCAACGAAGATGAATGTTTCCGGACTGATGCTCCTGACGACTTCGGCGATCCTCACAGCAGGCTTGTAATCCATTGTAAAGGTGGATGTTATACCGCACGCCCCGACGTTCCTCCCTTCAAGTCTCCCCCTCAGCTCGTCCTCTGACGCATACCTCATGTCGAGGAACTCGACGTCTGCCAATGGCTTGAGCACTGAAGCTAAGCTCTCAAGACCAAGGGGTTCGACAGCACCAAAAGGACGCGCGAATCTGTTCGGCGAAATACCCGGCTGAACAAGAAGCACCTGCATAAGCCCACTCCCCTTTACTTGGGAAGTATAGCCGATTTGAGATGGCCATGCAAGCGCGGCAGGGGCCAACCCGCCGCGCGAGACAGGGGCGTCTATGCTACCGCCTAAAGGGACACTACTCTCTCACGACCGGCATCTTCAGATGCATTCCGTTAGCCTCGACAACCCGTAGAGGAGAAATTCCGATGCTCTCAAGTTTCCTGTTCAAGTCTGACAGGGTCTTCTCCTTCAGTGAAGACCACGCGCTTCCGACCGAAGAGATATTCTGCCTGAGCATCTCGAAAGAGGAGCGCGTCTGAGATGTCGGCTCCCTGTCAGCACTCATTATGTCTCCTTCGAGCTGAGCGAGCTCACCGTCTTTCATGGAACCGGATAGTTTGGAGAGATCATGCTCGAGGTTATCTATCTTAGACACCGATTGAGCATCTATTCCCTTTGCATTCTTGACGCGTAATAGAGCCGCCTTCAAGCTATCCATAGCGCCCCTGAGATCGGAGGCATCAGCCATCGCATTCCAAACTTCGATAGAAAGAGCAAGCTGGTCGCGCAGCGCGGCTTCTGTCACCTGGACTCTCGGGTCCTCCACAACCTGAATTGTACGCGAATATGTCTCACCTCCTGCTTTCAACGTTGCCTTGTATCTGCCGGGAAGCACCAGCGGACCTTCAGGTTCAAGCGCGCTGTGAAGATTCGCCACCGCCATGCTGTAACCATGGTTGGTTGACGGGGGGGCTCCGTAACGCAGGTCCCATACGAATCTGTTCAGCCCTGCGTGTGAAGTGAGAGAATCAAACTTCGGGAGCCAGCTGTCCTTGAAATAAGGAGGATGGTCTGGCACGGGCGCCGGTTCGTTGCTTGAGAAATGCCTGACGAGGTTACCGTCCATATCGAATATGTCCAGAGTAATAGGAGATGATGCGCTGCTTTTCAGATAGTAGTCTATCTCAGCACCCGCGGGAGGATTGAATCCATGCGGCTCCTCCGGAGGAATGGGAGTATCAGTGTTGACGCTTCGGCGGATCCGTACCGCTTTCCGGGGTGAGAAGAGGTAGACATCTGAATTAAGCGCGGCAGGGCTCATCTGCTGAAGCGGGGTGATGTCGTCCAAAACCCAGAACGCCCGACCGTGCGTGGCAGCGATTAGATCGTTGTCTTTGAGTGCCAGATCGCGCACAGAGGCAGTCGGGAGATTGAGCTGAAGTGACTGCCACGAGGAACCGTCATCGAACGAGACATACACTCCGGTTTCGGTACCTGCGTAGAGGAGCCCCCTCGTCGTCCGGTCTGACCTAACTACGTTCACATACGACATCTTTCCAATACCGCTGTCGGCGCGAGTCCAGTGTTTCCCGTAGTCCGTGGTCTTGTATACGTAGGGGGCGAAGTCACCGAGTCTGTGTCTGTCCACTGAGGCGTAAGCTTCACCGGCATCGAAAGGCGAGGCTTCTATCATACCTATCTTGCTCCAGGGATTCAGCCCGGTAGGCGTGACGTTCTCCCAATGCCTCCCACCATCCGTTGTGACGTGTATCAGTCCGTCATCCGTTCCGACCCAGATCTCACCGGCCCGTACCGGCGAAGGCGCTATGGTGTAAATGACACCCCAGCCTACATGCGTCGTGTCCGCCTGCTTTTTCCTCAGTCCGGCTTGGGTCAGATCCGGGCTGATTGTCTCCCAATGGAGGCCGCCGTCTGACGTCTTGAGAAGGACCTGAGCCCCAAGGTAAAGCGTATGCGGATCGCGTCGATCGAAGACAATCGGACTCGTCCACGTAAATCGAAAATGTCTCTGAGGAGCAGGAGTGCCAAACTCGGAGAGTGGAGATGGAGAGACGACCTGAGACTGTCCGGTGACGCGGTCGAACCTGAACACCCCGCCGTACGTGTCACCGCCATAAACGATGTCCGGATTCAACGGATCCGGAGCAATGTAACCTGCCTCCCCCGCGCCTACAGGCATCCAATTCCTAAAATTTATTTCCCCGTAATCACTTCTGCTTGATATGCATACCGTGCCGGCGTCCTGCTGAGCGCCATATATTCGATAAGGAAAATGGTCGTCAGTTACGACGTGGTAAAACTGCGCCGTTGGCTGGTTGTACCAGGAACTCCATGTCTTTCCGTTGTCAAGGCTGACAACTGTACCCTGATCGCTCGCCACAATCATCCTGCTGTCGTCGGTCGGGTCTACCCATAGAAAGTGATAATCGTCGCCACCGGGGGAGCCTTTTATGGCAGTAAATGTCTTCCCACCATCCGTCGAACGCATCACCGATCTGTTAGGAATGTAAATGACTTCCGGATTAGCCGGGTCGACGAATACGCGTCCGAAATACCACATCCTCGTCGTAATTCGAGGATCGTTGCAGACAATCCGCCAGCTCTTGCCACCATCGTTGGAATTGTAGAGGCCTGATTTGCTTCCCGCGCTGACAAGAGCGTAGACATTCATCCCATCCGAGCCGGCAGCGACCGAGACCCCTATTCTGCCGTACTGTTTGGGAGGCAGGCCTCCTCCTTCAAGTTCATGCCACGTCTCCCCTTCATCGGTCGATTTGTACAGTCCGCTGCCGGCGCCTTCGTCCGGAGGATACTGGCTCCAAGGCGTTCTGCGTGCCTGCCACATCGTGGCATATACCACTGAAGGACTCTGGGGATCAGAGGCAAGATCCACGGCTCCGACATCCGGACCCTTGTAGAGAACTTTCTTCCAGCTCCTTCCGCCATCGGTAGTCTTGAACACTCCCCTCTCGGGATTTGAATCATATGCGTGCCCCAGAGCGGCAACCAGAACAATTTCCGGATTCTTAGGGTCGATCAGAACCTTTCCGATGTGTCTCGAATCTGAGAGCCCTAAGTGTTCCCAATGTGTTCCACCATCCGTGGATTTATATACGCCGTCGCCGTACGTGATGTCCGAGCGCATATCTGCTTCGCCGGTCCCGATGTAAACGACTCTTGGATCTGATGGCGCAATCGCGAGCGCACCTATCGACGGGTTGGTCTGGCCGTCAGAAATCTCGTTCCACGTGAGTCCTGCGTTGATGGTTTTCCAAACGCCGCCATCCACAGAGCCGAAATAAAAAGTATAGGGATTACCAGGGATTCCTGCCGCGGCCAACGCGCGTCCCGCCCTGAACGGCCCGACAAGTCGCCATCGGAGCGCGGAATAGTCCTCCTGCGAAACCGTTTGCGCTGCCGCAGGGGATGCGGTCCTGAATCCGGCTCCTATGAGGAGTGCGTAAAGAAGAACGACTTTAGCTGAAGTATTTGAAAGAAACGACCAGCATACTTGCCCGCCCCCGCGAATGCAAGAATTGGATTTCAATTCGTTTTCCCTTTCGTTCTTTAGCCTTGCTCAGTTTTGGCGATTCTGTGCGCCCGGACTATTGACGTCCGCCGTAGTCGATGAGTATCATCCGTCGACAGGAACCTTCCAGTTGAAGCTATCAAACACAATCGGTTAACGCAACCACATTCCACACCCTTTCATCCGGCGCCGGCTACAGTACCTGGCACGAGCCGCGGGCTGCTGGGCAGTACTTTCCTTTTCACCCGTATCTTGTCTCGTTCTTCCTTTCTTATGGAAGAATGTCGCCAAGATGGTTGAGAGCCTTAGCTATGGTCTCCTTGTTCCCGGAAAGGCTGGTAATGGCCGCCCTCACCCGGGCAAGATCGAAGTCAAGCTTTTGCAGCTTCTGCACTGCTGAATCAGGATAGAGGGAAATGAAATCACCCGTTTGTGCCGCGTCAATCAGGACATCCGGCGACCAGTCATCCGGCCACAGATGATTTAGTATCCCCATCGCATCCTTCAGCCTGGCGATTTTTCCTCGCGCTCCGTCGAGGAGCGGAGATTGAAATGACTCTGGGAACTCCACGGTAAGAACCACCTTACCGGCCGCATTCCATGAACCTGCCCGGACCTCAGTCTCGAGTTTGTCCCCGTTGTAAGACCATCCATCCTCCCCCTTATTTATCACTCTCCCATTGCAGGATACCCGCACCGGAGGAAAAGCGTTCATAATCTGAAACACGTACGTTCTGCTCTTTGCCATACCGGTGTAACTCCCCTCCTCGGGCTCCACAAGGATGTGCAGGAGGCGATCATCCTCTGAGTTGTACGTAAGCTTCGTCGTGCTGTAGTGGCCTCGGAGATATCCGTCCGAGTTACCCTCGTCCTCGTATAATTCGCCCGAGCCCTGCTGAGAGGGGAATATCCTGAAAATTACCGGGTCGACGTTCGCGACGGCCCCCTTTTGTTTCGTACTCTGCATCGGTATCACGGCACCTTCTCTGACGAGTATTGGTATCTCGTTCAGCGCATAATGCCTTTCCACGATTTCTGGGCCTTCAAGCTTTTTCCCGCTGTACCATTCCCTCCAGGTGCCAGGCGGTATCCACAGTTTCACCGATGCGAGGAGGGAATCCTGAGACAACGGCTGCACCACCGGCGATACTATCAGATCTTTGCCGAAGAAATACTCGTCACCAAACTCGTACGCCTCCTTTGCTTCTGGGTAATCATAATAGAGCGGATGGATCATGGAGATGCCTGTATCGTACTGGTGTCTGGCGGCAGTATAGATATAAGGAAGGAGCCTATAGCGCAAAAGGAAGGCGTCTCTCATTGCGCTGGCGTATTTGTACGGATACGCCCAGATTCTCCTCTCGGCGTCAGCGTTGCGCGTCGTATGTGTTCGGAGTATGGGACTCATCGCGCCCCATTGGACCCATCGGGTATACAACTCCGGTGACACGGTTCCCGGTATGTGGCCGCCTATGTCGTGGCTCCAGTAGCCAAAGCCGACGTTGGCAGCGGTCGCCGTGAAGTATGGCTGGAAACGGAGCGAGGACCAGTCCGTGATTACATCTCCGGAGAAACCTATCTGGTACCGGTGACCTCCGAGACCTCCCCATCGCGCGAGTATGATGGGACGATCTTTCCCCTCCCGCTGCATGTCCGTGTAAAATGTGTAGTTCAGCCACCACGTGGGATTCAGGTTCCTGATGCGGGTAGTGTCCCATTGCTGCCAATCGATCCACCAGAAATTCACTCCCTCCTTTTCGAGAGGATGCAAAACGAGTTTGAAATAGTTCTCTGCGAATTTCTTATCGGTCGGATCGAAAGGGACGTACTTCTTCGTTGCAGGGTCGATTCCCATTGCGCGGGCCATTGCCGGATAGCTTTCCTCCCACGGCTGGATACCGGAGGCCGGATGAAGATTCAGGACGACCTTCAGGTCTCGTTTATGACACCAATTGAGGAACTCCTTCGGATCCGGGAAGAGCGTCCTGTTCCAAGTATATCCCGTCCAGCCTTTCATCTCCCCGGCCTGGTCCAGCACTCGCTTGGACCATCGCAGGTCGAACGTCTCATGCCAGTCCATATCGACGACCAGCACGTCGAGGGGAACGTCGTGCGTAGAAAACTCGTCCACGAGCCCTCTCAACTCCTCGTCCGTGTAGGCCCAATACCTCGACCACCAAGCGCCGAACGCGAACCTCGGCGGCATCGGTATCCTGCCAGCCACCTTCACATAATCTCCGAGTTCCTTCACGTAATCGTGACCATACCCGAAGAAATACCAGTCCTGTTTTTCATCATTAGGCCTGTTCATCGCCCACTTCCAGGAGCTCTCGTCGAAAAGCGGACGGCGGCTGTCGTCGACCAGAACCCAACCCGCCCGCGAAAGGAGACCGGGATCGAGTTGAGTCGCCCCCTTCACCCCATCCAGTGTCCTGATTGTCCCATACAAATTGGCGGTATCCTTTACGCCGGGGCGCCAGACAACCGTCTGTCCGTCAAGCTGAAAACTGACAACGAGATTGTTCTTGTCGAACTCCCCGGAATCCTTTCTATATCTTAGCGTCAGCTTACCTGTTTGAATGACAAGCCAGCCTTTATCATCGTAAAATTTGTAAGGTGGCACAGGAAGCCTGCGATTGATGAAGACCAGCGAAGGCGAGTCGACGAACTTCGCATCGCCTGACCATTCCATCCTTATAAGCTGCGGTGTGAGAACTGTGAATCGTGCGTCCCCTTGGACGACCACAGCGCGTGGATCTGCGACGGGATCATCACCCTGCGCGAACGACGGGATCGCGGTCAGAACCAGCACCGCAATTGAAATCCCGTATAACATGGGATAGAATCTCCGGATATTTCTCATCTCTTCTCCGAATATATTTTGATTTACACTTTCCCTTTGTTTTCCACCAAGCGAGTGGGAACTTCACATGTTTGAATTTGTCATTGCAGTCTTAAGCGTATCACATGTCTTGCAAATCCTCCACTGGCGGTATTCGGAAGTTCAAAATCAAGCTCCGACCCGTTCAGTGCAGCGCCGTCCACGCCGCCTATCATGAGGCGGTTCATTACCTTCAACGAATATCTTCTCCCGGCCAACCCTTCGACCACTGCGAGCAGCTCTCTCCCATCATTTGTGACCGAGACAATCTTGAGTCCGTGGTCCGCGTCGCCTGTTGTCGTCTCGATCTCCGGAGGAAGGATCTCAACTGTGGGCCGGCATGAAAACTCGAATGTCATTGCGCCACCGGCCATAATTCCATCAGCTGTCGCTTCGACTGACTGAGAGCCTGGTCGAGTCGTAACATGAGCAGGCTTGCCATTCAGAGTAGCCGATGTCACTACAGTCCCGGGCGCGAGGACCGGCGACACGACCACATCGTAACCATCAGCATTGACACCGTTTACAACGACCTTCACCACGTTTTCCATCCTGGCAAACCTGAAGGAGAAACTGGCTTCGCCTACTCTGTAGTTCGAGGCAGAGGCGGAATCCCAGTTGGCAGGAAACTGCGGCGCAAATGTCACACGCATCCGGGAGGCATCCCCGTCAAGTCCGAACAACCCTCTGACCAACGGCATAACTACTCCCCCAGTCGAAAACCCCTGATGGGAGACTGCCTCGCCGAGCCAGACATTCGAAGCGCCGGAGAATACTTCCGTCACGTCACCCTGCTCGTTGTCGAACGTGTGTCTCGCTGTGCTCATAAGCATACCATACCCTTGCAGGCTGAACCCGTGCCTGAACTCCGCCACCGATGCCCATCCGGTTATGAATGGCCACACGGTTCCGTAGTTGTAATTGAGAGGATCGTAGTAACTGCTCCGATCTGATATGGTTCTGACTCCCCAATCGGTCGCAAGCTGGGACGACGCAAGTTGTTCCAGCGCTTCGTCGCTGTGGACCGAGTCGCCGATCCCCCATGACAGGCCGACTGACATCCACGGCGTAAGCACGTTTACCTTCTCACCTCTGGAGTTAAAGGCGTACGAGTAATATTTCCCATTGGGGTTCCAGAAGTCGCGTTCATAGGCGCCAGCCGCCCTGGCGTAATCAATCTTCGCTTTTGCCGCGTAGGACGGGTCGCCGACCGCATTTGCGAGCCGCTCCATGGCGTAGGTCGCTCTGACCCAGATGGCAGAGAGATAAACGTCCGACTGAATATTTATTAAAGATCCGAATTCTAGCGCACCCAGCCCCGCCTTGCTGTTGTCCATCAAGCCGTCACCGTTCGAATCGGTCGAAAGGCACCAATCGTATGCCTTCGTAAGCGATTTCCAGCTCTTTTCCACGAAGCTCCTGTCGCCAGTCAGTCGGTAGTAGTCATAAACCGCGTCGATATAGAACGGTGTGGTGTCCGCATGTATGTATGCATAGCCATACTTGTGGAACCAGTCGACATAGCCGGCTCCCTGTGAGAGCTCATGTGCCATTTTGCCATCTGCGCGCTGCCACTTCTCCGTGAAGGCGAGAGCGTCCCTTACAACGTCGAACGCGCCGTAACTGCTCATGCTGAACGAGTTGATATATGCGTCGCCACCGAAGAACCATCCGAACCCCGGTCGCCCGCTCGTGCCGGACACGCCGAGTCCCGCCACCAGCCCCTTGCCGAGATCGGGGTTATCAACGAGGAGATTGTCATATGCGACCTTAGCCCACTTGAACGCGAGGTTAAGGTCCCTGACAGGTGTTTCGATTTGAAGAGTGTTCTTCTCAAGCGCCGCGTAATGCTGCACGGCGGCTTCGTAATACTTTTCAGGATCAGCAACGAGGCTGTCGTAAACAGCATTGACGGCGTCCCGCTTCCCCTCTCCGCCAGCGATGCACACCGGGATAAATCTATCCCTGACTCGCGCAGGGTCGGCGACATCGATCGTGAATTCATTTGGATAATCCGAAAGCATGTGGGCGGGTGTATAAGATATGCCCGTCGCGGCCGGTGAACCGACGATGCCGTGGTTCTCGCCGGTCGGTTCAGAAATAATGTACGCCTTCATGCCGTCGTCCCAGTACGCGTACTGCCCTCCGATGCCGGCAGGCCACATCGGCTGCAAGACGGGGAGGAAGCCGCAAACGATCTTGAGCGGCACCACCGCATCAACCGAGAGGAGTATCATTGCGCCGGGGGTGCTAACGGGCGTGACGTACACGGCCCTCACTGTAAAGGATTGGTAGACGTAAGTAATCGTTGTAGCGGCGGGAGTGACACTGATACGCCTGACTATATCCGCGGCTCGAATCGGACGTGTCGAGTTCTTTAGGTAAAAAGAGAACTCAAAATTTCGGAAGAGTTTTAGCGGGTAGGCCCATGCTTCAAACGTTCCGCTCTCCTCTCCGAGAACAGCGAACTTGCGTCCTACCTTGTCAAAAGGAGTAAACGGCTGAGCTGGTTTATCTATCGTCATGGACGGCTTGTAGATGTGAAAGGCCTCGATCGTCCCTGGCATGGTCGAATCTGCGGCCGTGGTCCGGCCAATTCCGATCGACGGACTTACCGTCCAAGCAACGACAAGAATCAGCACCCATCTCGTTCGCATGGAATCTCTCCGAATTATTTCCGACTGTTATTTACATCAATCAGCATTCTGCTCACGAGTCCTCCCCAAATGTACGTTCTGTGATAGCCGGCCCATTGTGAATCAGGGCTGTAGAACTCCCAGAAGTTGTGATCCTTCTTGAGCTGAGCAGCTACGCCTGACGCGACTCTATCGACTAGTCTCCTGGCGATGACACCGTAGCCATAACGCATTAGCCCCCGTTCAAGAAGGTACTCCCACTGCACCCAGACAGGACCGTTCCAGTATCCATGCGGATTGTAATAGGGATCGTCCGCAGCGAGGGAGGGGACCCCATACGGACGCCAGAATTCAGCAGTGTCGGTCATCGCCTTGACCAGGATTGCTGCCTGTGCCCGCGTAGCAATCCCGCTCCAGAGCGGGAGGAACCCAATTATCTCGCGCCGTTTCAAATCATTCGGCTTACTGAACGTAAATGAGTGATCATTCCGATTGACGTTGTAGTAGAATCCCGACGAGTCGTCCCACATGTATTTGTTGATCAGTTTCGAGATCGCATCGGCTTTTCTTTCCCACATGTTTGACTGTCTCTTTTCACCAAGAACCTTTGCCATGTTAGAGAGCGCCCCTGCTTCCATGACAAGCATGCTGTTAAGATCGGGGCCCTCGAAATTTGCCGGCCAGCCCACCTTGTCCCAGACAGCGACTTGATCGTCCCGGACAGACTCGAGGATCGCCTGGCCACCCCACTCAAACAGTCCGTCGTGCTTTGAGCTGCGGTGGCTCTCCCAATATCTGAACAGCTTCGCGCCGGAATCGTACGCTTCCCGCAGGAACACGCGGTCTCTGGTAACCCTGTATATCTCCCAGTTCTCCCAACTAAACCAAGGCGCCGAAGTTGTCGGCTCGCCGTTGTAGGGAATCGTCTCGTCGAGGTATGGCCCCGTCCTGTAATTGATGTAACCGTCCGGATGCTGGCGTTCCATATAGACGCGCTGTGAATTCATGGCACCGCGAGGATCCATGAAGACGTAGGCGAGCATAGACAGGCTTTCGTGGAAAACTTCTCCACCGTGCCCCCATCCCCAAACAGGCTCACGCGAGAATACATAGTAATTATAATGACACTTCCCTTCCGCCGGAAGCATGCACTGACGCATCAGAGAAAACGCGCTCCAATACATCATCTTGAGGTCTTGACTGACGAACCTCAGGTCCGGTATTCTTCCATAGGCCTTCTCATCCGCGCTGATGAAGGTCCGCATGTCTAATCTAAACGCGCTCCTCGCGGATTCGAGCAAGGCGACGTCACCGGTCGCGATACCACCGATCGCACGGGACACCGTGAACGTGACCCTTCCGTGCGGCGGGATTCTGAACGTCCTGAACAGTCCGATCGATCGCACCGAGTCGGATGGGACCGCACGACAACTCCACGGCAATGCTTCGGGCGAAGAGGCGAATGAGTCCGCCGCAACATTCCAGGAGAAGACATTGTCCACCGTGTCCAAGTGAGGAGTCTTGTGCTCGACCATCCACCCATCAGGCCGGTCATAGTATCGGAACGAGACAGATTTGCCGTCAGCTGCAATCCTGACGTTGTGATATTTCCCATTATCAATACTCAGGAATGGTACGGCCTCTATTTCCCTTTCCTTCCCGGCAAGATTGCTGATCGAGACCTCCTGCAGCGCGAGGCGCGAACTGTAGACGAGAAACCTGGAGTCGATTCTCACATCCGCGAACGGATAGTAATGATAACAGACGACGTCGGAATATGACGTTGTTATGACCGGCTGAGAATGGAGGTCACCGAGTTTGCACACAAATTCGGCGGGCGCGCCCAACTTAGGCTCCGTGAAGGCGATGGACCAGTCTCCCCCCTTCTGGTTCCGGAACACGATCCCGCGCGAAGAATCATAGAAGACAAGGTGGTACGCTACGTCGGGAGCGAACTCAGAACGCTCGGTTGCCGCGGCGTACGTCGTGTAGAGCGGGGAATCCTTCGTCGCATGAAGTGAGGAGAGATAGGGATGACGGGCGCAGATACCGGAAGTGAGAGGTGACAGGAAGAGGGAAATTGCGACCGCAAAGATAGCTGCTTTCGTGACCGTCTTCCTCGCGAGTTTGGTTGGGGTGCGTTTTGTCGGAAGCAAGTGCCGGCGCGGCTAACGTTATTCAGGATCTGCTTTGTGCCACTGGCAGCAACCCGGACAAGAAAGCCGCGTCAGAATATAGCATCCCCGCGCATTTGCCTCAACTTGAGATAAAGGCGATCCACGACCGCCGAACCGGGACGCTTCCCCTTGTGACCGCCGTAGCCGGTCAACCTTTGAACGGAAAACACCCCGCAAGAATCAGGAGACTACTGCTGGCCGCTTTCCTTTTTGGAGTCTTCATACTTCTTGACTTCGTCGTCGAGCTCCTTGAATGTCTGCGAAGCCCTGAAGCGTGTGTACATCTGGTTGTTGTTCCTGATCTGCTGCATGAGCGCCTCGTTGGCCGCCCCGACAGGGTACTCCACGAGGACGTATGAACGCCATAGGTCGCCGTCCTTCACAATCTTCTGGTACTTCACTCTGCTTCCGTTAAGGGTTGTGGAGACAACCGTCTTCTCTGCCTGGGTGAACATTTGCAGGAGCTGCGCGTCGCTACCCGTCCCTGTCTCCTCGGCAAAACGCTTCTGAAGGCTCTGAAGTCTGACATCGAGCTGTCTTCCTATCTCCGCTCGGCCCGCCGAGATCGCCTTATCCGTAGCCATCTGCATATCCTGGGACGACTGGCTGTTAGCCGCGTAAAGATAATTCGGGTCCTGCGGAACATTGACGTACCATGAAGGTATATCCCCCGTGTCCGCCGATTGCAGGCCGCGACTCGAGCCGCATCCTGCAAGAATCAACGAACCAGCGACCATAAATGATGCCGTGATTTTTCGTAACTGCATGTTTACCTCCGATTAATTCTTCTTGACTGAATACTTCTATTTCTGAGACTGAAACGTTGATATGACTATCGAGCTCTCCTGATAGCCTTTTGACACCAGGCCAATCCCTCTCGTCTCACTCTGGAAATCCTCGACGGAATTCAGGAGGACGAGTCCATTTACCTTCCTACCGTTCGGGATCGGGAACGGAGTTTCGCTCGCGTAGACCTTTATGATTTCCCGTCCGAATGGCGGCTCAACTTTCAGAATACCGTCGGTTTCGGGGTTGGGTATCGCGTATACCTTTCCCGCCCTTAGGCGGTTGTTCCATTCGTATGTATTGGGAAATATTATCAGGCTCTGCCCCGAAGCATCGACATATACCAGCTCGGCATACACATCCTTGTTTGCCGACAAATAGATCGACATCGTATCCCCATCGTGGTACACGCCGTCCGGATGGTTCACCCACAGATTGACCTTGATACTGTCCCCGGAGTTCCTGTTTGATATGATAGGATCATCCTTTGCCGGCTGATAATTCGCAGGGACGAGAGAGGCGCCTGGGAGGATGTTCCCTGGTATCGTCACATCCGAACTTGCGACTATGGCGCCGGACCTGCTGTCTACTGCGTTCAAGTCGAGCTCGGTGCCGTCGCTTCTTTGCCAATAAGAACCAGTGAAGACAAGCCCGATTCCAACACGGGATGCCGCCGTCAGCTCCGGTGACACGCCTTCCGCTAAAGGTCCCGCGGCGTCACTGACTCCTCTCGTCTGGATTAGAACCGGCGGCGCGACGAGCTGCAGATCCGTGTTCTGCCTGAGAGCTGACTCTATGTGCTGCCTCAGGTACTCCGAAAGCTCACCCGGTATTTTCCCCTGATAATCGATCCTGGACACGCAAACCTTCTGCGACGTTCCCGAAAGACTCCCTACCAGCGACGCGGTGAGCTGACGCAGTTTATCGTCAAGCGTGAGTTTCGTCTTAACTAGTGAAAATGTAGCGGCGATGGGATGTGACTCAAGAAGCCTTTCCCAGCCATCAGATTTCTTTTCGCCAGTCACGCCTATCCGTGAGAGATCGAGTCTCGCCGCTATCGTGTAGAACGTGCTCGCGTACGGTGAAAGCGCATAAACCTGACATTCAGCCTCGCCATCGTCACCTGTGGTGGCAGTCGGGCTTATCTTGCCGTTCCCGTTGATGAACGTGAAGCGGACCTGGAGCCCCTGGAGCGGATGCACTGCACCGCCGCTGTCGGTGTATACTGCCTTGACAACCAGTGGTTTAAGGACCTCATTGAGTTTCACCTCCTGCTCTTCTCCGGAGACTTTCCGAAGAGAAATTCCTCCGAGGAGGGATTGCGCCTTGCCGTCAAGATAGGCCGTCGCTATGGAACCGGGCAAACTCCATCCCGAGCCGCCGCTGGCGAGTGGCGCGACTATATAGTTGTAGATCGAAAGTAGTGAATTATACTCCGAGGCGGCGCGGTACGCGCCTGAGATGGAGGCGATATCGTCAACGACCCCCTGGCTTCCACCTGATATACCCGAGTAAAACCGCTCGTAATCTTCATGGTACGCATTCAGCTTGTCCTTCATCTCTGATCCCACCAGGCTCCTGTCAAGGATCGCGAGAGAGTACATTATGTGGTTGTCCCGGTCGTAGTAACTGTCAACGACCTTCAGCCCGCCGAGCGTCAGATCCGTAGAGACGCGGAGATCCGCCTTCACTTCGCTCGATATGTCGCTCGCCCCATTCCCCGATGACACCTCGATTGTCCTGCTCGCGGAAACGTCAGAGATGTTGGCCCTCAGTTGTTTCGCGATATCGGAGAACGCCTCATCGCCTGATTTCCTCATGGCCTCAGACTTGTTCCCGCTGACAGGCGCCGCCCCCACGCCAATCATATAAGATTCGTCCGGGAACCTTATATCCTCCTTTGTGGTCACCCAGCGGGGCTGCTGCCCGAAAGCCGCTGCCGCGGCAAACAACACGAACGCGATCACGGGACGCGCCTTCTTGCAGAAGCCGTTCTGCGTATTCTTCATACCCTTCACTTTATCAACATCATCTTCTTCACGCTCCTGTAACTCCCCGCACGCATGACGCAGAAATAGGCGCCGCTTGCATACCTGAAGGCGTTGAAACCCACGGTGTACGTGCCAGGCTGGTAGACCTGGTCGACTATCGTAGTCACCTTCTGTCCGAGTATGTTGTAGACCGTCACATTGACCCGCTCGGCCTTCGGAATGTCGAACTCGATTGTCGTCTTCGGATTAAACGGGTTCGGATAGTTCTGGTAAAGATTGAATGTGGTCGGGATGTTGACCAAATCGAGCGTGTAGAGGCTGGACAGGACACGGTTCGTTTCCATATCGTACCCAACCACTGACATCTGCATCGAATCCCTTAGCGAATACTGGGGGACGTTAAGCTTCATGAATACAAGCGGATTCTTGTCAGTGCTGAAGCCTCCCGTCTTCCCGTAATCGAGGTATATGACCTTGTGGACGGTGTCATTGAACGAAAGCGTCATGCCGCCGCTCTGGAAGTATATGGAATCAACGGTCACATTCTTTCCGCCGACTGTGCGGAGGTTGTCATAGAAGATCTTGATTCCGCAGGAGATGAGCCTGGTCTGGAGTTGGGGCGCAATAGAGAGCATCGCCGCGTGTGTCGACCTGTTAACCTCAAGGTTTATCGGTTGTTCGGCCGTGAGATCAGGCGCAAGCACGGCGCGGCTGCTCGCGCCGCTGGCCATTCCGGCAAGATGCGAATAGTTCCACATCCTCGCAAAGACTATCAAGTCATTGACGTTGAGTGAATCGTTGCCGCTCACAACGATATGCGGGAAAGTGCCGGTGAAAGGAGCTAGATCTGCAGCGGAAACATTATGGCTGCTCCAGGCGCCGAGATAACTCGCGATATCAGCTGTCGTGATGGTCGCACCGTTCGAGAAACTTCCTGCCGCCGGCATGGCAAACATGTTGACGGTTCGGTTGGTGTCCTGGTTGCCGAGCGAATCTGTCGCACGAACGATGTAATAAAGAGTGTCGAGGGCCGGGACGTTCCTTACTTCCAGCGTGTCCGACAGGGTCAGGCTGTCAGGCGGACCCGACAGGTTGACAGCGGGGTTGGATGAGAAATAATAAGAATAGCGAACCGGTGTGCTCATGTCCGGAGCGGGATTGAGAGTGATCTTCTCCGAATTCCACATGATGAAATCCTGGGACTTTACCCCCGTGAAGCGTGGTGGTTCGTTATCCACTACGAGTCTTCCGGAAGTGGCGGCGGGGCCCGCGCCTCCTCTGCCGACCGGAAGTATCCTGAAAGCAGCTCCCCCAGTCTCGCCATGATATTCCCTCAGACTGTGCCAGACCAGCGAGTCAGCAACGCTTGACGTGACGCCGATGATCTTACCCGATATGCTGTCCACTCGGGAAAAGGTTTTCCCAGAATCGGCGCTGAAGAAGCATTCGAGACTTACAGTATCCTGCGCAGGGACGGTCAAGCCGTACGTTATCTTTATGTCTCCCCTCCTGACGGTTGAAGGACCCACCACGCTCGCAACGGAAGGAAGATCTGAAGGGGTGGCCGACATCTCCACCGCATTGGTATCTATGTTGCCCAGCGAATCCCTGGCCCTTACTACAAAATAGTATTTCTGGAAGTTCATGAGTTCAGAAACCTTGAACGATGTGTCGGAAACCACCGTATCAGGCGAAGCGAAGTTCTCCCCCCTGCTCACGGTAGAGCGATATATCAGGTAACCTATCGGAGTGGACATATCCACTCCGCGTGACCACGACAAAGTCACGGAAGATTTCCCTCCTGTGGCGGACTGCAGGCCGGCGAATATCGGCGGCCTGTTATCCACAGTGAAATACGGACTGATGCCGAAAGTCCCAGCCCCCGCAAGTCCGTAAGGTACTATCATGAATTTAACATACTTCGACTGGATGTATGAGCCGGAGGTGACATGCCAAACCAAGCTGTCACTGGCTCCGAGGATTGCCGGTAACGTAACATCCGTAGTCTTTGTGAACGGCTTCCCGCTGTCAGGACTGTAGTAACATGCCAGCCTCACGCTGTCCTGGGGGGGTATTGAAAGTCCAAAATGAATTATGACATCTCCCCGTGTCGGCGCAGTCGGGCCAGTGACCGAAGTTACAGCCGTCAGCTCCGTTGGAACGGCGCTCAGCTCCGCCCTGTTCGTGTCCACGTTTCCGAGTGAGTCCTCCGCACGGACCACGAAATAGTACTTCTGGAAATTAAGCAGGTTCGGTATCGTTACAGTAGTGTCCTTTGTGGTCGTGTCCGGCATCCCAAAGTTCTCTCCGCCGCTCGTCGCAGACTTGTAAACCTGATACGTGATTGGGGTGCTCATGTCCAAACCACGAGGCCATGAAAGTACTGCCGAGTTCTGACTGCCTGTTGCCGATCCAACACCCGAAAATGTCGGCGCCTTGTTATCCAGGGTCAGGTAGCCTGTCGCCGCTGTGTCGCCTGTCCCACCACGCCCACTCGCCACAATCATGAACCTCGCATGTCTCGATTGGAAGGCTGAGTCTGACACGACATGCCAAACCAAGCTGTCACTGGCTCCGAGGATTGCCGGTAACGTAACATCCGTAGTCTTTGTGAACGGCTTCCCGCTGTCAGGACTGTAGTAACATGCCAGCCTCACGCTGTCCTGGGGGGGTATTGAAAGTCCAAAATGAATTATGACATCTCCCCGTGTCGGCGCAGTCGGGCCAGTGACCGAAGTTACAGCCGTCAGCTCCGTTGGAACGGCGCTCAGCTCCGCCCTGTTCGTGTCCACGTTTCCGAGTGAGTCCTCCGCACGGACCACGAAATAGTACTTCTGGAAATTAAGCAGGTTCGGTATCGTTACAGTAGTGTCCTTTGTGGTCGTGTCCGGCATCCCAAAGTTCTCTCCGCCGCTCGTCGCAGACTTGTAAACCTGATACGTGATTGGCCCGGTCAGGTCGCGACCTTTGTTCCATAAGAGGATCGCTTTGTTTGTGTCGCCACTAGCACTCTTCAGCCCGGCGAAATCGGGAGGCCGATTGTCAAGAAGGAATTGCAATGTCTCCTTTGTCGTGCCAGAGCCCTGCTGATAGAGCGGAATGAGCCTGAATACGGCGGAATCAGTCTGCGCCGCCGGGGCATCACTTCGAGTCGACCAGCTGAACGAGTGACTCGCGCTCGATGTATCGGGGGCCCTTACGGCTATTATCGCCCTGGCCGTGTCGAAAGTCGCGCCGCCGTTCAGCGAATACAGGTAGACGTAACGTACAGAATCGCCAGCAGGCACATAACAGCTGTCG
Source organism: Bacteroidota bacterium (assembly GCA_021812985.1). Lineage (GTDB taxonomy): Bacteria > Bacteroidota > Ignavibacteria > Kryptoniales > JAKASW01 > JAKASW01. Next base: position 37,475 of record JAKAMG010000029.1, read on the forward strand.
CTGAATTGAAGCGTATCGCGCGCGGCATTCGAGTTCTTTTGGAGAAACACCATCCTCGGTGACGCGTGAAGCGTGGTAACCTTGAGCGCGACTCCGGGGTCGCTCTCGAGACTGTCACCGTTAAGGGCCGACACCTTGTACCAGTAAGTCGTAAGCGCCGTCAGCGCGGTGTCTGAATAAGACGAAGCCGTGGTCGATCCCACGGGCGCGTAGCTTACGCTGTCAGAACTCCTGTATATCCTGTACCCCGCTACGCTTCCGGTGTCAGGTTTCCATGCAAGATTGACTTCCCAATCTGAGATCGGCGTTATCGATGTCATGAGAGGGGCGGAAGCATATGACATGGTGTCCACGACGTTGCTCGTGTCGCCATACCGCCCGTCCTGACCTATGGCAAGGACATAGTACCGATACCTTCCGGCCGAGCCGACAGCAGAATCGGAATAACTTAGTACCGACGCGGAGTCCACCCTGCTGAATCTTATACCGTCGCCGCTCCTGTATAATGAATAGGCGACGGCGCCCGTCACGCTCCCCCATGACACGTTTATCCTGAGTGGTTTTGCGGGCTGCGCCACAGCTGTGGCAGGGGCAAGCCTTGTCGTAATCTTCACGGCCTGACCGAGAACACTCACTCTTCCCA
>JAKAMG010000030.1 GCA_021812985.1 Bacteroidota bacterium
GTGCCCGGGACAGGACTTGAACCTGCACGGCCTTGCGGTCACTAGACCCTGAATCTAGCGCGTCTGCCAATTCCGCCACCCGGGCGCATTCCCCTCAAAAACTTTTGTGATTTCCGAAGCGGGAATCTTGAGTGTTGCGGCTTTAATATACTCCTTCCCCCCCCTCTAAACAAGATTCTGAACCAAAAATAGAGAAGGCGCCGACATAAAATCAGGCGCCCTCTCCTTTTCCGGATTCTCCTGCTTGCCGCTATTTGCCCGGATGAGACATCGAATCTATGAACTTCACCACGTCTTCGTGGAACTGCGGCATCACCGCAGAATTGACGTATACCATGTGCCCTGACTCGTAATATTTGAAATGCACTCGCTTCATAAGGCTGGGAATTGTATAACCAAGATGATCGACGCTGTATTCCGTCGCGAAGAACGGTGTCGCAAGATCGAAGTAACCGTTCAGCATCAGTATGTTAAGATAAGGGTCCTTCCTCATGACGTCGGCCAGATCAGGAGCGACGTTGGGATTCCTGAATCCAAACTCGCGCAACCCTCTCTGCTTCCAATCCCATTTGAATCCCTCTGAGCTGTAAGCGCTCACATGGTACGTCTGATCTATCGGAAACTTGAGGTCGTTATGGAGATAGCTGAGAAAATCAGTGATGAACACCGGACTGATCGACGAGCTCTGCGGATCGTAGTCCGCCCACTCGCTGAGTAAGTCCGCCGTGGGACCTGTGTACCTGGAATCGAGCCTTCCGACCGTCTCTTCCCTGCCGCGCAGGAGCTCGGCAGTGAATTCACCTTCGGTCAACCTTAGATCGGCCTTCGCCCAGTAAGCCTTCGAGATGCCGGTATACTCGTGAAGCTTGTTCAGGACATCATCGTATTCTGAGCTGTCTATCGACTCCCCCTTGAACAACGCATCGGCGTATTCGCCGCTCGCGAACTTTCGCACCTTGGCGACGAACGACTGGAGGTCTGACGGCTTGTCGGGGAGAGCATTGTGATACCATGCCACGGCGGCATACGTCGGGAGGAAGAGCACATACGGAAGATCGTTGCCTTTCGCGAAGGAGAGAGTCTCGAAGTTCCAGACTGTTGACAGGAATATCACCCCGTTCACCTGTACCCCCATGTTCTCGAAGAGATAGTCGGCAACACCAGCCGAGCGCGTCGTCCCGTAACTCTCTCCGAAGAGAAACTTTGGAGAATTCCATCTGTCATATTTGCGGATATATTGGAATATAAACTGGCTGACTGACTTGATGTCCTGGTCGACTCCCCAGAAATCGGACCCCTTCGCCTTTCCAACCGGCCTGCTCAGCCCTGTCCCGACGGGATCGATCATCACCAAATCGGAAGCGTCAAGTATAGAATACTTGTTGTCCTCAACCTGGTAAGGGGCAGGCGGCGTGGCGTGAGGATCGTTCAACACAACGCGTTTTGGACCGAGCGCACCCATGTGAAGCCATATCGACGACGAACCGGGACCGCCGTTGTACGCGAACGTGATTGGACGCGTGGCAGGGTCCTTGACCCCATCCTTAGTGTACGCAGTGAATCCGAAAAGCGCTATGGGCTTGTCGTTGTCGTCGGTGAGAAGGAGCGTGCCTGTCGTGGCGGTGTAGTGGATCTGTTCGCCGTTAATTGTGATGACATGCTGAGTGGAGACGACTAACGGCTTCGGTATCCTTGATTCGTTTGAATCAGCCGCCGATCCCTTCTCTTGCGCCGCGGACACGCCTGCGCAAAGTAGTAACACAATCAGAAGCCTGGAAAGAGTTTTTGACATTTCTTCCTCCTTGGTTGAACGAATGTAACAGGGCGCCACGCCGGACACGATCCTTCCCGAGTCAGACGCGCGCCGCTATTTAACTGGCGATCGAGGCTCCGCGTTCTATTTGAAGGCCATCACTAAAAACGCTGCGACAGCAAGCGATATCGCCGCGTATGAGACCGGGCTCAGCGTCTCCTTGAGCAACAACAGTCCTAGGACGTTGGATAGCACGATAGACACGGCGCCAAAGAGTGCCATGGTTTTACCTAATTGGACGGTGGTAAAGACATAAAGTTGCCCAAACATGGCGATCGTCCTGATGGCGAAGTAAACGATAAACCAGAGGCTTAGGAACGTGGACAGGGTAAAACCATATTTGCGCATATAAGTCCGCGCGAGAAGATCCCCCGTGCTGAAGAGGAGCTGTGAGCCTACAAGGACGATTATCGACCAGTTCATTTTCTGTATGAATTTAACAAAAGTGCTCGCACGCCGAAAGCTTTCCGGCGCAAATCATCTCCAAGGATAGTGAAAACGATTTGCGGTTTGATTAAACTCCATCGGTCAAGTTGCGCCCAAGTACATAGTGGTTACCGGCTTACTTTCAATTCAGAAGGAGTTTTTCAATGAGGCTAAGAAGATACGTCCCGTTTCTCATCGCGCTGGTTCCTTTCCTGTTCGGCGGGTGCACAAGCATGCTCCTCGTCAAGAGCGCCTGGAACGGCGAAAAGATCACGATCGACGGCAAGGACGACGATTGGGGGGACACGATGTTCTACATCGAAAGCGCGCAGCTGACCGCCGGAGTGAGAAACGATGACAGATATCTCTACCTGATACTCAAGACCACAAACCGCAGACAATCCTTCCAGATAATGGGATTGGGGCTGACTATCTGGTTCGATCCGTCAGGGGGGACCGGAGAAAAATGGGGAATCCATTTCCCAATTGGCCGCGGTGAGGGAGAGATGGACCGCAAGCCTGAAAGCAGCGACAGGGAAGCTAATCCGAGTTTTGTCCTTCGCTCCCCAAACGAGCTCGAGCTTCTCGGCGTCAACGAGAACGGGCCGGAGAGACTTTCCATCACAGACCTGAAGGGGATACAAATGCAGATGCAAAACACGGGCGACGGGCTCGTGTACGAACTGAGGGTGCCGCTCCACTCATCTCCCCAGGACCCAATCGCTATCAATCCGAAGGGACCACAGATTGGGATAGGCTTCATCGGCGGCAAATTTCAATCAAGAGGTAATTACGAACGCCGGGGCGGAAGAGACGGCTTTAGAGGCGGAGAAGGAATGCCCGGCGGTGAAGGCGGAGAGGGAGGCGAAATGCCGGGCGGCATGGAGGGAGGCATGGGAGAGGGGGGCGAACGCGGCGGGTTCAGGCAACAACCGGGCGAGCAACGCCAGGAACCCAAGCAGATCGACTTCTGGCTGAAAGTAAACCTTGCCCCTCCACCAGCACAGGCCCCGCCGATAGAGTGAACACCGATTAGCACGACCGGGGACCGAAATCCCTTTGATTTCCGGCGGGTGAACAAGGCACGTCGGACCGAACGCACATTGCTCATCCGCCTTCCCTTTTTCGGACATCAGCGCTTGCATCTCATCTGATGCGAATACGCAAGTGGCCGTCCTCTCTTTGCTTTATTCATCAGGATAGTTAATTTCAACGGAATCGCCGCCGTCATGGTACGGTCTGGCATTCGAGTGAACCGGCGAGGAGGCCGGCATGCTTTGAACCCCAGGGAGAAACGTCTCGCGAGGAGGAATGCTTTCATCAGTATATGATCGTCTCCGACTGAACATTTTAATGGAGGACCTGACTGACGAACAGTTCAAGTCAGTCCAGCCACATCTTCGCGAGCGTCACTACATCGCGGGTGAGATAATAATGGAAGACGAGAGCGAAGGCTCGGATCTACATCTACTCCTCGAAGGGCGGGTGAAATTAACCAGGCGCACGAGATTCGGCGACGAGTTCAGGCTCGCACTTCTTCACCCGGGTGATTTCTTCGGCGAGCTGTCAATGATAGACGGCCGGACGCGCGCCGGACGTGTCACGGCAACGGACGATTGCACGACGTACGTGATGGGAAAGACTGACTTTGACGTCCTTCTTGCTGAAAGCCACCCGTTCGCGCTCCGGCTCCTCCTCGTCACCTCAGTTAGGCTCAGATCACAGAACAACCACTTCCTGCACGAACTTGAAAACACGACTCGGCATCTGGTTACGGACGTCAGGAGACTCGAGCGCGTCATAGACGCCTCCAAGATGATAAACTCCGCCCTCGGCCTCGAAGAACTGCTGAAGGTCATTCTAGATACGGCAGTCAGGATAATCGATGCCGACAGCGGAACTGTCTACCTAATCGACGTGAAGAAAAATGAATTATGGTCGAAGGTCCTAGAAGCTTCAGAGCCCATCACAATAAGACTCCCGCTCGGGAAGGGGATCGCGGGATACGTCGCCGCGACAGGCGATATACTTAACATACCTGACGCGTATCTGGATGCGCGATTCAATCCCGAAGTCGACAGGAAGACCGGCTATCATACGAAGACAATTCTCTGCATGCCGATGAAAGATAAGGACGGGAAGATCGTCGGCGTGTTCCAGCTTCTGAACAAACACGACGGGGCGTTCAACGCTGAAGACGAGAGGACCATAGAGGCGCTGTCGATCCACGCTGCGCTGGCGATCGAGAAGGCTCGCCTCTACGAGGAGGAGCGGAATAAACTCGCGCTGGAAAAGGAGCTGTCGGCCGCGCACACCGTTCAGGTGGGACTTCTTCCGAAGGAAATACCCACGATAGTGGGATATGAGTTTTCAGCCATGTCCCTTCCCGCCAAATCGGTGGCAGGCGATCTGTACGATTTCATTTCCCTTGAAGACGGGAATCTCGCGCTCACTCTCGGCGACGTTTCAGGCAAGGGGATGCCTGCAGCTCTTCTCATGGCAAACGTTCAGGCTACATTCAGAGCATACTCCAGACTTAACCCCTCACCAAGCGAATGCGTTCGCCGCTCGAACGAGCTCTTGTTCGATTCCACGTCCGCAGACAAATTCGTGACGCTTTTCTACGGACTCCTTGACGCCGGGTCGAACGTGTTCCATTACACAAACGCCGGGCACGAGGAGCCATTCTTCTATCGCACGGGGAGCGGACTTTCTAAGCTGAAGGGGGGCGGCGTCCCGCTCGGCGTCGTGAACGGGTTCCCGTACGACGAAACCTCCGTCGAACTCTCTGAGGGAGACGTCATCGTGATTTTCTCGGACGGACTGGAAGACGCGGTCGACCCGGACGGCAACAGGTTCGGCTGTGAGAGAATCGGAGAAATTGTCGAGCAGCACGCCGGATTACCGGCAGACAAGATCGCGGACGAGATACTTAATGCCGTCAGGACATTCGTTTCAGACACACCGCAGTTTGACGACATGACACTTCTCGTGATCAGGCGGCCAGCCCGGGACGGCCGCGGCAATATCCCCCTCGCCTAAGACCCGGGAGTCTGTTCCTTCTGAACGTGCATCTTCGACGCGGCGTAATCATATGCCGGCCTGATCCGGTTGTCCACCAGGAAGTAAACGATGGCGATGACGATGACTATCGTCGTCCCGACGCCCGCCTCAGGGCCGTACCTTCCGCCAGTAAGCCATTCAGGACCGAAATCAGTGGGGATGAATATGGTGCGGTTTGTGAGGAGACCGCTCACCGGTAGCGACAGGAAAAAGCTCTGCACAAGGTTCCACGCGAAGTGCATCCCGAAGGGAAAATATAGAGTCCTGGTCTTGAGGTAAGCGATGCTGAGCCAGGCACCGGCAAGCATGGTGTTCATGGTGGATATGAGTCCGGCGTCCGGATTCATCAGATGCACGAGGCCGAAGAAAACTGACATTAGTATTGTCGCACCGACCGCTCCGATTCCCTCGATGAGTGCCTGGAAGGGATAACCGCGAAATACAAGCTCTTCACCCAGCGCGAAATAGCCGAAGAACAGGAAGCTCAGGCCGAAATTGCGGACCAAAAGCGCGACGCCCTGTCCCGGCCTAACATGCAGCCTGATGGCGCCTATCGACATCTCCACCGCGCCGACCACACCGATCATTATCGCTCCGATCAGGAACCCCAGCAGAAACTCCTTCGCAATCTTACCATGGTACGGAAAACCCACAGACGCAAAGACGCGGTGATCCACGAACCTCAGCATGAGAATCGTGACGATGAGAACATCGATGTAAAAGAGAAAGAAGAAAGATTGCGGCGGGACAATACCGGTCAATCTCGCCAGTATTGCCGATAAGTAATAAACTGTGAGGACGGCGAGAAGAAACATGATGACCCGCCACCCGCTCCTTATGTAGTGGTCCCTGTCCAAGAGGAGATTGTTGCCGGGAGCAAATTCATCAGGCAAACGATTGACGATAAAGCCCGCGGCGACGGCGAAAACGCCAAATACCAAACCGAGCATGAACCAGTATCCCTGGTCCCTCTGCTTCCTTTGTGCCGCGTAAGCCGAGACAAAACCGGAGAGAACCTGGTAGAACGCCATGAACGGCCAGAAATGGGAAACAAATTCGGAGAAATTCATTCAGGGCTCCCATCGCTCGATAAACGCACCGCCGAAGGCACGATCGGCAGACCGCACGACGCGCTGACAGGAAGTTGTCTCTTCACATTTGTCATGTGCCTTCAATACGAGGATTACGCTAGCTGTGCAAACGAGCGGATGTTTGAGGTTACGGAAAATGTGCTTTTCAATCGTGGCGTTCTTCGGAATGGCTCTTGTCTGCCGGGTTTTTCGTGCCGTTGAGTATCCTTCTCGCTTCATCGAGTATCTCTTCTTCCTTCCGGCGTTCCTTTTCCTGTTCGCGGTACTCGCGATAGATTGCGAACCCGCCGAGTATCCAGATTATAATGGGTACGGCAGTGAAGACAATCTTAGCGGCCGGCGGCGCCTGGCTGTTGAAGAGGACATAAAACGCAATGACCATGAAGAAGAGCGGCGCAAACCAGGAGAGGAAAATAATTCTGCTCATATCGTCAGCAAGCTCAGCCCGGCGGCCATTTCATTTGCCTCCCGCCGAGAAGGTGGAGATGAATGTGGCCGACGGTCTGCCCGCCTTCCGCGCGGCAATTCCAGACAAGTCTGTATCCGCGTTCAGCAAGCGACACCTTTCTCGCAACCTCGACGGCAGTTGTGACAAGTTTGGAAATAAGTTCAGCGTCGTCCTTTCCTGTTATGTCCGCGAGCGAAGGGACATGTCTGCGGGGAATGATCAGGATATGCGTCGGGGCAGCCGGATGAACATCTCTGATGGCAAACACCTCGCCATCGTTCATGACGAAATCGGCCTTCGCCTTTCCGTCGGATATTTTGCAGAAGATGCAGTCCATCTTTTCCTTCAACCGGATTTTCCGTTTCGCCTCCCCGGAGGGCGAGGGCTGCCTTGCCTCAAAGACCGCTCTCCGGGTCCGAGACAAATTCCCAAATTAAAACCCTAATTCCAAGCCTTAAGTTTGGCCTAGTTCATCCCAACCCCGCGCCCTTCACTCCAATTCTCGCGAAGGGTTGAAAAACTAAAATCATCGCCGGAAAGGTTTCGTCTCCCCTTCCCGGCTCCAGAGCCCGGCGTCAGTCAGCTGGCTGGAACTTCCCGACCTCTTCGACAACGGCGTCCACAATCTCTTCCTCCTTAACGCGCCGGATGACCTCCCCCTTTCTGTAGAGGATGCCTACCCCCTTTCCACAAGCCACACCAATGTCAGCTTCGCTTGCTTCGCCGGGGCCATTGACCACGCAGCCAAGTATCGCAATCTTCACGGGTTTCTTGACTCCTGAGAGCCTCTCCTCAAGCTGTCGCGTGATTGAGAAGAGGTCCACCTCGAGCCTCCCGCATGTCGGACACGCGATTAGCTCGACGTTCCTCGTCGCCAATCCGAGCGAGCGGAGTATCTCCTTCCCGACTTCGACTTCCTTAACCGGATCATCAGTCAATGAAACCCTTATCGTGTCGCCGATACCTTCCGCAAGGAGCGTGCCTATGCCTATCGAGGACTTTATCGTGCCGATCTTCGTCGGACCCGCCTCGGTCACGCCAAGGTGGAGCGGATAATCTGTTCGCTCGGCAATCAGCCGGTAGGCGGAAATCATGAGCCGGACGTCGGTCGACTTCACCGAAATAATGACGTCATGAAAGTCGTTCTCTTCGCAAATGTTCGCGTGTCTCATGGCACTCTCGTAGAGAGCTTCCGCGGTGGGATACCCGTGCTTCTCGAGTATGTCCTTCTCAAGCGAGCCTGAATTGACGCCGATTCTTATCGGCACTCTTCTCTCTTTTGCCAGTGAGAGCACCTGGCGAATCCTGTCTATGCTCCCGATGTTTCCGGGATTTAGACGTACCTTGGCCACTCCCCCTTCGAGAGCTTTCAAAGCAAAAACGTGGTTGAAATGTATGTCTGCGACAACCGGTATCGGTGACTGTTTAACGATTTCTCCGATAGCCGCGGCGGCTTCCTTGTCGTTCACAGTTACGCGGACGATATCACAGCCGGCATCGGCCGCTTCGACGATCTGCTTCACGGTCGCGTCGATATCCGACGTCTTTGTCTTGGTCATGGTCTGGACCGATATCGGGGAGCCTCCTCCGACCGGCACATTTCCAATCATCACCTTGCGGGACTTGCGCGGCGTTGAGCCGAATTGCAGGACTGCCCCCGCACCGTGCTCTGCTCCTGATTTTTCTCTATTTGAAATCACGGGAAGATCTATCATCGTACCCTCATTTGTCTTTATTACTCTAGTTTATTTTCTTGCTCGCAGTGAACAGTATTTTCTTTTCCTCATCAGTCAGTGAATCGTATCCTGAAGCGCTGATCTTGTCCAGGATTTCATCGAGCTTGTCCTGGCTCACCCACGTCTGGTCAGTCTTGCTTTGAGGCTTGACATCTCTGAACTGAGCGTCGGTTACAACCCTCTTGTCCGCGTACCGTTTCCTGGAACGAAATTTCTCCATCGCGCCTTTCCCTCTTTCCGCGAAAAAATCAGAGACCGTCCGTATCGCCGGGAAGGATTTCTTGTAATACAGTAGATACAAAAATCCGACGAACGCTCCCCCGAGGTGTGCGAAATGGGCGATACCGTTCTGCGTACCGGTGACGCCGTAGAAGAGCTCTATTGCGATGAAGATTGAAACGAAGTACTTCGCTTTGATCGGGAAGAGGAAATAGACATACACGGGCGAGTCAGGAAAAAGCATTCCGAACGCAAGGAGCACTCCGTATATGGCGCCCGACGCCCCGATAGTCGGGAGAGGAACTGTAAAGAGCGGCGTAAGCAGGAGATTCGAAACGGCCGCGCCCACACCGCAGAGAAAATAATACGTTAGAAATCTTCTAGTTCCCCAGACGTTCTCCAATTCCACGCCGAAGAACCACAGCGCGAGGAGGTTGAAGAAGATGTGGAAAAAACCTCCGTGGAGAAAGAGATAGGTGATCGGCTGCCAGATCAGAAAGCCCTGCCCCAGCGGAAAGAGCGCGAAGAGTCTGAAGAAGACATCGTACAGGTAGACATTGCCGACGCGAAATCCCAACTGAAGAAAGAGCTGGAGAAGGAAGACCGCCGAAGTTGATACCAGGAGGAACTTCATCCCCTTCGGGAAGAACCTGAAACTGGACGGTGGCGTATAATAGCCTGAATAATTCGTGTAATAGCTCATATTTCTTTCACCTTACTGAACAATAGTCGCCCTCCGTCCGTTTCAACATAAATCATTTATTATCGAGAGCTGCGACACCGGGGAGTACCTTCCCTTCGAGGAACTCGAGCGATGCGCCTCCACCTGTGGAAACATGCGACACCTTGTCTTCCAGGCCGAACTTCGCGATCGCGGCCGCGGAGTCACCGCCGCCTACTATAGTGGCAGCGCCGTTCTTCGTCGCCTCGACGAGCGAATCGGCGACGGATCTCGTGCCAGCCACGAAGTTGTCCATTTCGAATACCCCCATCGGGCCGTTCCAGACCACGGTCTTGGCTTTGACAATTTCACCGCGGAAGAGCTCTATGCTTTTCGGACCGATGTCCATTCCGACCCATCCCTGGGGAATAGCATCGACGCTCACGTTCTTCTTCGCGGGCGTGTTTTCGAATTTCTCCGCGATGGTGCAATCCACCGGAAGGAGTAGCTTTGCCTTCCCCGTTTTTGTCTTTTCGAGAAGTTCCTTCGCCAGGTCGACCTTGTCGGCCTCGAGGAGCGAATTACCGATTTCCTTTCCCATCGCCTTGAGGAAAGTGAACATCATCCCACCGCCGATAACGAGGGTGTCGACCTTTCCGAGAAGGTTGTTGATGACATCTATCTTTCCTGAAATCTTCGCGCCGCCGATGATGGCAACGTAGGGCCTGACGGGGCGGCCTACGGCCTGCGAGAGATATTTCAATTCCTTTTCCATCAGGTAACCGCCGACTGAAGGCTTAAGGAATCTGGTCACGCCTTCCGTCGAAGCGTGCGCACGGTGAGCGCTTCCGAAGGCGTCGTTCACATAAACGTCCCCAAGCGCCGCGAGCTCCTTGGCAAAATTGGTGTCGTTGGCTTCTTCCTCAGCGTGAAAACGGAGGTTCTCAAGGAGTACCACATCACCGACCCCGGCCGAAGCAATCGCAGCCCTGGTCGCCTCGCCGACGCAGTCGGGAGCCATGACCACTTTGGCGGAGAGAAGCTCTCCAAGCCTTTTTGCCACGGGGGCGAGAGAGTATTCCGGATTCGGCTTTCCTTTCGGCCTGCCGAGATGACTCATCAGAATCGGCGTACCACCATCCTTCAATATCTTCTTTATTGTCGGCAGCGATTCGACAATACGCTTGTCGTCCGTAATGTTCTTTTGCGCATCGAGGGGGACGTTGAAATCCACCCGTACCAGCACTTTCTTTCCTTTCACGTCAACGTTATCGATTGTCTTCTTGTTGAATGTATTATCCATTTGTCACTCCAGATTAAAATCAGATTGTTCAATTATTGTCTTGACGGACCCCACGCTCAGAAAGAGGAACTTAGGTATTGTCTGCGTCTCACTCCTCAGCATGACTGGCAGACCGTTCTCAAGCCTCGTGAAATCAGAGTAGGACTTGACCTCCGCCTTCCCACGCGGGGTATTCATTTCAAAGTCACGATAAGTCCTGACAGGGAGAAGGGTCGTCGTGTCTATCCAGATTTTCCCTTCCCCGTCGGCACTTATCGAATCATTTTCCGCGTCGATGGTAAACGAGATCAGAAAACACCTCCTCCCCGACACGAGAGCCGAGTCCGAGTCGATCGTCGCCCTGAAGTCATACCTCCTATCGGACCTCCCTTTAAAACGCGTCCAGGGAAAGGCTGTTTCGCGGTAAAGCGACATGATAGGTTTGTTGAGCCTTTTGTTCAACTCGCGCCCGACCATCGAGACGATCGTCGAGTCGTTCGACGACCACCTGCCGATAAGGTTGTTCGCGTTGTCCCTTCCGTCTTTGACCGCTATCAGGTATTTCGCGCTTCCCGACGCCTTCCTACCGAGTATATCGGACTTAAAATCCACTGACAGCTTGAGAGTACCGTTTGACAGGTCCGCGACGGTATCAAGCGATGCCACCTTGTTGATTGCGTCGGTCAGGAGCGCGTCGGCGGTCCGGGGTTGCCCATTGGCCGGAAAGATAGCGAGAAGAATAAGGAAGAGCGCGGTCTTCAAATTTTCTCCAACCCTTCATTTTGGATCGTGACCTTGCCTATCTCACCGTGCAGGAAAAAGAACTTGCCGTAGATTCGCATTACGATCCTTGATGGGAAATAAACGCCCGTCTTCTTGTCGTGCCTGACATCTATGTGGTCGTCAAATTCCATCCCGAGCGGCAGCCCCTTGAGTCGTTCGCTGATCGAGATTGGCGTATAGTCGTACGAGTTCACCACGGCCGAGACTGTGCTCAAGGGATCGCCAGGATCCGACTGGTCTGAGAAGGCGAAATCGATCCGCCGGCTCCCTCCCCCCTGAGGATCGTCAGACTCGCAGGAGGACAGTACCTTTCCCTTATCCGAGAAGTACTCCGACATGAGAAACATCCTGTCAAAGGCATCATATCCCGCGTTGAACCTTTCGCCGTTCGGAACACTCCCGGAGATGAGTCTTCTTTCGAATTTTCCGTTGCGGAGTGTTATGACAAAAGTAAGGCTGTCCTCATCCCCGCTCCGGGAGGCGATCTGAAGTTTCTGCGTGAACCGGAGATTGAGATGACATAGGACGCTATCTATTCTCCCTGCCCTCTCCTTGCATTTCTCGAAGACTTCGCGGGAATTGGCGGACGTCATGGCGCTCCTCGGACCAAGAGAGAGGATGACGGCTGCAACCAAAAAGAAGTTCAAACTACCCTTCCATTTCGTCCCTCTGAATCGGGACAAAAAAAGCGGGACCGCCGAAGTAGGCGATCCCGCGAGGAGATTTAGTTAAGCTTTGAGCCGACTTTCTTGACGAGATCGACGACTCTGTTCGAATAGCCCCATTCGTTATCGTACCACGAAATAACCTTTATCATGTTGTCGATAACCATAGTGCTCAGTCCGTCCACGATTGAAGAACGGGCGTCGCCACGGTAGTCCACCGACACGAGAGGCTCATCGCTGTAACCGAGGATGCCTTTCAGCGGGCCATCGGCGGCAGCCTTTAGCGCCTTGTTCACTTCCTCCTTTGTCGCAGACTTCTCGGCCTCTACGACCACATCCACGACACTGACGTTTGGAGTCGGGACGCGCATCGAGAATCCATCAAGTTTCCCCTTCAGATCCGGCATAACGAGTCCGATCGCCTTCGCCGCACCGGTCGAAGTCGGAATCATCGAGAGAGCCGCGGCTCTCGCGCGCCTCAGGTCCGAATGCGGAAGGTCGAGTATCCGCTGATCGTTCGTGTATGAGTGAATGGTCGTCATAAGACCCTTCTTGATGCCGAAGCTGTCACGCAGGACCTTAACGACGGGAGCCAGGCAGTTGGTCGTGCAGCTGGCGTTGGAAATGACGTTGTGCTTCGCGGGATCGTATAGATTGTCGTTAACGCCGAGCACTATCGTAATATCAAACACCTTCGCCGGGGCGCTGATGATAACCTTCTTCGCGCCGTTCTCGAGGTGCGTCTTCGCCTCTTCGCCTGCGACGAAGTGCTTCAAACCGGTCGACTCCACGACCACATCCACGCCGAAATCCTTCCAATGAAGGTTGTGGTGATCCTTCTCCGACAAAACCTTAAGAGGTTTCCCGTCGATCAGGATTTCATTCTCCTTCGCTTCAACTTTGCCCGGAAATATTCCGAGAACCGAATCGTACTTGAGAAGATGCGCAAGTGTCTTCGCATCAGTTATGTCGTTTACCGCGACGATTTCCAAATCAGGGTTCTTGTATGCAGCTCTGAATACGTTCCTTCCAATTCTGCCGAAACCATTGATGCCAACTTTAATTGCCATTTGAATATTCCTCCAGATTTTATACAAAAAATTTAAGGCCGGGGGGGCTAATATGCAATTTGCCGCTTTTCAAGCGATTGAGAAGCCTTAGCACGTCCCACCCTCACAAATTCCCGTTTTTTGGATAATGGAAAAGTGGAACTTATATTCATCTATCAAGAAAGGCGCGGAAAGATGAAAGAGTTAGAATTCGTACTTGCCCACAAAGTCCAGTTCCTAGAGTACTTTCGTTCCAAATTCCCGGTTTTTCACAACTCTAACGTGTTCTACAGAGATCTACAATACGCCTTAAATTCTTTCCTCATGGCGGGGTCCTTTAAAGTCTCAGATGTGGAACTTGAAAGCGTTTTGGAAGCGTTTATCAGAGTGTTGGTTTCAGACGGGTTTTTCAAGAAGGTCGGCGACGGCATATGGAGTCTCAATTATCCCGACTTCCGAACATCGAAGCCCGGTAAACCATCTTTGAAATTCTGAATAGGTTAGAATAAGAGAACCGGAAAGATAAGGGACGCAGGACATCTGCTCCGGAGATTGACGGCAACCGAAAGGCGCGCACTCGCCCATGAGTAAGGCGGCGGGCTTCTCTTTCGGGGCTTGCGTCCCATTCCAAATAAATAATCAGGAGGATGTTATAAATGACTGAGTTAGAGACAGCCCAGGCAGAAGTAAATATTTCAGATAGAGCCGCAAAGGAAATCAGGCGGGTCATGGCCGAGAACAACATCCCGGAAACAGCCGGCCTCAGAATGGGAGTTAAGGGAGGCGGCTGCAGCGGTTTCAGCTACCTCCTCGGCTTCGAAGAGAGCTCGCGCGACACCGACAAGATCATCGACTCGAACGGCGTGAGGGTATTCGTCGACATAAAGAGCCTTCCCTATCTCGCTGGAGTGACACTGGATTATCAGGATGGTCTGAGCGGTAAGGGATTCACCTTCGACAACCCCAACGCCACGCGGACCTGCGGCTGCGGCCACTCATTCAGCGCCTGAAGATTCGCACGCTGAATCGTCAGCTTGCAGCAACCAGGTCGGACCGGCAAGGCGCTTTAGCGGTGATCGAACCGGCGAGCTCGGGTTCTTTTGAAATATGTAAATGGAGATGAACCGCCGGGCACTGTGCCCCATCGGGGGCAAGGGCGGCTTCTCACAAAAAAGGAAAGGAATCAAAAATGGCCTACCAGGCAAAGAATTATTCGCATCTCATCGGGATGGAAGGTTTTTCAAAACAGCTCCTCGAAAATCACTTCACGCTTTACCAGGGATACGTTACTAACACGAACAAGCTCTCGGATATCCTCTCACAAATGCTGAAGGACGGAAAGACCGCCACGCCCGAATACGCGGAGCTGAAGAGACGCTTCGGCTGGGAATTCAATGGCATGAGGCTCCACGAATATTATTTTGACAACCTCGGAGGAAAGGAGCCACTGGCCAAGGGAACCGGGCTTCTGACCGCCATCGAAAGCCAGTTCGGAAGCTACGCAAACTGGGAAGCTGACTTCAAGGCCGCCGGCAGCATGCGAGGAATAGGCTGGACACTCCTGTATCTCGATTCGACAAATGGCTCGCTTTACAATGACTGGATTAACGAACATGACATGGGCCACCTCGCCGGCTGCACCCCGATCGTCGTGCTTGACGTTTTCGAACACGCCTTCATGATCGACTACGGTTTGAAGCGTGCCGACTACATCGCAGCCTTCATGAAGAACATCAACTGGAAGGAAGCGGCCGCTCGTTACGATAAGGCGCATAAGTAAAACCACAAAAGGAGGAACGATGAGAAAAATAAGGATAGCTACCTTCGTCCTCGCCGCGATACTCGCCACTTCGGCGATGACGCAGGCTCAGGACATGAAGGATATGAAAGGGATGAAAGGCATGGGCGACATGCACGGCATGAGCATGACGTCCAAGGCCAAGATGACGACGATCCAGGGAGAGGTTGTCGACCTCGCGTGTTACCTCACTAAAGGCGAACACGGCAAGAGCCACGAGGAATGCGCGAAGATGTGCATCAACAGTGGTCTCCCGGTTGGTATCCTCTCGAAGGATGGACGCGTGTATCTAGCCATCACGGCGAATCACAAATCAGCCAACTCGCTCCTGGTTCCTTACGCCGCCAAGGAGGTGAAAGTGACCGGCACCGTGGACAAGAGGGGCGGTATGGATATCGTCGCCGTCGACAGAGTGGAGCCACTCGCGAGCAAATAAAGCGAAGTGAGAATCAGCTTTGACTGAGAAGGCGGCCTCATCAGCCGCCTTTTTTGTTTTCTATCCTTTATCGATGAATCAGACAAACGGGCGGGAGAATGAACACGAAGGAAACGTGCGAAGCTGTACTGCGTCCCAACGCCCGGCCGCTAAGAAGCCCCCTGCGATTTCGACTTCACTTTCCTGACAAAGTCGACAAGTATTCTACCGGTCAGCCCCCAGATGGTTCCCTCTTCGGTCCGGTACACATAGACCTTGTGCTTGAAACCGCCCCATGAACCCCAGTAACGCCGAGGCAGACCGAGGTCCCTTGCCGGGAACAGGACAACCTCTTCCCCCGTCGCCTTGTCCTTATAACTCGGATGCACCTCCGTCATGAGCGTATAGACTTCAGGTTCGTTACTTTCGAAGAAAGAAACGGGGAGAAGAAAAGCCTTTTCGACTTCCTCGCGGTTTATCACAATCTCCGACCTGTCAACCTCAGCTACGGCGACGAACACGTTTACCAATGTCCCCATCGGAGCGAATACGGAATCAAGCTTACCGACAATCTTGATTCGCTCGGGTGGAATGCCGACCTCCTCAGTCGTCTCGCGAATCGCTGTCGCCTCGAGCGAGGCGTCCCCCCTATCATGCATCCCCCCTGGGAGTGAAATCTCTCCCCCCTGGCGGATGGATATCGCCCGCTTTTCGAAGAGGATTTTGTATTCTCCATCTTCCGGTATAAGGAGGAGGAGAACCACCGATGTCCGGTAACCGTCCCCCTGCACGCCGGGTTTCTCAGGGAGCCTGTCGACCAGGCCGGCCAGTTCGTCAAGCTTCATGCCGCGACTCCCTCGGTCAGCTCGTCCCCACTATCGCAGAAGAAAATCTCTGCCTGCGTCAACGAGAGAAGATGGATGCAGCGGCTCATATTTCCCGACGAGAAGCTTCGAGGTACATGTTGTCTATGAGCCTTGTTTTCCCGAAACGCACCGCAAGAAGAGCGAGCGCCTTATCAAGCTTTCCAATCTCCTCGATTCGCTCGAACGTCTCTGGATTCACGAAACCTATATAGTCGATCTTGCCTTTCGACCCGGAGCTGATAAGCTTGAGCATCTCGGAGCGGACCGCGACGAGGTCGGTTGTCCCCTCCCTGACCAGGCCCCGGGCAAGGATGAGTGAGCGGTAAAGGACAGTGGCCTCCCTTCGGTCAGTCTCGGAGAGATAGACATTCCTCGAGCTCATTGCAAGGCCGTCTTCTTCCCTGACAATTGGGGCGACGACAATGGAAACATCAAAGTTGAGATCCCTTACCATCTTCCTGACTACGAAGGCCTGCTGCGCGTCTTTCTGCCCAAAGACCGCGAAGTGTGGCTTCACAATATTGAACAGCTTCGCGACAACGCTCGCCACTCCTCTGAAATGAGTCGGCCTGAACTCGCCTTCGAGGAGGCGCGAGACTCTCTCTACTTCGACGAAAGCGAACTCCTCATCAGGGTACATTTCTTTATCCGCGGGATTGAAAACTATGTCGACACCGCGATCCTCAGCCAGCTTCAAATCCCTCCCGATATCACGCGGATAGGTCGTCAGGTCTTCAGTTGGGGCAAACTGCGTCGGATTCACAAATACGGACATCACTACGACATCCGCCCTCTTCCTGGCTTCGTCGACAAGGCTGAGGTGCCCATCGTGGAGATATCCCATCGTCGGAACGAATCCTATCTTCCTTCCATAGGCACGGAGTTCATCAGCCGTCCTCTGCATCTCCGTTACGCTGTTTATGACCTTCATTTCTTCCACATTGAGTTGATAAAGGAGATGTATCTTCCCTTAAAAGGGAGACGCGGGAATATTGTAATCCCGCCTACCGGTCTCCAATCGCCAGTCGCAATTTCTGTGAAGCGTCAGATAATTCTTTTGCCCATCGCGGACGCGACAACCT
The DNA here is from genome assembly GCA_021812985.1 of Bacteroidota bacterium. GTDB lineage: Bacteria > Bacteroidota > Ignavibacteria > Kryptoniales > JAKASW01 > JAKASW01. The sequence continues at coordinate 17,398 of JAKAMG010000030.1, forward strand.
CGGTGGCGAACTCGGCCGACTGGTTCTTGATATCGAAGATCGGGTTTACTTCCGTCACCTCGAGCGAACTCATGCACTTGCAGTCGGCAATTGTTTCCATGATAAGATGCGTCTCGCGGTAGCTCAGACCGCCGGGGGCCGGCGTTCCGACTCCGGCCGCAACTGATGGATCCACGGAATCGATATCGAAACTTACGTGGAGGAGGTCCACCTTATCCCTCATGTCCCTCAGTACCCTGCCGATTATCCTGTGAGCGCCGTATTTGTCGATGTCAGACATTGTATAGTGGGCTATGCCCGTGCGCCTGACAATCTCCTTCTCTGCCCGGTCGATGTTTCGCACTCCGATGAGAGCTACATTTGCGGGGTCGACCTTCCTAAAATCTCCGCCAATTGAAGTGAGTTCGGGGGCCCCCTCTCCCATCACCGCGGCGAGTGGCATGCCGTGTATGTTTCCTGAGGGAGTGGTCTCCTGGATGTTCATGTCCGCGTGGGCGTCTATCCAGATCACACCGAAGCGGAGCCCGTGCTTTCTGGCGTAGCATGAGACTCCCGAAATCGTCCCCATCGCAATTGAATGGTCTCCGCCGAGGACGAGTGGGACTTCTCCGGCCTCCATGATTGCTTCTACTTTGTGGGCGAGGATCGTACTAACCCTGACAATCTCGGGGAGGTACTTGAGTTTGGGATTGTCTATCTGCTGGCTCTCCGGGACCTTCACGGCAATATCGCCGTCATCAAAGACGGTGTGACCAATCTCCCGGAGACGCTCCGCGATGCCTGCTATTCGCATCGCCGAAGGGCCCATGTCCACACCGCGTCTGCCGGCGCCGAGATCCATCGGAACACCGACTATCCGAACTGTCATTTGCACCTCGAATTATTGCGGGGAGTCCCGAATCAGGAACCCCCTCTGCGGTTCATTGGTATTGTGAGCTTCAGTATTTAATAAGAACAACCGAAAAAATATCTGACCGGCTCTCTAACGACAGTTACCTGACTTCTTCAACCAGACTCAGGACAAAGCCGGACTTTCCGGACTTCGCCGGTTTCAGTGTCAGGATTCGAGGAGACCCAGGAGCTGCGTCATCTTTCCCTTCAGCTCCTTGCGATGTACTATCATGTCTACAAACCCCTTGTCCAGAAGGAACTCAGACTTCTGGAATCCTTCTGGGAGGTCCTTGCCGACCGCCTGCTTTACTACGCGCGGTCCGGCAAAAGCGATAAGCGCGCCCGGCTCGGCAATATTGAAATCGCCCAGCATGGCAAAGCTGGCCGTTACGCCTCCCGTGGTTGGATCGGTCAGTATCGAAATGAAGGGGAGGCCCGCCTTGTGAAGTCTGGTGAGCCTCGCACTCGTCTTCGCGAGCTGCATCAGGGAGATCGCGGCTTCCATCATCCTCGCGCCACCGCTTTGGGAAATGAGGATCAGGGGAAGTTTCAGCTTCACCGCCCTGTCTACGGCGCGTGCCACCTTCTCTCCGACCACCGAGCCCATGCTCCCACCGATGAACTGGAAATCCATGCAGCCGAGGACGACTTTGTGACCGTTGATCTCTCCTGTCCCGGTCCTGATCGCGTCAGTCAATCCCGTCTTCTTTTCCACCTCGGCGAGCCTAACCTTGTAGGACTTCGTGTCGACGAACTTAAGAGGGTCGTTTGACCTAAGACTCTTGTCGGTCTCCTTGAATGTCTTCCTGTCAATCAGAATCTCGATGTATTCCTTGCTTCCGATCCTGAAATGATAATCGCACTTGTTGCAGGTCCACATATTGTCTTCGAGCTGAGACTTGTGGAGCATTTCGCCGCACTTTTCACACTTAACCCACGAGCCTTCCGGCAAGTCCTTTTTCTCGCTCGAAATTATATTCTTGGTTGAACGTTTAAACCAGGACATCAGTTCTTCTCCACGATTTTTTTGAGTGGGTTACCCTTGATCGCGACAAAATCCTTTATGTAGTGAGGGGCGAGCGTCTTAAGATCAGCGAATTCTCCTCTTGTTCTCTTCTCCTCCGCCAGGAGGGCGATTTCTGTCGCCGAAGCGAGCGTTTTCTTGAATGAGCCGAAGCCAAACTTCTTCCGCACTTCCTCATGTTCCGCGAACGCGGCCGCGCCTTCGCCGACAAAAAGCGTATCGCCCGTGGATTCACCCGCGATCTTCGCCGCCTCGGCGATAGCATACTCGCCTATCTTCTGCATGCGCCCTCCCGTTTTTTTGAAACGGGCGTAGTAAAACTCTTCCGCGCGGGCGTGAAGAAGGGGCACAACATACGTCCCCTCCGGAACATCTATGAATCTCAGGGCAAGAGCGTCCAGAGTTGGGACAGCAATCAGCTTCTTGTCCTTGCCGTAGGCAATTCCCTTTGCGACGCTCAATCCGATCCGGAGGCCCGTGAAACTCCCCGGCCCGTTCGAGACGGCGATCGCCTCGATATCCGAGTAGGCCCGGTGCAGACCGCTGAGGAGCTCATCTATAAGGATGACCAGTCGTTCAACGTGCACCTGCGGGACGTTGAGCGAAAACTCTCCGAGCACTTCACTCCCTTCCGCGACGGCAACGGAGCAGACCCTTGTAGCGGTTTCAATGGCGAGTATCGCACCCATATTCACCCCTCGCTCCCTTCGGTCGAGATTGTTATCTCTCTCGTCGCATCGTCGATGAGGGTCATCCTGACTTCAAACCTGTTTGCAGGGAGTATCCCGTCGAGCTTTTCCGCCCATTCGACCAGACAGACTCCCCCTCCCTCGAGGTACTCATCGAAACCTATATCCAGAATCTCCTCTATATTCTTCATCCTGTACAAATCAATATGAAACACGGGCAGCTTTCCGTGGTATTCATTGACGATGGTGAATGTAGGGCTATTCACGACCTCGGAGACGTCAAAGGCCTCGCATACCCCCTTGACGAAATGAGTTTTTCCGGCCCCGAGATTGCCGTAGAGCCCAACGAAGCTTCCGGGGCCGAGCCGCCTGGCAAATTCCCGGCCGTAGCGCACAGTGTCGCTCTCGCTTTTCGAAATAAACGTTTCCATCGTTTGAAAGATAGTTACCTCGGCTCCAGTGTCACAACAGGCAGAATCATTTCTTCAAGTGAAATGCCTCCGTGCTGGAAGCTGTCGTGGTACTGTTCAAGGTACTTGTGATATTCCGTGGGATACACGAAGTAGAAGTCTTCCTTGGCGATGATGTAGTTGATGGCGGGCCCGCGTCGCGGAAGCATGTAGTCTTCGGGGTTCTTCACGAAGATCGCCTGCCTGTCGTCGCATTTGAGATTCCGCCCGAACTTGTAGCGCAGGTTAGTCGAAGCTTCTCTGTCGCCCAGCACCTTTGAGCCGCGCATGCTCCTCACGCTGCCGTGGTCCGTCGTCACGATTACCGTCGCGTCAGTTTCAGCGAGCGCCTTGAAAAGGTCGAGGAGATACGAATGCTGGAACCACGACTTAGTCAGCGACCTGTAAGCGCTCTCATCAGGGGCAATCTCCTTGAGTATGTCCGAGTCCGATCGCGAGTGGGCCAGTATGTCGACGAAATTCACGACGATCGCAGTGAGCGGCAGCTTGGCAAAGCTCGATATGTTCGACACGACGTTCTTTCCAAAATCAGGGTCGATGATCTTTATATACTTCGGGTCGACCCTGAGCCTCTTGCGAGTCAGTAGCTCCGTGAGAAGTTCTTTCTCGTTGCGGTTGCGGCTGGAATCGTCGTCCGAGTTCCCCTTGTCCCACAGCTCGGGATACCTCTTCTCCATGTCCAGCGGGAGGAGCCCGCTGAAGATGGCGTTTCTCGAGTAAGGGGTGGCCGTTGGAAGTATCGAATAGTAATAGTCCTTGCTGATCGCGAACATATCGCGCAGGAACTCTTCCATTATGAGCCACTGATCAAGCCGCATGCAGTCTATAACCAGCATGACGACTGACTTCCCCGGTACCATCTTGGGCATCACGTATGTCTCAAATATCTCGTGCGAGAGTTTGGGACGATCTGATTTTGTCTTGACCCAATCCTTATAGACGCCGTCAATATACTTGCCGAATGCCGCGTTCGCCGCCCGACGCTGATCCATTAGCGGCTCCTTAAGGCCCGTCTCGGGATGTTCGTCTATCTCCAGCTCCCAGTATGTCAGCTTCTGGTGAATGTCGACCCAGTCTTCATGCCCGAGGTCGCTGTCTATCTTGTTGGAAATCTCGCGGAACTCTGAGACGTAATCCCTTGAAACCCTCTCTCCTTCGATCCTGTGCCCGTCTATAATCTTCTTCGCGGTCATAAGTATCTGACTCGGATTCACGGGCTTCGTCAGGTAATCGCTTATCTTCTGGCCGATGGCCTCTTCCATAAGCGACTCCGCTTCGTTCTTCGTGATCATCACGACCGGAATTTCCGGAGCTATACCTTTAATTACCTCGAGAGTGCTCAACCCGCCCATTCCGGCCATCATCTCATCAAGGAGAATCAGATCATAGTTCTCCCCCTTGAAGTTCTGTCTGACTAGTTCGATTGCGTCCTGCCCGTTTGTGGCAGTGTCTACCTGGAATCCTTTATCTTGAAGGAAGATCACATGAGGCTTGAGAAGTTCAATCTCATCATCAACCCATAGGATCCTTCGCTTATCCCCGTACATCTATACTCCTCTTCTGTAAGATATTTTGACTGAATAAAAAGTTATCAACGGCTCCGTAAAGAAACAAACCGCTGGAATATCCGCGTCAAGACATCGTTACCGTTCGAATTGGAGGAAATTACAGGGCTCCATGTCTATGGCACCATCGGTCAGCGGCTGTCCCGGCAGGCGCCTAAGCAATTCAAGATTTCATAAAAATTCTCCGAGATTACTATTGACATCCAAGCACCGATTCCTTATACTAAAAAAGAGGAAATGAGCGACAGCGGTTCAACATATGAGTCTAGACTGACAGCGGAAGCAATTTCGCTGTCTCCAGGCGTTATTGTCGACTCAACTCTTCTTGGCCTCCTTTCCATTATTTCTATTCTTATTCTCCTCCTCCTTAGCGAGGGGAATCTCCTACTCGGCATTATCAGCTAAATAGCCGAAGGTTATTCCCCGATACCGCGAACCTAAAAAGAAATCCAGACGACATCGACGGGAATAACCTGAAGCCGGGTGGTATGTAAAGGCATACTGAGGCCAAAGCAACTAGTTGTGACATGGTCCAAGATTTCTGGACGACAGGATGCGGACCACGCCCAATTTCAAACAAACACGGAGAAACAGCATGAGCACCAATGAAATGACAGGCGCTGAAATATTTGTCAAGAGCCTGATGGAAGAAAATGTAGACTATATATTCGGTTACCCCGGCGGGGCGGTAATCGGGGTGTACGACGCGTTGCACGACATGTCGCACATCAAACACATACTGACGAGACACGAGCAGGGAGCCGTTCACGCGGCGGAAGGCTACTCGAAAGCGACGGGGAAGGTCGGCGTAGTCCTCGTGACCTCCGGCCCCGGCGCCACAAATACAGTCACCGGCATCGCCGATGCGCACATGGATTCCGTACCGTTGGTCGTCTTCACCGGACAGGTTGCAACCCACCTCATCGGGAACGACGCGTTCCAGGAGGCCGATATAATCGGCATAACCCGCTCCATAACAAAGCACAATTTCCTGGTCAAGGATGTCAAGCAGCTGGCGTGGACGATTAAGGCTGCGTTCCATATCGCCTCAACAGGCCGCCCAGGCCCCGTAGTCGTGGATATGCCGAAAGATGTCATGGCTTCAACGACGCCGTTCATGTACCCGAAAGAGGTAAAACTGCGCGGTTACCACCCGTTCTATTTCGGCCACATGGGTCAGATAAACAAAGCGGTAGAGATAATAAACGCCTCACGTAAGCCCGTTCTGTATGTCGGCGGCGGCGTCATAAACTCTAACGCTTCCAAGGAGTTGTTTAACCTGGCGAAGAAACTCAACGCGCCGGTCGCCATGACTCTCATGGGACTCGGAGCCTACCCGGCCGGAGACGAGTTGTCCATGGGAATGCTTGGGATGCACGGGACATGGTATTCAAATGTCGCGGTGGACCAGTGCGACTGCCTCATAGCGATCGGATCCAGGTTTGACGATCGCGTCACGGGCAATCCTGCCATGTTTTCTCCGAACTCCAAGAAAATACATATAGACATTGATCCGTCGGCCATAAGCAAGAACGTAAAGGTTGATGTACCCATAGTCGGCGACGTGCGTCACGTTTTAGAAAGATTGATTCCGCTGGTCAATCCGCTCGACACAAAGGATTGGCTCGCTCAGATAGAAGAATGGAGGGGCGAACATCCTCTCAGATATGAGAACGGCGAAGAAATACGCGCCCAGTACGTGATTGAGAAAATATACGAGATCACGAAGGGCGAAGCTGTCATAACGACAGACGTCGGCCAGAACCAGATGTGGGCAGCGCAGTTCTACGGCTACAAAAATCCGCGCTCCAACATAACATCAGGCGGCCTGGGAACGATGGGCTTCTCATTCCCCGCGGCCATCGGTGCCGCGTTTGGAGTGGAGGACAGGCCGGTCTTCAGCATAAACGGAGACGGCGGGATACAGATGAATATACAGGAGATGGCTACCGCCGCCGGCAACAAGCTTCCGCTCAAGATTGTAATACTGAACAACGGCTACCTCGGCATGGTACGCCAGTGGCAGGACCTCTTCTACAAGAAGCGGTACAGCCATGTGACGCTCGGAAATAACCCCGACTTCGTCAAGCTGGCCGAATCGTTCGGAGCGACGGGCTTCGTCACTGACAAGACGGACATGGTAGTCCCGATCCTGAAAGAGGCGATGAAGATAAAGGACCGCCCGGTATTGATGGACTTCAGAACTATTCGGGAGGACAACGTCTACCCGATGATTCCTGGTGGAGGGACCGTTGCACAGATGCTGGATTATCCAAAATCAGTAAAGGAGCTCAAATTGTCAAAGGCGCATTCGGAGGGGGCGAAGTGAAAAAGCACACGATCTCAATTCTAGTCGAAAACAAGTTCGGCGCCCTAAATAGAATAGTGGGCCTCTTCAGCGCCCGCGGATACAACATTGACAGCATATCGGTCGGAACGAGCGAAGACGACTCAGTCGCGCGCGTCACCATCGTATCCAAGGGTGATGACGACGTTATCGAGCAGATAATTAAACAACTCAATAAGCTCATCGACGTTACGAAGGTCATGGATTTAACTTACGACAGCTACGTCGAGCGGGAGCTTGTGCTCGTAAAGGTAGCTGCAAACAGGAACACGCGGTCTGAGTTGATGCAGATATCCGAAATATTCCGCTCGAAAATCATAGACATCAGCCCGCGTTCGATAACCATCGAGGCAACCGGCAGCGAACAGAAGGTGGACGCACTGATAAAGATGCTCGATCCGTTCGGCATAAAGGAAATCGCGCGTACTGGCCGGGTCGCGCTGAAGAGAGAGTTCGAGGGAGCGGTCTGAAGATGCAGCAGAGGAAAAAGGCCACGGAAGACTGTCCAACGATGTACGCGGGGATGTGTTCAGGATCAGCCCGGACAAGGGATGATCGCAGGACACGAAGGCATTCCCACGCGTGCGCCTTCCCTGCCTGCCTTGCGTCCCCTGCTCTCCCCCACATCGCCCCATCATCAGCAACTCTCGACAAGACTTTTTCACTATCCCAAAACCAGAATTGAAGGAAGCAGCAAATGAAAGGTTATTATGACACCGACGCAGACATTTCACTATTGCACGGCAAGACCGTAGCCATAATCGGTTACGGCAGCCAGGGGCACGCCCACGCGCTCAATCTGCGCGACAGCGGAGTGAAAGTAATCGTCGGTCTGCAGCCCGGCAGCAAATCTCGCGCTGCGGCTGAGGCCGAAGGGCTTACGGTCCTTACCCCGTTCGAGGCATCCGCCCGCGCCGATCTGATCATGATACTCGCCCCAGACATGGCTCAGAAGAAGATTTACGAAGAGGAAATCGCCCCGAACCTCTCGGCTGGCAAAATCCTCGCTTTCGCCCACGGATTCAACATCCATTACAATCTCATACAGCCGCCCAAGGACGTGGATGTCATCATGATAGCTCCGAAGGCCCCCGGCCATCTGGTAAGGAGAGTCTTCACGGAGGGAGCGGGAACCCCATGCCTTATAGCGGTCCAGCAGAATCCCTCGAAGAAGGCGCTCGATTACGCGCTTGCTTACGCGAAAGGAATCGGCGGTACAAGGGCGGGCGTTATCAAGACAAACTTCAAGGACGAAACGGAGACCGATCTCTTCGGAGAGCAGGCCGTCCTGTGCGGCGGATCGGAGGAGCTGATAAAAGCCGGGTTCGAAACGCTCGTCGAGGGAGGATACCCGCCTGAGCTCGCATTCTTCGAGTGCATGCACGAGCTGAAACTCATAGTAGACCTCTACTATGAAGGAGGACTCTCGAGGATGAACTTCTCAGTCAGCGACACGGCCGAATACGGCGGGTACACGCGCGGGCCGAGGGTAATCACCAAGCAGAGCCGCAAAGAAATGAAGAAGATACTCAAAGAGATTCAGACCGGAAAGTTCGCGAAGGAATGGATCGACGAGACCTTCAAGAACAAGCAGAAAAACTTCCTCAAGATGAGGAAGGAGATGAACAACCACCTGGTTGAGAAGACCGGCTCCAAGCTGAGATCGATGATGAGCTGGCTTAAGAAATCGAAGTAACAGTTGAACGAGAATGTCACGGATGAGGCAAGCCGCTCCCGCGAAGCAATCGGGCACTCAGGTTTGTCCGCTCAACGGGACGGATCCTCCGTCCGCGACGTTCCCGCATGATTCTGGAAGGAGGGAGTGAATGACACAAAAAATATACATCTATGATACAACGCTGAGGGACGGCACTCAGGGAGAGGAAATATCCTTCAGCGTTGAGGACAAGGTCAAGATAGCCCATCATCTCGACGATTTTGGCGTCGACTACATTGAGGGAGGATGGCCAGGCTCGAACCCGAAGGACATGGAGTTCTTCGAGAAGATGAAGACGGTCAGGCTTAAGAATGCCAGGCTGGCAGCGTTCGGGAGCACATGCAAGGCTTCCTCGACACCGGATAAGGACGAAAATGTGAACCAGCTCCTTAAGGCCGGTACGCCTGCAGTCACAATATTCGGAAAGTCATGGGACCTCCACGTCACCGAGGCGCTCGGCACAACCGCGGAAAGAAATCTCCAGATAATTGCCGAGACTGTAAGGTATCTCAAAGCCAACGGCAAGGAGGTAATCTACGATGCCGAGCATTTCTTCGACGGATACAAATCCAATCCGGAATACGCTCTTAGGACAGTAAAGGCAGCTGAAGACGGCGGCGCAGACTTTATCGTCCTGTGCGACACGAACGGCGGAAGCCTTCCGTATGAGGTCGAGGAAATACTAAACGCGGCCAAATCGGTGGTGAAGGCCAGATTGGGAATTCATGCGCACAACGACTCCGAACTTGCCGTCGCTAACTCGATCGCCGCGGTAAGAATAGGCGCTGTCCACATACAGGGCACAATAAACGGCTTCGGCGAGCGTTGCGGCAACGCTAATCTCTGCTCGATCCTTCCGAATCTTCAGTTGAAGATGAACCTCCCTGTTCTTCCGGCGGCAAAGCTGAAAGGACTGACTGAGCTCTCGCGATTCGTCAGCGAGGTGGCAAACCTGCAGCCCCGGAAGAGCCTGCCGTACGTTGGTCAGAGCGCGTTCGCCCACAAAGGTGGAGTGCACGTCAGCGCAGTAATGAAACTGGCACGGACGTATGAACATATCGAGCCGGAAGTGGTTGGGAATACTCGCCGGGTTCTCATAAGCGATCTCTCCGGCAAGAGCAACGTTCTCTACAAGGCGGAGCAGCTCGGAATCGAGATCCAGGGAAACAACGGCAAGGCGACGAAGATTGTCAACGAGCTGAAGTCGCTCGAGAGCCAGGGATATGTATTTGAGGACGCAGACGCGTCGCTCGAGATCCTGATAAGGAAAGACTCAGGCGAGGTCGAGACTCCGTTCGAACTTGAAGCGCTGCACATCATAATCGAGAAGAACGACAACTCGGCACTCGCGCGGACTCAGGCCGTTATAAAACTCCGAGTCGGCGACAAAATAGAGCACACTGCAGCGGAAGGAAACGGTCCGGTCAATGCGCTCGACAACGCCCTGCGCAAAGCCCTCCTCCAGTTCTACCCGCAATTGGCCGAAACCAAGCTCACCGATTATAAAGTGAGAGTCGTCGACGCCGGCGAGGGAACGAGCGCCAAAGTCAGAGTCCTCATTGAAACATCTGACGGCGAAAATGACTGGAGCACTGTAGGAGTTTCGGAGAACATAATTGAAGCGAGCTGGAAGGCGCTGGTGGATTCAGTTGTATACAAGATGATGAAGGATAACGATAAAAAAAGCAACAAGGAAAGAAAGTTAGAGGTGGCGAAATGAAAGCCGAGACACGAATTGAATTGCTGGAAAGAGCGCTGACCAGCGAAATGGAAACCATAAAGAAGTACAACGACCACGCAGAGGTCTCAGAAGATTTCGAGACGAAGAGGTTGTTCCGCTCGCTGGCGAGCCAGAAATACGAGCACTACCTCCAAATCGAAAGGCATCTGCGTCAGTTGAAGGCAAACAACGATATAACCGATGCCATCAACAGCATGTTTCAGTGACGGAAACAGCCTGCTGATGGGCAGAGAGAAAGCACTTCCCTGCATCTGAAGACTCAAACGGGTCGTAACTCCGGGAGGAGTAGCAGATGCGCCGCCGCTTGCCGGTCGGCGAGACTCGAAGCCGGCGGGAAGACAAACAGCTGAGGAGAATGAGGAAATGAAGGACAAGATATACATTTTTGACACGACATTGCGAGACGGCGAGCAGTCACCCGGCTGCAGCATGAATACTCAGGAAAAGCTGAAGATGGCGAGGCAGCTTGAGGATTTGCGCGTCGATGTGATAGAGGCTGGATTTCCAATCGCATCAGAAGGAGACTTCGAGGCGGTCAGGGAAATCTCCAAAATTGTCAAAGGCTGCACCATAGCCGGTCTGTCGAGAGCAACTGCCGTCGACATAGACCGGGCCTTCGAAGCGCTCCAGTATGCCGAAAAGCCACGCATTCACACTTTCATAGCGACCAGCGACATCCACCTAAAACACAAGCTCAAGAAGACACGCGAACAGGTCCTTGAACAGGCGGTCAACGCCGTCGCACACGCCAAAAAGCTCACTGCCGACGTCGAGTTCAGCTGCGAAGACGCCAGCAGGAGCGACATCGATTACCTTTGCCAGATTATAGAGGCAGTGATAGACGCTGGCGCCACGGTTGTCAACCTCCCCGACACTGTTGGGTACGCTATCCCACAGGAATACGGTAGCATGATTAGGACGATTCGCGAGAGGGTGAAGAACATCGACAAGACAATTCTCAGCGTGCACTGCCATAACGACCTCGGGCTCGCAGTTTCAAACTCGATATCCGCCATCGCGAACGGGGCCAGACAGGTTGAATGCACGGTCAACGGAATTGGAGAACGGGCCGGCAATGCATCGCTCGAGGAATTCGTCATGGCGCTTCGTACGAGACCAGACGCCCTCCCCTTCAATATCGACGTGAATGCCGAAGAGATATACAAATCGAGCAGGCTCCTTTCGACGCTGACCGGCATGATGGTCCAACGGAACAAAGCGATTGTAGGAGCGAATGCCTTCTCACACGAGGCAGGGATTCATCAGGACGGAATAATAAAGAGCCGGATGACCTACGAGATCATGACTCCAGAGTCAGTGGGCATAAAGCATTCGACGCTCGTCCTCGGTAAACACTCCGGGAGGCACGCGCTGAAAAAGCGATTTGAGGAGCTCGGCTATTCGCTTTCGGCAGAAGAGCTCGAGAATGTTTACTCCGAGTTCACGCGCCTCGCCGACAAGAAGAAGGAAATCCTCGACGAAGACCTGATGGCAATACTCAACACTAAGTTCGAAAGCGATGAATCCCGCTTCACGCTAAAAAGCATGCAGGTGATGACAGGGACGGGCATCAAGTCCACTGCGCTGATCGAGCTCACGGATGGCAAAGACACATATGCCGACTCCGCCACAGGAGACGGTCCGGTCGATGCCGCGTATAACGCAATCGAGCGGATCACGAAGATGGACGGCCAGCTTGCCGACTACACTATCAAGTCTGTAACCTGGGGCGGAGACGCGGTAGGAGAGGTGTTCGTGAAGGTAATCTTCCACGATGTTATATTTACGGGTCACGCCGCAAGCACGGACATAGTGACTGGAAGCGTCGAAGCCTATTTGCAGGCGGTCAACCGCGCGCTCACCGCAAAGTCCGCAAAATCGGCCGAAGAAGTTATGATAAAGAACCAGGCCAATGCCGTCTGAGACTTACAGGGCTGAGGCAAAGAGGTAGCAAGGCACGAAGAACGAATTCGGAATCATGGATGGAGACGGAGATATAGTAGTCAGCAGCGGGCCGGTCCGAGAGAGCGGAACGCAATTCCGAGCATCCTACGCGTCTGCCGATCCGGCGTTCCGTTTATCTGCCGCAAGCCTCTCCTCTGACCTTGCCAAGATGGACCTTTCCATACAAATTCTTAACCACATCAGAGAAGAAAAGAGAGACTTAAGATGGGAATGACAATCACAGAAAAGATCCTTGCCGGTCACTCCGGTAGAGATAAAGTTGTACCAGGAGAGAATGTCTGGGTAAACGTGGACATCCTGATGACCCACGATGTAACGGGACCCGGCACGATCTCGATATTCCGGAAAGAATTCGGCGAAGACGCCAGGATATGGGACCGCGACAAGGTAGTTGTGATTCCCGACCATTACATATACACCGCGGACCAGCATGCGCAGAGAAACGTCGTGTTCCTCCGCGACTTCGTGAAGCAGCAGCAGATCGACAATTTTTATGACGTCGGCACCCCGGATTACAAGGGAGTCTGTCACGTCGCTCTCCCCGAAGAAGGTTACACGAGACCGGGTGAGGTTCTCTTCGGCACCGATTCGCACACATGCACCGCCGGCGCGTTTGGAGAATTCGCGACCGGCATAGGCAACACGGACGCCGCGTTCATACTCGGCACCGGCAAGCTCTGGGTCAAGGTGCCGCAGACAATGCGCTTCGTGTTTGACGGTGAGATGCCCGACTATCTTATGGCCAAGGACCTGATACTCCGCATAATCGGAGACATAGGCGTCGACGGAGCATCGTATGCCGCGATGGAATTCGCGGGAGACGCGGTCCACAGCCTTAACATCGAAGAGAGAATGACGCTCTGCAATATGGTCATAGAGGCAGGGGGCAAGAACGGAATAATCTCCCCCGACGAAGAGACACTCAAATACGTGAAGGCCAGGACAAACAAGCCGTTCGATCCCGTGCAAAACGACAGCGACGCCAGGTTCGCGTTCGAAAAGAAATACGACGCGGCGAAGATGGTGCCGCTCGTGGCGAAGCCGCACTCGCCGGAGAACGTTGACACCGCAGAGAATCTCTCGGACGTTAAAGTAGACAGAGTGTACATCGGCTCATGCACCGGGGGAAAGCTGACCGATTTCAAGGCGGCGGCAAGGATACTCAACGGAAGAAAGGCTGCCGTCGACACTTTCATAGTTCCCGCCACTACTGACGTCGCAAAGGGATTGCGAGACACGAAGATCGACGGAAAGTCACTCCATCAGATATTCGAGGAGGCAGGTTGCCGAATCGGAAACGCGAGCTGCGGTGCATGTCTCGGCGGCCCTGACGACACATTCGGGCGACTGAACGGCGAAGAGGTCTGCCTCTCGACGACCAACCGTAACTTCCCCGGCAGGATGGGCTCGAAGAAGTCGCAGGTTTATCTCGCCTCCCCGCTTACGGCCGCCGCGACCGCGGTCAACGGCACGATAACAGACCCGAGAAAATACATAGCCTGAAGTGAAACCCGGCCAAACAAGGAGATTGAAATTTAATGTCACAAAATAAGATTACAGGAAGAGCGTACGTCGTCGGAGACAACATCGACACGGACCAGATCATCCCGGCAAAACATCTGGTTTACAACACGCATTCGCCCGAGGAAAGAAAACTTTACGGGAAATTCGCGATGAGCGGAGTCCCGGAAGAAAAGTCAGGCCTCCCAAAGGGGGGAATAAAGTTCATCAGGGAAGGTGAATACCAGTCGGAGTTTGACATAATCGTCGGCGGAAAGAACTTCGGATGCGGTTCTTCCAGGGAACACGCCCCGCTCGCGCTCCAGGTAGCAGGCGTGAAGGCGGTCGTGGCACAGACCTACGCTCGGATATTTTACCGGAATTCGGTCGACGGCGGCTTTGTCATGCCGCTCGAATCGGTCGACAACATATATGAGTCATTCTCGACCGGGGACCAGGTGGAGATAGACCTTGCCTCGAACCAGATAAAGAACGTTTCGACGGGAAAGTCATTTGAGCTTCGTCCTCTTGGCGACGCCGCCGACATCATCAACGCCGGAGGGCTTTTCGCCTACGCCCGCAAGATTGGCATGATCAGTCAGAAGGCGGGGGCAAATGTTTAAGATAGCCGTAATCCCCGGTGACGGAATCGGGACCGAGGTCACTTCGCAGGCCATCAGGATACTGAAGAAGGCCTCGCAAATACTTAATGAGCCTCTGGAGTTTACCGAGCTCAAGGCAGGCGGAATAGCCATCGATACATTCGGCAAGCCGCTCCCGGAAGAGACGCTGAAGGCTGCCCTCGCGAGCGACGCGGTACTCCTCGGCGCAGTCGGCGGACCTAAGTGGGATTCCCTTCCCTACGAGTTAAAACCTGAACAGGCTTTGCTCGGCCTCAGAAAGGGACTCGAGCTGTACGCCAACATCAGACCTGCGATAATGTTTGATGCGCTCGTTTCCGCCTCGTCACTGAAGAGCGAGGTGGTCAAGGGGATAGATATCGTCGTCGTGCGGGAGCTGACTGGCGGAATTTACTTTGGAAGGCCCGCGGGCATATTTGAAGAGAACGGTACACGGCGCGGCGTCAATACGATGACGTACACGGTTCCCGAAATCGAGAGGATCGCACACACCGCTTTCAGACTTGCGAAGACAAGGAAGAACAAAGTGACCTCCGTCGACAAGGCAAACATTCTCCACACATCGATGCTTTGGCGCGAAGTTGTCAACGAGATACACAAGAAGGATTATCCCGATGTGCAGCTCGATCATATGTACGTTGATAACGCTTCGATGCAGCTCGTGAGAAACCCGAAGCATTTTGATGTGATCCTCACCGAGAACATGTTTGGAGACATACTGAGCGACGAGGCTTCGATGCTCACCGGATCCATAGGCATGCTTCCCTCAGCCAGCATCGGCGAGACTCACGCTCTGTACGAGCCTGTCCACGGCAGCGCGCCAGACATCGCCGGGAAGGGACTGGCAAATCCAATCGCAAGCATACTCTCTGCCGCAATGCTTCTGGAATATTCATTAAAGCAGAAAGAGCTCGCGAGAAAGATCTTCCGGGCCGTCGAAGGTGTTCTCGGCGAAGGATGCAGAACCGCCGATATCGCTTCCGCCGGACAGAATGTCCTTTCGACCGAAGAGATGGGACGCAGGATAGAGAACGCGTTGTGAAGTGACAATTCCCGCCAAGGTGCGGGGATACTAAGGGGGGTCGCTTGCGACCCCTTTTCTTTTCTTGCCTTTTTTCCCCTGCTTTACGCCAAACTGCCCCTCGTCCCCTTTGAAGTTGAAAAGCACCCCACCAGCCTCTATATTTAACCTATCGTAATAATCGGACTTATGGCGAAGTTTTTAAGTTGTTTAAGAATCGACGATGTTAACTCATTCAGGGGGCTCTGGAGGATTGACGGTTTCGGCTCCCCCGGACCAGTCCTGACAGGAGACCGGCTCACGCCTGGTGCAAAACCATGCTGAACTACGTCTGGATTGCCCTCGTTCTGATCGGGGTGCTGACAGCCGCGGGGAGCGACATCTATGATGCTTCCACTGACCGATACAGGAACGGCGAGCCATTTGAGCTCCAGTTCGACAGCACCTCATCAAACTCCGGACGCGTCTTCTACACACGCGAGTACTACGATGCTTTCTACGGCGTTTCAATTGAGTCACCGGACACTCTCGTCTTTCCGGCATCAATCGGGGGGAATAGTCTTAAGATCACGACAGGGGACTCCTCCCCCGAACTTTGGAAAACCATAGCCAAGACAGACGACAAGTCCGACCAGATTACGGCCAAGGTTCAGAGCCGGAAGGGGGAGAGTATGGCCATACTCCTTCCGACCACGTCGCTCGTAAAGACAAAGGCGGTTCTCGATGCGGTCATAAGCTATAGTGAGATGGGGGTGAAGATCGCGCTTGGCCTAATAGGTGTTATGGCTTTCTGGCTCGGCATAATGAAGCTTGCCGATGACAGCGGAATGATAAAGATCATCGCGCGTGTCATGAAGCCGGTGATGGTGAGAGTTTTTCCTGATATTCCGCCGGACCATCCGGCCATCGGAGCCATGATAATGAACATGGCGGCCAACATGCTTGGGCTGAACAATGCCGCGACACCGCTAGGTCTCAAGGCTATGGACGAGCTCGAGAAGCTGAACCCGCACAAGGGGACGGCATCGAACGCGATGATAACCTTTCTTGTGATTAATACGGCGGGGCTGACGCTGATACCTGCGACTGCCATCGCAGTCCGGGCCGCGCTCGGCTCCAAGGACCCGACAATCATTCTCCTCACTTCATTTTTCGGTGCGGGCCTCGCTACAATTGCCGGAATCACAGCCGCAAGGATTCTCCAGCGTCTTAAAGTATATAGGATCAAGGAAACCGTGGGAGAAACGAACGACGGGAGAAATCCGGGATGATTAGGGAGACACTTGAATCGCTCTCGATAATCGCCATCCCATTGATCGTAGCTCTCTTCGTGGCTTACGCCGCGAAGAAGAAGGTGCCCGTCTACGAGTCCTTCGTCGCCGGAGCCAAGGGAGGATTTGACGTCGCCGTAAAGATCATTCCATACCTCGTGGCAATGCTCGTGGCAATCGGAATATTTCGCGCGAGCGGCGCCATGGAGATGCTTGTCACCGCCCTCTCACCTGTCGCGCGACTCATAGGGATGCCGCCCGAAGCCTTGCCGATGGCCCTCCTCCGCCCGCTCAGCGGAAGCGGCTCTCTCGGACTGATGGCCGATATAATGAAGAAGTACGGACCCGATTCCTTCATCGGCATACTTGTGTCGACTATGTACGGGAGCAGCGAGACGACTTTTTATGTTCTGGCAGTCTACTTCGGAGCCGTGAACATCTATCGAACCCGGCATGCCGTCGCGGCGGGGCTTATAGCCGACTTTGTCGGCATGCTTGGCGCTCTTTTCATATGCAGAATACTGTTAGGTTAACAAATGAGGATAAAAATGAGAATTCTATCGACAACGTTGGTATCACTCCTGGTTCTTAGCGGCACTTTGCTCGCCCAGAACTATCCGAAGCCTTTGCTTGCGGCGGGCGAAAGTCAGGTGGCAGGCGGACTCGGCATCTCATGGATAAATGAAAACAATCAGACCACCCCTTACTACATGGTGGGGGTGATGCCTGACCTGCAGTTCGGCAAGATCG
This sequence comes from Bacteroidota bacterium, assembly GCA_021812985.1. Lineage (GTDB taxonomy): Bacteria > Bacteroidota > Ignavibacteria > Kryptoniales > JAKASW01 > JAKASW01. The sequence goes on from JAKAMG010000030.1 coordinate 34,990, forward strand.
GCGTCGGACTCGACCTCACACTTCGCATTTCTGCCAACGACGGAAAAATACGCAAGGCAGACTGGGCGGACGGGGCCTATCGCAAGATCATCCGATACGTAAGCTGGGGCCAGAAGCATGACCCTGTCTACGCAAGGGTCGGCCAGATGGACATGACGACAATAGGTCACGGCTTCATCATGGAAGATTACAACAACAGCCCAAGCTACGACGACAGGAGAATCGGAGCGGAACTCGATCTCGATTTCTCAAAATTCGGCTTTGAGACAATGTACGGCGACTTCCAGCAGGCTGGCCTGATGGGTGCAAGAGGATACGTCAGACCCTTCCAATTCACAACACTCGCCCCTATCCCCGTAATCGGCGGCTTCGAGTTGGGCGCTACTTACGTTACTGACCAGAACAAGAATTCGGGAATGGTGTACACCGATACTTCCCTTACCGCACCCCCCGGCTTCGCTAACGAAGGAAAAATTGCCGAATACGGCTTCGACGCGGGACTCCCGCTCCTCCGCATTCCATTCGTCGATGCTGACCTCTATTACGATTATGCCCAAATCCACAATTTCGGACACGGCTCCGCCGCAGGAATTCGCTTCGACTTCAACGGACTCGGACTCGCGAACGCATCCGTTAAACTCGAGCACCAGTGGATCGGCGACAGGTTCATGCCTGAATACTTCGACCAGTTCTACGAACTTAACCGATATGTCCCCGGCGACTCAGGTTACTTCAGCAAGGCCACTCAGCTGCAGAACGCCAAGGGCGGCAACGGATGGTACGGCCAGATTACCGTGGCAATCCTTCAGAATTTCCAGATCATAGGAGGGTACAGAGGCATAGACCACGACCCGAACGGCGGGCTCCTCCACCTCGAGAC
>JAKAMG010000006.1:0-89900 GCA_021812985.1 Bacteroidota bacterium
AGGCCAAATCCGCGTTGACATATTCGACGCGCTCATTGCCTGAAACACGTTTAACTTCAGAGGCCACGGATTGTCCTTTTCGGCTGTCACGGCCGTGTAGGATTAAAGTCGCCCCGCGACGGGCCATGCGGAGCGCAGCGAGTTTCCCCAGACCGTCCGTCGAGCCGGTGATCATCACTACTTTGTTTAACAGGTCTATGGTCGTTTCCAATGTAATCTGATTTCAGTTATTGCTTGGAGTAATTTTGGCGATTCATATTAAAGAACAATAAGAGCCACGATGGCGGTTCCATTTCTTCACCGTTGGTTGAGGATGACGCCCGCGTCAGAACCTGTAGCTGAATCCGCCCATGACTGAAGTATAGGTGGTGCTTCCTGAAAAAGTCCCTTGGTAAAAGAAATTCAGAAAAAGGCCGCCGAAGAATCGGGTGCTGAAAGTGACGTTCGATTGATTTTGCAGAATGCCCAGACTCCCGGTCTTGTAGTCTACATGCATGTACCCGGCGCTTATGTTCGAAGAGTTGAACGGAAGCCATTTGTATAGGTTTATTCCGTAAGTATATCCCTGCAGGAATCCGCTGAACGTCCGGTCGTATGAAAGAGTCGCAGAGATGCCGATCAATGGGATGTCAGATTGAGTGAGAGAGACGGTCGCGTTTCTGGTTGGGCTGAGGTCGCCCTCCTGAAAACTGTAACCAGCGCCGAGGCTGATCTGCGTCCTGAAGGAGGGGTGGAGGTAAAACCCGAGTCTGAAATTGTGTCTGAGCTGATTCTGACTTAGCAGCAGGCTGTCCAGAGTGCTCCCGAACGTCTGATAGTATATGGTATTCCGCTGGGTGTTGTATGAAAAATCAACCGAGAAGAGACTCACGGGCGAATAGAGAGATGAGAAGTAAAAGTCAGTCAATGAGAATGAGGACTGCGGTATCCCAGCGCTGATTTTGAAAAGATCCACCTGTGCTGACATATACAGGTTGAGGTAGCTCGTTGGACTGCTCGTGTGCTGGAGATAAATGAATCTCCTGTCGGTGGACATGCCGTTGTTTTGCTGGAACAGTCCCAACGTGCTTTGCAGCAGCCCGGACGCCGTCGTGTCAGTTCGCGTCAGATATCCTCCGACCTGGAACAGGTTCGGATTATAACCGAGCGTGTAGAAATCAGGTCTGGACCCGACCACCTCGCCTAACTTGTAGGCCCCGAACTGTTCCTCGAACTGGAGGCCATCAATCGGTCCGACACCGGACAACTCTCTGTTTATGTGCCTCCCGGCCCACATCCTGAAGGTAGTTCCCTTGTATTGAGCTGCCAGGTCATACACCCTGAGGTTTGACAGCGGCGAACCCCGAATCCCTTTCCACTGGCTGCCTAGATATGAGTAGTTCATATAGCTCGAAAATGAGACCGGACTCCCGAGTACGTTATCGCCGTTGAAGTTCAGAGAATAATTCCACCTTTGTATTTTCGGTGACGATGCGAAATTTGAGAAGTTGGAATATGAATTCGCGCTTATCCCTCCGTAATACCTCGGGGAATGTTCCGAATTGAATCTCACCACAGGGCGAGTTTCGTCCCGCGCGGTTTCAGCCACGGGAACAGGCTTTTGCGCTGCAGGGGAAACCTCTGCCGTTGAAGGTCCTGGCTCTTCAACCCTGGCGAGTACATAGACGTGTTCTCCAACCTTCAAACTAGGCTTCCCAATTATTGGCCCGGCGCATGACTGAGATGAGAGATACTTAACCACCATGATAGGGAGCGGACCATTTGCGAAAACGGAGAACACCGTATCTCCCGCCGCGATGCCTTTCGTATCGGCAAACTGAACGTACGCGTTTTGTATTGTGATGAAGGATATCGTCCCGGATTTCCGCCTGAGACTGTCCGTCTGTGCATGTGAAATGGCATACGGGACCAGAGACAGTATCATGAAAAACGCGAACGAAATGGACTGCCGACGCCGTTTCATCAGTCTCCCCCACTACCTGTGGGATGACAGCTGTAACAGGATGTCGGGCTGTACACATAATTCTGCACGTCTCCGTGCTCCCGGTCAGTAGTCGACTGACTGTGACAAGTATTCGTGCAAGAGAACTGCGCGAAGTTGGAGCTGTTGATATGGCAGGTGGAGCAGGAGACGTTATGACTTCCGGTCAGAGGGAAGAAACTTGTGTGGTCAAACGTAGACGGCGACCATGCGGTCTGCGAATGACAGAGCGTGCAGTCAGTTGGGAACCCGGCGCCCGTATGGGATGGGTCGGTGGTTGCACTGTAATCTTTCTGATGACATCCGTAGCATGTGGCCGGCGCCGTTGTGTAGTTGCCGTTGTGGCACTGATCGCAGGTCAACGAAGTATGCGCTCCGGTGATAACATAGTACTTGCTGTGAACGGCGAATGTCGCGGGGGACCAACCGGGATTTGTCGTATGGCATGTCGAGCAATCGTTGGAAAGGGCGAGGGCAGTGTGGCTCGGATTTGTAGTTGCCTGATAATTGCTCTGGTGGCAAGTAATACAGGCGGTCGATGTGTTGGTGTATCCCGAAGCGTGACATTGGGCGCACTGCAGATTAGCGTGCCCCGCAGTAAGAGGGAAGCCGGTCTTGTTGTGGTCGAATGTCGCGTTGAGCCAGCTCGTAATCGTATGACATTGTGAGCAGTCGTGGGGAAATCCTGATGTCACGTGGTTCGGGTCTGTGGCGCCTGCGAAAGCAGAGCTGTGGCACGAATAGCAGTCAGTGGAGAGTCCCTTGAAGTTGCCTCCCTTCGCGTGGCAGGCATAACAGTCCTGAATATTGTGCCCTCCCACGAGCGGGAAGAAGCTGTGGTTAAAGTTGCCCGAAGACCATACAAGGCCGGCGACTGCATGGCAGTCCTGACACTGCGTCGAGAATCCTGCCTGCACATGGTTTGGGGACGTGGTGGCGTAATATTCCTTTGAGTGGCAGGTAACGCAGGCAACGTTGATCGGCGGGAAGTACAGCCGGGAATAGCCGCTGTGGCACGCGGAGCAATCAGCAGTCTGATGCGCCCCCACGAGAGGGAAGCGAGTCCGCTGGTGCAGCTCGCCAGTCTCAGGTATCAGCCATGTCGAAGGGGTGTGGCACCTTGCGCAGTCCGGACCTACTGAGTTCTGATGCACATCCTGGTGACACGATTTGCACTGCGTCGGAGTCCCGGAGAAGTCGAGGTTTGAATGACACGACCTGCAGCCGACCGAGGTATGCTGACCGACGAGCCTGAAACCGGTCTCGTCATGATTGAACTTCATGTCTGAGCGGAGTACATCCCACCCTGCCGCGACGTGGCAGTTGGAGCAATCTATTTTGAACCCCTTTCCGTGGGGGGACTGGGCATAGGCCAATGAGGCCGAAAGCAAAAGCGCCATGACAAGGGCGGGTACACGCATCCTGCTAGCTCCGTCTTTTATTCTATGGTTTCTTCAGCACTCAAAGCTAAGGTGCGTCGACTCGTCCTTCTACCTGCCTAAGGATAAACAAGCGGAAATACATTTTCAAGTATGGAAATCTTTTTGGAAGGGGGGAAAAGTCCCATGCCCGATATCATTTGAGCTCGCATCGGCAGAGAGAGCCCGTCAAGGCACATCAGCAGCTGGGCCTGTGGTGGACGTAGCGGCTCATTTCATGGTTATTTCATCCGTATGAGATAAATTTTTAACCGAAGCCTTTTTCATCATGAAGGACGCCCCAAACTGGTTTGACGCTTATCTTTGAACCGGTGGCGGAAGCGGCAAGCCCTTCCAATGAGTTGGGATAACAAAAGTTAACATGCGCCATAATATGAAATGAAGTCCAATAACATCTCTGCAGTGATTGTCTGTTCCATTCTTCTCCTCACTGGGCGGAGTGTTTACGCCCAGGGAGCTCCCAAATCGTTAACAGAGTACCTCTCCGCGGCGATGAGATCGAACCCGCTGCTTGCTTCGGCAGCTCAGGACAGGGTTTCTGCGGAGTACTCTGGGAGGTCGATCAGGGAGGCGTACCGTCCCCAAATCGGGATTACTTCTCATTTGATTGTGGCACCTGGATATGACCCCGCCATAACTAACGGAGGGGAGCTGGGTGCTCAACTGACCGCTTCCTACACGCTGTACGACGGGGGTACTAGCTCGCTCGAAATCGAGAGAGGCGATTTGGGCACGACGCGTGGCAAACTCGGCGAGGCGCGGCTAAGGGCCGACGTGGTTTACTCCGTTTCCACCGCGTACGTCGATGCCGTGCGACAGAAAAGGGAACTTGGCGTCATCCGTAACGAGTACGATTTGCTGAGCGACTACCTAGTGCTGGTCAAACAGCTTCACGCTGCGGGTCAGGGAAGCGAGACGGACGTTTTAAAAACAACCGTCGATTTAAACAATGTGGCTGTCGACATGAGCACACGACGAGTCGCGTATGCAAGCGCACTTTTGTCCCTCGCGCAGGTTTGCGGCCTCCCGTCGAGCGAGGTGACGGATGTTGATACTTCCGTCGTGTCTGTCAGCTATGACTCCGTGTTCAACGCGCGGCAGAATGTCGATCTCGCCTCACTTGATCTCGCACAGAAGGATGCGGAACTTCAGGCGCGCATCGCGGGGTCGAGGCTCGGGCCTACTGTCTCCGTAGGCGCTGATGCGGGTGCGCTGACATCTCTACCCAACCTTCAGCAGGGTTTGGCGAACGTTTTCGGCGCCTCTGTTATGGTCTCGGTCTCAATGCCGGTCTTCACGCTTGGCTCTCTCGAGGACAATTATAATGCCGCTCAGGCGGCCGAGAAGAGCGTTTCGCTTCGGAACCGCTATTCGAGAGACGAGGTATCGAGCGAGTTTATAAAGACAAGAAACGCAATTGCCCAGGCTGATTCGCAGATCACGGCTCTGAAAAGCAATCTTGATATTGCTGATGAGAACCTTCTCCTCACGAAGTCGAGGTATGCGGGCGGAAGCGGGCTGAGCCTCGAAGTTCTTGACGCCATAAGGAGCGTCAACCAAATCAGGCTGTCTATCGAGGAGGCAAGGGCAAGCCGAGCCATGAGCGAACTGAAATTGAACAGGTTGAACTATAACGGAGCCGATTGATAATGACCCGAAGAATTTCCGTCCTGACACTAATTCTATCTCTCTCTGGTATTGTCGTCGGCTGCGGTTCAGGCAAGGACGACAGCCCCGCGGACGTGAAGCCGCGCGCGAAAGTTGAGATTGCGCTGGCACGGCTCGGCAACATTGACAACACTGTAAGCACCACCGGTTCATTCCAGGTCCTCCGCGACGAAAAAGTGAAATCCACCATTTCCGGAAAGATTGAGAGAGTGTTCGTCAGGGAAGGGGATGCCGTGAAAAGGGGTGAAGTCCTCGTCACAATTATGTCGCAGGAATCGAACGCCGCCATCGAGGGGGCGAGGGAGTTGATGGGACAGGCGAAGACAGCCGCCGCGAAAAGCGAGGCCGAGAAAGCCTTGAAACTCGCTGAGGGAACCGCGGCGTTGGCGAAGATCACCGCACCATTCGACGGCGCTGTCTCGAACAGGTTTGTGACCGAAGGCGAGCTCGTGAATGCCGGCAGCGATCTCCTTGAGATGATCGATCCGCAGACTGAGTATTTCGTCGCGGACGTGCCGGTGAGCTTGCTTCCGTCGATCCGTGCGGGTGAGACTGCTGAGCTATTCATCCCCAATCTCAGCGGCAACGGTATACGCGGCATCGTTGAATCCGTAAACCCGGCCACTGATCCCAACAGCCAAAGCGTCCCCGTCAGAATAGGTTTCCAGGCCGACCGGACCGCCATCCCTGCAGGTACTTTTGGAAACGTCAGAATAAAAATCGGGATGGAAACTTCGGTCATACTTGTCCCGAAGCAGGCCGTTTATCACGACGATGAACTCGACAGATATCTTGTCTGGCGGATACAGGGGGATTCTCTGGCGCTACTCACACAGGTTCAGATTGGACTTACGGATTCATCCCGCATCGAGATAAAGTCCGGTCTTAAACCCGGCGACGCCATCGCCACGGTCGGCGGGTACGGCCTGCCGGATTCAACAGCTGTCACCGTGGTCAAGGAATAGGTGGTCGGGGCAATATGAAATTTTACGAGTTTATCTCCGCGCATAAGAAGGGTATCATCTTCATCGTCTCGATACTTAGTGTCGGGGGGCTCGTTTCGCTTTTCTCCATGCCAATCTCATTGTTCCCAAACATAGACTTCCCGCGGATAGTCATGCTGGCAGACAACGGCGAAGAGCCAGCGAACAGGATGATGATTGACGTGACTCGTCCGCTCGAGGAGGCGGCGAGGTCTGTCCCGGGCGTGACAAGGGTGAAGTCCGCCACAAGCCGCGGCTCGTCTGAAGTCGACGTAAGCTTCAAGTGGGGGACGGATATCATCCAGGCGCTTGAGCTTCTGCAGGGAGAAGTCGCGAGCATCCGCAACCAGCTTCCGCCAACGGTCTCTATACAGATAGCGAGGATGAACGCTACCGTCTTTCCAATCGAGGGCTTCAGTCTCGTTTCGGATTCGTTGAACCAGGTCCAGCTTCGCGACCTTGCCTACTATACCATCAGGCCGGTGCTGACAAGGATAAACGGGATCGCGCAGGTGGTGGTACAAGGAGGGAACAAGAGGGAGTTTCTCGTCGATGTCGACCCGGAAAAACTGCAGAGTTACGGGTTAAGCGTCGCGAATGTCGTGTCCGCAGTAAACAGCACGAACTTCGTCTCATCGACGGGCCTGGTGCAGCGGAACTATCAGATCTACCTTACTCTCGTCGACGGCCTTTACAAGAATCTGGATGACATCAGGAACACCGTGGTTACTTTCAGGAACGGTACTCCAATTACTATCGGTCAGGTCGCGACGGTCAAGCCATCCGAGAAGATCGAGTACGTCCGGATAACCGCTGACGGAAAGCCAGCCGTGCTTGTGTATGTCGTACGCCAGCCTGGCGGCAACACGGTAGAAATCGGGAAGCAAGTCCGTGCTGCGCTTGCGGGGCTCAGAAGCGAAATCCCGCCGGGGGTGCGCGTCAAATATTTCTACGACCAGGGCGACTTCATCAGTAGCTCCATCGGGAGCGCGAGGGACTCGATCATCATAGGGCTTTTCCTTGCTATCTTAATCATCTTCGCATTCCTCAGAAGCGTCAGAATCGGTTCGGTTGCCGTGATTACCGTTCCCGCAGTCTTTGCCACGACGGTTCTATTTCTCGATTTGCTCGGATATACGCTGAACATCATGACGTTGGGGGGCATAGCGGCTGCCGTCGGACTCGTCATCGACGACAACGTGGTGATGATAGAAAATATCTTCAGGAACATGAGATTCGAGCGGGAGAGCAAGAGCAGAGCCACTGCGCAATCGATGAGGGAGATTCTGCCCGCGATCATCGGCTCATCGCTCAGCTCGATAATCGTTTTTGCCCCATTCGCGTTCCTCTACGGCGTCACGGGTGCCTTCTTCAAGCCGCTCGCTGTGACGATGGCCGTCTCTCTCGGCGTATCCATGATATACTCCTTGGTGTTCGTTCCTATACTCGCTGAGAAGTTCATAAGACAGAAGGATATCGACCTCGAGGTGGCCAGAGAGGAGAAATCGCGCCACAGAATAAGTCTCATTTATGACCGTATCCTCGGCGCTCTCCTGAAGAGAAGCTATCTTGGCCCGATCTTCGCTGTGATCGTCCTCTTCGGCACATTCATGCTGTACCAGAATATAGGGAGTGACTTCATGCCGCGAATGGACGAAGGATCCTTCGTCCTGGACTTTCTCTCCCCTCCTGGCACTTCGCTCCAGGAGACAAACCGGATGCTCGACCAGGTGGAGAAGATCATCATGTCCGTTCCGGAGGTCGAATCATATTCGCGGCGGGAGGGGACACAGCTCGGTTTCTTCATAACCGAACCCAACAACGGCGATTTCCTCATCAGGTTGAAAAAGGACAGGAAGCGTTCGGTGTTTCAAATCATGGATGAGCTGAGAAGGAAGATCGAGGCTTCCGAACCCGCGCTGCAAATCGATTTCGGCCAGGCAATGCAGGACCTAATTGGCGATCTTACGAACTCGCCATCTCCCATACAGATAAAGATTTTCGGTCCGAACCAGGAGGTCATACAAAGGAAGGCCAATGAAGTCGCTGATTTGATATCGGCGGTGCCGGGTGTCGTAGATGTCTTCAACGGCATTACTATCAGCGGCCCCTCGATCGTCGTTCATCCCGATCCGGTGCTCGCAGCAAGGGCCGGGCTGACTATGTCGGATGTTCAATCCCAGCTCTCTACAATCATGAACGGAACCGCTGACACCTACGTCCTCGAAGGTGAAAAGCTTATTGCGGTCCGAGTCAGGTATCCCGAGAAGTATCATGCGATGCTTCAGGCCATCGAGAATGTCAAGCTCAGATCTCCAAACGGTTTCTATGTCCCGGTGAGCAGTATAGCGACCGTGGACATACTCAAAGGCCAGAGCGAGATCGACCGGGAAGACCTGAAACTGACGGATGCCGTTTCCGCGAGGATCGAGGGGAGAGACCTTGGAAGCACAATATCGGACATTCAAAAGAGTCTTCGCGCGCATCTTGTGCTTCCGCAGGGGGTGACGTACACCTTCGGAGGGTTGTACCAGAGCCAGCAGGAATCATTCCGAAGCCTTCTGCTGGTGCTCATCGCCGCCTCCGTTCTGGTAATAGCTCTCATGATTCTTGAGTTTGAGAGTTTCTCGATTCCTATCGCAGTGTTTTCGACCAACCTCACGTCGCTCTTCGGCGTAATCCTCGCGCTCCTCGTTACCGGAATAACCTTTAACATCTCGAGCTTTGTCGGCATGATCATGATGGTCGGAATTGTGCACGAGAACGGCGTGTTCATAGTGCACATGATACAGGAGATAGGGCGCGAGAAAGGGTACACGGTCGACACTGTAATTGAGGCTACGAAGGTACGGGCGAGGCCGATATTGATGACTACTTTCGCGGCCGTATTCGCATTGATGCCGTTGGCGCTCGGCATCGGGGCGGGCGCACAGATGCAGCAGCCTCTCGCCGTCGCGGTCATCGGAGGATTCCTCCTTTCGAGCTTCCTCCTTCTCTTTGAGCTCCCAATGCTTTACGTCTTTCTCAACCGGATTAAATAGAAGAGCCCAGCTTATGCGCATCCTTCTCGTGGAAGATGACCGGAGCCTGCAACGCACTCTCGTCCGATTGTTCAAGACGCAGAATTTTGCCGTGGATGCCACGGCATTCGGTAAAGAAGCATCCTTTCTGGCAAAGACAAACGACTACGATGTCGTCGTTCTGGATATAATGCTCCCGGACATTGACGGCTACGAGGTTTGCCGGCAAATCAGGAAGGAGGGGGTGAAAACGCCTGTCATGATGCTGACGGCGCTTGATGACGTTGGGAACAAAATAAAGGGGTTAGACACAGGCGCTGACGACTACCTTCCTAAACCGTTCCACGCGGGGGAGCTTCTGGCGCGCGTCCGGGCGCTCGCGAGACGCCTTTCTGATGAAAAAACGTCCGTACTCCAACTATCCGACCTTGAGCTGGACGCGTCAGCGAGGAAGGCGTTCCGCGGCGGGAAAGATCTGAAGCTCTCAGCCAAGGAATTTGCCCTCCTCGAATACCTTCTCATGAACAGGAAAAGAATCGTGACAAGGGGGGAAATGGCCGAGCACGTCTGGGATCTAAATTTTGATCCGAGAAGCAACGTCATCGACGCTTTCATTAAACTCCTCAGGAAGAAAGTTGACGCTGGGCACAAGCTGAAATTAATCAGGACTGTTCGCGGCATCGGCTACACCATTTCATCCGACGATGAGAAATGAGAGGCGAATGCGCATCCCAATAAGATACAGGGTCGCAGTTTACGTCACGCTCTCTTTCGCGATCGTAATAGTCTCACTGAGCTATGCGCTTACGGAGCTATACGAAAGCTATTCGTTCCGGTCCTTCGATGTAACACTCCAGGCAGCCGCGAGCAGTGTCGCGAACCGGATGGCGGACCTCGATATGACTGCCGGTCGCGCGAGCGTTGAGGAGGATATATCCGAGACAATCGCCGATTTCGAAAACAAGATAGGGCTCGTGCGCATCGGGGTGTTTGACTCCTCATCGCATGAAATACTTTCGCTGAACGACGCCGACTCCATAACCGTGAAGACAGGACCCGTCACGGGGGGAAATTTCAGCTCGGTCCGGCTTGCCGGAAAGAGATACCGGGCCGCATACGCGGAGTTTGAGATGTCTGGCAACCGGCAGGGAAAAGTAGTCGCCATCGCTTCTCTCGCGCCACTCCGTGAGTCCATCGACAGGATTCAGGGGCTGGTGTTTGTAATAGCCCCCATAACCATTCTCCTCGTCGGCATCGGCTCGATAAAAATCGCGAGAAGGGCTCTTAAACCTCTTGAACGTATTGCGGAAGAGATTGACGGAATGGACGCGGATGGCGGAACGATGAAGATAAAGGTTCCACCCACTAACGATGAGATCGAGAGGGTCGCCGAATCCTTTAACGCGTTGATGAGCAGGGTGGCTTATCTTATTAAGTCGCAGAGAAACTTCCTGATGGATGCTTCGCATGAGCTCAAGACCCCTCTGACTGTCATACAAGCTGAGATAGAGATGCTCCTCATGAAACCTGATCTCGCAGAAGAGGAAAGGGAAAACTTGCAGCACCTCGTTTCAGAGGTGGAATACGCGTCGAAGCTCGCGGTCGACCTGATTTACCTCTCACGGCTTGAATCGGCGTCCGCCAGCCTTGGGATGATCAATCCGCTCCCGGTGGTAATTGACGTGGTCGGTCAGCAGACCTCGGTTGCGCGGCGAAAGGAAATATCTCTGCATTTCAGTCCCGGGGTCAAGTGTAATGTCAAGGGGGACGTGGAACTCCTTAAAAGGGCCTTCTCTAACGTGGTGGAGAATGCTGTCAAGTACAGTCATGCTGGGGGCCGCGTAGAAGTCCACACGCGTGTAGACCGTGATTCCATGAATTTCATCCTTGTCGTTGCGGACAACGGTTCAGGCATCAATCCAGACGAGCTCCCTCGTGTATTCGACAGGTTCTACAGAACCAGGAGCGCACGTGGAGGGGAGGAGAAAGGGAGCGGCCTGGGGTTGTCGATAGCCAGACGAATCGTGGAACAGCATGACGGCTCAATCAAAATCGAGAGCGAACCTGGCAAAGGGACGACGGTCTCTATTGAGCTCCCTCTCGCACATTAGCAGAATCCCTCTGTTCGGTTCTTAGACCGTCCTCCCTCGCCATTAAAGTTGCCACATTTTATTCCGAATAAATATTTGAGGCTTTTTGGGATGAGGGCTTTTCCGCATCTCTCCCGATAAGCTTTTTCATTGTCAATCTAATTCGGCTGGTATGTATTCATGAAATCTGCTCATGGGTTATAAGCTACCCAATAAGTGTCCTTGACTTCAGCCGAGGCGAGAAGGCTGAGTCATTTGTTTCGTAAAAGGGAGCGGACATTGCCTGAGGGAGTGCGCGTTTATATCGCCCCTGATGACGCGACCGGCCCGAAAGAGGGCTTGATAACGACTCCGGGGATTGGCTGGATGCGACTTTCGCAGCCCCGGGCCGAAGAGTGAAGATGAGACTTGAGGGCTTGAACATGCGTGGGAGGGCTTTTGCGTTCAAATCGCGCGTTTCATATAGAGAATTATCACGGGAGTTATGCCATCCTATAATCATATAGGATCGAGCACAAACTTTCCAGAAGATGCTTATCGGGCCTGATCAACGGCACGAGTAAGAGTCTGATTCAGAATACCAGTTCAAAACATGGACAAGGCAAACCGACAAAGGGCGAATGCTGTGAGCGGAAAGACTCTATTGAAAACGAACTCTCCCCGATTCTGGGCATTGTTATCGACCGCCTTAAGTCTGGTCATCCTGGCAATTGGGATTATTTATTACAGGGCAGAAAAATCCAGGATCAGATCAGAAAAATATGATGACGTCGCCTCAGTTGCCCGACTCAAGGTAAATGAAATCAGCCAGTGGAGGCTTGAGCGGCTTTCAGACGTCTCTGCCCAGTCGAACAGTTCGCTCACTAGGAGGGCTATTGTTGAGCTCCTCCACGCGTCGTCAAATTCACAGCTTAGAGCCATGCTCGAAGAAAGATTATCAATCGAGAGGAGGCTCGAACCATATAGCGATGCGTTTGTCATAGATACCACGGGACGCGTCCTGATCCCGTCTTCCAGGGCTGGATCGAGGATAGATTCTTCCGAGATACAATCAGTTCGTGATAACTTGTCAGGAGGCAAGCCTTTCCTAACGGACCTTTTCAAGGGCTCGGACGGAATAGTGCATATTGATGTCATGGGACCGGTAACGGATGGGGCAGGGAGACCTGTCGCTTTTTTTGTTCTCAGAAGCGACGCTGAGCGATTTCTCTATCCTCTCCTCGGTTCCTGGCCGGTGGCGAGCCAGACATCAGAGACTTTCATAGTAGAAAGACGGGGCGACAGGATACTACTCCTAAGCTCGCTCCGTTTCAATCCGGGGGCGGAATTCAACTCGTGCGGCGTTCGTGACAAGATGGCAAGGCCCGCCGCCGAGGCAGTATCGGGGAAGACAGGATTCTTTGAGGGCGTTGATTACAGAGGGAAGGATGTGCTTGCGGACCTGAGGCAGATTCCCGATTCCCCCTGGTATATGGTCTCGAAAGTCGACGCGAGTGAGATAGATGATGAGGTGAGCTATCGCGGGGGAACTGTGGGGCTCCTCATCGCCATGTTCATACTTATGTCCGCTGCAGTTACCGCCTACGTCTACAGACACAGGGAGTCATCGCTGTATCGCCGGCTCTATGAGACGGAAAGCAAGAGATACGTAATCCAGGGCGAGTACAAGACTACGTTGTACAGCATCGGTGACGCGGTGATAACGACCAACGTACGCGGTGAAGTAATGGAAATGAACCCGGTAGCGGAGAATCTGACAGGCTGGAAGGAGGCTGATGCGAAAGGGAGACCTCTGGCGGATGTGTTCAGGATCCTAAATGAGGATAGCCGGGCACAAGTCGATAGTCCAGTTGAACGCGCCTTGAAAGAAGGGATACCGGTTGGTCTCGCTAATCATACGGTTCTAATCTCAAAGGACGGAAGGGAAATCCCGATCGCCGACAGTGCTGCGCCCATTCGGGACCAGTCAGACGCGATCACCGGCGTTGTTCTCATTTTCAGAGACCAGGTCAAGGAGAGGGAAGCTGAACGCAAACTGAAAGAAAGCGAGCTCCAGCTGAAACGTTCCCAAAGCGTGACCAGAGTCGGCTATTATATACTCGATATCAAGAGCGGAGTCTGGTCAAGCTCCGAAATGCTGGATGCGATCTTCGGGATAGATGAGACGTTCGATCACGACCTTGCAGGCTGGCTTAATCTGGTTCACCCTGACGACCGGCAGGAGATGTCGTTCTATTTCACGAATGACGTGCTGATGGAGAGGAGGCAGTTCGACAGGGAATACAGGGTAAACCGAAGGAGTGACGGAGCCGAGCTGTGGGTTCACGGACTGGGGGAACTCGAGTTCGACGAAGGCGGTCAACCGATACGCATGTTCGGGACTATTCAGGATGTCACCGAGCGCAAGCGCGCCGAGGAGTCGCTGAGGGAAAGCGAACAGAAATTCCGGACTCTGGTCGAAAACTCGAGTGCCGCGGTTATGATATTCAACGGGGAGAGACTTGTCTATGTGAATCCGGCGGCTGCCCATATCACGGGGTATTCAGTTGAGGAACTCACACGGATGCATCCACTTGAAATTATTGACCCCGAATTCCATGAGGAAATAAAAAGGGACATGGAAGACCGGATTGGAGGAATGAAAGTCCCGAGCGATGTGGTCCATCCGATAATGACCAAGGACGGGAAGAGGAAGTGGATTGAATTCACCGGCAACCTCATAGAGTACGAAGGACGGCCGGCGGTGATTGCGATGTGGGTCGACATAACGGAGCGCAAGCACGCCGAAGAGGCGCTTAGGAAGAGTGAAGCTAAATTCAGGGCGGTGGTCGAGAACAGCCATGACGGAATAATCTTTGCCGACGCCCGGGGTATCGTTAGATATGCAAGTTCTGGGTACGAGGCCATGAGCGGCTACTCGGGCGATGAGAGGATAGGGAAAAGTGGGCTCGAGCTCATACATCCTGAAGACGTTGAGATGGTAAAGGAGAAGTTGGAACGTGCCCTGCGTAATCCTGGAATTGCACAGACCTCGGAGTACCGCGTCCGGCACAAGAATGGCGAATGGCGTTGGATCGAGTCAACGGTCAGGAATCTCCTTGACAACCCGGACGTAAGGGAAATGGTGGTTGTAACGAGGGATATAACTGAGCGGAAACTGGCCGCGGAAAGGCTCAGAGAGCGGGACGTAATTTTGAACCGGGCCGTGGAAGCAGCACCAATGATACTGTTTACGCTCGACAACGACGGGATATTCCAGCTTTCTACCGGCGCCGGACTGAAAAGCATCGGATTGAAACCGGGCCAGGTGGTCGGCATGTCGCATTTCGACGTCTACAAGGATCTCGAGATCGCTAACGAGAATGTCCGCCGCGTTCTGAAAGGCGAATCTATTTCATTTGTCAGCGAAGCGCTTGGTGTTGTCTGGGATATACGCTATTCCCCCCTATACGATTTAAACAATGAAATCAAAGGGATGGTGGGAACGGCTATAGACGTAACAGAGAACAAGAGAGCGATTGACGCGTTGCGCGATTCCGAGTTACGTTACCGGACCCTCTTCGACAATGCCCCGGATGGGGTCCTCATTGTTGACCCGGAGACCGGCAGGCACATAGCCTTCAACAACAAAGCACATACACAGCTCGGTTATTCCAGGGAAGAATTTGGGAACATGGGAGTTTCGGACTACGAAGTGCTGGAAGATGCGGCGACCACACGCAGCCACATTTTGCGGATCTTGGAGGAGGGGAGCGACACGTTCGAGACCAAGCATCGTACAAAGCAAGGTGACACTCGTAACATACTGGTGATGGTCCAGAAGCTGGAGCTGAACGGCCGTCCGGTTCTGAACTGCATTTTCCGTGATATCACGGAGGTGAAGGAGGTTGAACGCAAGGCGCAGGAAGTTCAGGAAAGGTATCGTGCTGTCATCGACAACAGCAACGACGGCATCACCATAACCGACACAGATGGGAAGTTTCTCCTCGTCAACGATGCGTTTTCATCCATGACGGGGCACTCCACCGACGAACTCCTGAGTATGACCTTCAGAGAGCTTATGGTCTCCGGTACTAAGCCGGAATTACTACAGCAAGTCGCTGAGAAGGGAATTTCCAGAACGAGGGAGACCTCGCTCATACGTAAAGATGGTACACGGAAGAAGATCAACTTGAACGTTTCCAGGATAATTGTCGGCGACGAGATGCTTTTCCAGGGTATTATACGTGACGTCACCGACTTAAGGGATTCGGAAGAGATCAGGCGCCTCCAGTCTGCCGCTATGGAAGCTGCGGCAGACGCAATTGTCATGACTGACAGGGAAGGACTTATCCAGTATGTGAACAAGGCTTTCACGGAGTTGACGGGCTACACGTTCGATGAAGCAATAGGGAACACTCCAAGGGTATTGAAGTCTGAAAGACAAGACCCGCGTTTCTACAGGGCACTTTGGGAGACGATTCTGTCCGGCAGAGTATGGCGCGGCGAGCTTGTGAACAGGAGAAAGGATGGCTCGACTTACGACGAGTCGATGTCCATAACTCCTGTAAAGGACAACAAAGGGGAGGTAACTCACTTCATCGCCGTCAAACGGGACGTCACCGAGCGGAAAGAAGCGGAAAACGCCCTGAAAGAAAGCGAGTCGAAGTTCCGCGCCCTTGTGGAAGCTTCTGCTTCGGCGATATTGATACACGACGGAAAGCATATCTTCTACGCCAACCCCATGGCAATGAAATTGACGGGGCATACAAAGGATGACATTTCACGCCTCAGTGTGATGGACCTCGTACACCCCGACTACCGCAAGCTTGCCGCATCAAAAATGGAGGCGAGACTTGAAGGAGGTGAAATGCCGGACAGCTACGAGATAAAAGTAGTCAAGAAATCTGGAGAAGACTTCTGGATTGACCTGAACTCCGCATTGATTGAATATGAAGGAAAACCGGCATTGCTCATTTCCGCCTATGACATAAGCGACAGGAAAAAGCTCGAAGAGCAGCTGATACAGGCGCAGAAGATGGAAGGGATCGGAAGGCTCGCGGGCGGAGTCGCGCACGACTATAACAACATGCTTGGCGTCGTGATAGGCTATACACAGCTCATTCAGAAGAAGATTGAAAAGGGGAACCCGATATATCGTTATGTCGAACTCATCGATTCCGCTGCGAGAAGGGGAGCCGACCTGACAAGGCAACTCCTTGCGTTTGCCAGGCGCGAAATGGTTTCACCGAAACCTATAAATCCAAACGCCGCAATCTCCTCTCTTCAGAGAATGCTCATGAAGCTGATCGGCGAGGACATTTCGCTCAAATTCCTCCCCGGCAACGGCACATGGAACATCAAGATGGACCCGACGCAGTTTGACCAGGTGCTCGTTAACCTGGCGACAAATTCCAGGGACGCCATCCATGGCGTTGGTACAATAGCTCTTGAGACTTCCAACGTGGTACTCGACGGTGCGATTGACATGGACAAGGTTGGCGTCCCGCCCGGCGAGTATGTTGTTCTAACCGTCACTGATGACGGTGCAGGCATGGGGAAGGACACTCTGGACAAGATTTTCGAGCCTTTCTTCACTACGAAACCCAAAGGGCGTGGAACGGGCCTCGGCCTCTCGACGGTTTACGGCATCGTAAAACAGAACGGAGGGAGCGTAGCCGTGGAAAGTCAAGAGGGAAAGGGGACCACTTTCAAAATATACATCCCGCGCTATGTGGGTGAGGCGGAGCTGGTCGAAACTGAATCCGAGAGCGGCAGCCTTAACGGTGGGGAGACTGTCCTTGTAGTCGAAGACCAGGCGGAACTTCTGGATCTCGCAAGGAGCAGTCTGGGGGAATATGGCTACAAAGTCATCGCTTCGCTTTCGCCTGGAGAGGGTATATCAATTTGTGAGAAGTATGAAGGCAAGATTCATCTCCTGCTGACAGACGTGATCATGCCGGGCATGAACGGAAAGGACCTGCGCGACAGAATACAGGCGATTAAGCCGGACATAAAAACCATCTTCATGTCAGGGTACACTTCTGACATCATCGCCAATAGTGGAGTCCTCGATGAAGGGGTTGAGTTCATACAAAAGCCTTTCAGGCCTAACGAATTGGCTAAGAAGATTCGCGAGGTGCTAGACTCCTGATTCGTCCGTAAGAAATGCCTCGGGCAATGACCGTCAGTTCTCCCGATGCCCATGTCCCGCGGTCTGAGAATGAAGCCCCCGGTGGGAGGTTTGTTCGTGTCGATCCCCTTTGCTACCTTCCTTATCATACTGAGACGGGATTCCTTCCCCCGTCCCGCCGATCACACTCAATGCAGGAAACCATCAATGACCTGGAATAGAATCCTTTCGAAATATGCCGGGATGTTGTCCGTCCTGGCTTGCATCATGGTTGTGCCGCTGTCCGCGAAATCTGCGTCGGGTGAATGGCACGTACGTGTTGACCGCCTCCGGCATGTCTTCCGGATTTCAGAACCGAACCTAAGGCTCGTTGTCGGCTATGATAAACGATGCGTTGTGGATGAGTTGTGGGTTGGGAAGCGGATGGTTCTCGCGAAATCGGCCGGAGTGTTCACGGGCATCAGGAGCGGCGGCGTGCAGATGACTTCTCGTCATCTCCTTAGCATGCCTGCGGTAGAAACGTCCGACAGCTCAGTCGTCATAGATGACATTTTATACGGTGCTGGAGAGGATACCGTAAGTGAGAAATGGACATTCTCATTCGAAGGCGACACTGTGGTCTGGCGGATCGAGCGCGATCTTAAGCACCCCATGCGTGTCGACGACGATGAGTTCCCATCGCTGAATATCAAGAGCATTGGAGAATATAACGGCGCTCTCCTCGGCAATGGAGGGGTTGCCTGGTTCAGATTGTTCAACGATTCTGCAATTGCCTACGGCGTCCACACCAACCTCGCAACGTTTTGGAAGTCCCGGCAGGATGAGTGCCTGCAGGTCGGCGCCAGCACACCAGATCGCTCCGGTGCCATCAAGTTTGCACGCGTCGGTGACCGCCTCGGAGTGTCCTTTACATGTTCACCCTCTGAGCTCGGCTATCGCTACGATCCGGGGACGAACCGGAGAAGGTTCATCAGGGGAAAGACTGACGTCTGGGCGCCAACGACATACGCCGCGGGGAAGTACGTGCAGGTGCTTCGCATATCTGCCAAACCATATGAGGAGGTGTTGGGGAGGGGGACTTTCCGAGGGATAGATGGCAACGCTGTTACCTCCATCCTGAACACAATCGCCCGCCTCGGCGTGATCGATTCCAGATTGTACGGTGGAAACAGCTGGCACACCCCGTACGGCCCGATTTGTCTTCACGAGCAGTACATCGGCCAGTTCGGCATCGGCATCGATGACCAGAACTATATTAACGGATATAAGGAATGTCTGAATTATTACCGCGATCATGCGATAGAGCGGGATGGACGGGTGAAGGCAAGGTGGGCCTACACGAACGAAGACGCCAGCCCAGGCTCCGCAGACAGTCTCGGATTCTACGAGGCTCAGTGGGGAATGCTCCTTGACTCCAACCCAGACTTCGTCATTAACGTGGCCGACCTGTTCGATCAATGCGGCGATGAAACCTGGCTTCGCGGTCAAAAGAAAGCATGCGAGGCGGCTCTCGATTACATGCTTCGCAGGGACTCGAACCACGACTCACTCGTAGAGATGTTCACGAAGACCCACCTCGAACACAGGGGGAGTGATTGGCTCGACGTGATCTGGGCATCCTGGGAAGACGCCTTTGTGAACGCGGAAATGTACCATGCCTTGCGTCTCTGGTCCGGACTGGAGGAACTTCTTGGTGACAGCGCGCGAGCTGACCATTACAGGACGTTCGCCGCCGGGCTTAAGAGAAGGTTCAATGCTCCCATATCAGACGGAGGATTCTGGGATCCCAAACATGGCTGGTATGTGCATTGGAGGGAGCCCGACGGCTCCGTGTGGGGAGACAACCTGGTCACCCCGGTGAACTTCATGGCGATAGGCTACGGAATCTGTGACGACCCCGCCCGCAGGGCATCCATTCTCCACGCAATCGACACCGAGATGGAGAAGGAGAATCTCTTCTTCTGGCCGATATGCATGTTCCCTTATGAGGAAGGTGCGGGTGGCGAACAAAACTTTCCCTTCCCGAATTATGAGAACGGAGATCTCTTCCTGTCATGGGGAGAGTTGGGAGTGAGGGCGTTTGCGATGGATTACCCTGAAGTGGCGCTACGGTATATCAGATTACTCATCCGGAAGTACGATGAAGACGGGCTGGCTTTTCAACGTTACCTGAGGACGAGCCAGAAGGGAGCCGGCGACGACATACTTGCCGGTAATGCCTCGGCAATAGTCGGACTTTACAGGGATATCTATGGCATCAGGCCAAGCTACAACCGGCTTTATCTCGAGCCGCATCTCGTCGGCGATCTGTATGGGACGAGACTTCGATACAATTTTGAGGGAAACATCTATCTCATATCGCTGGACGGCGCGTGGAATGCCATCTCGACCGGAAACGTTTCGTTCAAATCCTCCGATCCGTTCGGACTTAAGAGACATGGCGAAGATGTCACATGGTTTGAGAGGGACAACACTTCACCCTCGCTGAGCGTTCGCAATGACGGAAAAGATTCACTCGCGGTTACGATGCTTGACTGGTCGCAGCGACGCCGGTGGACGGAGGTTGCATCGGGCGGAGTAGCAGAGGTGACCCATCAGCTCTTGGGCCTCAAGCCAAATGATTTGTACGCCGTGTACCGGGACGGCAGGATGCTCTATTCAGGAAAGGCGGGAGCCGATGGACACCTGGAATTTAAGTGTGCCGTACGGACGGGCAATCAGCAACTCTTCGAAGTGCGCCAGGCACGATTGCCTGGGGACATAAGGCCGGGAACGGTTATTTCTGTTTCCCGCCCAGCAATTTACCCTCGCGATACGCTCGTCTTTTCCCCCGGAAAGGTAACTGTGGCAGTTGGTTGTGATATGCCGGGAGCCGTCGTTCGCTATACGCTTGACCGATCTGTCCCTGGCCCCTCCTCTTCAGTGTACACACATCCTTTGACTCTCAATGCGACGACGGTGGTCAAGGCCCGCGCATGGAGGGAAGGACTCGCGCCGAGCGTTGTGGATTCTTCAGAGGTCCTTTTTGTACCTAAGGATTCCACGGGAGTGTTCAAGTTGGGCGGAAAGACGGTTCACTGCCACAAGGCATTCGGGGCGAATGTCGCGCTAAGATATCCATATTCTCCTCAGTATGCAGCATCAGGACCGAACGCGCTGACGGATGGCCTACTCGGGACTGACATTTTCCAGAATGACTGGCAGGGTTTTGAGTGGAACAATCTGGATGCGACAATAGATATGGGGAGATTGAAATCTGTCGACAGCGTCATGGTCGGGTTTTTGCAGAACCCATCGCTCTGGATCCATTATCCTGTGAGAGTCGATATTTATACGTCAGCGGACGGCCGACATTTCAAGCCGCTCAACGTCGGGATCGGCTCGGAGCATAATTACGGTAACGGATTCTCGCGGAGGAGCTATTTCTCTCGGGCGAATGGCGCGGAATGTCGGTACATACGCGTGCACGCCGTGAATATACACCGTTGCCCTCCTGGGAGTCCAGGAGCGGGAGGAAAGGCGTGGCTCTTTGTCGATGAGGTTATCGCAGAATGAGCGAAGGCGACAGGCGCTGAATTGCTTTTCGAGACACAACTTCGGTCGAATACCGACCGTCGAAACAGAGCTTACAAGCCCCAATTGAAACTAAATGAGATGAAAAGAAACCTACTGACATTCGCGCGGGCTGCGTCCCGCATCATCCTGATACTCGTCGCATCTTCAATTTCAGAAACTGCGTTCGCGCAGTCTGGGGGTGGACCTGTCGCACCAAAGACTGTTTTTCAAACCGGGCAGCCATGGAACGAGGCTTATGATTTGCGATCTGACGCGGCCATCGTCTACGGTGTGTACAACAAGTTTCACGGAAGAGTAGACTCCTGGAGGGAACACGGATACGCGGTGCAGTTCATGACCGGCATAGCATGGGGAAACTACCAGGATTATTTTCTCGGCAAATTTGACGGGAAGAGGCATATGGGCGACGGCCAGGTCGACAGCGCGGGGAACGTCATTTGGCACGGGAAAGATGTCCCTTATGTCGTCCCGTCGCAGCCATATCTAAAATATATTGAATCTATCATAAGGGAAGTCATAGACGAAGGTATGACGACAATCTACCTTGAGGAGCCGGAGTTTTGGGCAAGGTCGGGGTACAGCGACGCGTTCAAGAGAGAATGGACCAAATACTATGGTACACCATGGGAGCCGCAGTACAAATCTGCGGATGCCACTTACCTTTCGTCGAAATTGAAATTTCATCTCTACTACGAGGCTCTCAGGGAGGTGCTCCATTATGCGAAGGCTTACGGACGCGGCAAGGGAAAGGAGATTAAGTGCTTCGTCGCGACGCATTCACTTCTGAACTACTCTTCATGGGAAATTGTCAGCCCTGAAGCAAGCCTCGCTTCCATACCAGACATCGATGGATATATTGCTCAAGTTTGGTCTAACACCGCCCAGGCGCCCAACTATTACAACGGCGTGCTCAAATCACGGACGTTTGAAACAGCGTTCCTTGAATACGGCGCGATGGAGTCTATGACGGCTCCGACGCACCGCATGATGTATTTCCTTTCCGATCCTGTAGGCGATGCAGTGTCAACCTGGTCCAGCTACAGGAAGAGCTACGAGCAAACCTTCACCGCGGAGCTCATGTACCCGAAGGTTAACAGGTTCGAGGTGATGCCGTGGCCGGAGCGGATATATCTCGGTAAGTATAAGCTGTCTGACTCAAAGGAAACGGAGCGCATTCCTCCATCTTTTGCGACGCAGATACAGGTCATGGTTAATTCGCTTAATCAGATGCCGAAAGGTAGGAGCGGCGCAGGAGGGGCGGAAGGAGTCGCGGTTCTCCTCGGCAATTCGCTTATGTTCCAACGCTTCCCGACTCACGGCGGGTACAGCGATCCGAATCTCTCCAACTTTTATGGGCTCGCCCTGCCGCTCCTCCTCAGAGGCATTCCATTGAAGCTCGTCAACATGGAGAACCTTGGTTACCCGGCGACACTTCAAAAGGTTCGAGTCCTCCTGATGAGTTATGCCAGCATGAAGCCGCTCTCGCCCGAAGTCCACAGGTACCTGGCGGCTTGGGTCAAGAAGGGGGGTGTGCTCATCTACTTCGGACGGGACGATGACCCATTTCAGAAGGTTACCGAATGGTGGGACACAGGCCGGAACCACTACGCCGTCCCTTCGGAACATCTCTTCAATCTTATGGGTATAAAACTGGAGGCATCCAGAATCGGATACAAAGTGGGGAGAGGAAAAGTCTACGTCATAAGGGAAGACCCAAAGGAATTTGTCCTGAGGAGGGATGGAGATACTTCGTTTGTCGATCTGGTTAAACACGCGTATGAAACCGATGCCCGCGCTGGAAAAATGACGGTGAAGAATTACTTCCATCTTAGGAGAGGCGCATACGACATTGCCGCTGTCATGAAAGAGAGCGTCGACACTTCTTCGCTGACAATAAAGGGGCCCGTGATAGATCTGTTCGATCCGACTCTTCCTGTACTGACTGAGAAAGTCGTGCGTCCGGGTGAAGAGGCCCTCCTTCTGAATGTCGGGAGAATAACGAACCGCGACCTGCCGGGCGTCTTATGCGGGGCCTCGAGAGTGTACGACGAGGTTGTCAGGAAAAGTTCGTATGCTTTCCTAACAAAAGGTCCCTCAGGCACCCACGATGTGATGAGGGTGATGCTCCCGAACCGTCCGACTTCAGTAAATGTTGTCGGAGGCGAAGGGGGGGTGCTGATCGACGAGTCACACCAGTGGGACAGCAAGTCAGGGACGCTCCTTCTCCAATTCGGGAACTCGCCTGCAGGCGTGCGTGTCAGGCTGACGTGGTGACGATCCTGGGATGGCGTAAATCTAAATCAGCGTTTGGCGTCAACGGCATTCCGGGACTGGAAACCAAAAAGTTAGTGGTAAACCATCCGGACATTAGCGGACATAATAAGATATTTTAGGAATAGTTTGGAGTTTTAACCCCTGAGTGGTACTTTTATTCCGTTCAATTTGAAACATGGAACTCAAGATCAAAGATATTGTCGATTTGTTGCAGGTAAACGAGAAGACGGTTTACCGTTGGATAAAAGAGAAGAAGATTCCCTGTTATCGCATCAACCATCAGTATCGATTCAACCGGGCCGAGATAAATGAATGGATACTGAGCAACAAGATAGACCTTGCCTCTTCCGCGGTTAACCTCGGACTGACCGACCACAATCTTGCCAACCTGTTCGCGGAGGGGGGGCTTGTCTCATCTGTATCTGGATCGACTCCTGCAGAAGTCATAACGAGCGCCGTCGAACAGATCAAGCTCCCGCCCGGCTTGAAGAAGGAAGAGGTAGTCCTCGCTCTCATGCGGCGCGAAGAGCTTATGCCCACTGCGATTGGGAGAGGCGTCGCGATTCCCCACCCGCGCAGTCCCATAGTCACAGACCCGAAGAACGCGAACATATCAATCTGCTATCTTGAGCAACCGGCAAATTTCCATGCGCTGGACGGCAAGCTGGTACACACGATCTTCATCTTGTTCACTGCCACCCCGCGCATGCATCTTGAAGTTCTCTCAAAGATTTCTCATCTCTGCCAGGAGGACGTTTTCCTGGATAAGCTGAGTTCAAGAGCTCCGAAGGCTGAGGTATTGGAATTCATTCGCTCAAGGGAAATTGAGTGGAGCACGAAGGACTGATTTGCCTTGACTGAGTTTCTCGTCGGAGTCGCGGTGATTTTTCTCGGAGGTGTCGCGGCATGCGTCTCCCCGGAGAAGGGGAAAGGGTGGGTGTTTTCACTTTTTGCCGCTTCGGCCCAGTTTCTGATTCTCCCCGCCGTAATAAGTACCCTTCTTAGCGGCGGACTGGCACAGCTGCCTCTCAGTTTCGGCGAGCCGATAGGTTTAGCGTACCTCCGCCTCGACCCGCTGGCTGCCCTGTTCTCTCTCCTGATATCAACAGGTACGATTTTCGCTTCGGTATATTCGATCGGCTACATGAAGATGTACGCGGGGAGGGCTTCTTCTCTTTCCTCGCATTATTTGTTCCTCGGCATGATGTCCGCCGCGATGCTTCTCGTTGTGGTAGTGCAGAACGCCATTCTTTTCCTCATCGTATGGGAGGTCATGTCTGTCTCCTCTTTTCTTCTCGTCGCTTTTGACAATGGGGACGCTGAGGTGAGGAAGGCGGCCCTCTATTATTTCACGGCGATGCAGGTTGGGGCGGCCTTTCTGATAGCTGCTTTCGGATGGGTATCGGCGGCCTCCGGTTCGCTTGACTTCAATTCATTTACCTCCGTGCTTGGAAGATGGGACTTTGTATCGATCCTCCTATTCGTACTCTTCTTCTTAGGTTTTGGTACGAAAGCTGGGTTTGTGCCGCTTCACACGTGGCTCCCAAGAGCACATCCGGCCGCCCCGACGGGCGTATCTGCCCTGATGTCGGGTGTCATGATCAAGTTGGGCATATACGGAATCCTCAGGATTCTACTACTGTCAGGGGTCCCCAACAGCCATGTCGCGTATGGGGTGCTCGTGATATCGGTTCTCACCGGGATATTCGGCATCACAAACGCGATAGCCCAGGACGACATCAAGCGGCTACTCGCTTATTCGAGCATCGAGAACGTTGGCATAATTGGCATTGGTATTGGAATCGGAATGCTAGGGCTTGCGTACCATTCCCCTCTTGTGGCAATGCTTGGATTCCTCGGGGCGCTCCTCCACACGGTCAACCATTTTACGTTCAAGAGCGTTCTCTTCCACGCGAGCGGAGTGATCTACTCCCGGACACACACGAGAGACATGAATAAACTCGGCGGGCTGGGGAAGTATCTGCCGGTGACCTCCGCCGGGTTCCTCATCGCCTCACTCGCGGCAATGGGGCTTCCGGTCTTCAATGGGTTCATTTCAGAGCTTGCGTTATATCTCGGCCTTGCCAAGGCGTTCATGATAAGCTCAGTCGTCACTTCAGTCGCCGCTTTATTCTCTTTGTCAGGGCTTGCGTTCACAGGAGCGATGGCGCTCCTCGCCTTCTCGAAGGCCTATGGCATCACTTTCCTCGGTCTGCCTCGCGAGAGGCTCCATGCCAATCCGGCTGAGACTGAGTGGACGCTCATCGCCCCTATGGTCACCCTTGCGGTGGTGATTGTCGCGATGGGACTCCTCCCTTGGCTGGCAGTGATATTGCTTAGAAATGTGATAATTCAGTTTGTCCCGGCCCTTTCTCCCGACGACTTTTTATTTGTAACCGAGACACTTCGGACTGTATCCACCGTATTTACCGGACTTCTGGTGTTGACGGGTGTATTCCTCGGATTGAGATCTCTTCTTCTGAAGCGGAGAAACGTCGCCACCTTCAAGACTTGGGACTGCGGCTATCAGGTGGGGAGTGCAAGACTCCAGTACACCGGCAGCTCTTTTGCCCAGCCATTCCTTCACCTCGTGGAGGAACTGGTGCCTAGGCGGATCCGCGTGAACAAGGAACCGTTCCTGTTCCCGAAGGACGCGTCTCTCGAGAGCCACACGCAGGACCTTTCGGAAAGGTTCATATACAGGCCGACTATAAGGGCGGTCGATCGGTTCCTGGGCCTCTTCTCGTGGATACAGAGCGGCCGAATGCAGCAATACATAATGTACGGCCTCGTGTTCATCGTCGCTCTTCTCATTTGGATACTCGGGGTGAAGTAGTGGCGATAGCGCTGGCGGTACTCCTTTTGTCCCCATTATTCTTCTCCGGATTGATCTCTAAAGTGAAGGCCGTCTGGGGAGGGAGGAGAGGAGCCCCGGTCCTTCAACCTTACTACGATTTCTTCAAGCTACTTCGCAAGGGGGAAGTTATAAGCGCAACCACAACTCCAATATTCCGGATCGCTCCATCTATCGGCATAGCCGCGACGATCCTCGCTCTCATGATTGTGCCGATCCCGACTTTCGGATCGCTTATAAGCTTCAACGGCGACTTCGCGCTCTTTGCTTATTTGATGGGGCTGACGAAATTTTTCACAGTCGCTGCGGCGCTCGACACTGGAAGTAGTTTCGAGGGAATGGGAGCGAGCCGTGAAGTCACATATTCAACGATAGTGGAGACGGCATTCCTGATCGTCATCGGGTCGCTCGCACTTCTCACCCACCATGTCTCATTTGATTCCATATTCTCCTCAGTGGGCCTGATATCTGAATACACTCCGCTTGTCAGGATTCTTCTCGTCGCTTCGCTCTTCATCATGCTCCTTGCCGAGGGGAGCCGTGTTCCCGTCGACGATCCCAATACGCATCTTGAACTCACAATGATCCATGAAGTGATGGTGCTGGATTATTCAGGTCCTGACCTGGCCTTCATACAATATACAGCGGCGCTGAGGATGACGATCATTTCAACTTTGATCGCGAACCTGATTGTGCCGGCTTTAGCTCCCGCGATCCAGGCCTTGCTGTTGTTTGGCGTAACAATGCTCGTGACTTTCGTAGCCGTCGGGGGAGTGGAATCGCTCATTGCCCGTTCGCGAATGTCGCATGTACCCCAGTTCCTCTTTCTGATGACCGCGCTGTCGCTCACCGCCTTCGCAGTAGTCGTATTCTTCCTTTACGGGGGCAGATGATGACTGAAATACTCATTATAATCCTTGGTACGACGATGCTTTACGTCTTTTCGGTAAGCAGGCTCGAATCATACGTAAAGGC
The DNA here is from genome assembly GCA_021812985.1 of Bacteroidota bacterium. Taxonomy (GTDB): domain Bacteria; phylum Bacteroidota; class Ignavibacteria; order Kryptoniales; family JAKASW01; genus JAKASW01. Next base: position 26,973 of record JAKAMG010000006.1, read on the forward strand.
GCTCTCTGCCCAGGGTTTCATTCTCTTCCTCCTCGTCCTTTTTGGCATTAGCCGAATGACGTGGCTGAACGTTGCTTTCCTGGTCTTCGAAACGCTAATCGTCAAGGCAATCGTGATTCCTTACTTCCTCCTGACCGTAATCAGGAAGAGCGAAACCTCACGCGAGATAGAGCCCTACCTCTCACAGTTCTATTCGCTTCTAATTGCGACGGCGATATTCGCCTTTGGTTTTATCGCGGCGTTCTGGGTGAGAACTACAGGAAGTCACATCAGGCCGCTCTATTTTGGAATATCCATCGCCATGATCATCCTCAGCCTCTTTCTCATCGTCAACAGAAAGCGAATTCTCACGCACATACTCGCTTACATGATGCTCGAGAATGGAATATTCCTCCTCTCTCTGTCTGTCGCTAACGAACTACCGATGCTTGTGAATATAGGAGTCCTACTGGATCTTTTCGTGGCGATTTATCTTTTCGCGATCTTTTTCAACAAGATTAACGAAATCTTCGACGGCAGCCACGTCGACGCCTTGACGGAATTGAAAGACTAGGTGATGACGGGGATTGTAATAATACTTCCGCTGATTTTGGCGTTTGCCAGCCTTGCTCTGAATAGCAGGGTGGTGAATCGATTAGCGCTCATGAGTGCGGCAGTGCTCTTTGTCGTGGTGCCGATTTGCAGATGGTACGGGCTTGACTGGGAGTTGGGGCTCGGAGGGTTTCTGTCTTACTTCAGGTTCGACGACATAGGACTTTTCTTCTTTTTTATTATGGGGTTGGTTTTTGCCGGCGTGGCCGTCTACAGTCTGTCATACTTCCGTATGCATAATTTGAAAGCGACCGAGGAATCCGTGTTTGTCGCAGAGCTCCTCGCGTTTACTGTGGCGATGGCCGGCGTGATTCTCTCCACCAACCTCGCGCTCCTGTGGGTGTTTGTCGAAGCGACAACGTTGACGAGCGCGCTCCTCATTTATTTTGAGAAGCGAAAATCTTCCCTCGAGGCCACGTGGAAATATATCTACATTTGTTCTGTTGGTATCGCCCTCGCCTTTGTCGGGATAATATTACTGTCCATTGGAAGCGAAAGCGTCGGATCTCTTTTCTTCAGCGATCTGTATGAGCATGCCTCCCAGGTGAACCCGGTTTGGCTGAAGCTTGCGTTTGCGTTTCTCTTCGTCGGACTTGGGACCAAGATCGGTCTGGCGCCGATTCATGCATGGCTCCCGGATGCACACTCCGAGGCGCCGTCGCCGGTCTCCGCGCTCCTATCCGGTACACTGCTCAATTCCGCATTCCTCGGACTCCTGAGAGTACAGGAGCTGGTGATTCGGGCAGGCGAGGAGAAGTTTTCAAATTTCATACTCATCTTGACGGGGTTTCTCTCGCTCCTGGTGAGCGCGGTCTACATGCTAAGGGTGAAAAACTACAAACGAATGTTGGCGTACTCGTCCGTCGAGAACATGGGCATCATGATTCTTGCCGTTGGGCTTGGCCCCGTTGGTCTTTTTGCCGCAATGCTCCAGGCCCTCGCGCATTCTCTCTCCAAAACTTCACTCTTTCTGACCTCCGGTAATATCCTCCATGAGTACGGGACAAAGAAAATTGAGAGTGTTACCGGGTTGCTCAAGCGCGACTCTGTGACCGGATGGATATGGATCGCTTCTTTCCTCTCCATTGTCGGGATTCCGCCGTTTCCGATTTTCATCAGCAAGTTCTTCATCATCAGGGCATTCTGGTTTGATGGCCAGGGATGGTTGGCGGCACTCTTCTTCCTCTTCATCATTGTCGTCACTTTTGGAATGGGAAGCGCCGTATTCAAGATGGTGTTTGGAGAGAGTAGTCTGGAATCGGCGGACGCCTCAAAACCCGGACTCTCTGCTTACATCCCGCAAATTGCCCTGCTGGTTATGCTCTTGATTATCGGAATAAACATGCCTCAACAATTGCACGACATGCTTGAAAAGGCGGCATTGTTCCTGTCGGCCGGCTCAGGCGGTGGTGTTCTGGGAAGATAACGTTGAGCCCTATGATGAAATGGCTTGAGACTGCGAACCTGCGAACTGTTCGGTTAGCCGAGATACCTAATTGGGATCTGGAGGAGCTCGCGCATCAGACGGTGGCGAGAGTTAATGGCGGCGGAAGGCTTCTGTTATTCTTTGGCGAAGAAACCCGGGAAGGAGTCTTTGTCTACTCGCTCGTAGCGGACGACAATCAGTCCAAGATATTTGTCGCCTCGTCACGCGTCACGAGGGGGATGTCGTACAAGTCTATGACTCCGGATATTCCATCCGCGCATTTGTTCGAGAGGGAATTGTTTGAGGAATTCGGCGTGGAGCCGAAGGGACATCCCTGGTTGAAGCCGGTGCGTTACGGAATTCCCGGAGTCAACGAGCGCGAGGATCAGTACGAGTTCTTTAGCGTGAAAGGCGATGAAGCCCACGAGGTAGGCGTCGGCCCCATTCATGCCGGGGTCATTGAGCCGGGCCACTTCAGGTTTTCATGCCATGGCGAGAAAATATACCAGTTGGAGATTAAACTCGGCTTCCAGCACCGGGGCGTCCAAGAGCTTTTCATAAGAGAACCTTTCAGCACGATATATCTGGAAAAACTTGCCGAGTCTGTCGCCGGTGACACAGTCATAGGCCACGCGGGTGGTTTCGCCCGCGCCTTTGAATCTCTATCGGGTACCCAGGTTCCTGAAAGGGCAAAGGTGATCAGGACGATCGCCCTGGAACTCGAGCGAGTCGCGATTCACCTTGGAGACTTATCCGCTATCTCCGGAGACGTCGCATATCTCACGGGGAACTCAGTCTTCGGCGCATTAAGGACGAAGGTCATTAACACGACGATGGCGATATGCGGAAACCGGTTCGGCCGGGGATTAATGAAGCTGGGCGGCGTTGGTTTCGATGTTACTCCGGTCTTGCGCGACAAAATCACCGCGCTGGTCGACGATTTGGAAGAGGACGTTTCGCTCGCTGCCGAAGTACTCTTCTCGTCGTCGTCCGTCCTGGAAAGGTTGGAGGAGACGGGTGTTGTAACGAAGGAGGCTGCACGCGATATAGGCATGGTTGGACCGGCCGCCCGCGCGAGCGGCGTCGCCGTGGATGTAAGGTCAGATCATCCGTTTGACGGATTCGTCCTTATGCCGGTCCATAAGCTGACGCTTCCCGGCGGAGATGTCTTTGCAAGAGCCTACATCAGATATATCGAGATTCAGCAGTCGTTCAGGCTTATCAGGGAACAACTTGCCAGCCTGAGCCCCGGCGGGATAAGGAGTGAATTGAAGGGCCCGCACCCCGGTATTTTTGTGGTTTCTCTTACCGAGGGCTGGCGAGGCGAAATCGCTCACGCCGTTATTACAGACGAGGCTGGCAAAATCCGAAAAGTGAAAGTTAAAGATCCGTCGTTCAACAACTGGTTCGGGCTGTCGCTCGCTGTACGTGAAGAGGGAATATCTGATTTCCCGCTGTGCAACAAGAGCTTCAACCTGTCTTACTGCGGATTCGACCTGTAGAGAGGAATGCGATGCTGGAGCTTTTGAGACTTCGTAAAAGACATGGAAGCCAGGCGATCCCGGACATCGTCAAGGCGGAACTCATGGAAACCCACAGAGGTTTTCCTGAAATAAATGAATCGAGGTTCTCTGGAAATCTAGACGAGCTGACCGCAATTTGTCCCACAGGCGCTATCGGCACGAGACCTCTTTCGATAGACATGGGGAAATGCATTTTCTGCGGCGAGTGTGAGATACAGTCGGCGGGCGCCATCAGGTTCACTAACAGACATAAGACGGCGTCGACCAGAAGGGACGATCTTGTCGTTCCATCGGGATTGGCTTACGAAGAGTTCGGCGCGAAGGCGATTGAAGCTGCGGGAGGAATACGGAAAATACTTGGCCGTTCATTGAAGCTCAGGCAGGTTTCCGCGGGGGGGTGTAACGGGTGTGAGATGGAGCTCAATGCCTGCTCCAACGTGAACTTCGATATGGGGAGGTTCGGCATCGACTTCGTGGCCTCTCCCCGACATGCCGATGGAATCGTGATCACCGGCCCAATCACGGGCAATATGGCGCCTGCCCTCTCTGACGCCTACAAAAGCGTGAGCGATCCGAAAATCGTTGTGGCTGTAGGCGCATGCGCCATCAGCGGGGGAGTGTTCGCGGAATCCAAACACTTGAACCGTACCTTCGTTGGCGAAGTGCAGGTCGACCTGTTTGTTCCCGGATGTCCGCCGCATCCACTTACTTTTATAAATGCAATTCTTGATTTTCTGAAACGTCGCTGAAAAGTCTTCCCGGGAGATTAGTGGGTACTTCCTTCGTGTGACCCCCTCTTATCTTTTCCTCATTGTCTTGCTCAAGCCGTGAACCGGGTTGCGGTAGCGTTGACTTCCATCCCACGATGATTAAGTAACGCCCGGAAATGGCCACGTCTCAAATTCATGTGATGGTGTTCGTGGCCAATTCATTCCCGCCGTCTTCTCGTTTGCCCGGTGGTAGACCTAGATGCAGAAAATGTTCTTCGGTTCAGTTTGCCAAAGCTTGCTGAGATTACTAACTTACCAGGCGCACATCACTCGTAGATTGCCACCCAGGCGTACGGGAGAGTCTGATGACGCAGTTCTTTTAATCCACGTTTCAAGAGACAGGACTAAGGGAGGTACCCAGGAATGAGAACGATACTTCGTTACGCTTTTCTATCGCTGATTCTCCTTCAATATTCCGCCTACGGCCAAACCGTCACCGATTGGGCAAACCTGAAAAGATACGCTGAGGCCGATAGCAATCTCCCTCAGTTGGCTCCGGGAGAAAAGCGGGTTGTCTTCATGGGTAACTCCATCACTGAATTCTGGGCCAGGCTGGACAGCACCTTCTTCATTGACAACGGTTACATCGACAGAGGAATCAGCGGGCAGGTATCATCTCAGATGCTGCTCCGCTTCAGACAGGATGTTATCGACCTCAAACCGACGGTCGTCGTGATTCTCGCCGGTACAAATGACATAGCGGAAAATGCCGGTCCGATATCACTGGAAGATGTCATGGGGAACATTATCTCCATGGCACAACTGGCTGAGACGAATAATATTAAAGTGATTCTTTGCTCCGTACTGCCGGCGTACGATTTTCCATGGCACAAGGGTTTGCAGCCAGCGGAGAAGATCGTGAAGCTGAACTCCATGATTAAATCGTACTGTGATAAAAGCAATATCACCTACGCGGATTACTACTCGAAAATGGTCGATGAGATGAAGGGGTTACCCGAAAAATATTCGCAAGACGGTGTCCATCCAAACTATGAAGGTTACAAGGTTATGGACTCGGTCATTAAGGGAGAAATCAATTCGTTACTGAGATCAAAATAGCGTTTGTTTGGCGGATGCTTCCGGTCCGCTCCAGTCTGGCGACAGCAAGGCATACCGGCCTGCGTGTTTTTGCCACCGGTGAGGTAAAACAGTGCAAGAACCCGTATTGACCCCCTTTCTTCCGTTGAGAAGCGATGTGAAAGTAGGGGAATCGCCGGTTGCATGCCGGCACCAATTTTGTGGAACCTAAAGAGGTAGCTTTTGTTTAATTTTATTGAAGGATATATTTAGTAGTAAATGAGTACGAGAGTTAAATATTTCAATCTTCTGGTCCTGTCGGCCTTCCTGGTCGGGCAGGTTCAGTACGCGTACTCCTATTATTTCTGCAGCATGTCAAAGCAGCAGGTCAGCTCTCCGTCGATGAATATGGACATGATGGATGCCGCGTCAGAAAACATGTGCGACCAGTGTCAGGCAGTTACGCCGATTCGCGATGGCGCGCATCTCACCCAGACTGATTGTGTCAGCTTAATTACATCCCAGAAAAGCACGGTCGACAACTTTACCGACTCACACAGGCTGGTACAGCATTTCATATCAGCCGCATTAGTCGGCAGTTCTCTTTCAACGGTTGCCTCTCGGCTGCCATTTACTGCATCCCACGTACTGCCTACCGCTGTTTCACCTCCATTAGATTTACCAACTCTCAATAGTAATCTCCGTATTTAAGTCCTCTCCCCGGCGATAAGTTCCCTGGGGCGTAGTGTGTCCGAGCGAACATGCCGTGCACGGTGTGATCCAGACCGCTCAGTCCCTCGATGTACTTGTCTATTCTCCTCAAATGTGCTTAATCGTGCAGTGGGCTTCCGCTGCATTAGAAAAGGAAAATGGAAAGGCGAAGCATGTTTTCAAAGAATCTTAGGTTGTCAATTTTGAATTGCGTAATAGGACTGGGGCTTGTTCTGCTATCGACGGTGAGCGCGTTCGGAAGGTCTCAGCTTGACAGCCTCATCTCGGTGGCGGTGAGGCACAATCCTGAAATCAGGATGGCCCAATATGAATCGATGGCAGCTCAGGCAAAGCTTGAGCCTGCGGGACAACTCCCTGATCCCGAGCTAAGGGTGGGAGCCATGAATGTTCCATCCGATTTCAACTTCACTTCCGAGACCATGACGATGGCGCCGGAATTCACGCTGATGGAAATGTTCCCGTGGTTTGGGAAGTTATCTGCCGCCGCCGATGCCGAGAAATACGGATACGAGTCTTCGTCGGACAGACTGGCGAGCGTGGCACTTGACGTTGTGACCAATCTGAAGAAAATCTATGGCGAGCTTTATAGCGTCGAGAAATCTGTGCAGTATCTTGAATACAAGAAGCGGCTCCTCCAAGGCGTGGTCAGGGTCGCTGAGCAGCTATTCGCCGTCGGCCAGGTTCCTCAACAGGATGTCTTCCGTGCTACCGCTGAGCTGACTATGGTACAATCCGCTATCGTACTGAAACGGGGAGAACTTTCCGAATTGGAAGCAAAGCTTGGTGCAATCCTCGGCCGGAACGAGTCCTACAGATTACAGGTCGATACACTAATGCTCCCTGATCTCGCACCCCTGTCAACGCTTGAAATCAGACTACGTGAAGGAAGCCCTGATCTGAGTGAGGTAAGGAACGTTCAGCGGGCAGCTGAGGCAAAGGAGGTATTGGCGAGAAAAGCGGCGGTACCGGACATCACTGCCGGGGTGTCGTACGGATTTCGCAGCGCGCTTATCCCGGGCGGCATGAAAGCCCCGAATCTCATAAGCGTCGAGTTCGGAGTCAATATTCCAATCTTCTTCGGGGCCCGACAACAGAAGATGATTGATGAGGCGGATTTCATGCGGCGTGCCGCCGACCAGCAATATGGCGTGGTCACTCTCGCGTTATACAGCCGGCTCCGCTCCTCGTATGCAAATGCGGCCGCCCAAAAAGAGCTTATTCCTCTTTATGCAAATGAATTGATCCCGCAGTATGAGGCGACTTACAACTCTTCGCTGTCTGCCTATTCCGTTGGTAAGACGACATTCGCGATGCTGATTGACAACCTTACCACTTTGATAAATGCGAAAATTGAGTTTGTGAAAATTGAATCCGCGTATTTCTCCGCATCAGCCGACATTTCTAGGCTTGTCGGAGAAGGTTCAGAATCTTACAAAGGTGTGAAATGAGAAAAACATATTTGATAATCGTCCCATTGATCGCGACAGCGCTTATGCTGGCTGGCTGTGGCAAATCTCAAAGAGGGAGCGGTACAGCTAGCGGAGATTCGACCGTAGTCGGCGCCAGCTCCGGCGCACGGAAAGTCTTGTTCTGGTACGATCCCATGAATCCGACAGTCCACTTCGACCACCCCGGGAAATCTCCGTTCATGGATATGGAGCTTCAGCCGATGTATGCCGACCGGAACGTTTCCAATCCAAACATGATTTCTGTGGATCCTGCCATGGTACAAAACATCGGTGTTGTAACGGCGCCGGTCGAACGCCGCCGGCTTACCAGGACTATCAACACGTACGGCGTAGTAATGCCGGACGAGAAGAGCATAAGCGACATAAATACGCGCGTCAGCGGCTGGATTGACAGACTATACTTTGACTATACCGGCATGACTGTTCGAAAGGGAGAGCCGATGGCCGTCATATACAGCCCTGAGCTGATTGCCGCCGAACAGGAATTCCTGCAATCCGTGAGCTTTGCGGGAGTCAGCGGGAACGGCGTAACACAGTCAAATCCTCTAATAGCCAGCGCGCGTCAACGTCTCGCATTCTTCGGGATGAGCGACGGGGAAATCAATGAGCTTCAAAAGACAGGTAAGGTAAACGACCGGGTCACGATTTATTCTCCAAGTGACGGTGTGATTTTGGAAAAGGATGTATTCGAGGGACAGAAGATTTCCGAAGGCCAAAGTCTTTTCAGGGTCGCGAACCTCTACCAAGTGTGGATTCTCGCCGACGTATTCAAGATTGACATGCCGTTTCTGAAACTCGGCTCACCGGCGACCGTGAGCTACAGCAGTTCTGAATCATATGATGGGGAGGTCGATTTCGTCTACCCTGAAGTCGATGCCGCGGCAAGAAGCGTGAAAGTCAGGATCCCGCTCTACAATCCTGACATGGATATGAAAGTCGGACAGTATGTGAATGTCACGATTCGTTCGCAGGTTAGCTATGACGCGGTCGCGGTCCCTTCACAGGCGGTAATCAACACGGGGCTCAGGCAGGTTGTCGCTGTGGCTCTCGGAGCAGGAAAATTTGAAATTCGTCAGGTAAAACTGGGCGCGTATGCAGATGGTTATTACGAGGTGCTCGATGGCCTCGACGAGGGAGAAATGGTGGTGACGTCAGGACAATTTCTTATCGATTCCGACGCGAACCTGCGTGAGGCTGGCGCCGCCATGGCCGGCATGTCCATGCCGCCCCCTTCGCCCGGAACTCCCGATGGGCAAAACGGAAGCACTGACGACATGCCTGGAATGAATGTACCCACTCATGGAAACGGTTCAGCTGAACGCACGGAGGACATGCCCGGCATGGATATGCATGGCAAGGGGATGGACCATCTAACGCATAACGGAGACCACCGAACGGGGAACGGATCAACGCAAAGCATGGATATGCCGGGGATGAATATGAGATCCAGGAAGAAGACGGTGAAGAGAAGCTCCATGGAAGGCATCGGGATGCCAGGATTGGACATGTCGGGCCACGCCGCGAAGAAGATGAACGCGGAGCGGAAGACGAAATCGGTAAAGCCTAAGAATAATGATTCCATGGACGGAATGGACATTAACATGCCCGGAATGAAGATGGGCAACATGTCAAACGATAGTACGAGACAGGAGCACTGACATGCTTGCGAAAATAATTGAATGGTCGATAAAGAATCGCTTCATAGTCATGCTGCTCCTGATCTTCCTACTGGCGGCGGGCTATTACTCTCTGTCGACAAGCCCCGTCGACGCGATCCCGGATTTGAGCGATGTCCAGGTGATTGTGTACACGGAGTATCCCGGCCAGTCGCCGACGGTGGTACAGGACCAGGTCACGTATCCGCTCACCTCATCTCTCATTTCGCTTCCAAATGCAAAAGTCGTACGCGGTTACTCCTACTTCGGATTCTCGCTGGTCTACATAATCTTCAAAGATGGCACAGATCTCTACTGGGCCCGAAGCCGTGTTCTGGAGTACCTCAATTATGCGGCTAAGCGATTACCGCAGGGGGTGATGCCCGCTCTTGGTCCTGACGCCACGCCTGTCGGCTGGGTCTACGAGTATGCTCTCAAGTCCGACAAGAGAAGCCTTGGGGACTTGCGCTCGATACAGGATTATTATTTAAAGTATGGGCTATCGACAGTACCGGGTGTCGCAGAGGTCGCGAGCGTCGGCGGATACGTGAAGGAGTGGAGGGCCACGCTCGACCCGCGCAAACTTTTGGCATACCACATTTCTCCCATGCAGGTGATGAACTCCATCAAGGAAAGCAACAACGACGTAGGCGGGGAGGTCATCGACCATGCCGGGTATGAGCTGATGATTAGAGGTCTTGGTTACATCAAGACACCGGACGACATGAAGAATATTCCTCTCGGTGTATCCCGCGGCGGTAGATTCTACCCGCTCTCTGGCGCTATGGGTACGGCACAGAACGGGAGCGCTGAATCCGGTTCTATGAACAGTGGGTCTTCTCAGCAGGGGATGGGACGGAGCGCGGGGAGTGCAACTTCAGACACGCGGAATCTTGTCTCTGCCTACCAGTCTCCTGCATCCGATTTTTCCACCGGAACTCCGGTTCTCCTTGGAGACGTTGCAGATGTCGAGGTAGTCGCGGCCGCGCGGCGCGGAGTGGCGGATCTGAACGGCGAAGGAGACGTTGTCGGAGGTATAATCGAGATGCGATACGGGGAGAACGCGCTCAAAGTCATCGAGGGGGTTAAGGCAAAACTCGCCGAGCTGAAACAGGGGCTACCGCCTGACGTCCATATAGTTCCCGTCTACGACAGGGCTGACCTGATCCAAAGAGCTATCAACACACTTCGGGACAAGCTCATAGAGGAATCAATCATAGTGGCTTTGGTTTGCCTCCTCTTCCTGTTCCACTTCAGAAGCGGGTTCGTCGCGATATTCACTCTCCCCACCGCGATACTCATGGCATTCATCGTGATGAGGTGGCAAGGACTTAACGCGAATATTATGTCACTCGGAGGGATTGCCGTTGCGATTGGAGCGATGGTGGACTCCGCCATAATCATGATCGAGAACGCCCACAAACATATCGAGGAGGATGGCGGGAAGACGGACAGGTGGACACTCATCACTGAATCGTCGAAGGAGGTCGGCCCGTCTCTGTTCTACTCACTTCTCGTGATAACCGTATCGTTCGTGCCAGTGTTTGCTTTGACCGGACAATCCGGTCGCCTGTTCAAGCCGCTCGCGTTTACCAAGACTTATTCGATGGCGGCCGCCGCGCTACTCGGCATAACTGTCGTACCCATTCTGATGGGATACTTCATAAGGGGAAAAGTGCCGCCGGAAGAAAGGAATCCAATCAACCGGATATTGATGAAATTATATGCTCCGGTACTTGATTTCGTATTGAAATTCAAATGGTGGGTTCTCGGTGTTGCTTTGCTGATAATGGGAGTCACGGTCTATCCCTACATGAGGCTTGGTTCAGAGTTCATGCCGCCACTTTGGGAGGGAACCCTCCTCTACATGCCTTCCACGTTTCCGGGAATCTCCATTACGCAGGCACGCCAGACGCTCGAGATGACGGACAAGATCATAAAGAAATTTCCGGAAGTCACGACCGTGTTTGGAAAAGCGGGTAGAGCGAATACACCTCTGGATCCGGCCGGTCTTGACATGTTCGAGACAACAGTGAATCTCAAGCCTGAATCTGAATGGCCAAAGGGAATGACGCCGGAAAAACTGAAAGCGGCTCTGAATGATGCCCTTCAGGTTCCGGGCCTTTCAAATGTCTGGACCATGCCCATCAAGAATCGCGTAGACATGACCAGCACCGGGATCAAAAGCCAGATCGGCATAAAAGTCATGGGGCCTGATCTCGATTCGCTCCAGGCTATAGGGGAGAGGATAGAGGCTCTTCTGAAGAAACTTCCTGAAACCTCGAGCGCGTTCGCGGAGCGTGTCGGATTCGGAAATTATGTCGACTTCAAGATAGACCGGGTCGAAGCGGCGAGATACGATCTGAGTGTGGAAGATATTGAAGACGTTATTAAAAGCGCAATGGGCGGCATGCCAGTTGGGCAGATCGTCTCAGGCATTGAGCGTTACCCGATCACCGTCCGCTACGCGCTCGAACAAAGGGACAATCCAGAAGCCCTGAAACGCGTTCTTGTCCCCACGCCTACCGGAGCCCAAATTCCGATAGGGGATGTGGCGCAAATGATAATTCATCACGGCCCGATGTTCATCAGGACGGAAGGCGCCGTTCCGACCATCTACGTCTTCGTGGATGCAAACACTTCAGACATAGGTGGATACGTCTCCAAAGCAAAGCAATACCTTGCGCAGAATCTCAAGGTTCCGACGGGCTACTTCATAACCTGGAGCGGACAATTCGAGTTCATGCAGGAAGCCGCGAGGACTTTGTGGCTCATAATTCCGGCCACGCTGCTCCTTGTCCTCCTCATCATCCACCTCAACACGAAGTCCCTGACGAAAACGCTCATCGTCATGCTTGCCGTCCCGTTCTCACTCGTGGGGGCGATATGGTTCCTTTACATACTCGGTTACAACCTCAGCGTAGCGGTCGCGGTCGGCATGATTGCGCTTGCAGGCCTCGATGCTGAAACTGGTGTGGTGATGCTCTTATATCTGGACATCGCATACGAAAAGATGAAGAATGCCGGACATATGCTGACATCTGCACATCTTAAGGAAGCCATACACGAGGGTGCTGTGAGAAGAGTTCGCCCCAAGATGATGACCGCTTCTGCAATCTTCGCGGGCCTGCTCCCGATTATGTGGGCCACCGGGACAGGCGCTGACGTGATGAAGAGGATCGCGGCTCCAATGGTTGGAGGAGTAGTCACAAGCGTGCTTCTTGAACTCATGGTCTATCCGGTGATTTATTATCTCTGGAGGAGACGGGAACTGAGACAAAAAGCGGGTATTGTCGAAAGCTTTTCGCAAGGGGGGAAGGAGCCTGAAGGTAGGTAACGTGATGTCACCTCGGGCGGCGGTTCCCAATGCCGCCGCTTCAGGTGAGTCCCATCGACTGCCCAATGCCGCTTGTAATGTATGATCGGCGACTAACCTGAGTGAAGTTGCCTGTGAGATGTTCTTTTCGCATCATGGCACGGTGGAGGTCACGCTTCAAAAGCCCTGGATCCATAACCACCGTTCGTAAGTCCCCCTCTTGGTTTGCCAATGCCCCATCGGAACACTAATTTGCCATAAGTACTGGTTTTGGGTGAAGCTCAGCTGTAATACTGAGAACTTGTTCCGAATAAGGAGGCAATTCGATGGACCATGACGATGATTTGATTCGAGAGCTGAGACTCTATTCTCGAACTCTCGAAGATCTCAAATTGAGAATTGAGAGGATTGAAAAACATCTGGAACTTGAGGCTGCCCCTGCCGATGTCCGACCGGTTCAAAATCCGGAAAACGCGTCAATTATTTCACGTAGTAGCGGACTGGATAATACGGAAAGTGATCTGGAATTGCGCATTGGACTTTATTGGTTTGGGAGGGTCGGGGTGGTCGCCCTCGTTATCGGATTGGTGTTCCTTTTACTTCAACCCTTCAGTAGTCAGCATCCGGTCCTTTCGTCTGCAGGTGGCTTCGTGATAGCCGGAGGCGTCATTCTGTTGTCCCGATTTCTAAAACATTCTTTCACACTCCTCTCAGGGTATTTGCTTGGCGGCGGTTTAATAATTCTCTTTGTCTCAACATTGCACCTTCATTATTTCTCCGCTCAGCCATTTCTCGGCGGAAGCTTTGCGGAAACATTATTGCTCCTCATAGCTGTTGGATTCAGTCTAATTGTTTCCATAAGAAGGAAGTCGAGCTACCTTGCCGCGATCAGTCTATCAATGGGTTTTGCCGTAGCTCTCATGAGCGGCCAGCTGTATTTGTTTTTCGCTGTCTCTTTGATTATGGCTGCTTTGACCTCATTCATCGCGGCCAAGTATCACTGGGTTGGGCTCCTCATTTATGGGATGGTGGTAACCTATCTCGCCCAGTTGGAGTGGTTCTTCAATAATCCCGCTTTCGGGAACACTCTAGAGTTGAGAGAGATACCTTATGGTGCAATGTTCCTTCTCCTCCTCCTAACAGCTATATTCTCGCTTTCATTGTTGTTGCGCAACAAGGACGGGAACGAAGGCGTCGACGTCAATCTAAGTGCATTCCTGAACCTGACTTTCGGCTACGGGCTCTTCATCTTTCTGTCATTACTGAAATTCCAGGATCACTTGCTTTCGTTGCACCTAACGGCGTCACTGGTGTTTTTGCTCCTCGCAATCGTTTTCTGGTTGAAGCAAAACAGTAGATTCCGGACGTTTGTGTACGCGATGACGGGGTACACGGCGCTAAGTGTTGCTATAGTGGCAGGCACCGGTACACCGACCTCATTTGTCCTATTGTGCTGGCAGAGTCTGCTCGTCGTCTCCACCGCAGTGTTGTTCCGGTCGAAATACATCGTCATTGCGAATTTCGTAATTTTTACGATTGTCTTCATAGCTTATCTGGCACTTGCAGGTAGCATCAACATAACGAGCCTGAGTTTCGGGGTCGTGGCAATACTGAGTGCCCGAATTTTGAACTGGCAACAGAGCCGGCTTGATCTCAAGACCGACATGCTGCGTTCAGCCTATCTCGTCGCGGCCTTTTTCATATTTCCATACGCATTGTACCACATTGTTCCCGGCGACTATGTCGGGCTGTCGTGGCTAGGAGTTGCCATAGTCTACTACATCATCAGCGTTTTACTCAAGAATGTGAAATATCGGTGGATGGCTCTACTTACGTTTCTTATGACCGCATTTTATTTAATCATAATAGGAACGACGAGACTTGGGCCGACCTTCCGCATAATATCGTTTCTGATACTCGGCATCGCGCTCCTGGTCATTTCTTTTCTATATGCAAAGATGAGGATGAAATCAGGGACGAAGGACACACGGTAGAAAGATCTCTATGAAGGAAAACAACTCATGATGGACCTTCAGGAGGCGTCCGCATTACTTGGGAGTGACTTTCGGTCGTCAGACACACGTACGGCGGCAGTCCCGTCGACTGCCGCTTTTTCTTCTGGTCCCGTAACTTGTCTTCGCTTCTGTTTTGGGCGACGCGTGCTCGGTTATCTCATAGCCGTGCAAGTTATGATGTGCTCAATGCAATGTGATATTTTCGAATTGTCCCGATTGCTAACTGGAGCGATGACTTGGTGTACTGTCATTGGCAATCCAGCAAATAAGATTTTTAATACCAGTCTTGACGGTCTAAATTTAGAAAACCGCCGGACATCGCTAAGTGAGTCAGCGCAGGACTATGATGGAACTGAATGATTGGCCTGAGGAAAGAGATCCGACTTCAGGTTGTTAATCTTTGGAGATGACGTGCGGGAACTCGCCCTGCTCGTGAAGGAGAAAGCGAGCCATGCGATGCAGATAGAGAACGAATGGGCAGGAAAAGGAGGAAAAACGTGAATATTCTGCTATGGGTGTTTCAGATTGTGCTGGCCCTGTGGAACCTGGTCGGCGGAATTTATGTGGTAAACAACTACGGAAAGATCGCCAACGGATGGGCATTGGACGCTATGCCAAAGGCCGGTTGGTTGATACTCGGCGGGCTTCAGATAGTTTTCGCGATAGCTTTGATACTACCGGTCAAGAAGGTCCGCAAACTGACCTCCGTAGCGGGGGCCTGTCTGGCAATACTATCGCTATTCGGCATCGGACTGTACTTCCAATATGCAGGGTTCCCCGGCATGCTCTGGGGTTTGATCCCTGCCATTCTTGCCGGCTTCGTCGCCTATAAAAGATGGGGGAACCCGATCGCTTAATTGCGGAAGGGTGAAGGAGCCTTTTAAACACCAGTGAGCTCAGGATTCGTCTCATAAACTGCTCCTGCCCGGAGGAGAATTGTGGTTTGCCGTGAGTGTCCGAGAAATATACTCGTTAGGTACTAGGTCGAGTGAATTGGGATAAAGCGGTCAGACTGGATGGGGGATCAATTTGTTCCCCCTCGAGTGTCATGGCTTAGGTTCGATCACTCTCCTTAATTGTTCTCAAAATCCTTATCGGGATTATTCCGTCCTGGCGCTTTAAATGAATCATCCCTTGAATTGGCTACTCGGGTCAACGGTCTGTCTACGGTGGGTCGCTTGAGGTAACAGGAGGAACATATCTTCCGGAAGCGGACCTGGCTCCAAATGAACGTCGCCATGTTGCGTGATGCCGCGCTCTGGCTTTCGCTCTCTCACCCACGCGAACCGGTGATCGCGAACATTTAGGAGCGTTACTTCGGCAGGATGGAGGCTTCATCGGTGCTGATGGCGTGTATTTCGATCGAATCAAGGGAGGAATGGGCACCCAACACGTAGAATTTGGAATGGATAGCGTTTCCATGACGAAAGGTCTTTTGTTCGCATCTCAAGCCCCTTCTTAACAAGAGGCGGTTAGCTTATTAGTTAATCGACAAGAGGTACTCATAAGTTCCTCTTGTCGGACGATCCCTTCCTTCCTCCGGTAGAGAACGGCTTGCGGCGCTCCTTCCGAATTTATGTCACTTTCCACTTGACACGAGTGTCTACATGCTTTATCTTGATATACAAGGTATACCGAGTATTAACACTTTTGGGAGCTTGCTTCGGGCGATGTCAGTGAAGGTACTAAAGGATCACAGAGCTGAAGCGGAGAAGGAGATTTCGGCTGAGGTCGAGTTTACGGTCGGAAGTGTGTGCGTTATGATTATCCCATGCGAGAACAGGCTATACACAAGTCATAGATAAACGAATCAGGAGACCAACATGTCTAGAAAACTCAACATCTCCGCCTTTGTAGTCATGACGTTTCTTCTTCTAGTTGGGAGTGGGGGGGCATACGCACAGGCGCCCACACCCGCCGTCGGTGATTACGGGGCAGTCACATCGGGGAATTGGAGTTCATTACCCACATGGAAGCTGTGGTCGTTCAACGGTCAGGCTTTCGATTCAGCCGCGAGTGGTACACCCAGCTCGAGCAAACAAGTCTTCATCCTTTCAGGAACTACCGTGACCTTCGACGTTGGTTCGCAGAACTGTAAGAACCTCATAGTCCAGTCGGGCGCAACTCTCAAGTCGGACAGTACACTTCCTTGCCCGTCCAGTTCGCTCATGCCGCTGAAGGTTAACGGCCCAATTGTGTGGGTCGACGGTAACTTGGGGGGGGGACCGAATGACGCTTTGGTGTTGGAAACCAAGTACAGTGATACCATAACGCTTGAGGGGACCGGAAAGGTGAACCTCGCGCAGGTCAGACCGAACTCCGGCCAGAGCGGCACGATGTCATTTGTCTTTGCGATGAACGCAAACCTCAACTATGCGGGCGTAGACAGCACCGGAGGTGCCGGCATCTATACTCAGAGAGGAAGCCAGACAAGCTCGACGATTACTATTAGCGCTGGCGACACGGTGAACTTTGCCGCGAACAGCAGCTTCAGGATCAATCCCACCATTGGTCTTAACGGTTTGATGAATACGACTCTTAACGTCAACGGAGTCTTGAACGATTCCGGAACGGTTGTCCTTGCCGACTCCGGAACAGCCACCGCCGCCCTAAACGTGGGTAGCATGGGAAAGCTTATTGTCCATGGTGGTAGCATTGTGCAGAGTCTTAATGGTGCTAACACCGCCATTGTCACGATCGACGGGATTTACGAACACGCCATGGATGGGGGAGTACTGCCGGCAGCTACCTGGAACGCCGGGTCTACTTGCCTGGTGACGGGCTCTGTGACGTTGGCGCCAACGAACGCCAATCAGAACTTCTACAATCTTACGGTAGACTGCCCCGCCTTGACGCAGCCCTCTTATCCGTGTCACTTCGACATGGCGAGCAACACCATTGCCGGCAACCTGACTTTCGTCAACACGGACAGCAGTTACTTCGCTCTCACGGGGTACGAGGTCGCGGGCAGCCCGAAGACTATAACTGTCAGTGGTGATTTCAATATTGACAGTACCTCGGCCTTTGTTGCCGTCGATGATTACGGCAGCACACACCCCGTAGAGACAGTCAAGCTTCTTGTAAACGGCAACGTCTCGGTTAAGGGGTCGTTTGGAATGACCGTCGGAAGTGCCAAGAATCTGATAGACCTGGTCCTGCGTGGCAATCTCAGTTTACAGAGCGGCTCTTCGTTCTTCTCGCATTCAAAAACACAGGACTCGCTCTTCTTCGCGGGAACCGGCGTTCAAACTTACACGGCCGGTGCGTTGTCCAATGGAAACTATATAAACACTCTCGTCCAAAGTGGCAGCAGAGTGAACGTAGACACCAGTGCTTTCCAGGGATCCTCAAGCACCTTTACGCTTGATTCTGCCGCGACACTGACGACCTCTCATCCGGGAGGGTTTGACGGGAATCTAAGAGTCGGAGGACTAAAGACGCTGAGCATGGATGCGGGATATGGTTTCAATGGCGATACGACTCAAGTTACTGGCGTTCTGTTGCCTGATTCCCTGCGAAACTTGACTTTTAGCAACTCAAAGAGCGTGATTCTTTCGAAAGATATAACCGTAACAGGTGACCTCGCGATGACAAACGGTTTGCTTCTCCTTGACACGAACTCCATCGTGGCGGCCAGCGTGACGGGGGGATCACCGACGAGTTATATCTCGACCGATTCTGCCGGTAGTGCTCTTACGATACCGACCGTTGGCTCAACGCAGGCGATATTTCCGGTCGGTACTTCTCTTGGTTATGCTCCAGTCTGGGTTACGAGTGCGAACAATCCCGACGGCTTCGCTGTATCAGTGAAACCGGACACGAGCAGAACGACGAACGGGCTTGGAAGAGTCAACATGAAATGGAGTGTAGTCAAGTCCCATTATTCCGGCTCGGCGTTCGAGCTTCAGTTAGGATGGATGGCTTCTGAGGAAGATTCAATCTTTGCGCGCAATCGTTCTAGCTATTCGACGATCTATGTCCTGACCGACACGTCTGCCACCGAGCAGGGCACCGGCTCCTACACGACCCAGTTTTCGAGCCAGCCGTATACTGTGTCCCGTGGAGGGATCACAGCAGCTATACAAGGCGCAGCAGCCAGCTACGGCTCAACATTTGTCGTAGGGCATTTTACTACCACGGGTGTTGAAGAACAGCGAAACGTTCCAGCCGTGTTCATGTTGTCGCACAACTATCCCAATCCTTTCAACCCGACCACGAAGATTGAGTTTTCGGTCGCCAGGAAGGGTGACACTTCCTTGCGCGTCTACAACATACTTGGACAGCTAGTCGCGACGTTGTATTCGGGCGACGCTCAGCCCGGTAAGAATTATTCAGTCGAGTTCGACGGCGGTCTCTTCTCTTCGGGAGTCTATTTCAGCGTCCTGCAAAGTGGCGGTCAGCGCCAAATACAGAAGATGGTTTTGATGAAGTAACAATGTCGTTGCCGGGGGATGGTGCTCAGGCACCGTCCCTCTGATCCTTGGTTAAATTAACTGTGCCATAGATTAAATTTACCTGACCGGAATTCTATTGATGATTCACCTAATTCAAGCCTCTCAGATAAGTGTGTGCTCCAATCGAATGCGGAATTGCGGTAAGGCAGTCGTTGCATCCGTTTCATGGATTACGTCTGCCTTGGTTGTGCTGCTTTTTGTGTCGTTCGCGTCGCGGGCCTATGGTCAGGTTGGGCAGATCTACGGGAGAGTGTTGGACGCGACTGATGGCTCTGCGCTTCCGGGTGCTAACATATTACTGAAAGGGACGGCTCAGGGAACCACATCAGACATTTACGGTAATTTCTCTCTGACGCAGCTTGAGCCTGGGAAGAGGGAGCTCATATTCAGATACGTGGGATATCAGCAGCAGATAGTGTCCGTCGAAGTAAAGAGCAGCGGTAAGACTGAGCTTAGCGTGCGGATGCAACCGGAGGCTATTAGAGGACGAGAAGTTGTCGTGACGGGTCAGCTCCGTGGCCAAAACGCGGCTATCAACCAGCAAGTAACTTCTTCATCGATTGTCAACGTGATCTCTAAAGAGCGAATACAGGAGCTTCCCGACCAGAACGCGGCTGAGACAATTTCGAGGCTTCCCGGAATATCAATTCAGAGAAGCGGGGGGGAGGGACAGAAAATTATCGTGCGCGGGCTCGATCCGAAGTTTACAGATGTGACTGTGAACGGAGTGAAGATCCCGTCCCTCGATCAGGTGGATCGATCTGTTGATCTCAGCTCGGTATCATCTGACATGCTGGCAGGTGTGGAGGTGTTCAAGTCCTTTACGGCAGAACAGGATGGTGATGCGGTTGGAGGTACGGTGAATTTCGAAATGAAGAGAGCGCCTGATTCGCTGCGTGCCGAAGTGAGGGCGCAGGGGGGGTACAATGGCCTTCAGAACGATTACGGTGATTACCGCGTCTCGGTTAGTCTCAGCAATCGATTTTTTGGCGACGCGCTGGGTATTGTTGTAACCGGCAGCGCTGAGCGTGCCGACAGGAGTTCCGACGAGTTAAGCGCGAACTACTCGACTCCGCGTCCCTTCACTGTCTCGCCAAAGCTTTATGACACGTATGACATCCGCAAACGATACGGCGCGAGCATAGCCTCAGACTTGAAGCTCGGGACAGGTGCCATCTACCTCACGGGTTTCTTCAGTGAGTTGGGACACGATCCGGTCGAACAGGAAAAGAGATTTAAACCGACGACTGGCAACGTTGGAGATTTTCAGTTCCTTGAGGGGCAAACCACTGAGCAGTTGGGTGTCCTAAGCCTCACCGGAACCCATCCTATTGCCATCCCCTCGCTGGGTGTGCTCGACCTCAGCTGGGGGGTGTCCGGAACGCGCTCCGAGCAGCTCACCCCGCTTCAACTTGGCGCCAGATTTTACGAGAACGGCGTTAACGGAGTTAACACCAACTCTGGTCCCGATTCAGTGTTCACAACCTGGCAGATTAATCCGGACACTACATATCTTCAGCAAATGACGTCTGATTCGGTCAGGGTTCTGGATGAAAATCTGATTTACCAGGTTAACGGCAAGTCAGCTTATGACTTCGGATCCGGCATTTCAGGGACGCTGAAGTTTGGAGGGAAATTATCGACAAAATCTCGCGACCGCGTCAACTCGGAATGGTGGACGAATAGCTATCTGAACACATCGATCCCCGGTGTCATGCTGTATTATAGGAACCACCCATCAGTCCCAAATCCGTTCTCATCTTTCAGGCTGACGGGCAATAAATTGTCTATGGCGAATTTCATTTCGAGCGGTGATCAGATCGGGAGTTTTCTTGATGGAAGGTTCGCCTCGTGGCCGACTCTGGACGCAGCGACTATTCACGCCTTCTATGATGCCTTCAGAAATTTTACGGACCCGAGGGGGGGCGTCAACCAGCAGATGTTCACGGCGAATCCGATTGTGTCGGCTCAAAGCTACACCGCCTCCGAGCGCGTCACCGCGGCGTACGTAGAGACCGAGGTCAATTTAGGCAACACCCTTCTTGTCTTTCCTGGGGTACGTTACGAGCACACCTATAACAACTACAAAAGTACCTTCGGTACAATAACCATCGGAGAAAACGACGTTCCCACACTTTCCGGTGCGCGGGATACCGTCGGCACATCGACTTTCGAAGACTGGCTGCCAACCCTCAATGTCCGTTATACGCCGATACCCTGGTTGGTGATGAGAGGCTCCGCAACGAAGACTCTGTCGCGACCTGACTTTTTCGACCTGGTACCGTATCAGCAGATAGGAAACGACAATACTATACATATGGGAAATCCAACGCTTAAGCACGTGACATCATATAATTATGACGCCGGAGTCTCTCTGAACTATGAGTTCGGCTTCTTCTCGGCCGATTACTTTCACAAGGACCTGTACAATGTCATGTACGCGGCGACGGAGATCATAAATGCCGGTACGCCTCGGACGAATCCGTATTACGGCTGGACACTTTACCAGACCGTGAACGCTCCCGGCGTTTCGAATGTCGATGGCGTCGAATTGGAAGTCCAGGCGAATTTCCTGATGCTTCCGAATCCATTTAACGGAATCATTCTCAACGGAAACATCTCGTTCATGGGTTCCAAAACCATAGTCCCTTTCATCGACATCAATAATCCAGCCGACACGACAAGAACTGTGGCTTTGCCGGGGCAGTCGAATGAAATAGCAAATCTCACCGTGGGCTACGAAAGAGGAGGGTTCTCAGGGAGGATATCCCTTATCTACCAGGGAAAGAGTATATACGCGGTCGGTCAAGCCTCTGATCTCGATTCATACACCGCGCCGTACTACAGGTGGGATTTATCGGTCCAACAAAAGATCATGGATGGTTTCAGCGCGTACCTGAGTCTATACAACATTACGAACGTGAAAGATGTATCGTATCTCGGCACAGAGTCGTTGCCGACGTCGATTCAGGAATATGGGCTGACCGCTAACTTCGGGATACAGTATAGGATAAGATGACAGCTGCGGGATCATGCTCGTCCGGCCGTCTGATGCGACGCATAATTTCTACTCGAACTATGGAGTTCAAAATGAAGACTTACTTCACGCATATCTTTCGCAGATTCATCGGGCTGCTCATATTCCTTGCAGCTCCCACACTGGTCTTCGCCCAGCGGTACATCAACGTTCCTCCCGGCGATGGGACCCTCAACAGCGTGATAAGCGCGGACAGCCTGAACAGAATAGCGAATCCGACCTCGACATGGTACGTACTGCAGCGCGGGGAAAACGTAATCTACTATCTCTCTAACATTGTAAACCATTGGGGACCGACACCGCTTCAAATAATGTCCAGCGGGACGGGGTCCCTCCCACGGATAATAGGAGGTCTACAAACCGGGGGCGTACAAGTCAATAAATTGTTCGTGGCTACCGAGAACCTTACTATCAGGAGTGTATTCCTTTCAGGGTTGCCCGCGTCGGGTCCGGTTGACCAGCGTGTCATGGAATTGTCAGCTGATAGTATCACGGTCTGGCTAGACTCATGTCAGATTGATCTGGCCTGGCAATCGACGGTGCGCGTTAACAACGGCTTGTCGGTCGTCAAGCTGACCAACTGCACGGTGAGCAACATGTGCAACTACTATCCTTCAAACGGTCGGGTCGTCGACAACCGGGACATATCGATGGATACTCTGATCATCCAAAATTGCTCTATGTTCCGCGGGGTCATGCAGATATACCGCGGTTCAACAGGGTCTGTTAAATATGCTTTCATAAATCACAACACTTTCGATGAGTATTCAGGCCCGCTGTTTAACTTCAATCAGGCTGGGACGATTGTTTTCCAGAATAACCTTGTCGTCAATTGCGGCTTTGTCGGTAGAGACCCTTTATCCACCGGAAATCAACTACTCAGTGCGACTTACGGCGCCGACTCTGCGATGATAAGGAACAACTGCTTTTATGCAGACACGGCTCTGCTGCAAAGCGGCTGGCCGGCGGACGTCTCTTTCGACCCGTGGTTCGACGACACTTTAAATTATTTCATTAATTTATACGGAACTGGTTCTACTAATATTGAGGCGCCGGTTAAGTTTGTTATGCAACCGAACGACATCACAGTCGATCCCTATCTTGTTTCAATCGACTCTATCGCAAAGTGGTACTGGACTGGCAACAACTCGGCCAGCCAGAACGTCAATCCAATAGAACAGGTGGACAGCATACAGCTTGTAAACTTCGAGTACAATAACGATTCTCCAGCATATACGCTCGGTCTCGACGGCGAGCCTGTCGGTGCGCTGACCTGGTTCGGGATACCACTTCTTGGGATAAGGCAAGGTGGACTAGGGCATGTCCCCTCGGGTTTCGCGTTGATGCAGAATTATCCGAACCCATTCAATCCGACTACCACTATAACCTATGCACTGGCCAGTTCCGAAGATGTCGGAATTGTGATATATAGCGTACTGGGGCAGAAAATAAGGACCCTTTTCCATGGCAGACAGTCCTCCGGGAGCCACACAATTGTATGGGATGGTCTGGACCAGTTCGGTCGCCCGGCCGCGAGCGGCGTTTACATCTATAGGCTCGAGGCAGGGAACCGCAGCGTATCGAAGAAGATGCTCTTAATTAAGTAATTGATTGCGAAGTGCTATCAGAAATGACAACCGAGAGGAGAAAATGAAAAAAGAGATAAGCCTGTCGGATCCGAGTCCGCTCTATGCACAAGTAGAGAAGAACATACTTAGAAAAATAAAGGAAGGAACGCTCAAGCCGGGAGATCAGATCGGCTCCTACAGCGAGCTGAGCAAGGAGTATTCCGTAAGCATCATTACCGTCAAAAGGGCCGTCTCAAACCTGATTAATAAAGGGGTCGTTTTTACACGCGTCGGCAAAGGGATGTACGTCGCTGAACCCGCGAAAGCGAAACTCGATTTGTCTAAACACAAGTCGATCGGCGTGGTACTGCAGGATCTGGGGCATCCTTATTTTTCACTTGTGGTCCAGGGAATCGAAGAGAGAGCATATGAGCTCGGTTATAATCTCCTCATTTCCAATTCGTCCAACCGGATCGAGAAGGAAGAAAGCCAGATAGAGCATTTCAGGGACCTGGGGGTCGATGGACTGATCATCGCCTCGTTGTCGCTGCAGTATAAAGCGACAGATCCCATTCGCAGACTGCACGACGAGGATTTCCCATATGTCATGGTTTCCTACATACACGAGCCGGAATACTGGTACGCCGGTACAAATCAGGAACTCGGCGGTTACCTTGCCACTCAACATCTTGTCAGGATGGGATACAAATCGATCGGTTATCTGCATGTGGGAAAGAGCAATCTCCTCAGCGAGATAAGAAAGAACGGATACTACAGGGCGTTGACCGAGAACGATATCGCGTTCGACTCTAGGTTCGTCTTCTATCTGGATGAAATGACAAACTCGTCTCCTGCCGACAGGTTTATGCTCGGCTACTCATTCGGCAAGAATTGGAAGGGTGTGCCTCACAAGCCCCAGGCTGTTTTCGTTTACAGCGACCTGGTTGCGTTGGGGCTTGAGAAGGGGCTCATGGAAGAAGGTGTATCTGTGCCTGACGACGTTGCCATTGTCGGGTTCGATGATATCGTGATGGCCGCGTACGCGAGCGTTCCGCTGACGACAGTCCGTCAGCCGGCTCAAAAGATCGGAAGAATGTCTGTGGATGTGATTCAGAAGCGGATTGATGGCACAGACGTCGGCAATCGAACAATCTTAAATCCGACTCTGGTCGTCAGGGAGTCCTCTGGCGCCCTTAAGAGGAGCCCCATGCAGGGGACCTCTGATCCGAAAGTCACAGTTCAGTAAAGAAGAAGACCTTACAGGGAGCGCCGGGCAGGTATGCTTTATCCAATAAGTAACACCTTCAGGGAGATCCTTAACGTTGATCCTTTTTGGAAATTCGCCATCGATCCGGAGAAATCGGGGGAAGGACAACTCTGGCAAAACGATTTTGAGAGTGGCATAGAGATCGCCGTTCCAGGGAGCTGGAACGAGCAGCTTGAAGAAAGTGGTCTACTCCATTATGTCGGGCTCGCATGGTACTCGAAGAAGATATTCATACCCGAACACTTCGCGGGGAAGAGAATCTGGGTGCGTCTCGGATCAGCAGATTTCTCATCCAAGGTGTGGGTTAACGGAGCCGTCGTAGGCGAAGGACCTTTTGGATTTCTTCCCGTTGAGTGCGAGATAACTGAATTTGTCAGGTGTGGTGCTGACAATTTGTTCGTCATCTCGGTCAGCAATGAGCTTAACGACGCCTCCATTCCACAGGGCATCACGTCTGAGCATTACACTGCCGAGAACCGGCTGAGGGAGGAGACTAACCCTCCAGCTCGCTTCGACTTCTCTCCATTCGGCGGAATCAACCGACCCGTCGTGATCTATACGACGCCTCTCAACTTCATTGAAAAGGTTGCTGTGACGACAAGAGTGGAGCTTCCAGGTACAGGAAGGGTCAGGATCGCAGCTCATTCGGGGCTCAGGAAGGCGGGCATCTCAGCTGAGATAACCGACAAATCGGGCATTGTCGTCGCCGCGTCGGGCCTTAAGGATATTGGAACCCCCACCGAACTTGAGATAGTGAATTGCCGTTTCTGGTCAAATAATCTCCCGTACTTGTACAATCTGCGAATACGTCTCTATGAAAATGGAAAGACTTGTGACGAGTATTCCATGGATATCGGCGTGAGGGAAGTTACTGTCGAGGGTGACAGACTCCTTCTAAACGGGGAGGAGATATTTCTTAGAGGTTTCGGCAAACATGAGGATTTCCCGGTGGCAGGGCGGGGGTTCTTTCCGCCCTTGACCGTCAAAGATTTCGCTTTGATGCAGTGGACTAATTCAAATTCATTTAGGACATCTCACTATCCATACTCCGAGGAGGTATTGTCTTACGCGGATCGAAAGGGAATGCTCGTCATATCGGAGGCGCCCGCGGTCAGCCTGGATTTGCGGCATGCCACCCAGCAATTGCTTGATAATCACAAGCTATTCATCGAAAAGATGGTAGAGCGGGACCGTAATCACCCAAGCGTCATCATATGGTCAGTGGGCAACGAACCGAACATCGTTGGAGACGAAGGATACTATAACGGTAGCGGGAGAAATTATTGGAAGGACGTGTTTAGCTTCACCAGAGGCCTCGACCCGTCCCGTCCCATTACGGTCCCAAATTGTTCGAGAGCCGGCGTCGATGATCCGGTGTTCGAGTTCTCAGATATCCTGTCCATAAACAGGTACTACGGTTGGTATGAATATCCCGGCAATGTAAGGCTAGCCATAGAGAAGCTGTCTTCGGAAATGGAGGAACTCCACTCAAAGTATCAGAAGCCCATCCTGGTCACCGAATTCGGGGCGGACAGTCTTGCAGGGAGTCATTCCACCTCTATGCAAATGTTCACGGAGGAATATCAGTCTGCCCTTATTGAGGCTTACATCAAGTGCATTGAATCGATTCCATACACGGTAGGTGAAATGGTCTGGAATTTTGCTGACTTCAGGACTCCTCAGCACTTCAGACGGGTGGTTCTCAACCTTAAGGGAGTGTTTACCCGGAACCGTGAACCAAAACTTTCGGCCTACAAACTGAAAGAAATGTGGGGTAAGGGGCGAAAACAGCCTTAGCTGCTTTTTTCTCCCACGCCACACACTTCCGAGGAGATCAGAATTGTTCTTCGGACTATCGCTAGCGGATTGGCTTGTAGTCGTCGCATACGTCCTTGTCGTGGTCGCCTTGGGTTGGTGGACGACACGAAGAGTCAGGACGGGGGGGGACTATTTCATGGCGGGGCGCAGGGGCAATAAGATCGCAATGATAGCTAATGCCTTGGGCGCGGGAACTCACACTGATCAGGCCATAGCTGTAGCCGGGGCAGCCTACCAGCTGGGGCTCGCTGGGATTTGGTATCAATGGGTGTACCTGTTTGTGACCCCTTTTTTCTGGATACTCGCGCCTGTGTACAGAAGGCTCCGTTACGTGACCACTGCAGATTTTTATGAAGAGAGGTTCGGCTCGAAGCTTTCCAATGCCTATGTGGCGATGGCTCTTCTTTATTTTGCGATGGATTTGGGGCTGATACTAAAAGGCACCGCCCTGGCAATCAGCGCCATAACCGGTGGGCAGATACCAACGGAAACGGTAATAATGTTCATCGTCATCTTCTTCCTGACCTACAGTGTCCTCGGCGGACTCACATCAGCCCTTTCGCTCAATCTGTTGCAAGGCGTCTTCATACTCGTCCTTTCTTTCCTTCTTATTCCATTCGCGCTGGCACGTGGTGGGGGGATTGCGGTCATCAGAGAAAAGCTTCCTGAGTTCATGTTTAGTTTCGTGGCTCCCCATGAAGTAACCCTCTTTTTCATCGTGATGATAGTCATAAACGGTCTTGTAGGCATCGTAGCCCAGCCGCACCACATGGCGATCGCCGGTTCCGGCAAGACTGAGAATAGTTGTAGGATGGGTTGGACCTATGGAACGTTCACGAAGAGGATTGCTACCCTCGGCTGGGCTTTCGTGGGCGTCTTTGCAGCGGCTCTCTTCCCGGGATTAACGGACAAAAGCAGGGAGCTTGCGTTTGGAATCGCAGTCAAGAATTTACTCCCGGTCGGGCTCGTCGGACTGATGGTTGCTGCCATGACAGCTGCAGTCCTTCCGGTGTGCCATAATTATATGGTATCCGGCTCCGCTCTTTTTACCCGGAACATCTTTAGGAAATATTTTAGATCGACCGTCTCCAATCGCGAGGAACTCAGGATCGCGCGCTCTGCTTCAGTGGTTATCATACTTGCTGGTGTCGTTATCGCGTTGACTATCCCGAGCATTGTGAAGGGGCTGATCCTTCAGATGTTTCTGACTTCTTATTTTGGAATATCCTTTTACATGGGAATAATGTGGAGAAGAGCTAACCGGTACGGCGTGTGGGCGAGCGTGGGTGCCGCGTTCATCACCAACCTTCTAGTCGGTCCATATCTTCCCTTCGGGCTGCATCTCGGCGTGCCTTACCAGATCGCGCTCTTTCTTCCGGCGGGGTTTGCAGCACTGATTGCGGTGAGCATCATGACGAAGCCTGAACCTGATGACAAATTAGATGCTGTTTACGCGCTTCTTCACACTCCGGTCGGTGAAGAGGACCGGTTGAAGTTAAAGGGAATCGAGATGAAGTACGAGGGCGATTCCAGACCGGATGAGGAAGTATCTGACGTGGCGCTTGAGGATAGAGGTCATAGCCTGCTCCTTGTCGATTTCCTTAGTCTTGGAAAGAAATTCTCGTTCAAACGGTACAGAATCGACCTTGAAGGTTTTGGCTTGGCTCTCTTGTTTGTTCTCGGAATCTTTGCTGTGGGATTAATAACTGCTTCAATTCGCTGAACTTGTTCTGCAAATCGCAATAGAGAAAGTAGATGGATACGATGGTCGGATCATTTAAGTTTTCGGCGTTTGTCCTCTCCCTGACGTTGGCGTTGGTCTGGAGCGTCAAAGCGGATCAGAATCCCGATAGCGTCAAAAGTAATGTCAGAAATCAGATTGCAGAGTTGGCCGACTACGCCTGTCGGACCATTCTAAATCCTGAAGGCGAATCGAGATGCGATTACAATATTGCTCTGGGTAAGTGGCTCCCATACGAGCCGGCTTGGCACACGGGACAAGTCATAAACGGTTTAATCGACGCATTCAGGCTGACGGGTGACTCAACTTATCTCGACTACGCGAAGAAGGCTGGCGACTGGTGGTGTGGCTTGAAAATACAGGGCAATCCCAGGCTGGATGGTCTCGTCAAAGCTGTCCACGGCGATTTCGTGGGGGACTACATAATCTTCTCGACGATTTCTGATGGCACACCCGGGTTATTTAAGCTGTTTAGGGTCACCGGCGACAGTGAGTACGCTCAGATACCAACGGATGCTGGAAGATGGATGCTAAGGAATATGTATATTCCCGCGGATGGAATGTTTTATGACGCTGTCAGCGTGAAGACCGGCGAAGTCATGAAACATTGGAGCCCGTTCTGGCCTGGAAAAAAGAATCAGAAGCTGGATGACGTGGCCAGACCAAACAACGAGGGCTCTCTCTTCCTTGACATGTATAGGTTTACAAATGATGAACGCTACAGGAGAGTGTTTCTTGAAATCTGTAACAGCCTGGTTGATAAGGAAGGGAAGGAAGGGCTCTGGATGCAATTCACTCCTAATAACATAGCGGACAGTTCTTTTCATCCGAGGTTCAATCTGTGGTACGCCGAATCGCTCATAAACGGATATGAGCTCACGAAGAATCTCAGATATCTAGAGGCTGCCAGGAAGACACTCAAGACCTATCAAAAGGCGCAACAGAAGGACGGTACGATCTACTACAAGAATTATCTTGATGGAAGATTCGAAAAAGGGTCAATCGCCGGTTCAGCTGTAGCCTTTGCGGGAATTCTCTGGATGAGAATAGATAAGGAGAGCAACTCGCATGAATTCCATGAAAACATTGAACGATCGTATGAGTGGATCTCCCATAATTTCTTCTCTTATGATCATCCCGATACTAATTTGCGGGGAGGGGTGATTGACATCGCGATAAGAAGCAAGGCGGGGAAAGTCTGGATAACCCAGAGAGATTTAGGGACGATATTCGCTCTGAGGTTCCTGGTAGATTACTATCGCTATCGTTTTGAGTAAGCCTTGCGTAAAGTCGGAAAGCAATCATCGGATCATGGAACCATCTGCTGATTCAAAACTTCCGGATCGCACTTTCGGTAAATTAAAAGTTGAGATTGCCGATGGGCGCAGGGAGATGGGGGAGCGAGCCGCTCATCATATCGAAGCCCGAATAAATAATCTCCTCGGTGGCCAAGCCGTGGTGAGAATGGCTTTTTCGGGATCAACGGCTCTTTATGATACGTTCCGTTACTTGATTTCTGAATGTGACGTAGAGTGGGAGCGAGTGACGGCGTTCCAGGTCGATGAATTCATTGGGTTAGCCAGGAACTCTTCCCGGCTGTACCAGGCTTATCTTGACGAATACCTGTTCAGCAAGGTCAGGCTCGGGCGGGTGTTCCGAATAAACGCGCACGCACCAAACGTGCCTGATGAATGCAGAAGATACGGGGATCTGGTAAGTGCCGCTCCCATTGACATTCTATTCTTGGAGGTTGGAGAGAATGGGCATTTAGCATCGAACGATCCGGCGACGGCAGACTTTGGAGACCCGGAGTTCGTGAAGGTCTCTAAACTTGACGGCATTAGCCGCAGGCAGCAGGTCAACGACGGTCGATTTGAAAAGTTAAGAGCTGTGCCGCGGTTTGCTTATACACTTACCATTCCGGCGCTTTTTGCCGCCTCGCACATTCTTGCCTGTGCTCCTGGGATAAGAAAGGCCGAGGCGGTTAGGTGTACCCTCATTGATCCTGTCAGCGAGGCATGTCCATCGACGGTACTTACCCGTCATGAGGACGCGACGCTGTTTCTGGATAATGACTCCGCGTCGCTTGTGGACTTCGTGGATTGATGGCGAGCGTTGTCGGGCCGGACAAGGAGGACTTCCAGGTGTCAGCTCAAGATGAGGACAATAAACGTTGAAAACAGCGATCCTTTTCGTCATACTCATCTCTTCCTTTTTGCGCGCTCAAACCGGAACGGCAGTCAATGTCACACAGTTTGGAGCCAGGGGGGATGGTGTTACGCTCAACACCGCAGCTATCCAGCATGGGATCGACAGCGTATCGTTGAAAGGAGGGACACTTTATTTTCCTCCCGGTTCGTACCTAACGGGGTCATTGTACCTGAAATCTAACGTGTGTATCTGGATAGAAACGGGTGCTACAATCCTTGGTAGCGGGAACATACTGGATTATGACTCTCATATTCCGAATCTAAGATCTTACAATGATGCGTTTCTCCGGTACAGCCTCTTTTACTCCGAAGGGGAAAAGAACATTTCAATAGTCGGAAGGGGGACAATCGACGGCCAGGGCGCTCTGTTCAAGGTGAAAACAAAAAAGAAACCGGCTCGGTACGAAGACAGACCATTCATAATTCGTTTTGTGGAATGTAAGAACGTCGTCGTCAGCGGCGTAACAATGAAGAACTCTGCTATGTGGATGCAACAGTACCTCGCATGCGACCAACTCAGGATCGAGGGGATCTCAGTCTTTAACCATGCCAACCAGAACAACGATATGATGGACATTGATGGCTGCAAGAACGTCATAATTTCAGGTTGTTACGGTGATACAGACGATGACGGGATAGTGCTTAAGAGCACGAGCGAATTTCCCGATGAAAACATTTCAGTGAGCAATTGCGTCGTAAGCAGCCACTGCAACGCGCTCAAACTTGGCACGGAGTCTATCGGAGGTTTCAAGAATATCAGTATCTCAAACATTATTGTGAAACCGTCTATTGTCGACTCAGCGATATTCGGATGCCCCGGTGGGATTTCAGGAATAACCATTACTGAGGTAGACGGGGGGACTCTTGATGGGGTCAGCGTCTCGGGTGTTGTCATGGATGGTCCGCGGGTGCCGATATTCATTCGGCTTGGTGACGTCGGAAGAGGTGTTGCCGGAAGCCAAGGTAAAAATGCGATCGGAAAGCTTGAAAATGTTTCGATTCGAGACGTCTTGGCGACAAACGTGAAATCGATCGGATGTTCGATAACCGGTTTGCCTGGTCATCCCGTCAAGGGGATTACACTCAGCGGGATCAGAATCACATTTGCAGGTGGTGTGCTGAGCGACACTTCCCTCGGATTACCTGATGAACTCGCGAGCCACTATCCTGAAGGCACAATGTGGGGAGAACTCCCCGCTTACGGCTTCTTCGTCAGACACGCTGAGGACATTTCGTTCAGCAACGTCGAGCTGCGATATCGCAGAAGGGACGAACGGCCGCCCGTGTATTGCGATGATGTCAACGGTTTCAAAGCCGCCGGAATTTCGGCCGAGCTTCCATCGGGAAGGATAGAAGTGTTTAAACTCATCAATGTCGAAAACGCGGTTATAACATCATCGGAACCAATGCGGCGCTATTCACGGTGAAGGTGCTCCTATCCCTTTTGTGCTTCGTGTTGTTCTCGACGAGGGGTGAGACCCTGACCGTCCGGAAGGACGGCGTCAGTCAATTCGTCGTGACAGAATACGGGGCCATCGGGAACGGGGAAAACCTTTGCACACGCGCAATCCAAAAGGCGATCGACGAATGCGAATTGAACGGTGGCGGGAGAGTTTATGTGCCGCCAGGAAGATACCTGACTGGTTCGTTGATTCTAAAGAGCGGTGTCGGACTATACCTCGAGCGGAATTCAGTCCTTTACGGGAGCGGAGACCTGAGCTCTTATCCCGCTGGAGTCCTCATCTCCGCAAGAAATGCGGAGAATGTTTCCATTGAGG
The DNA here is from genome assembly GCA_021812985.1 of Bacteroidota bacterium. Classification (GTDB taxonomy): domain Bacteria; phylum Bacteroidota; class Ignavibacteria; order Kryptoniales; family JAKASW01; genus JAKASW01. The sequence goes on from JAKAMG010000006.1 coordinate 59,360, forward strand.
GACGGGGGGAAATAAACGGGAATGGCAGACGATTCTGGAAGAGCGATAGTCTCCCTCTTAAGCGTCCACACGGACTTATCAGGTTCGAGGACTGTCGGAACGTGGTGTTGAAAGGTGTTAAGCTACACAATTCGCCGAAGTTCACCTTATATCTTGAGAATTGTTCCCTGGTCCAAATCGATGAGATAGAAATAGAAAACACCCTGGATTCTCCAAACACCGATGGGATCGACGTAACCAATTCGTCGAATGTCTTCATCTCCAAGTCGTTCATAATGACCGGCGACGATGGGATTTGTCTTAAATCAAACAGGCTGGACAGGAACGTCGAGAATGTTGTTGTATCAAACTGCATCATAATTTCAGACGACACTGCGCTCAAGCTGGGGACGGGTTCGAAGAACACCATAAGCGACTGCATTTTCACGAATATCGTGATCCCGGAGGCGACTAACGGCGTTGGACTCTTCATGAATGACGGCGGTGTGTTTGAGAGATTACAGTTTTCGAATATTAATATGGTGACACGCGTTGCTCCTCAGAAGAGGTATTTTCCCGCTGATGGGGGAGCAGAGTACTGGCGCAACGTACTCGAAAAGAGGGAGAGTTTTCCCATCTTCATTGACAGTGATTCTCGGACCGGCGAGGGACCCGCAGGCGTAATTCAGGATGTGACATTCCGGGACATCGTCATGGACGTGAAGGATGGAAACTGCCTCATCTCCGGTAGGAAGGACCGGCATCTTGAGAACATTACCATGGACGGCATTCGGATGGATGTAATCTCGGAAAGGGATTTTAGAGGGAGAAAGAAGCCGAGAGGGAGCCATGAGATGAAAGGAACTGGGCTCCAGGACTTTGCGAGTGTCCCTTCCTTCTTTACCTTCGCCTACGTCGACGGACTGACGCTCAGAGGTATATCCATCCGTAGATTTCAGCCGAGAGGGGTGGTTCCGATGAACTGTATTTTCGCAAAAGGTGTATCACGCGCGAGAATGAGCGGTGTCGATATCAGTGAAACCGAAAAGGACACACTCGCTGTAGTGAAGCTGGTTGAGAGCAGGGATATCCTACTGACCGATTCACCGCTTCCCGGGACGCGAACTGCGCTTGTGGAGGTGGACACAGGCACATCGCGTCATAAGGTGATTGAGGGAGATCCCTTTGGCAACGTTCGTGTGAAATGAAAGCAAGCTCCGGCCAATCCTTCCTTCAGCAAATCTAAAGACGGTAAACCGGTCTTTGCCGACGTGATGCGCAACTGGTACACCTTAGTGCAGACAATGATACGGGAAACCAATTGAGGTGAGTGACCGGTTTTCTCCGCTGTCTTGCCCCCAACATCGGGAGGAGAGTTATGCCTGAACGCTCAGGCTGTTCGCCAAATGCTGGGCCAAATTCTCCCTTTACTCTTTGTTGAAATAGTTGACGCCGTGCGCCATGTTTATGGCATGAGGATATGCAACTTAAACCACTCTGAGTTTTCGTTGAGCCACGGGAGCCGGCCAAATGAGTGTTAAGTTTTCTATTTGCCGCGCTATTTTAGCCTTTCTGATTGCATTTACGAGTTATGTGTCAGGTCAGTCAGACGGGAAACTCAGCTTACACTATTCAACGTCCATGGGGCTCTCAATCGTAATTCAACACGATCTTCACCGGAAGTACGGCTTCGCTTATCCCGAGACTTACAGCCTCAAGCTTCCGTCTGGCTCGAACGGACTCAGTGCCTCCAAACGATATTATGCCTCCTCTGCATGGATTTCATTGCCGACGAAAGGGGATTCAAATTCTTTCAACTTTATAGACGCTGTGAGGTTCGATTATGCCAACGATGAGGCCTATGTCACAGCGGCGTTTTCTGCGAACAGCGAAAGCCTCTTTATCAGGATTGTGGACGGGTCTGGAAACCCTGTATCCCCTGGTTTCCAGGGGGTCTGCAAGTATTACGACAATCGGCAGGAGGTGGTAACGGTTTCCGCGGAAGATTGGTCAGATTGGGTCGTCCAGCCTGGTTGGTTCACAGCCTTCCTCAGTGCCTTTCGCTCGCGCGGCTTGTATGTTACCGTTGGGGCGATCACGGGCAACCCCTCTGCATCGACGTGGCGGGTACTTCAATCCCACGACTGTTATCGGATATCAGCTTCCAGCTTTCACCAACGTTACGCCGGAAGTTTATGATGTCCTTCGAAGAGAGGTCGCCACTCTCGTGAATGAAATGCAGAAACCCGGTAATTTTGAATTACGGTTCGACGGGTCGAACCTTGCAAGCGGAGTCTACTTCTATAGGTTGCAGTCCGGCAACTACATTCAGGCTAAGAAGCTGATCCTGTTAAGATTACAGGATGGTATAAGTAAATGAGCGGTGCTGCGGTCTAGCGGCTGAGCGAAACCGCGTAATGTTAGAAAGGGTAAGAACATGACTATAATATACGCCTCTCTCGTCAGAGTTCGGTCGCTGCTTGTTTCACAGTGGTGGATCATGGCTGGATTTCTCTTCCTCGTGGTGGCATCGGAGGGAGTATGTGATTCCGGAAACAGGATCGTTGGATACTACGCCAGCTGGAACTCGGCCAACCTGCCGTATGACAAGATTGAATATTCCAATCTGACAGACATCCTAGTTGCCTTTGGCACTCCCAATTCTGACGGAACGATAACTTATGACTCAGGCATCCCTTTTCCACAGATGGTCGAAAGTGCACATGCTGCAGGTGTACGAGTTTTGATTTCCATAGGGGGTGCGGGGAGCGGGCCAAGTTTTTCGGCAGCTACTACTGACTCAGTGCAGCGCGCAAAACTGATTTCAAACATCATAGGGTTCTTGGAGCAAAATCATTACGACGGTGTGGACGTGGACTGGGAGACGCCAACGAACTCAACTGAGACTCTCCAGCTGACGGACTTTATCCGAGAGATGCGCGGCCAATTCAACCAAACAGACTCGTCCTGGCTCATCACCATGGCAATTCCGGCGTCGGATTATGGTGGAAAGCACTTCGATATTGTGAACCTGATCAGCTATGTCGATTGGCTCAACGTAATGTGTTATGATTTCGTGGGAACCTGGACGTCGTATTCCGGACATAACTCGCCCCTTTACATGTTGCCTTCCGACCCTAACCAGGCGGGATCCGACTCTAATGCCGTAGTTTATTGGATTTCGCGAGGGCAGGGCACCCCATTACAAAATAACAAGCTGGTACTCGGTATCCCTTTCTATTCGGTCAAGTTCAATGCGCCCGGCTTGTACAAGAAAGTTTCCAACAATGTAACGTCCAATCCTTATTATGCGGATGACATGGATTCTCTTTCTTCCGGCTGGACATACCATTGGGACAGCTACTCATCAGTCCCCTATCTTCTGAACAAAGATGTGACAGAGTTCATTACATTCGAAGACACAAACTCGGTCCGGTTGAAAGTCCAGTTTGCAGTGCGTCAGAACCTGGGCGGCGTCATGATCTGGGAGTTGAGCCAGGGTCTCTACAACGGAAGGCAACCCCTCCTCGAGACCATTTCAAGTACCATGAAGAGTCTGACGGCAGTGGAGGCGACCACAAGACTCGCAAGTGGCTATCACCTCTATGACAACTATCCGAACCCGTTTAACCCAGCCACGACGATCAGGTTTGTTCTTCCCAGCCGATCAAATGTCAGTCTGATTATATATGACGCACTTGGAAGAGAGGTTCGAGAGCTGACCAAAAGCAGTCTGCAGGCGGGATCGTACGATTGTGTTTGGGATGCGTCGCGATTTGCCGGCGGTGTCTATTTATGTCGTATAGAAGCTCAGACGCTTGGCGGCGGCGGAAGGGGCTTTGTAGACGTCGTGAAACTCCTTTTGTTAAAGTGATGACGCCTGATAAAGGTGCAAGGCTTCGAGCTGGTGTCCTTTTCTTTGGCCAACGTAATTGGTAAGTCGTCATCAGCCGACGGTCGCAGCAGGCTATTGACGCGCAGGCCATCCGCAGGCTGCGAAGGTTTTTCTTTGTCTGCTTTGCAGGAGTCGACTCATTGCTTGAGAGAGACGATGACATCAAGGTATTATTGACAACAAGGGGGAATATACTGGACCAGCCATGCGTCGACCCCTCCGCCGGTTTCCGGAAGAGCCTGTGAAAGTTGCCAGGAAGGGGATTGGTTTGTGCGCCTGGAGGGATTCGAACCCCCAACCCTCAGATCCGTAGTCTGATGCTCTATCCAATTGAGCTACAGGCGCGTTGTTATTAAATTACTAATCCGAAGATGAATTTCAAAGAGGACATCCTGAGGGAGAGAGGAGTAACTGTTCCCGGAACGGGTGTCCTTCCGAAATTCCTGGTCTGATTTGAAACCTGTCGGGTTATCCTGCATCAAAGATAACGAATGGAGATTTTATGTCAGAGAAGACGGCAATAGTAAGACAAGTTCGGGGAATGACTTTCGCCGGCTTGACCGAGTCGGGTCACTGGGTGACAGTTGATGGTCCCCCTGAGTTTGGTGGCAGCAGTGCCGCTATCAGACCAAAGGAACTCATATTGATATCGTTGGGCGCCTGCACGGGGAGCGATGTTGTCTCGATCCTGCAGAAGAAACGGGTCAAGCTCGGTGGATTGGAGGTCAAGCTCAAGGCGCAGGTAGCGGAGGAACATCCTCAGGTCTACACCAAGATTCACATCGAATATGTGTTCTACGGGGAAAACCTCTCCGCGACAGATCTTGAACGAGCGATTGACCTTTCGCAGAACAAGTACTGTCCGGTCAGCGCGATGCTCAGACCTTCTGTCGAGATAACAAATTCTTATGTCGTCCTTCCCCCTGAAAATTTTCACAACGTTAAACCAGGAACCTGAGAGGATAGGAAATGAATACCCCGCAAGCTAAGGTTATCATTTTCACGACGCCGACGTGCAGCTTCTGCAGACAGGCCAAGCAGTATTTCAACGACAAGAGAGTACGATACACCGAAATCGACGTTTCCCGTGACCAGCGGGCGGCGCAGGACATGTTGAGAAGAACGGGTCAGATGGGCGTCCCCGTAATTCTCATCAACAACAGGCCGATAGTCGGTTTTGATAGGCCCAAAATTAACCAATTGTTAGGATTAAAGGATTAACAAAAATCGGAGAACCAATGAAGATTCAACCTTTGGACGACAGAGTCCTCGTAGAATTCGAAGAAGAGAAGGAAGAGCGCACGGCATCCGGGCTGATTATTCCGGACACGGCCAAGGAAAAGCCGCGGACGGGAATGGTCGTTGCCGTCGGTACTGACGAAGACCTGCAGTCAAAAGTTAAAGTCGGAGACAAGATCCTTTTCGCGAAGTACGGCGGTGAGGAAATTCAAATGGACGGCAAGGACTTCAGGATAGTTCAGCGCAGCGATATACTGGCTGTTCTAAAGAACTAACCCGGAACTGTTTCAAGGGCGTGCGGTTTGCCGATAGCTTCCGCCGCCCTTTTATTTTAGCTTCAGCCTTTTAATGACGCGTATGGTTTCGCCCGTTACAACGGCTGACGAAATATTCCCACCGGAGCTCTCAACCTCATTCAACCCGCAAGTCGAGAGGGCATTGACGGTTGTCGTGTAGCCGTGAAGAGCTGCAAGATCCGTTATAAATTCTTTCAGCCTTTTCGTTTGCTCCTGGCAGTTCGGCAAAAGACTTCCTCCCTCCGCCAGGTAAACTCCCAGTAAATTGCAGTCGTGCGATATATCCGTGTGCGAAGCTGGAGTCTCAAGCGACCCGATGAAACGCGCATAGAGCTGTTTGAAAACCATCTCGCGCTGTTGCTCGTTCAACGGGGAGTAGGGAACGACCAGCGGCAACGCCATCTCAGCGGTAAGCCAATCGGAATCTGAAAGCCCCTTTATTCTCCCATCACTTTCATAAAAGAGGCCGAAAAAATCCGATTCAATCTCGGCGGTAACTTCTGAATAAGGGACGATCGCTTCAGCATCTGATTTCGCCCCATCTACGAGTTTAAGGAGATTAAATAGGAGTGCGTTAGTGGCCGCGTTGGAGACGGTCCGCTCGAGTGTGCCAGGTTGTCCCATCGTCGTGTCGATGGCGTTGGTTCCCTTTATTCTCGAGCCGCCGAGGTTACTTTGGAGAATGGTCTCCGCTGCGTCGTCAAGGAAGGGAAGGTATCTCTTGATACAATCCTTGCTGTCCGCCTTCTCGGCGCAACGGATAACTTCAAGGGCGAGGTAGAGGGGTATGGAGGGATCGTCGTAGTTAACGTGGAGGTCGGATTCTCTCATTGCGGACGGGAGCGTTCCGCCGACCTCATTTGTGAGGAGATCGTAAAGGTACTCGCTTTCGTAATGTGGTTTCTCTGACGCGTACGAAACACCGTTGATGGAAATAAGGGAGTCCTTTATCGAGATCGTTCCGTACGGATAACTGTCTATGATGGCCTGGCTTCTTATCGAATGTGTCCTTGCAAGATGGTTTGCCGCTGAATCAGCCAGATGAACAAATCGTTTCGGAAGTCCGCTGGAGGCACGTATCTTCTCGATCGACTCGACAAATCGCGATTCTATGTCTTCGTAATCGAATTCTCCGAGGTCTCGCGTGGATGCCGCGAATGTGAGCCCCTTCTCCGGCTCAATTTCAGTTTCCCAGAAGCCGATATTGTACAGATCTTCTCGGTCCTCCTCGTACCTCTCCTTGTCTCGCGGGTAAACGAAGTCGTAATACCAGTGAGATTCCGGGCTCGTCGAATAGATTTGCGAGAGCTTCAGGTAGAGCCTGGGGAGGTTCATGTCTGAAATTATCCGAACACCGTCCGGCAGTTCGTCGACTAGAAAACCGTCTCCCGATTTTCTTATTGAATCCTTCCATCTGAAGCTGATCAAAGGAAGAAGCCGGATTGTCACGGCCTTCTTCGACAGATTCCTGTAATGAATGAAAATCGAATTCGAGCCTTTCGGCATGATGATCCGCTTTGTGATAAGCGTCCCTTCGATGTCGAATGTGACCTGCGGAAAGTAGTCAAACTCGAAGCGGCTGATGAACTTGTAACCTTCCGGAAATGTGGCTTCAGGGTAAAGGTTGGTGGCCAGTAGAAATGGCTTTCCATCCACAACAACTTCCTCGTCCAGCTTGTTCAGGAGCGTAAACCGCTTCAGAGGGCTACTCGTCGAGACAGTCAGGAGTGAATGCTGTCTTCTCGTGTTCATGAAGCACGTTGTGCTTGAGGCGAATCCGCCGTTGCCGTCAGCGAGAAGCCACTCCCTTGCTCTCAGGAGAGGAATACCCCTTAATTGTTTCGCGCTGTAGCTTATCATGTCCTAATATAAACAAACTGAACCGAACTGGAAACGGCGCGCCTTCAAGTAAACTTAGAGGTGAGCTTGATTAACTCGTTGTCGGACTTTAAATTCCTACGAAATGAAGGACCTACGAGCAGTCATATTTCTTTCCCTGGTACTTTTTCTTCCAAGTCTTTCACTATCCCAGACCGCGGGGGGAACAGTATCTGAGCAGCAGGATTACGCCTTCGCGATCGGATTGTACCGGGATGGCCAGTATCCACTCGCTCTGCGGGAGTTTAAATCATACCTCCATAACTATCCCGGCTCACAGCGGGTCGATGAGGTAACATTCCTCGTGGGAGAATGCTTGCTCCAGGAGAGAATGTACGACAGTGCTCTTAGTTACTACCAGAAAGTGGAAGGGACTTTCCCCGGCTCTCCCTACTTCATGCGATCCAAGCTGAGGTCAGGCGAGATATACCTTCAACTTCAGAAGTTCTCCAGAGCGGAGGATATGCTTAAGGATGTCCTCTCCAATTCGGAGGACGACAACATGAAGGGGGAGGCATCTTACAAGCTGGGACAGCTCTTCGTTTCGGAGAACGATTACAACAACGCCATTAAGTACTTTGACCTGACTTATCAGGGGTACGGCTCCTCTCAGTTTGCTGATTATGCCATGTATGGTTCGGCCTGGTCCTTTGGCAAACAGGGCGATTTTGCAAAGAGCAAAGGGCTATTCGAGGATCTTCTGGTCAAATATCCCGATACAAAACTCAGGGGGGATGCGACGGAGAAGATTGGCGAATGTGATTACTTCCTCGGGGATTATGGAGGAGCGGTAGATCGCACCAAGCAGGCCCTTTCGATGACGGAAGATGACCAGGTCGCGGAGCCGGGGCTTTACTATCAGGGAAGATCATGTGAGGCCCTGGGTCTTCCTGACAGTGCCATGCAGACATACTCTGAGTATATATCCAGATTTCCGTCTTCAGCCCATTCGCAGGAAGTACGGGTACTCTACGCGAAGCTTCTAATTTCAGGGAAGACAGATATCACCAGGGCTCTTACTCTACTCGGGCAGGTAACGCCGGACAGCCCCGTCTATTTCGATTCGAGGCTCGAAGTTGCGCGCGCCTATGAAGCGACTGGTGCTTCGGACACTGCTCAATCGATTCTACTCGGTCTCGCACAAGCTTCTGGCAATCCCAACCGGCAAGCCAGAGCCTATTTTGAACTTGGGAAATTGTATTTCCAATCCAGGTCGTATAAGAAAAGCGAAGAGTCCTTTGTGCTTGCCTCTAAGGATGATGACCTTTATCCGCAGGCGATGAAAAGTGCCGCGGTTTCAGCCGCCGCGGGGAATGACTTTGCCAACGCGAAGCTCTATTTCCTGAACGCCATTTCCAGACTGAAGGGAGCGGACTCATTTAAGGCGCATCTCGACTACGCGGCCGCGCTCTATGCCGCGGATGATTTTCAAGGAGCAGCACAAATTTATACCACTGCCATAGACATCTCGCCCTCGGACAGCGTCAAGTCGGAATCGCTTTACATGGCCGCCGAATCGTTTTACCGGGCCGGTGCATTTCAGGAATCTGCTGCTGATTACAAGAAGTACTTCGACACGTATCCGAACGGGCCTCGCGCCGAAACCGCTCTGCTCGGTTACGGCTATGCGCAATACTTCTCTGATGATTTTGCGAACGCAGCGCTTACGTTTCAGAGTTTCATTCAGAAGTATCCGTCATCGCGGATGCTTTCCGATGCCTACCTGAGGATGGGGGACTGCTACTTCTACGGAAAGGATTACAATAGGGCACTTGGAATCTATCAGGATGCAACATCCAGGTTCGCGGGAGATACCTCGTCGGCTTACGCATGGTATCAGGCCGGGCAGACTCAGTTCAAACTCGGTCAGTTCAGCGAGGCCCTGAACGACTTCAGGTTTGTACTGGGTAAGTTTCCGTCTTCGACCATAGCTCCGGAAGCACTGTACGCGGTTGGTTGGGTTTACTTCTCGCAAAAGAATTACGACGATGCGGTTTCCAATTTCACCCAGGCGGTGCGTGATTATCCTATGTCGCCCGTCGCCGCGAGGGCGCTTTACAGCAAGGGTGATTCGTACTACAACGAAGGAAAGTATGAGGACGCGCTTTCGAGCTACAGGCAACTTCTTGAAAAGTATCCGACGAGTCAGTACGTGGACAATGCGATCGTGGGCATGCAGTACTGTCTGACGGTACTTGGAAGGTCGAAGGAAGCCGGGAACGTTATCGACACGTTCGTGAAAGAGCACCCCAGCCTGCCGAACGTTGACCGGATATACTATAAGAAGGTCGAGTATGCGCTCAACCAGAAAAAGTATCCTGAAGCTGAGCATGCCCTGAGGGAGTTCCTGTTTAAGTTCCAGAAGAGCCCGCTTGCCCCCAAGGCACTCTATAACCTCGCTGTGGTCGAGAGGGAGCTTGGGAAAGACAAATCTGCGATAGGTTTTCTTTCCGACCTGATCGCGCGGGTGCCGGCCACCGAATATACGACGGCTGCTCAGGTTAAGCTGGCGGAAATATACGCACGTCGAAAAGACTACACGGAAGCGGAAAAACTTTTGAACGACGCATCTGCCTCCTCAAACGATTACAGCACGGCGGCTCAGGTTGACCTTGGAAAGGTCTTCCTCGAGCAGGGTGACACGCTTAGGGCCGAGTCCTCTTTCTCGAAAGCCGCGCTTTCTCAGACTGATTCGGTAAACGATGGCGACAAAGCAGAGGCTAAAGTCCTCCTCAGCGGTATTTACTTCAGGAAGGGGCGGTCCGCCGACGCGATTTCGCTGGCGAATTCAGTCGCCAAAACAAGAGACGATCTCGTAGGTGCAGAGGCTCAGCTCCGCGTCGCTGAATATTACTGCGCTTCGGGCGACAGCTCGAACGCCGTCCTCTCCTTCCTCCGTGTGAAATACGTTTTCCCGAGCTTCACCGATGTCGTGGCGGAATCTCAGCTTGAACTTGCCGATTGCCTCTTTAAGTTCGGCAATGTAAACGACGCGAAATCGCTTCTCCAGCAATTCATCAAGGGGCGGACGAACGACTCCTTCGAAAAAGAGGCGAGGGAAAAACTCCAAAAACTGAAATCTCGTTAGGAGAAATTTATAGATGAACAAGACTGCGGTATTTTATGGCGTACTTGTAACCATTATCGTGATCGCCCTGATAATATCCTCAGACCTGAACAAGACTCCCGATCTTAAACCGGTTTTCGCGGACTCTGTTACCGCTCAGATTTTGTCTCCTGACACATCGAACACGTATGGCGATAACCTGAAGGTCCTTCACGGAATACATTCCAGAGCCCAGTTGCTCAATGTCATGCGCGGTTTCACGGAGGCGCTCGGCGTCAAGTGCGAATTCTGTCACAACACTGATAACTTCGCCAGCGACGAGAAGATTCAAAAGCGCACCGCGAGGGAAATGATACACATGGTCGCTAACATTGACGAGAATTATCTTGACGGGCCCCGGATGGAGAAGGTAACCTGTTTCACCTGTCACAGAGGTCAGAGTATTCCCAAGCTGGTCGTCGAACGGTGAAGTTGCGCGACTTAGCATCGGCGGGAGTACTCCTCTTCCTTGCTGTGGTTGCCAGAGCTCAGGGAGTGGAGGCTCCTCCGGTCACGAGCTTCCAGCCTGATTCTTCGATGCCGAAGGTCAATGTGCCTGAGTTCGTCATCACCGGCAAGGCCCGGATTGAATTGCCGCGCGCAGACAAGCCTACCGTGCTGATAGATTCTTCATTCTTCCAGTCAAAGGAAATTCCCGGAGTCGATGTAGTGGTTCCGGCTAACCGCACGATAAGTGTCGGAGGGGAGCGCGGATCCGGACCCAAGCCAAGCCTTTTTGCAAGAGCCTCTATTGGACACTACACGACCGCAAGCTATCTGGTATCGGGGGGCGATGGTGTCGGTGGATATCTCTTTAACGGGAGTCTCTCGGGCGACTATACGTCCGGGTACATTCCCTATACGATGGCGCGCGATTTCTCTCTCTCCGGCGGAGTCGCTAAAGATTTTCTTTTGAAACCGGGACTCGTTACGACGAACTCCCTGAACCTTGGCTATTCGAGGTCAAGTTATTTCCTTTATGGCGGTATTGGCGATGTTCACAGGACCATCAACTCCTTTTCGGGCGTCTTCCAGTCAGGGCTGAGCTTCGCGGATTTTCCGCTGAACGGGGAAGTCAGCTACAAGCACTTTTCGATCGACGACGGGATCTCTGCCACGGGGCGCGACGCCCAATCCGACTTCGGGTTCGAGCTTAGCGGATCGACCGAGCTCCCTTCAGGAACCCTGGCCCTGAACGCATCCATCCACGCCGGTAACCATACAATTTCTTCTCCTTTCATCGTGCCAAGTCCTTACGGGCCCCTGGCACTTGATCGTTCGAATTACAACTTCACTGCGGGAGTCGGGTACGTAAACAAAATCCGAAATTTATACTACTCCATCGCGGTTTATTACTATCAGTATAGGGATGACATCGCGAGCGGTGTGGGGAAGGTCTACCCTGATATAAACGCGACTTACAGGATCGACAAGACCCTGTCATTGTTCGCTAGGTTCCACGGGAAGGTCACCCGGCGCTCGCTCTCCTCCATTCTTGCGTCTGATAGGTACGTAGACTTCGGTTTACCGATTGTCAGCACGCAGGACTACGCGGACCTCACGCTCGGTGGAAACTTAGTCGTGTCTGACGAACTTACTCTGACGCCGAGCGTCAGGGTGCAGGGGGCTCGGTACCTCCCCGTGTTTGTTTGTCCTGAGCTGACGGTGCAGTCAGCTCCAGCTGCCAGCGCCGACAACTCGCTCATGTATGCCGACAGGGCGACAGTTTATTCCGGATCCATCTCGGCCCGGTTCAAAGAAGGGAATCTCAGTGCCTCCGGAGATCTCACGTTTCAGAGCGGAAAGACTAATGCGCTTTCTTCGATTCCCAATCTTCCTCCAGTTGCTCTGAATCTGAAGGGGACTTACATGATTACGCCTGAATTTGCGGCGAGCGCCGACTTCCTTTTCCTTTCCGCGCGATATTCCGATTTTGCGCTTTCTGAGAAAGTAGATCCGGCCGCCCGTCTGAACTTTCGTCTGTCTTACGATGTGCGCATCGCCCGATTACCGCTGGAGATTTTTGCCGGAGGTAACAACGTGCTAAATCAAAAGTATTTCATCTGGCAGGGATATCAGGAATTCCCGCTTACTCTTTACGTGGGGTTGAGCAGTCGAATCTTTTGATGGCCTCCCTCAGGTGAGTCCGGAATGCACTCCGGCGCCGGTGGTTGCGGTTGAATCAGTGAAAAATATTTTGCACCTTGAGTGCAGACAAGTCCAATAAAAAGAGGAGGAACGAAAAATGGGAAACCTGAATTTCCAGGACGGCAGTAACGAGAACCCGCAGGGAAATCAGCCGGAACCATCATCGGAAAACGATTCCAAATTGGACGATGTGCTCATCGACGATCCGATGAGCAATTCGAAGACGGTCTGGATAGCCGTGGTCGTAGTTTTGATCGCAGTGATAGGCGGTGCTCTTTACATGCTCAACAGGGCGGGCTACCTGAAGTTTTCCGGGAAGCAGAAATCTGCGATCACGACGCTGGCCTCCCCGCCACCGTCTGCCCAGCCGGTAGCAGAATCTCCTAAAGCGACCGAACCGGCGAAAGCAACGAATATAGCGGCGGATAAATTTGCCCTGCAGGTATCAGCTTTCCGAAGCAAGACCGAAGCGGACAAGTTCGTGGCAAAGCTTGGCAAGAAGGGAATCAGCGCAAGAGTAGTGCATTCCACGAGCGGAGCTGACAGGAAGTGGTACAGGGTATACTCCGGTTCGTTTGACACGAAGCTCAAGGCAATTGCCGCAATCGAAGACATGAAGAAAAAAGTTGGAACTGATGTTTGGGTCGTACCAGCTCAATGATAAGCTGAGCAGCATAGCAGGCTCTTACTATTTCAGACAGTACGAGCTAAAGCGAATATATTCGAGGAATTTTTATAGCGGCATGGGCCTGGCGCTCCTGGTTCATGCCGTCTTTTTTGTCATCTTAGCACTCTATGCGCCTGTCTTTAACAAGCCGCCGGAAGTGACGAACGTGCTTCTCCCTCCAGTGAACGTCACGTTCAAGGTAATGGATATTAAGATTGTTGGGCGAGAATCCTCCGGCATGGATGTCTCCGGGGCAGGCGGCGGCAACGGCACGATTCCAAGAAATGCCGACGCGGCGTATGCGCTTGCCCGCGCGTCGGGCTCAGCCAACCCTAGGAGCAGCATCAATCCAAACGCGTCAATGGTTCCGAGGTCACTCCAGGGACCGGGGATGAACGATATAGTTGGCGTGAGCAGGAAACCAGTTTTCTTCGACACTGTGAAGGGCTTTAGCGGCAACTCGATTAACGGGGAGGGGTCAGGTGGAGGCACGGGTACGACTGTTGGCACCACGTCTGGCCCTGGCTCAGGGCTCACAGGCAAACCGGGTTTCGGGGGAGGATTTGGCGACCGCTTCGTGCCGGGGAATCCTGCCAACAACTCCGTTTCAGGGACTCCATACGCCATTTCTTGGAGCGGGGTCTCGAGGGCGCTTCTGTCTGGAAACAGGCCGCAATTTCCGGCGGGAGTGCAGACCGGCGGACGCGTCAGGATAAAAATAGTAGTAGACCCGGCCGGCAATGTCGTGTCTATGGTTCCAGTAGAGAAGGCCGATTCCCGACTCGATGAGGCGGCCATGGCAGCTATCCGAAGCTGGCAGTTCAGCAAGCTTTCGAAAAATTACCCTCAGGTCAATCAGCGGGCCATCGCTACTTTCGTCTTTAAAGCCGAATGAGCCGAAACTTTCTTGGGAAAGCGCGTTATTCGTTCAAACGCTAAGCGGGTGGCCGCTGAGAAGCGACTGATACCTGTCGCGCGCCGTCTTAGAGATTTGTTCGGCGTACCTGTAAGAAAGCGCAAGCTCCCTGATCCGCTCGATCTCCTCATTGCCACGATACTTTCGCAGAATACAAATGACATTAATAGCCACAAAGCGTTTGTCAACCTTAAGTCTGTCTATCCGGATTTCATTGAGCTCACGGATGCAAATCCGAGAAGCATAGAGAAGCTGATAAAGGTTGGCGGAATAGCAAAGAAGAAAAGCAAAACGATAGTCAGCGTCGCGACTGAGGTGAAGAAGACTTTCGGGAGATTTGACCGGAAGAGTCTCGCTTCGATCCCCCCCGACCAATTGGTTGACAAGCTTACTGGTTTGGACGGTGTCGGTTATAAGACGGCTTCATGCGTGCTCCTCTTCGCGCTAGGGGACGATGACGCCTTTCCCGTTGATACTCACGTCCACCGGATTCTTAACAGAATCGGGATAGTCCACGAGAGTACGCCGGATAAGACTTACGTGACTGTACGTGACAAAATACCAAGCGGGATGGGTTATGAGATTCACATCAACCTTATAAAATTCGGAAGAATGATCTGCACCGCGCAGCGGCCGCGATGCTACGACTGTACATTGTACGACCTTTGCGATTGGGACGAAAAGGTTGAGGCACCTCCTCTGAAAACGGGTGAGCGAAATCAGCTCAAGGTGGATTTCATGACTTTGGAAGAAGTGTAGGGCTATTCAGCTCGCTGCTGTGGTTAAGTATGAATTTGTCTGCGCCATTCTGCCCAAGTCCTGGATCTTTATTTCCGTTTAAAGCGGTAAGACTCTATGGAAACACTCCTTTTTCTGATGAAAAGGAGTATGAAGAGCGTCCTCTTGTCGTTGAATTTTATGGGAGTTTTGCTTAAGTAAGGACATGATACCAAGAGAACATCAGGCCGCTCCACGTATTAGCGGGGTAAGTGTATCCGGTGAGCCAATATGGATCGACTACTCCGCCAACCTGATGAACGTGGTCACCTTTTTTGATCCTGTTTCAAAGTACTCTCTCTCTACCATCGAAAACCTTAGAAGGATGTCGTCGCTGTATGAGAAGCTTTCAGTGGGCTTCTGGTACATAATGGAGCCGAGGCTTTCCTGCATGTACCATTCTGAGACGGCGGGCAGGACGATCGATCGTCTTAGCCTTTTCACAGGGACTTTGTATGATGGCAACGACATGATCGCCCTAAATGCCGGGATCAGTTCAGTTCCGGCCGTCCTCGTCGTTGATTCCAACGGCGGCCTGATATCGCGGTATGAAGGAGAGATAAGTCTCTTTGAGATTGAAAGAACGCTTCAGGCAAGGATCGCCCTTTCAGGGTACAGGGATGAACTTCCACAGCTGGAGAGGCCTGAGCGGCCTTTCCTGTCCGCGAGGTCGGCCTCGGAGATGCGGCAGTTGGGTTACGCCAACGCGGATTTTGTGCTTGGCAACGTGGTGGTTCCTGAAACCGATCAGGAGTTTAATCTTCCAGATTTCTATCTTCTCAACACGATATACCCCTTCGGGGCCTGGTACGTCAGTCGCGATTTCATAGAGGGAAAGAGCGGGAGCACTGTGTACATCAGCTGCGGCAGATCTGAATCTGTACTTATGTTTGCAGGTTCGGATGACGGCGCTCGCGTGAGGGTACACACTTCAATTGAATCCCCTCACAACCTTGCGATGGGAAAGGACGTCAAGGACCAGTCAGGTCTTTGGGAAATCCGCGTCGATGAGTGCCGTCCCTACGAACTTCTCACCAACTCAGGGGAATCGGATGTCCTTCTGAGCCTTCAGGTCGTAAGCGGCTCCTTCCGACTCTACACCGTCGAGTTCACCGCGGGCGAGCCGTTCCTAATCGGCCAGCCTGCCTACCGTTCATCCAGATACTAATCCCGCAAAATTAACAGCGTCAGCCGAGGTTCCAATTTGCCGTCCATCAGCCCTGAACGGTATTAACTGCGTCCGGATACGGAGGAGAATTGTCTCACTCGCGGCGGGAAGGGATCTTCTCGAACTCAGATATCGTCTTCCTGACGTGCTCCGGAACCTCCCTGGTCTCCCGTGAGGCGTAATCATAGGCCACAAGAATGCTCGAGCCCTCTGCGACTGTTCGACGTGTCTCTGTCTCAACTATGAGATAGGCCATTTCGAAGCTCTTGTTTTTTATCCAGTTCACTTTCGTGTGCACGCGGAGGATCTCGCCATAGTAGGCGGGGGTCTTGTAATTGCAGTGCATGTCCAGCACGATGAAGCCCAGCGTGGAGGTATCGTCGTGAGGAAGGTTAAAAAGCTTCCTGAAATAGTGGACGCGCCCCTCCTCGAAGTAGCTTATGTACGCTGCGTTGTTTACATGGCCGAGTGAATCCATATCCGAAAAGCGGACTCGAATGTCGATGCTGAAATTGAATTGTGTCTGTTCCATATGTTGTGAGGTTAAGCAACGGGATTGAGACTTTCAAGAAGGGAGGGGGCCAGGAGGAGGGCCACGCATTGCCCTTTCAAGCGCCAGGGGTTAGATTAGCAGCAGATAATTCCAACAAACCGCAGATGAATATGGAAACCAAACTGATTGAATCGATTAAATCAAAGGCAAAGACTTTGAATCGTCACATCGTGCTCCCTGATGCGACGGACGAGCGCGCCATAATGGCGGCCCGAAAGATAACGGACCAGTCGATAGCGAAAGTGACGCTGGTTGGAAACGAGAAGGACGTCCGCGCCAAAGCCGAAGACGCCCGTGTGCATCTCGGAGGCATAGACCTGGTGGACCCGGAGCGGAGTGAATTTCTTGACAGGTATGCCACCAGGTTCTACGAGATGAGAAAGCTAAAGGGGATTACAGCTGAACAGGCGCTCGAAACGATGAAGCGCCCATTATTCTTCGGCGCGATGATGGTAAGAGAAGGGGCTGCGCACGGAAGCGTGGCCGGTTCACTCTCGACAACCGGCGACGTGCTGAGGGCGGGTATACAGGTCATCGGGATGAAGGAGGGGATTTCAATCGTGTCGAGCTTCTTCCTCATGGTGTTTCCGGCGAAGGTTTACTCGTTCGCCGACTGCGCCGTTGTGCCAGATCCAACTGCCGAGCAGTTGGCGGACATCGCGATCTCCACTGCCGAGAATCACAGGAAGCTAGTCGGCGAAGAGCCGAAGGTTGCAATGCTCTCGTTCTCGACGAAAGGGAGCGCCAAGCACGAGAAGGTTGACAAGGTCGTCCGCGCGACCGAGATTGCCACGGAGAGGATGCCGGGCCTGAAGATTGACGGCGAACTTCAGCTGGACGCCGCGATTGTCCCTGATGTTGCCAAGCGAAAGGCGCCGGCGAGCGCGGTGGCGGGGGAGGCGAACGTCCTCGTGTTCCCGGACCTCAACGCGGGCAATATCGGATACAAGATGGCACAGCGGCTGGGTGGAGCAGACGCGCTCGGGCCTGTGGTACAGGGGCTAAACAAACCAGCGTTTGATCTCTCACGCGGCTGTAGCGTCCAGGACATCGTTGATGTCGTGGCTATCAACTGCGTCATGGGAGCATGACAGCATAAACGGAACTGGGCCTGGCCGCCGAACTGGAGGCCGGGCCTATCTATTTGCGAGGCGCCGGGGCCAGGGTCGAGGGGTGTGCGATTGGATGACACAACCGGAATTCAGCCTTCTGCATTCTTCGCACAATGCCGCAGGGGTCTGTCGAGGGAATTTTACCATCCTCCCATCGTGCCTCCCTCCCTTGCCCGCATCCCAGTCTTTGAATCTCTATCCTCAGTTTGCTAACTTCTTAACACAAAAGGAATTAGTTAGAGTACAACCTTCTGATGGAAGATAAAATTATCTCAGTTCACGACATAAACGTCGGCGGTGGGAATCCGCCCATTATAATCGCCGGACCATGTGTGGTAGAAAGCCGCGATCTTGCTTTGAAGGTCGCAGATGAGGCTAAAAGAATTACCCGGAAGCTCGGACTGCCTTACATTTACAAATCGAGCTACAAGAAGGCCAACAGGAGCAGCGGCGGCTCGTTCATTGGCATTGGAATTGATGAAGCCCTCAAGATTCTGGCAGAGGTCAAAAGCGAATTTGACCTTCCAATATTGACCGATGTTCATTCAGAAACGGAGGTCGGGGCTGCCGCCGAGGTCGCTGACATTCTTCAAATACCTGCTTTCCTTTGCAGGCAGACCGAGCTTCTGGTCGCTGCCGGGAAGACAGGCCGTGTGGTGAACATAAAAAAGGGACAGTTCATGGCGCCTGAAGATATGCGACTTCAGGCGGAGAAGGTGGAGGCGGCTGGAAACCCGAATGTCATGCTAACTGAACGGGGCACAACGTTTGGCTATCACAATCTCGTCGTCGATATGCGCTCGCTTGTCATCATGAAGGAGGCCGGGTATCCGGTGATACTTGATGCGACTCACTCTCTCCAGCTCCCCGGCGGCGAGAAGGACAGGACGGGTGGACAGCCCCAGTACATTTTCCCGATTGCCCGCGCGGGCGCCGCGGTTGGCATCGACGGGCTCTTCCTTGAAACGCATCCTGACCCTTCGAAGGCGTTGAGCGATGCGTCGACGCAGCTGAAGTTCGAACTATTCGAGCCTCTTCTCAAACAGATCAGGGCGATTGACTCGGCCCGCAGAGGGATTGACACTTGACTAGACATCAGGCGCTGCTGCCCAAGTTGAAGAAAATCAAAGCCATCCTCCTTGATGTGGACGGCGTGTTGACCGACGGCGCCATCATCTACGGCATCGACGGCATCGAACTGAAGGTTTTCGATTCGCAGGACGGCTTCGGAATTGTGAACGCGATAAAGCAGGGAATAAGAGTTGGCATAATTACCGCGCGGAAGTCTGATGTGGTTGAGCGACGCGCCGCGGAACTGGGCATCGAAGACCTCTTCCAGGGTTCGATAGACAAGCTGACGCCTTACGAAAAAGTGAAGACATCGTACTCGCTTCACGATTCCGAGGTGGCATACGTGGGAGACGACCTGCTTGACCTTCCGCTCCTGCAGAGGGTGGGATTCAGCGCTGCGCCAGCAAACGCGGTGAGGGACGTGAAGATGAAAGTGGACTATGTCTCCAAAGAACGCGGCGGTCATGGAGCGGTCAGGGATATTATAGATTTGATTCTCAAGGCGCAAAAGAAGTAGGTGTTAGGAATGCCGCGTGTAAAATTCCTTGTAGCCATTTCTTCCAAAAGAGAGACGGGGAGCCGGGACTGATGCAAATGGACGCTGTTGAAAAGGGAAAGGAAGTCGTCAGGATTGAGGCGCAGGCCGTCCAGGCGCTCGAGGGGAAGATAGGCCAGGAATTCGCCGGGGCCGTTGAGCTGATCGCCGGCGTCGCCGGTCGGGTGGTCGTTACCGGGATGGGGAAGTCCGGACTGATCGCCCGCAAGATTGTTGCCACTTTGAATTCCACCGGCACTGCCGCCATCTTTATGCACCCGAGCGACGCTGTGCACGGCGATCTTGGCATGGTCAGACCCGAAGATGCCGTGGTTTGCATTTCGAACAGCGGAGATACCGATGAGGTGGTACAGCTCCTTCCGATGTTCAAGCGCATCGGGGTCCCGATAATATCCATCCTCGGCAACCGCGATTCCAAACTCGGCAGGGAAAGCGAATTCGTGCTCGACGCCGGCGTTGAGCAGGAGGCATGCCCTTACGATCTTGCCCCGACTGCATCGACCACTGCCGCACTTGTAATCGGAGACGCCCTCGCCATAGCCTTGCTTGAGCGGAAAAACTTCACAGAGGAAGAGTTTGCGATGTTTCATCCCGGCGGGAGTCTGGGCAAGCGACTCCTTCTCAAGGTCGAGGAGCTTATGGTCAAGGGGAAGGATATCCCGACGGTCCTTGCAACCGCATCCCTCCGCGAGACGATTCTCGTGATGACTTCGGGCCGTCTTGGTGCCACCTGCGTCGTGAACGAGGCGGGCGACCTCGCCGGCATAGTAACCGACGGCGACCTCAGGAGACTCCTCCAAAAGAGTCTCGACTTTACCGGAATGAAGGCTTCCGATATCATGACAAAGAATCCGAAAGTGGTAAAGCCGAACATACTCGCTGTGGCTGCGCTGGAGGTTATGGAGAGTTTCAACATTACCCAGCTAATCGTCATAGACGAGGCACGCAGGCCCGTTGGAATGCTTCACCTCCATGATCTCGTGAAGGCCGGGTTGTCTCCTAAAAACGATGTTTGAAACCGCCCCCGAAATCATTCAATTCAATTCTCTGCTCCCCTTGCTGGTTCGTCCTGCCAATCGCATCGCTTTCCGTGCAGTTACCGGGGGCAATGTTGGGCGCTAGAAGAGTCCGGCCTCGACGCATCGCATTTCGCCTGAGTCCGACGGCTTGGACCGGCATCTTACTCATCCTCTTCCTGTTGGGGGGATGCGCAGAGAAACTTAAGCCGACGGTGGTTCCGGTGTCCGGAAGGCTCCCTGACCAGGAAAGCTGGAACTCCACGGTCATATTCAGCGACAGCGGAGAGACCCGTGGTATACTCAAGGCCGGTCACCTGATGGTCTTCAACAACGAGAACAAGACCTACCTCGGAGACAGCGTGCGGGTCGATTTCTACGACGATAAAGGAAGGCACTCGAGTTACATGACCGCTGACAGCGGCATCGTGGACAACCAAACGAACAATTTGGAGGCCATCGGCAACGTGTACGCGCACAGCGACAGCGGAACCTCCCTCTGGACCCAAAGGCTTTTCTGGAATGATCGGACACAGAAGGTCACATCGGATGTGTTCGTGAAAATTCAATCGCCTAAGGAGACGCTGCAGGGCGTCGGTTTCGAGTCCGACCGCGACCTGAGAAACTACCGTGTGTTCAACGTCAGTGGAGAGGCGAAGACTTCCAGATGAGAAGAGTTTTAATCGCCGTCGCGCTGTTTTTCCTGGCAAGCGTGGGAGCATTTGGCCAGCAAACGGTTAGGCTGATTCATGCGGACAGCCTCGTGGGGTATAGCATGGGGGGAGATTCATACCGTGAGCTCATGGGACACGTCAGGTTGGAGCAGGATACGACCTTGCTCCAATGCGACAGAGCCGTTCAAAACCTAACAAGCGATGTCGTTGAACTATTCGGTGACGTCAGGGTCAGGCAGGATACGCTTTCACTCTTCACGGATCACGCGGTGTATTCAGGCAGGACAAGGATTGTGACGAGCAACAGTCCGGTTAGGCTCAACGACACGAAGAGAACTTTAACCGCTGGCGCAGGCATCTACGATTCGGAAAGGAAGGTCGCCCAATTTTTCCGGAATGTTGCGGTTAGAGATTCAGCCTCGTCGCTTAGATGCGACACTCTGTTTTATTACAGGGATTCCGACAGCACGATAGCGAACGGTGAAGTCGAAATAGTAAGCCGTGCGAACAATGTGACTATCTACGGGAGACATTTCGAGGATCACGGCAAGCGGAAATACAGCCTTATAAGTGGAAAGCCTCTCCTGGTTCAAAAGGACACCGCTTCCGACGGAAGGATCGACACTCTGATGATCACCGGGAAAACATTGAAGGCGTTGAGAGACTCTGTAAACGAGAGGTTCATTGCCGAGGATAGCGTCAGGATAATAAGGGGCCTCCTTTCGGCGACTTGCGGACTCGGTACCTACTACTCCGCAGACAGCCTAGTCGTTCTGCAGAAGAATCCCGTTGTATGGTACGAGGACAACCAGTTGACAGGTGACAGCGTATCAGTCTTCATCAGAGACAAGAATATCTCCCGTGTCGATGTCAATGGAGCTGCGTTCGCTGCATCTCAGAGCGATTCACTCACCCCCGACAGATTCAATCAGCTGAAGGGGCGGAAGCTCACCATGTATCTGCGCGGCCGGAAAGTCAGCCGCATCATCGTTGAAAGTAACGCAACCAGTTTGTATTATCTTTACGATAAAGAGAAACCAAATGGCGCGAACAAAGTCAGCGGGGACAAAGTAGTCATGTATTTCACCGATGGAAAGATTGACAGGATTTCGGTGATAAGCGGCGTCGAAGGAGACTATTACCCAGAGAACATGGTCAGGCTCGACGTTTCAGGTTACTCCCTCCCTGGATTTGTGTATCATAAAGACCGTCCCCAAAAGAACGGGCTCCCTTCCAGCTGGAAATGACCGCTAACCTTCCAGACTCAAACCACCTGCAGTCCGTTTCCGAAAAGCCGTCGGATGTCGGTTCAAACGGAGCCAGCATGCTCTATTCCCGTGAACTTCAGAAGCGTTACAAGAAGCGCTACGTTGTGGGCGGTGTCTCGGTCGAAGTGAAGCAGGGTGAGGTGGTAGGGCTCCTGGGCCCGAACGGCGCGGGGAAGACCACGACGTTCTACATGATGGTCGGCATGATAAAGCCGAACTCGGGGAACGTGTTTATAGATGAGACGGATATTACAGGACTTCCGATGTACAGGCGCGCCCGTCTCGGCGTCGGCTATCTTCCGCAGGAAGCTTCCATCTTCAGGAAGATGAGTGTTGAAGATAATATCATGGCGGTGCTTGAGTACAGGAGTATCCCCGCATCTGAACGGAAAGAGAGGTGCGAGAGGCTCATACGAGAGTTGGGAATCGGGCATATAAGGAAGACGCTCGGCTACGCACTCAGCGGCGGCGAACGACGCCGCACCGAGATTGCGCGGGCTCTCGCGACCGAACCCAAATTCATGCTTCTCGACGAACCCTTCGCCGGCATCGATCCCCTCGCCGTGGAAGATATAATGCGGATAGTCGTCAGCCTTAAAGAGAAGGGGATAGGCGTTCTCATTACTGACCACAACGTCCATGAAACTCTTTCCATCGTCGACAGAGCCTATCTACTATTCGAAGGGAAGATACTGAAGTCAGGAACTTCCGAATTTTTGGCGAACGATCCCGAAGCAAGGAAGCTCTACCTCGGCGAGAATTTCAAGCTCGACCGCTATTGATTTCAACTGATGACGGTTGTCGACGGAGCGTGCCAGAGGTTGGAAATATTTGCACTTTTCAATTTGATTTAATTATATTCAACTTAATGAAAGACAGCCGCAACATAGGCAGTTCCGGGACCTCCGCAAGGAGCGAGTCTGAAGCGAATATGCTTCCGGTCTTCGGGTTGTCCTGGGGCTCGCCCCTCTTCTATTCTTACTCCTATTTCTATTTCCCCCACCGGGGGATATAATCTTACTCTAGCCGCATATAGCTGTATATTTCCAACTGATTTCTAAGACATTCAGATAGAATGTGTTGATTCTGTCATAACAAAACGAGTTTTGCATTCCGGAGCTTGAATCCGGGGAAGGAGTAACAAAAATGGTAGTGATTTTCGAAGAAGAAGCCACTGAAGACGAAATCGAGAACGTTATAAAAGTTCTCAATGACTTTGGCTTCGACGTGCACAGGTCGACCGGTGTGTCAAGAACAATTGTCGGAGCTATAGGCGTGAAGCCTGATTTCGACCACAGGCAGATTCAGGTTCTTCCAGGCGTGGACGAAGTTTACAGAGTGACAGAGCCGTACAAGTTGGCCAACAGGTCGTTCAAGCCGGAAGGGACGATAATCGATGTCAAGGGCGTCAAGATAGGCGGAAACGAAGTAGTGGTAATGGCTGGACCATGCGCTGTAGAGAATGAACAACAGCTCTTCGCAGTTGCCGAGCACGTCGCTAAGAACGGCGCGAAGATCCTCAGAGGAGGCGCCTTCAAACCCCGAACTTCCCCTTATTCTTTCCAGGGAATGGGTGAGGATGGGCTGAAGTTGCTTCGAAAGGCGGGCGACGAGTTCGGGCTTGTGGTCGTCACTGAGGTAATGGACAGGAGCCAGATTGAAGCTGTCGCGGAATACGCTGACATACTTCAGGTCGGTGCGAGGAACATGCAAAACTTTACGCTGCTCAGAGACCTCGGGAAAATTTCTAAACCAATAATGTTGAAGCGTGGTCTTGCCGCTACGGTTGAAGAATGGCTTATGGCGGCTGAGTACATACTCGCCGGTGGTAACAGGGATGTTATGCTCTGCGAGCGTGGCATACGTACATTCGAGAATTCCACGAGGAACACACTGGACATTAACGCGATACCCGTCGTCCACAAGAAGAGTCATTTGCCGGTGATAGTCGATCCTTCACATGCGACCGGCATACGGGAGAAGGTTGTGCCTGTCGCACGGGCGGCAGTGGCTGTTGGTGCGGACGGAATTATGGTAGAAGTCCACAACGATCCCGGGAAGGCTTTGTCGGACGGTCCGCAGTCTCTTTACCCTGAGCAGTTCACCCAGATGATGAAGGAAATCAGGCTGATAGCCGAAGCGATAGGGAGAGAAATACCCGCGCAGTCCGTTCTTGAGAAACCATGAGAAGATGGAACGGGATCGGAAATCGTGTCTGGTAAACGAGCGTTGCCGTTTCAGGCTTCATTCCCCTATTGCGATTCGCAGATAACTTAAATTCTGGAAGGACTCTCTTTGCCTGAGTTGTCTTCAAAGTCACACAAGGTAGCAGTCGTTGGCTGCGGTCTCATAGGCGGCTCAATAGCGCTCTCCCTTTCAAAAGTGGGGCATTCAGTCTATGTGACCGATGTCCCTGGTAACGAGAAGCGAATCAAGAAGCAGATTCCCGGAGCTCAATTCAGGAAGACGCTCGCGGACGTTTGCTCGGAGAGCCCGGAGATTATTTTCATATCGGTGCCATCCTCCGAGGTCAACAGGGTGATCGGCGAGCTGGCCCCGCGGGTTCGCAGTGGAACGATACTTACGGATGTTGCCGGAATCAAGCAGCCTGTCATGGAAGGAGCCGCGAGGTCGGTACCCGAAGGAGTCATCTTCGTCGGAGGACACCCGATGGCGGGCTCAGAAAAATCGGGAGTGGAGGCAGCTCAGCCGTTCCTTTTTCAGAACGCTGTATATGTCCTTACCCCGCTCAAAAATTACACCGCTGAATCTGTACGGCTACTGATTGAGATGGTGGAACAGCTTGGTTCCCGGATACTCATGATGGACGCGTCCCAGCACGACAGAATAGCGGCGGCCACAAGCCACCTTCCACAGTTGCTCGCTGTCGAGCTAGTCAACCTCCTCGGCGAGCTCTCTTCGACGGATGAAAATTTTAACACACTCGCAGCAGGGGGATTTCGTGACATGACAAGAATCGCTTCGAGCGAATACACCGTCTGGAACGAGGTCATTAAGGCCAATCGCGGCAACATTCACGCGGTTCTGGACAAGTACATCCAACGGCTGTCGGAGCTGAGCGGAAATCTGAGGAGCGGTGAGGATTCCGAAATAGCAGATGCGTTTGGCAAAGCACGGAGGGCGAGGGCAGGAATAAGGAAGGGGGGGAAGGGGTTCCTCCATCCTCTTTATGACCTCTACGTCGTGGTGGAGGACAGAGTCGGCGTACTAAAGGAAATAACATCTACACTAGCGGATGTTTCTATAAACATCAAGGACATTGAGCTTCTCAAGGTGAGGGAAGGGAGCGGGGGGATGTTCCGGCTCTCATTTGACACGGAGGAAATCCAGGACCGTGCCTCAGGCATACTTGAGCAGCACGGCTTCCAGATACTCAGGAAGGAATACGAGGGGTAATCATTCCTCGTCATCCTCTTCGATCTTTACATCACTGCCGCCGGCTTCCGTAACCTTCATAGTGATTCCATCGAGCGATGTCGTGAAGAGCGCACCCTCGTCGCTTGAGAAGACTTTTCTGAAGTCTTCCGGATCGAAAAACTCCGAGAAACGTTCGGCGTACTCGCCCAGCTTTCTCACGTAATACTGCGCGTTGTATTCCTGGGGGCTCTCCTCTCTTTCGTCGAACAATACGGCGTTCATGAAGGTCCTTGGGTTCGGGTCGTTGCCGACGATGTAGTATGACACCCGGTCTCCCGGCCTCGGGCTTAAGCCAGCGTTGATGGCTGCTTCGAAGGTCGCGGTGCGGTTTCTCCTGTTCGCCGCGACTGCCGTCAGGTACTCGTCAGCGGTTTCGCGCACCGCCTCCGTTCGGACCATCTTCTCGAGCGGGATTGCCCTGTCCAGTATCTTTTGTGAGTAATCCGTGAATAGCCGGTGTAGGCCCTCGATATCGCCGCGAAGCATCAGTGCGGTCGATTCGTGTATGAACTCCCTCGCAAACCGCTCCATACTCCTGGAAATAAGGGCGGAGCCGCGAATCTTCATCCTGCCATCATACCCGAGAAGTGCGTAGTTTTTCTTCTTGTAGCTCAGCATCTTCGCATATCTGCCGTCCAACGACAGGTTGATTCCGCTCGGAAGAGTGCGGGCGAGCCTTGCGACGAAATTCTTCTCCGCATCCTCCCCCCTCGAGTCTGTTGGAGGGACGAAATATAATCCGTCAGTGTCAACTTCAACAAGCGCACCGCCCGTCTCTGTAATACCTGCGATCATTTGCCGAAGTATCTTCTGGCCGGTTTCGGTTACCGTATCTGCTGCTGCGAAATCGTTGAATATCCCCCTCGAGTAACCAAGGTAACCGTAGAAAGAGTTGATGAGTATCTTGAGGGATGATTGCATCGCGTCGAGCATGGATTTTCGAAGAGGATCTGTCTCCTCCCGCATCTGTTTCTTCGTCGATAATCTCAGCTTCGTAAGGTGTTTAAGCGTCTTCTGGAAGACGGACAGCGAGTCTGAAGGGGGAGAAATATTGTAGGTTATCATTATCGACGGGTAAAGCGATTCCACGTCAGCGTGTATTATTGGTCCGACGACGCCTCTGAGAAATACGTCCGTGTATCCGCCCGACGTCTGCCTGCCAGCCTGTGGGCGGGGAACAGAGTGCTTCTTCCTGAGGTACTCTCTGACGAACAGAGACTCTATCTTTGCCGCGGAGCCTCGCGGCATCTGGCCGTAGTTGTACGGGAGCATCTGTGCAAGGTAGAAGTTTGTCTGTGATAGATGTTCGGCTACCATTCGGGTTTCGCGCACATCATCGAATGCGTACCTCACAAGAAGGTCAGGGTTGGTTCTCCAGGTCTCTGAAATCCTTGATCCGTCGATGTAGACCCTGTCGGCAGAAGCGAAGCCGAAATGTTTGGCTATGGACTTCAGTCCGTAACTCTCGAGTTCTCGTCGTGAATAATCATAGCTCTGTGCGAGGAGATATGTGTCTATGATGTGTCTGCCTGGTACATCTATGTTCAGGAAGTCCTGGTCCGCATACGATAATCGTGGTGCTGACATCCTTGTCTCTGTCATCTCTCTCCCGATGCGGAGCTTGACGTCGTTAATCTCGCATCTGCGCATGAGGTAAGGAAAGTCGAAATTATAAATATTGTGCCCCTCTATGACGTCGGGGTCTTTATCCCTGACTATGTCCACCAGGTCGAGAATCATCTCGGCTTCCGAGCGGCGTCTTCCGTCAATCATGTACTCCCAGCCTGAACTGTCGGAGAGCGATATCAAAATGAGGCGGTCCTCGGGCCTCGATGCGTTCGAGAATCCGGATCTTGAATATGTCTCTATATCGAGCTGCATCCTCCTGAGATCTTTGAATTCCATTTCTTTGAAAAGAGTGATTCCGGTCTGCATGAGGAATTGGTGGACGGGGTCAAGCTTCACGTAAATGTATTCTATCTCGGATGGCTCTTTTCGCGCATTGAGGTTGTCGGACACGATGCGCATGGCTGCCCGCATGTCGCCCCAACGCCTGAATATGCAAAGGTGGCGGTAGTAGTTCTCACCTGAGAGCGGCACGTTCCAGAACTGCTTCTCGAACCCGCGGAGGAGGAGCGGGTCACTCAGGAAAAAAAACGGAAAGAATTTTCGCCTCTCGGTGACATTGCGGCCTTCGACCCTCTTCACGACCTTCACGGCCGATTCGCCGGCCTGGTAAACGGCTATGACGCCTGGCTCGGAGTTCTTTCCGAATAGGATCGAATCCATTCTCTATCCCGGTTATTCAAACGTCGATCTGCTGACGCGTGATCGAACGCTCCCCATCGATTATTGATTTGATCCGGGCCGAGATAAGGTCGATCGCGACCTGATTCTCGCCCCCCTTGGGAACTATGACGTCTGCCCACATCTTGCTCGGCTCCACAAATTCTAAATGCATAGGTTTCACAGTGGCCATATACTGCTCCATTACTGATTCGAGTGTGCGGCCCCGTTCCATGATGTCTCTCCTAAGTCGCCTGAGCAGCCTTTCATCGGCATCGGTGTCAACAAAGATTTTAATGTCCATGAGGTCGCGGAGTTCCTTCTGCACGAATATCAGTATCCCCTCGACAATAATCACGCTCCTCGGGTGGACAACCTCCTTCTCACTGAGTCGTCGGTAAGTCGTGAAATCATAGATGGGTTTCCTGATTGAACGATGTCCCTTCAGGCTTTTCAAATGCTTGACGAGAAGGGAAGTGTCGAGAGCCGCGGGGTGGTCAAAGTTAATCTCGTCAATGCTCTTCCCCCTGAATTTGGAGACATCCTTGTAGTATGAATCGTGTTGTATGATTATCAGGTCGTCAAGGTGGAGTCTGTCGATGAGCTTGCGGGTTACCGTCGTCTTGCCGGATCCTGTTCCGCCCGCTATTCCGATTACGATTGGTTTCATTTCAGAGGCTGATGGTTGACATTGTGCGCACAGTTGGGCCGCGAATGGTTCACGGCGTTAAAAAATATCAAATGGTGGGATGGCAATCAAATGACGCTCCTGGCCCCCCGGCATAGGACTCTTGTGCGATGACAATCGGATTTCGCGCGGTCGGCGTGATATCCCTTCATAAACAAAAAGCGGCGGGGGTGGGTCCCCGCCGCCTTGTGGTGTAACTGCCTGTGCCTCCTTAACGGCGTACCAGTGGCACGTATTGACGCTGGTTCTGTCCCAGGTAGAGCTGTCTCGGCCTTGCTATCTTCTGCTCGCTGTCGAGAAGCATCTCTTCCCATTGGGCCACCCAGCCGGAAGTCCTGCCAATAGCGAAGAGGACTGGGAACATATCGACGGGGAACTTCATCGCCTGGTAGATAAGGCCGGAGTAGAAGTCCACGTTGGGATAGAGCTTTCTCTTGATGAAATAATCGTCTTCGAGGGCGATTCTCTCGAGCTCAAGCGCGATATCGAGCAGGGGATTTCTCCCTGTAACCTCGAACACGTCATCAGCGAGCTTCTTGATGATTTTGGCCCGCGGGTCGTAGTTCTTGTAGACGCGGTGCCCGAATCCCATCAGCCTCTTCTCGCCCTTTCCTTCCTTAACTTCCTTAATGAATGCGGGTATTTTGTCTTTCGAGCCGATCTCCTTAAGCATTCGGAGAACTGCCTCGTTGGCACCTCCGTGAAGTGGGCCGTACAGCGCGGCGGATGCTGCCGCCAGGGCGGAGTAGGGATCCACATAAGACGACCCGACATTTCGCATTGCGCTCGTGCTGCAATTTTGCTCGTGGTCCGCGTGAAGTATGAAAAGAACGTCGAGTGCTTTTTCGAGGATCGGATTGGGCTTGTATTTTGGTTCGGTCATCTTGAAGAGCATATTGAGGAAATTGCCCGCGTAGCTGAGGTCGTTATCGGGGTGCGCGTAGGGAAGTCCCATCGCATGTCTGTATGCGAAGGCTGCGATAGTCGTCACCTTACCTATCAGCCTGTAAACCTGAACTTGCCTGAGCTCCTTGTCAAAAATGTTCTTTGCGTCCGGATAAAAAGTTGAAAGGGCCGCTATGGTACTGGTGAACATTCCCATCGGATGGGCATCGTAATGAAATCCGTCCATGAACTTCTTCACGTTTTCATGAACGAAGGTGTGATGGATTATGTTGTACTTCCATTCTTCCAGCTGTGACTTGTTGGGGAGCTCGCCGTGGCGGAGCAGGTAAGCGACCTCGAGGTATGTGCTCTTCTCGGCCAGCTGTTCGATCGGATATCCGCGGTACCTCAGTATCCCCTTATCGCCGTCGATGAACGTGATTGAACTCTTGCACGATGCCGTGTTCATGAACGCAGGATCGTAACTCATCATCCCGAAATCGTCTTCTTTCACCTTGATTTGTCGGAGATCCATCGCGTGAATAGCTCCGTTCTCGATCGGAAGTTCATACTGTTTTCCGGTCCGATTGTCTGTTACAGTCAAGCTGTCTTTTGGCATAAGTCCTCCGTTTTTTCGGATTTTCACGTGAAGCGTCCCGCTTTCAATACGGATATTTGAGGCGATAATCTTCTGAGCGGTCCGCCAAAATCCCGTATCAGGAACGGTGCTCCCGTTTAGCTCATTGAGTTTAGCGCCGAGTGTTTTTCGGCAGTGTTTTTATTGGAACTGTAATTCTTTATGTCATCGCCCGCACGGACGCCCGTCTGAAAAATCTGTTCCACTAACTTGTAGACGGATAAGAGGGCGATGAGATACATCGGTCCGCCCGGACTCCCGGAAATCCAACCAAGGCTTCACGTTCGT
>JAKAMG010000006.1:90000-142268 GCA_021812985.1 Bacteroidota bacterium
GCCTTGAACGGCCCGATGATGGCGGCCCAATAGCTGTTGTTCTTGCCGTAGTCGTTGTATCGCCATTCCGCATGCACTGTACATTTCTTTCTCTCCGGCGCTGAATCGGACACCACAAGCTCGACCATGACACGTTGGCCGAGTTCGATCGGATAACTCCCAATCCAGATGACTACCTTGTCGCCGGGGAACACATCTGCAGGTGTGCGCGGGGCATCGTCCGTGTTATGCCAGATTACCATATGGTTCGAGTGAGTTTAATTGGGCGTCTTCGCCTTGAGCCTCGCGAGGACATCCGTTCAGCTTTAGTTACCGGTGTGAATACCGGAATAAGGTGGGCTTTGATTGGAAGAGGACTACCAATATTTGCCGCCTGAGCTAAATGCAAGAGGTCCGTCTGTACTCGCATCAAGCCCTCCCTTTTAACTAAATCTACTTCTCACACGACTCAAGCGCAATGCCCGTGCCGAAACGAGAGTTGAAAAACGATGCATCCGGCGGCTTGAGATGTAAGCTCCCGCAGTTTCGGGGCAAAGTGCGGCGCTTCCAAGCGGAGGATTTCCTCACTTCGGATTTTTCGGCGTTGCTCGCTCACATGAGTGAAAATGTGGATGTGATTCAAGTGCCCGCGCAATTTTTGCGTGGGCGGCGCACAGCATTCGCTTGAGTAGCATAGATCGATTCGACAAAATGAACGCTTTCACGCTTTTGAGAATGGCACCGGTCTTGAACCACAATACACAGGGAGGAGCGTTCTCAACTACTAGAAAAACTCTTCTCAAGCTGAGCGAATGTCAAACCAAACTCTGGTGAGAGATGATGCCGCGAAATACATTTGCAGTTGGAAAGCATAATGATTTCGGATGCGTGGCCGGTGTCCCAATCACCGCACCAGAGTCATTCGAGATTAATCTGAAAGCTAAACATCGTGGAATCATCCGTCGATGGGGGCTTCTGCCATGGGTCGTTATCTTCCTTTCCCTGTTTTTCGCTTCATGCGCCTCAGTTTATACCACGGGATCATTTAACATTTCCGGAATATATCCGGAGAAGAGAACCAACGGTTATATACTGAGAATTGAGGCCAAGGAGAAGATTGGAAGGGTGGAGGCATGGTTCGGCGAGGATAATTGGCTCTATGTTTCAGTCCCCGACACGAGCGTCAACATGGGAGAGCTTAATAAGCTTTCAGATTGCCCGTTGGTTTCAAAAATGGCGCTCTTCCGCTTTTCCGGGTCGGTTCAGGTCACTCTCCAGTTGAAGGAAAAATTCGACCATGTGAGCGTTTTGAGTTACCCGGATGACAACAACGTGTATGTCGTCCTATATCGGTTCAAAGAAGGATGACAATTTTAAATGATAAACACATTCAAGGAGAATCGTAATGTTGAGATACAGGTTTCTTTCGGTTGTGGCTTTGGTGTCTCTGTTTCTAGTAAATGTGGCTCCTGCGCAAACCACGGGAGTTGGAATTGGTTTGATTGCGGGAGAGCCGACAGGGATTAGCGCGAAATTCTGGACATCGAACCAGAATGCGTTGGATTTTGGGATGGGGTGGTCCAACAGTGGTTCCTGGATGCGATTCGGTAACGGGTATGCCTACTACTACGACCAGAGCAGGTTTGATTTTCACGCGGACTATCTCTGGCACAATTTCCACGCAATCAGGTCGAAAGAGAACTTTCCTCTTTACTATGGACTCGGATTCACTCTGGAAAGCGGAAACACAATCCCCACGGCCTTCGGGTTACGTGGAGTCGGAGGAATTGAATGGATTCCTCGGAGCGTCCCGCTCGACATATTCTTTGAATTGGCACCGGTGTTCTACGCCGCACCGAGTTCAGAGTTGACATTTGAAGCGGGGATTGGCGCGCGGTTCTTCTTCCGCTAGAATGCAAATCGGCCGTTCAGCGTCAATTTCGAACATCCGACCAAGCCCAACCCTCATTCCATAAATTTTTTGAAGTTTCCAATATTTGCTTGCAATTAACTCAAAAAAGCTGTTATTTTTGAGCAAAATTGAATATGGCTAAATCAAAATATCTTATTGGAAAAAAGATTGTTCCCCAGCCCATACCGAAGGGGATAAGAGTAACCGATCTGGTCGACAACTACTTCCAGGCCTACAACGCCGCGCGATTGAGGGAGGCTACTCAACTCTTCGCTCAGAAGATGCTCAGCAGTGATGTCACGATAGGGATGAGCCTCACCGGGGCGCTAACCCCTGCGGGGCTCGGCGGCTCCTGCGTTGTCCCGCTCATAAAGGCCGGTTTCGTAGACTGGATTGTCTCAACAGGCGCGAACTTGTATCACGACACGCATTTCGCCATCGGTCACTCTCTTCACAAGGGAAGTCCCTTCGTGGATGACACCGCATTGCGGAAAGAGGGAGTCATACGAATTTATGACATACTCTTCGACTATGAGGTCCTCCTTTCAACAGATGCTTTCTTCAGGTACCTGATAAGTCTTCCCGAGTTTCAGAAGGAGATGGGAACGGCAGAATTTCATTATCGAATTGGGAAATACGTTGCCGCACGTGAGAGGGCGCTTCGGATAAAACACTCTTCGGTTCTCGCGACTGCTTACAAGTACGCTGTTCCGGTTTATACTTCAAGCCCTGGCGACAGCTCTATCGGAATGAACGTGGCGGCGATGGCACTTGATGGATACAACCTCAAGCTGGACGTGGCCAAGGATGTCAACGAGACAGCGGCGATTGTACTGGCGGCGAAAAGAAAAGGAGGGCGAAGCGGAGTCCTCATTTTTGGCGGAGGTTCGCCAAAGAATTTTATGCTGCAGACTGAACCGCAAATACAGGAAGTCCTCGGGATAGATGAGAAGGGGCATGACTTTTTTGTTCAAATCACTGATGCCAGACCGGATACAGGCGGTCTTTCCGGGGCAACACCATCGGAGGCGGTCAGTTGGGGCAAAGTCGACCCGTCGAAACTTCCAGACACGGTCGTCGCGTAC
This sequence comes from Bacteroidota bacterium, assembly GCA_021812985.1. GTDB lineage: Bacteria > Bacteroidota > Ignavibacteria > Kryptoniales > JAKASW01 > JAKASW01. The sequence continues at coordinate 92,977 of JAKAMG010000006.1, forward strand.
ATCGATTCCACGGTCGCAATGCCTATTCTCACCTCATACGCGCTCGCAGCCAGGAGACCGAGGACGCCGAAGAAGCTTTATCACAGGCTCCCCGAGTTGATGGCGTTACTTAAAAAAGAACACGATAGGTCGAAGCACAAGCTAAGATGAAACTGACTTATGATCGCTCGGTGACATTCCCGCAAGGCTTCAAAGCCAACGGGAAAGCTGCCGGCATCAAGGCCAGCGGCTTGCCTGATCTGGGGATAATTATCAGTGAAGTTCCGGCAGCAACAGCCGCAGTCTTCACTAGCAACCGTTTCAAGGCGGCTCCGGTAACTGTTAGCAGGGAAAACCTCAAGAAATCGGGCTCGAAGTCCAGGGCTATAATTGTAAACAGCGGTTGCGCCAACGCCCTGACTGGAAAGAATGGCTTGAAGGCAGCCGAGAAGACCGTCAGCGAAGTGGCGAGGCATCTCAAGATTCCAAAGGGAGAGGTCCTTGTGGCCTCGACGGGAGTCATCGGAAGGCAATTGCCGCTGGATGCGATCGTCGGCTCCATACCGGACTTGATAGCCGGATTGAAGTCGGAAGCGGATAATGTATTTCCGCAGAGCATCATGACAACCGACAAGTTTCCCAAACAGGTGTCGACGGAGGTCTCGCTCTCGAAAGGGAAGACCTTCAGAATCGGTGCTACCGCAAAAGGGGCAGGGATGATCCATCCCAATATGGCGACGATGCTTTGCTTTGTGACGACGGATGCGAGGATTGCCGGGAAGAAACTGCAGGCAGCTCTTGACTATGGAGTTGCCAGGTCGTTCAACGCGATAACCGTGGATGGCGACACGAGCACGAATGACAGTGTCTTTCTGATGGCCAACGGCGCATCGGGAACGGAAATCGCAACTTCTTCGGAATATGAGCTTTTCCGAGAGGCGCTGACGGAAGTTCTCGCGGAATTGGCTAAGATGATTGTCAGAGACGGGGAGGGTGCGACTCGTTTTGTTAGTTTGAAGATTCAGGACGCGGCAAATTTCAGAGAAGCCGTGACGGCCGGCAGGATCATAAGCGTTTCACCGCTTGTGAAGACGGCGATATTTGGTGGAGATCCCAACTGGGGAAGAATTATTTCTGCCCTCGGCAATTCGGACATAAAGTTCGATCCTGGCAAAATCGAGCTGAAAATCGGCGCGATAGCCGTTTTCCGAAGGGGCGAACCGCTGAAAGTCGACTTGAAGGAACTCGAGAAGGCCTTCATGGGAAAGGAGATCGAGTTGACGATCAGGCTTAACGCCGGGAAAGAATCCGCGCAGGTCTACACTTGCGACCTGAGCTACGATTATGTGAAAATAAACGGTGAGTACACCACCTAGGTCAAACAACAAACTAAACAAGGAGTCAGGTATGGGAAAGTACGAAGAACTTCATCAGCTCGTCAGCAGCTTTGAAGCTGATTTTCGTAAGTTCTACGAGAAGCAGAACAAGGCCGCCGGCACCAGAGTCCGCAAGCACATGGGAGAACTGAAGAAATTCGCCCAACAGATTCGCCAAGAGGTGCAGGAGGTGAAATTGAAGATGAAGGAAGAGGGTAAGTAAGGACTTTTGAATACTCCCCTCGCTTGTCGAGGGGAGTATCTCTGCAATTCAGGGATTGCAGGCACCAAAACGGGTGACGTGGCGGCGCAGAGGGAGCGTCATTCTTTTTTCTTGTGTATGTTTATCATGTTCAGCTTGTCTACGTAGCTCGTGCTCTCGGGATCTTTCAGCTCGACAAACTTCTTTGCTATTTCCTTCAGCCTGTCAGCGGTTTCGGCGATGAGCTGAATCCCCTTCTCCAGCTTGTCATACTCCTTTTGCTTTATCGATTTACGCATAAGATCCAACGCAAGGTAAATCACGTTTAGGGGATTGTTTATCTCGTGCCCCACGGTAGCGGCCATTTCCAGCAGCGCGACGCGCCGGCTGAGTTGTTCGATTTCGGAGTGAAGTCTTCTTACCCTCATGCCGCTCTCAACTCTGGCAAGTATCTCCTGATGAGGCGCCGGTTTGGTTATGTAGTCGTCGGCACCCGCCTGCAGTCCTCTGACCCTGTCCTTTATGTCTCCCTTCGCCGTGAGAAGTATGATGTGTATGAATCTAAACTCCGGATCGTTTCTCACCCACTTAGCAAGCTGTTCTCCGTCCATCTCGGGCATCATCCAGTCTATCAGCATGACGTCTGGTTTGAAGTCCTTCGTCGCCTGAATTGCCTCGCGACCGTTGCCCGCCTCTCTTATCTCATAGCCTGCTTTGCTGAGGACCCTGTTAAGGATCATTCTGGCATTTGCATCGTCGTCCACCAACAAGACTTTGGAACTCAAGTTTCCTCCTTCGGCCATTTCGGGATCGTGAAGAAGACAGTTGTCCCGAGCCCCGTTCCTTTGCTCTCAACGTCAATGTGTCCGCCCATCATTTCGACGAGGTGTTTCGAGATGACGAGACCGAGTCCGCTTCCGCCGAATCTTCTCGTCGCGCTTCCGTCAAGCTGAATGAACTTCTGAAAGAGCTTGTCGTATTTGTCTTTCGGGATACCTATACCGGTGTCCGTTATCCGAAACTCGATCTGTCCGTCACGGGAGACGGCGGAGACGCTGACGCCCCCTTCGGATGTGAATTTTATGGCGTTGCCCGCGAGGTTAATTAGAACCTGTTTTAACTTGCGCACATCTGCCGCGCCGTATACAGGGTTCTCGCCCGCCGCAACTTCGAGGTTCAAGCCCTTTTCATCCGCCTGCACTTTGAAAGTCTCATAGACCTGGTCGAGCAGCTCGTTCACATAGACCTTTTCGATCTGAATCTGCATCTTGCCTGACTCTATCCTCGATATATCAAGGAGATCGTTTATGACATTAAGCAGATGGTAGGAGCTCTCGAGCGCGTTGCGAGTGAATATCTTGAGCTCCTCTACGCTTTCGTAGTACCCTTCGGTTATGAGCGTGAGGAAGCCTATGATCGAATTCAGCGGGGTGCGTAGCTCGTGCGACGTGTTCGCGAGAAATTCATCCTTGAGTTGATTGACTTCCAATAGGTGTCTGTTCAGCTTCTCCAACTCCTCGTACCTGTGCATGTCCTTCCCGAGGATGCCGCTTATTGTAGGTCCCGATGCTTCGCCGGCAAGAGAGACGATGCCGCCGATCGCCTTACCACCATCCGCCGTCGAGAGTAAGGTAACCTTCTCCTCAACTTCAAGCGTATTACCCTCTCGGGTAACAATCTCGTAGCGAATCGAAGCAGGCAGAGAACCTGACGCCGCCCTTGCTCTGAACTTGCGGAGTGGGACTCTGTCTCTTCTGCTGACGACGTCGCTCCTAAAGAAATCTCCCCTCATGAAGTCTGTGACGGGGAAGCCTGTCAGTTTCTCGAAACCTCCGATGCAGTTCAGCGGGCGAAATTCTGAGGATGTCACCTGCGCGACGTACATGAACCCCGGGATCTGTCCTGAGAGGGCAGACCAATCGGGTTGTGTGCCACTTTCCTCGCTGTATTTAGAATTCCTCAATTTCGGCTTCGGCTGTTTGTTATATAATGTTCCATTTCTTTATTCGGAATTCCTGCGGAATTCTTTAACTCGCCCTTCCGAATGAGGGAAGCGGCAAGTGAATACGCTCCATGCGACCAATATCTGCTCCCACATGAAAGGAACAGCTGAAGAAGAGCTTTTCTGCATCAGTGATGCAAACGGCTTCCATGGAAAACTCTCTTTTTGCCGCCTTGTCCGGCTTCACGCCGTTCAGCGACCGTATTGATTGTGCCGGCAAATTTTTAAATAATCAGGCTTCCGGGGGCGGAATCGATAGTACTAGTCGGGGAGCTTTTTCAGGAGTTTATAGTATCTGAGTATCACTCGCTGATACTCGGGAGGAAAATTCCGCCTGATCAACTTCAGTAGCTGCTGTTCCTCCTCAGAATCGGAATTGGACAGATTGAGCTCTCCGGGGCTTTGAACCACTTGGTCAGTCCCAGCTTTTGTAAGCCGTCGGTTGTCGAAGTCGCGCTGACGTATCGACCTGGTTGCGTCAAGGAGGTGAGAGAGAATCTTCTCCTGACGCTGGATCGTTTCCTGTGAAATGTTCCTGTTGTGCAGGTCGGAGGCCACCTGTTCCATCTCCTTTACAACATTATTGAGATTTCCGAGCACTCTGTCCCGTCCCTGTGACTGCTGTGCCTCTTGTGCCAGCTGCTGGAGGGACTTTTGCAGTGCGGCCTGTTGCGCTGCGAGCCGGGCCAGCTCACCCTGCTGCTGCATCGAAAGCTGGCCGTTCTGACCGAGCTCCTTTGTGAGCGCGTTAAGTCCTTCCTGCTTTCCAGCGAGTTGCTGTAACTGCTGCATTAGGGAAGGGAACCCTCCTCCTCCTTGTCCCTGTGTCATCGACTGAAGCGTGCTCTGGATGCCCATGACCGCCTTATTTAGCGAACCCATCGCCTGGCTCTGGGAAGGGGCGGGTGTACTGCCGCTTCTGCTCTGCAGGTTGTTCATCGCCTGCTGCATTTGGGAATATGCCTCACCGATCTGCCTCCCCATCTGCGGAGTAACCGAAAAGCTTTTGTCAGAGAGGCTCATCATCTGCTGGGCTGTGTACCCCAACTGCTGCATAAGCTCGTTCTGTCTCTCAGCCAGCTCCCTCGATTCGGCCGAGTTCGGGATGGTGCTTTGTGCCTGGTCGCGCAGTTGTTCCTGCTCCCTGGAAATCTCGAGGAGATTTTGTTGGGCCTTTCTTAGCACGTCTACCGTCTCCCTTTGCTGATTGCGCAACATCGATTTTTGCGTCTCGGAAAGTTGCTTCTGGAAATCCATTAAGGAAGAGGCGATCTGTTTCTGTGTTGACATAGAGGAAGAGAATTCCCCTTGTGCCAGCTGACTCGCCGAGGTGCTAATCTTCTGAGAGGCCGCTGACTTGTCGAGCTGCTCCCTTGCTGAGGCAAGCTGCTTTAGAGGCATCTCCCTGGCAAATTCATCCATCATTCTCTTAAGGTCTGCGGCTCCTTTTTCGGTGGCAGACATCTCTTTGCCTATTTCCTTTTGTTCGTCCGTGAGCCGCTGGCGGGCGGCGGAGTTTGCTGAATCTGACTCCGCCGTCGACTTCCTGACACTCTCCTGTTTTGAGACCATCTGTTCGACACTCTTCTGCAGCTCGTCGAGTTTCTGCTCGATCTGGACTCGCTTGAGCAGGCTAAGTGTTCGTTCGATGCTCTTCCTGAGCATCTCCTCATTGACTTGAAAGTTCTGCATCGCCTGCCGGACCATCGAAGGATTCAGCGATTGTATGGCCTGCTGAAGCTTTTTCAATGCATCCTGGAACTCCGGAGAATTGATCTCCTGCAGAGCCTTCTGAAGTTCGAGATATTTTTCGAGCGTCTGAGGAGAGATGATCTTATTCTCAAGCATCTTCTGGGTCATGTTTTGAAGCTGCTGCTTCACTCCCTCGATCTTCTTCTGCAGACTGTCATATCTCTGGACGGTGTTTGCCATCTTCTTTTCCTGCTCCCAGCTCATCTGCTTGGTGGCAGTCTTCATCTCGCGCGCCATCTTATCAAGCTGGTCGCGTAACTCATCAGAGCTGTTTAAGGCATCCTCAGTCTTTGCGGCGATATCGCTGTGTTCGCTGTCAGCCGATGCGAAGACTTCCTGAAGTGAAGGAAGTCGCAGAGTGTACTCGGCGCTTACCGCAGACTTCGGCCCGCTGATAAAGTCGTTGTCGAAGACCGTTGCGTGATAACTAATGACGTCTTCCGGGACCAGATTTAATGATGAGAGATCCCACAGGTATGGAACGTTTTCCTGGCCGGCGGCCCTTGACGGGAGCGGAATCTCGATGGAATGGTAGCTCTTCTCGGCTGGGGCGAACTTAGAGCTTGTCAGCTTGTATTGAAGAAGGAGCTTCGTGAAACCGTAGTCATCGCCGACTGATATCTCCATGGGAAGCTGCATATCCCTCGTCAAGTCAACATTTTTGCCAGGCTTCACGATTTCGCAAGTAGGATATTCGTCCCTGACAGCATCAATTGTGTACTCGATGGGGTCACGGTTCCGGAGAGAGTCCGTATCGAGTAGTCGCAGTGTGTATTTGCCGCTCTTTTTGATTTGGATGAAACCGCTTGCACGGCTGCCGGATATGTTTAGTCTATCCCGAGCCCCGTCTGCGAAGGCGATCCACGCGGAGTCGAGTTCCTTGTTTGACACGACCGAAAACTCGGCCCGTGTTCCGACCAGCGCGGAAAAGTCGCCGATATTTTCCTGCAGGGTCTCACGCGGCTTGCCGGTGTAAGACGGGTAGGAAAGCGTGACCGCGAAGTTCTGGACCATCGGGAGGTCTACTACATTAACCCTGTATTCCGGAGTCTGCTCGCTTCCGATCGCGACGTAGTATTCGACGCTGTTCCTGATGTTAGGAAGTGCGAAAAGATATGAGCCGTCCCGGCCCCTTCGTATCTGGTGCCGCTCAAACTCCACCTCTCCCGAGTACTTTTCATTGACTATGACGGCTGCCGGAACGGGAGCGCCGGCTCTGGGGGCGACTCTCGTAAGTATGATCAACGTGTCGCCGCGCGAGAGTTCTGCATCTCCAGGTGATACGGTGATGAGAAAGGGACTAGGTCGCGCGTAGACGTGGCTGAAGTCGAGGACACGGGAGAAGGCTGATAGTGACTCTGTAGGTGAAAGGGCAACTAGAAGGAGTAAGGCCGCAATGGAAATTGTCAGAGCTATCACGGGTGACCGACGACCGCGATATCTCACCGCTCTTTCTATCTCGGCAGGAGAAATATTCTGAAATGTCGTAGCGATGTAAGCCTGCGTCATCTCATCGGAAAAATAAGGATTGTCATGCGAAGCGTTGAGCTCGACCGCGTTTCTAAGGCGGTCTTTGATCGAGTTGTCTGTCGCCCCTACCTCTAAAGCTACTTCCATCAAGTCTTCGACTCTTGCTTGGCCGATGTATCGCCTGAGGTGGGGGAAGAAGAAATTGAGAAGAACCGCGGCGAAGCCTCCGACGGAAACGAACAAGAGGGCTCCTCTGGCAATCGGAGCGAGATTGGCGAGTATTTCCAGAAGCGTGGATACGAAGATTGCCCCGATGAGAAAGGCCAGTGACAGCAGACCTCCTTCATACACCCGGACGAGTGTCTTCGCGCGATAGAGACGGCGCAGTGAGTCCAGGACCGTCGGTCCGTTGTTCACGTCTTCAGTCATCTGTCAGTGTGTCAGGGCCCAGTAGATAATGTTTGTTCCGAATTCCAGTGCCTCGACGCGCTTGTTTTCGGGATCGCCGTGCACCTCCGGCGGATCCCAACCGTCTGAGGGATTACACTCTGTCGTATAATAAACGGCGAGGCGCTTCCCGATGAATAGGCCGAACGCCTGCGGAGTCTTGCCGTCTTCCCAATCCTGAATTTTGGGCGGGCCGTTAGGAAAATCATAGACGCAATCGTACAACCCGTATGAGAAGGGCAGCTCGACCAGTCTGCTGTCAGGGAACACCTTCTTAATCTCTCGCCTGAAGGGTCCGTCCATACCATAATCGTCGTCGGCATACAAGAATCCGCCGTTGTCGAGGTACTTCCTAAGACGGGCGGCCTGTTCGTCGGTGAACCGGATATTTCCGTGTCCGGTCATAAAAAGGAAGGAGTAAGTGAAAATGTCGTCGCTCATGATGTCGACGTAGTAGTAGTTCGGGTCCACATTTATGTCGGTGTGAGCCTTAACGTAGTCCAGGAGAGTCGGCTCTTCGAGCGGGTCGTTGTACCAGTCCCCGCCACCGTCGTACTTGAGCCTGGCGATTCTGAATGCGCTTGACTTCTGTGCCGCCGCATCGTGCACAGTGCCGAATAGGACGGAGCCCAAAATGAGTAATAGCCACGTACTTTTCATCAGTTTCAATCTAAAGAAGCGGTCAGGGAGTTTCAAGATAAGCTCGGGTCGCGTCCGCCCACGATTGAACAGTACCGGGCAAATGTGCTATGTTAAGCGGTGGAGCAATTCTTTCATCAGAACGCTTACCTTACGGTTTTTACAGGAATAGCATTGGCAGGTGAGTTCGGATTGTTTGCAGGGATAGCCCTGGCCCAAGCCGGGGCGATATCCCTGACGGCCGTCGTGGCTTTGGGAACCGCGGCGTCCTTCCTCGCGAACACTCTTTACTATTACCTCGGAAGGCTTCTTTGGAAGCGGTGGTCGTTCCTCCGGCAAAGATTTGGAAAAAGAGTTGAGGACACTTCGCCAGTTGTCATGCGGTACGGCGCCTCCGTCATGCTGGCCGCCAGGTTCTTCTACGGTATAAGGGATATTGTCCCAATCACACTCGGCCTGTACGGGGTAAGTGCCGGAGGTTTCATACTCTTCAACATCCTGGGGGCATTCCTTTGGGCCTTTTTATTTACCGTGTTTGGGAATGCCTTCGCGGATTTTTTCCTTCACACCTTTAGGAGCGTTGAGCTTGTAGTCATCGGCAGTTTGATGGCGGGGTCAATGGGCACCGTGGCTTACGCGCTCGTTCGCAGAGCAGTCTCGAAGTTAAGGGGGTAGGTACACCTTTTCGTGAAAAACAAAACCGCCGGACACACAAGCGCCGGCGGTTTGAGTTGAAACTATTTCTTATCCTCTATCACTGCGTGCCATCGTGGCAATCCGTGCAGGAACCGTCTTTCCATGAGTCGCCTATGCCTGCCGGTGGGTGGACAAACGCCACGCCGTTCAGGTTGACCGTGGAATCAGGTTTCGTTCCCTGCGACAGGATCAGATGGCAGGTTGTGCAACCGTGCGGAATGACCTTTCCGTCTGCGCTTTTGTGGTTCCCGTCGTGACACCTGAAACAGCCAGGGAATTCCTGGTGGCCAATATCAGTAGGATAGGCCCTCCAGTCTGCCCTCATGTAGGGGAAAAAGTTGTTCTTGTAAATTGTCTGGAGTTCAGAGACTGCGTTATTTATGTCTGTCGACCTCGTGGAGGCAACAGTCGGGTATTTGTCCTTGTAGAAGGATTCGACGTATAGCGCTATGCTGTCGAGCGCGTCCTTCGTGTTTATGTAGCGCGGAACCAGAGCGTTGACGGCAGTCTGTTTAATCCAGGGCAAGGTTGGGCTTATTGCTCCGCTTGCCATCGCGTCGTTCACCGCAGCTCCCGGCGATTTGACTATGTGCGTGGGGCGGTTGTGGCAATCCATGCAGTCCATCGTCTTCACCTTCAGATGTTTCACCGAATCAGGCGTGAACGGATTGTCATCGGTCGTGAAGGTTTCAGTCTTGCCGTTGGCATCGACCACGCGCACCCAGGGGATGGTTTGCGACGCCGAATCACTCGCGAGAAATTCCACCGTGTGCGTTACATGCCAATGGACTGGCGGACGCTGGGCTTCGCCTGACGTACTTTTGCCAATCCTTATAAGCATATCGAGATCCCATCGTGTGTTGGCGGAATCCTCCAGATAGTATGCTTTTGTCACCCGGCGTTCGCCGACAAAGGACTGCGGCCAGTGGCATTGCTCGCATGTTTCGCGCGCGGGACGCAGGTTGCTGATTGGAGTCGGGATGGGGCGGGGGAATTTGTTGAAGAGCACCGCGTAAACCTGATACGCGCCGGACAATTTCGACTTGACGTACCAGCTCGCGCCTGAACCGACGTGGCACTGCACGCACGCGACTCTTGCGTGAGGGGAGTGCTGATATGTCGTGTACTCAGGGGCCATTACCTTATGGCATATCTGGCCGCAGAAAGTTACCGACTCGGTGAAGTCAAATGCGCGGTAGCTCCCTATTGCGGTGAACACCATGAGGAGAAGTGTGCCAGTGCTGAATATGAAGAACGCCCTGCGTTGACGCTGGTCGTTCAAATCTATTTTTGGAAGAGGAGAAATTCCCTGCTCGGCTGCTTCCCTGTAACGTTTCCGCTCGATGAGCGCGCCGATGGGAATGACAAGGAGTGCTAGCACCAGTACGCTTGGAAAGAGGACGTAAGTCACGATTCCGAAATACGCGGGCAGCGTATTCCAAATCAGGTCGATCACCATCAGGATCAAAATTGTCCCGAAGGTTACTACAGATACGATCGCTCCGGCCATGCTGATTGGGTTATAAAACAGGTCGGGGAGTCTGCGTTTCTTCATCATTACCTCGTTTAAGTTTTTTCGTCAAATGGTCCTTCGCCGGGTGTTCACAACCGGCTCAACATCATCAATAACTATAATGACGACAACCTAAAGACCTGCTCAGGGGAATGGTCTAGGAAGGCGAAGATGAATTCTGCCTCTATTTCTGCCGGGGATAAGTTATGCTTTTTGACCTATTTAATTCAACATATTGTCCAACTTTTGTTTGAACCCGGACGGGTAAATTGAGTCTCTCATATGTTTTCGATAAATTGTGCCATCATGGCGATAAGAATATTCGTTACGGGCGGCACTTTCGACAAGGAATACAACGAACTGACGGGGAAACTGTTTTTCAAGGACAGCCATCTCCAGGAAATGCTCAAGCTAGGCAGATGCAAGCTTGACGTCGAGGTAAGGACTCTGATGATGATAGACAGCCTCGAGATGACTGATGCCGACAGGAAGATCGTCCTTGAGAATTGTGTCACCTGCGAGGACGATCGGATAATAGTCACCCACGGCACCGATACGATGGAACAGACCGCCGCGTTGCTGGGAAGCGAGGTACACGACAAGACGGTTGTACTTACAGGGGCGATGATCCCCTACAAGTTTGGCAGCTCAGATGGGCTCTTCAATCTGGGGAGCGCGCTCGCTTTTGTTCAGACCCTCCCACACGGAGTCTACATCGCGATGAATGGGAGGTGCTTCAACTGGAACAACGTCCGGAAGAACAGGAAGACCGGGGAGTTCGAGGAGATTTCCTGAACATTAGACGCTGTTCCTGGCCAACTGACGACCCCCTCATGATCAAATATCATGACGAGGAATGGGGAGTTCCCCTCCATGATGACAGGCTGATTTTCGAGTTTCTCGTGCTTGAAGGGATGCAAGCGGGCCTAAGCTGGTCCACTATCCTTCACAAACGGGAAAACTTCAGGGAGGTGTTCGCGGGGTTTGACCCTGAGAAGGTGGCGCGGTTTGACGGGAGGAGGGTCAGGAGCCTTCTTTCGAATCCGGGCATCATAAGGAACAGGCTTAAGATTAATGCGACCATAAGTAACGCGCGGAACTTTCTGCTGGTACAGAAGGAGTTCGGAAGCTTTGACGCATATATTTGGCGCTTTGTCGGAGGCAAGCCAAAACAGAATCATCCGGTGTCACTGAGAGACATCCCCGCTACAAGCCCGGAGTCGGACGAAATGAGCAGGGACCTCAAACAGAGAGGATTCAAGTTCGTTGGCTCGACAATCTGTTATGCGCACATGCAAGCGACGGGGATGGTAAACGATCACCTCGTGAGCTGTTTCAGGTACAAGGAATTGAAGTAAACGCTCCCTTCAGGGGAGGGGGGAAGCGGCGTGTCATCGGGGGCAATCGTCATAATCAGGTTCACTGCCTAATCGGCTTAAAGTTGGCTGCAGGTATTCCGATAATCCAAGTAGCCTATGCTGCCACTTGATGCTTGCCGGAAAACGGCCGCGGGTCATTGATTTGACTTGGAATTTCCGATTTTTCGGTTACCTGCCGGGTCGAGAAGCGAAAGCATGGGTCAGGGCAAAAAGAGTCGCGTTCATTTCGCAGTCATCGATCCGTTGTAACTACTACTGTACAACAATGAACCGGGCAAACAAATGAAACTATCCATTTCAAGCAAAGCAGGGGCGATTGTCGCGCTTACTCTGTCAATAACTCTCGTTGCCATGATATCAGCGATGATAATGATTGTAAGGGCCTCGCAGATTAACTCAACCGACGATCAAGCGACAAATTTGGGCGATTTCATGGTGAAGTCGCTTGCCTTTTCTATGTCGGAAGGCGCCAATGATGTTCAGCCGTTCATAGAATCAGTGAAGGGATTGAAAAACCTCGCTGATCTCCAGGTGAGACCCGTCGACAAAATCAAACCGGGCTCAGAAGAGAGTATGGATGCCAGCGAAAAGTCCGTACTCCTGACCGGAAAATCTATCTCTTCGGTCGAGGATTTCAGAAACCAGTCAGTTTACAGGGTGATTGAGCCAGTTAAGGCAAACGAAAAGTGCAATTCCTGTCATGGTACAGAGACCGGGGATGTTATCGCAGTTGTCAGCCTCAGGTACTCGCTTGCGGGCATGGAGTCCAGCCTTGCGACTCAAAGATTTGTCGGGATCCTTTCTGGGTTGATCGCCATCGCTCTTACCTTCTTCGTCTCGATGTATTTTATCAAGAAGAGGATCATCGTCGATCTCGACAAGTCAATCGCCGACATACAGAGGCTTTCGGATGGTGACGCATCGAAAGTCGCGGAAATCAAGAGGAATGACGAAGTCGGCAACTTGAACTTCTCGTTGAGGAAACTCCAGGAGGCTTTGTCAGCGAGGGCCGAGATAGGGACTCATTTTGCCGAGGGGAACATAGGAGATGAAGTCAATCTGCTTTCAGAGAACGACGTTCTAGGGAAAGCCTTCAGGAAGCTGAAGACCAGTCTGAGCAATCTCGTCGCGGACGGAAAGGCGCTTTCGCAGGCCGCAGTCCAGGGGCGACTTCACGACAGACCTGACAGCAGCAGGCATGAGGGTGAATTCCGCAAGATAGTCGAGGACTTCAATGCTACCTTGGACGCCGTCGTGTATCCAATTGACGAATCGAGCGACGTCCTTGAGAGGATAGCGCGTGGCGATTTGACCGCAAGAGTTGAAGGAGCGTACAACGGCGACTATGCTATCATCAAGAAGAGCATAAACATGCTGGGGGATTCATTTTGCACGGCGATCTCGGAAGTAGCTTCAGCAGTACAATCCACATCAACTGCCGCGGAACAAATCTCATCCAGCTCCGAAGAGATGTATGCCGGTGCGCAGGAGCAGAGCGGACAGGCCGCTGAAGTGGCAACTGCCATGGAGGAAATGACGAAGACCATACTCGAGACAACAAAGAATTCCTCTACAGCCGCCCAGTCTGCAAAAGATGCCGGCGCAATCGCGAAGGATGGGGGCAAGGCCGTCACAGACACCGTCGAGGGAATGAACAGGATTGCCGGCACTGTGAAGAAGTCAGCAAAGACCGTCCAGGCTTTGGGAAAGAACAGCGAAGCGATAGGGGAAATAGTTCAGGTAATTGAGGAGATTGCGGACCAGACCAACCTTCTCGCATTGAATGCTGCAATAGAAGCAGCGAGAGCAGGCGAACACGGGAGAGGTTTTGCCGTCGTCGCAGATGAGGTCAGGAAACTCGCGGACCGGACCACCAAGGCCACGAAAGAGATTGGCGCAATGATAACGCAGATTCAGACGGACACTTCGGCGGCTGTTGAAACGATGGACGAAGGAACCGCTGAAGTCGAACGCGGAATTGAGTTGACGCAGCGGGCCGGCGAGTCATTGAAGAACATCATCAAAGCCGCTGAACGTGTCGTCGACGTCATTACGCAGGTCGCGGCGGCGAGCGAACAGCAATCGAGCACTGCGGAGGAAATCAGCAGAAACGTTGAGGCGATCAGTCATGTCGCCCAGGAGAATGCAGGCGGGGTGCAGCAAATTGCCAAAGCGGCAGACAACCTCAACACCCTGACTTTAAGTTTGCAGGAGATGGTGTCAAAGTTCAAAGTCGAAGAGACCCAGAAAAAGGCCCAGGTCACTGTGCCTTTATCGCTATCTTAGATATCGGGATGCCGTGCCTCCTGGTGAGGCACGGCCGCAACCCGGATGCTGACATCGTATCGCCGGCGATTGCAATGTGACGGATTCCGTATCAACCTCTTTACTAAGCCGGGCAGTTAGTTTTCGCTCCCTTGATTAGTTCGTGTTCCATTTCTTTCCCCCGAAGCCACTCTCGTTGAACGCCCTTGCCCCCGTCGAGATATTCAGTCAAGCCGCTCTTTGTCACGTCACCAAGCCGCAGCACAACCGGTCAGTGATTGTTTTTCGGCAGGAAACCTAATACAATTCCTTCGGTACAACACGCAGGGAGGGGCCGGTAATGTTTAAAATGCAATTAAGAACAGTTCTGCTCACGGTAACATTCGCAGCTATGTGCATCGCGCAAACAAGTTCGCTCGAAGCGCTTAAGGCTGGAGCTGAGTCGGCAGGAGCGGAGTTTCACGGGAACCCGGACGTCATAAAACTACCTCCCCCCGACACTACTGGCGGTTTGCCTCTCATGCGGGCGCTTAAGCTAAGAATGAGCTCCCGCAATTTCTCGGCAAAGCCTCTTTCACTACAGATCGTATCAGATCTCCTTTGGGCTGCTTTCGGAGTGAACCGCGCGGATGGACGCCGCACTGCTCCCTCCGCAATGAACTGGCAGGAGACGGATATATACTTGGTTACGGCTGATGGCCTCTTCGAGTATGTTCCCCCTTCGCACTCCTTGTTGAGAATGTCAAACAAAGACCTGCGAGTATACACCGGGACACAGGACTTCGTAAAGGATGCGCCTCTGAGCCTGGTATATGTGGCTGACATTTCAAGGGCGAAGGGCGCGACGGAAGATGATCGCATGTTGTGGGTTGGGGCCGATTGCGGTTTCATAGCACAAAATGTCTACCTGTATGCGGCCTCAGCCGGACTCGCTTGCGTAGTTCGCGGCTCGATTGAGAAGAGAAGGCTGGCAAATGTAATGCAGCTGCGTCCCAATCAAAAAATCATCCTGGCTCAGACTGTTGGTTATCATAAATGAGAGCGAGGTGTGTTCCGGGTGTTGTATCTTTCTCCATGCCATGATATAATTTCGCAGCGTTTGTCAGCGACGACATTCAAACTATGAAACAAGATTGAGACACTTGAAAGGCCACATTTGCCCGCCCCACGACGCATTGGCCTCGGAGATACAATATTGAGAATCACGAATCATTGTTCTGCTTCCTTCCTCATCCTCACACTTATGTTTGCTACAGCCGAGGCTCAGGTATCTGGTACGTTTGCATGGGTTCCTTCTGGCGGCGCGTCGGTTGGCGTCGCCACAGCAGTCTTGATCGGGAAGGGGAGTACTCCGACAGGCGCCCCGGATATGTTTGTCGGTACAGCGCACAACGGAATCTACCGTTCCACCGACGGTGGCGCGACTTGGAACTGGGTGGGGCTCCCCGGTTTGTGGGTGACTTCGCTGGCAGCTGTTGATTCTTCGCTGCTATTCGCCGGAACGGTCGCAGATGGGTTATACCGTTCGATCGACGGCGGCAGCAATTGGGAGCTGACGGCGTTTCCTCAGTCATCGACGCCTCAAGCCGTGGCATTTGCCGGCACAAAGCTCATCGTAGGGACAACCGGAGGGCTATTCACTTCACCAGACAGCGGAGCTACGTGGACCACCGACACGACTGGACTTCCCACATCCTCAAACTTCTCGCCGGCAGTGAACGTCCTCGCCGTTTCCGGTAACCAAGTTTTCGCGGGAACTTATTCAGGTGTTTATTACTCGACTGACGAAGGGCTGAAGTGGACTTCATTGGGGATGCACAATAATTACATAACAGCACTCGCACTAAGTCAAAATGGCACCGGGAGCGCGAAGCTCTTTGCGGGGACCTATTTCGGATTCTATTCAGCCGCGGTAGCTGATTCAGTATGGACGCCGATGAACACGGGGCTCGTCGATAGCAGTATCAATGCGATCGCGGTAAAGCAGGGAAATACGTACGCGGCGACTGACGGGGGGCTCTTCGTGTCATCCGATGAAGGGGCTCATTGGACGCCAGCCAATGTCGGGTTGGCGTCGCCGAACATTCAGGCTCTCGCGGCGGATGATTCCAGCATCCTGGCAGGCGCGGGCGGAAGCGGCATTTTCCTGTCGCACGATGGCTCGACCTGGATAGCTGTCAATTCAAACATAGAAGCCACCAGCGTCGCCGGATTCGTCACATATGGGCCGGATGTGTTCGCCGCCACCAGCAACGGAGTGTACTTCTCTCCCGACTCAGGGCGTACCTGGTCACCGAGGAGCAACGGCCTCACGAGCAGCCAGACTACAGCCTTGGCGGTGGACGGATCTCGGGTCTACGTGGGGACTACATACGGCCTGTTTTATTCCAGCGACTACGGAAGCAGCTGGTCTGTTGTCGACAGCCTTGCCACGAAGCCGATCACTGCAGTAACCCTGGTTGGGAGTTCTGTCATTGTGGGAACCGGCGCCGGGATGTATCTCTCTTCAGACAGCGGCGCGACGTGGGCACTCTCCGACAGCGGCCTCAGCAATACTTCGGTTACCGCACTCATCAACGCTCCATCCGGCATAATCGCGGGGACGAACGGAGGCGTCTTCATCTCGACCAACGGAGGGGGGATATGGACCGCATCAAACAAGGGTCTGACTACTCCCAACATCAACACACTTTGCTCAAGCGGAATGAACATCTACGCAGGAGTAAAAAGTGGGGCATACCTCTCGACAGACGGGGGAGGCACATGGAACGCGATCGTTTCGGGACTTGACAACAACACTGTGACTTCGATCGCGATAAGCGGGGAGTATTTGCTCGGGGCGACTTCATCAGCGGGCCCCTTTGTTTCCCTCAACAATGGAGCGAATTGGCTCGCGCTGAATAGCGGACTCTCCTCGTTTTCAACCTCGGCGGTGGGAGCGATAGGTAACACGGCTTTCGCCGGTGTATCGGGAGATGGGATCTGGCGCGGGACGCTCAGCAATATTACTTCCGTCAATGAAGCTGCTCGGCTCACCCCTGATCGTTACATGCTTTCCCAGAATTTTCCCAACCCATTCAATCCCACCACGGAGATCAGCTACCATGTTGTTGCTATGAGCAAAGTCTCGCTTAAAGTATATGATGTGCTTGGAAGGGAAGTGGCGACACTTGTTGAAGGGAAAGAGGCGCCGGGAAGATACACCGTGCTATTTGACGGGAGTCGCCTTGCCAGCGGCGTCTATTTTTACAGACTGACCGCCGGAAATTTCAGCCAAACCAATAAAATGTTGCTCCTTAAGTAATCCCTGGCATTGTCGTCCCATTTTGATTGGACACCGCCGCGCCCCTACCTCGGTGCGCACTAATGGTTGCGCAATGTTTTTGACCTGTAATTCTAAACCAAAGGAGAAGAGATGCAAAAGACCAAACTTGGCCAAAGAGGACCTGAGGCGAGTGTCATTGGCCTGGGGTGCATGGGAATGTCCGATTTTTACGGCCCGGCCGATGAGTCAGAAAGTATAGCGACGGTTCATAATGCACTCGATTCGGGAGTGACGCTTCTCGATACGGGAGATTTTTACGGGATGGGGGCGAACGAATTGCTGCTCCGGAAGGCTTTGCAGGGGAGAAAACGCGAGGATTTCCTCCTCAGCGTTAAGTTTGGAGCGATGCGTGATCCGTCCAATGCGATGATAGGTGTAGACTGCCGGCCCAACTCCGTCAAGAATTTCCTGACGTATTCACTCAAGCGACTCGGCACCGATTACATAGACATATATCGTCCAGCGAGGGTGGATCCGTCAGTTCCGATTGAAGAGACAATCGGGGCGATCTCCGACATGGTACGAGCCGGATATGTTCGTTTCGTCGGACTCTCGGAAGCAGGGGGGGAGACTGTGCGCCGGGCGAGCGCCGTCCATCCAATCGTCGACCTGCAGATCGAGTACTCAATCTTGTCTAGGGGGATCGAGTCAGGGCTGTTATCAGTATGTCGCGAACTTGGTGTTGGAATAACGGCGTATGGAGTGCTTTCCCGCGGCCTGCTGAGCGGGAAGTGGTCTAGTGGCAATCCTGCGGGGCCGAAGGATATGAGGGGCCACTTTCCACGCTTCAGCCCCGGAAACTTTGACCGCAACCTTTCACTTGTCGACTCACTCAAGGCAATAGCTCACTCGAAGGGGTGCACGGTGGCACAGCTTGCTGTGTCGTGGGTTCTTTCACGCGGGAGGGACATTCTCCCCCTTATCGGTGCCCGCACACGTGCTCAACTCAGGGAATCTCTAGCGGCGTCAACCGTCGAGTTGTCTCCCGCTGAGATCGCCCTCATCGAGAAATCCATTCCGCCAGGCGCCGTAGCCGGTGAAAGATACGGACCGCAGCAGATGAAAATGCTCGACAGCGAGAGGGGATAGCAGCCGCCTTAACCCGCGCAATCCTTCCTGAACGGCGCGGATTAGACAAATCTCTCCGGTCCCTGCGCGTAAGGGACGTAATGTCACCTTCGCCATAAAAAAAACGGTGGCAACCATTCGATTGCCACCGTCATTATCAAATTAGGTTGAGTTAATCTTACTTGCTTTTAGGCTTCAAGGCCTGGGGAACAAGCGCCTTTCCTTTAGCGCCTGTGTCGGGAGCCGCGGCCATCTGCTGTTCCTGCTTAAGTATCTGAATTTCCTGGGCGATACCGCGCTCATTCGGGAAGCGAGCCTGCAGTTGCTCCAGAAGGTCTATTGATTTCGAGTAATCACCTTCGGTGCGATACAGGTCGAGAAGAATGCGGTATGGGTTGTAATAGCTCTGGACGTCATCCGGATTTTCCTTTATCGCTTCCTTCGCGCCCGCTTCGACGATGGCGGCGTACTTGTGAAATTGTGCCATGGCGCCAACTGAGTAATAGAGCCTCGTCACGTCGGAAAGGATCTTATAATTCATCGGTATCACTTCGAGAGGGATTCTGCTTTCCATGCTGTCGAGAGTCGCGATCGCGCGGGTTGTATCTCCACGGGTAGCATAGTAGTCCGCCAGCCTCATGAAACCGTATCTGTAGTTAAGCATCAGCATACGAACGTTGTCGTCGTAATAAATGCCAGGGTTGTTGAGGTTCGTGAAGAGGAATCCGTAGTGAGGCTCCGTATGGGGAGTCGATGGTTCGTGAAGGTAGCATTCTCTGGTGATGGGCTCGTTGAGGATGTAGTCCTGTCCGGGAACATTATTCAGCTCGGGCGTCAACTCGAGCGCGAGGCCCTGCATCTGCAGATATGGACTGAGCCCGATGAAGTTTCCGGGCGCGACCGTAACGGCGAAGTAAATTGGCCGCTTCCACGCGTTCGTCATGACAATGTTCTGTATGAGTATGTCCTGCGCACGCACCGCCTGTACAGTTCCCGCGTCCATCGTCGGCTTCATCGTGAACTGGATGTACCCCTTGTTCGTCACGCTCGTGTCCGTTATTCCAAACTCCTTGTAAACTTCCTTAGGGACCGGAAGCTTGAAGGTCTGCGTCTTCCAGACAATCGGCTGAATTTCCTGAAGCTGATCGTCAGTCAGGCTGATGGGGACCTTTTCGGCTCCGTGTGGAGTAAGGTTCTTCAGCTGGAGGTCATACCAGTTTGTATTCGCAAGGCTGAGGTTTACAATGCGGACATCGGTCCGGATCCCAAGGCCTTCCTGGAGGTACCAGAGCGGAAACGTGTCGTTGTCTCCGTTCGTGAAGAGAATCGCGTTTGGCTTGCATGATTGCAGGATGTTGTAAGAATAATCGAAAGGCGCATAGTTGCCGTGGCGATCATGCGTGTAAAGATTCTGAGCGAACATGTTGAGTGGTGCTATAGCAAAGAGGGCAACCGTGGTCAGCCCCATGAGGAGAGTCTTCTGTTTCCCCTCTTTGATCGCGGTAGCCACGATGTCTATGACTCCGGACGCCCCGACTCCGGTCCACATTGCAAAGACAAAAAATGCGCCGACGAAGAAGTAGTCACGTTCCCTTGGCTGAGGGTCCTGCATATTGAAATAAATGACCAGGGCGAGACCCATCACGAGGAACATCGTCATGAAGGCGAGCCCGAATTTCCAGTCGTTCTTGAACTGGTACCAGATCCCAAAAAGGGCGAGGAGGAGTGGGATCGCAAAGTACCTTGTAGGAAATCCGGCCCTCCCATCGTACCAACCCTTGGGCGAGTTGAACAAGACCACAGGCGCGTCCTGTATGTCTCCGGCCCGTCCTATAAAATTCCAACCGAGATAGCGGAGGAACATGTGGTCGAGCTGATACCCAACGAAATAATCCCAGTCGGATGAATACTTCTGATATCCCGCCTGATACTGCGGTTCGTTGCTCCATCGGCGCGGCCAGAGAATTGGCTGAGAACCGTACTGGTCACGGTTCAGGTATCCTACCAGGCGAGCAAGGTTGCTCGGGTTGTTCTCGTTTATCGGTGGCTGTGCATTAGCGCGGACGAAGACCAGAGTGTAAGTCGAATATCCAAGGACGATGAGGAGACCCGCCATGAGCGAAGTGCTTACTATCCAACGCTTCGCCTTCTCAGCCTTGTACACTCCGTAAATTGCGAGGATGATGAGACCCGGGGGTATCATCTGTATGAAGAAGCTGTGTGAAATGTCAAACGGTCCGGTCTTCAGGTCACCGTTGAGTATGGCTGCCAGCCATTTTACGATTCCAGGATAAATCACGGCGAACGACAGCGCGGTTACGATCGCGAACTTAACAAAAGAGTTCCATTCAAATTCATAGTACTTGAAATAGATGAAGAGCGCGATGACGAAGAAGACGAGGATGCTCAACTGGTGTATTCCTATTGAGAGGCCCATGACATATGCCGCGAGTAGGAGATACTTTTGGCTTCCGGCCTCCTCTGCTTTCTCGTACCAGACCATTCCGAGCCAGAGTACCGTTGAGGCGAAGAAGATACTCGATGCGAATAATCCGGATTCAGCCGCGTTGAACCAAAAAGTATCGGACACCGAAAGGGTGAAGGCGCCGATCAACGCCGAGCCGAAGACGACTGTTGCCCCTCTTGCATCGGAGGGAAATCCCTTCCATCTCGAAATCACCCGGACCCCGATGAGGTAGAGGAACATGATCGTCAGAGCACTGGCAAGGGCGGAGATGAGATTCAGCCTCAGTGCGGTGTCGTGCACGTACGGAGTCATCATGGCGATCCTCCCCAGGAGCGTGAAAAGGGGAGCGCCAGGCGGGTGAGGGACTTCGAGGGCGGGTGATGTGGCCGCGTACTCTCCGCAATCCCAAAATGCCACCGATGACTGCGAAGTCATGCGATACATGAATAACGTGATAAAAAATACCGCCAGGGCAATGTAGCGGTTGATGTGCTTGAAGTTCATCTCTCGTCCAATGATTTGGTTGATACTGTGGCCAGTATTTTACCCACCGGGGGGTGAAAAAACAAGATAAACGTTGAGCGTCTGGCTTCACTGTAGGTCGCGAATCCCGGAAAGCTTGCAGGAGTTTGGCAAAGTTGATATAATCATATTAGTCTAATCCAAACAGGAAATGAAATTGCCAAACGCTGATAGTCTCACCTCGAAAAGGCTGACTCTTGTATTAGTGCTGTCACTGTTGCAGGGGATAGCCCTGGCCCAAACGGAGAACTCCTCTGCTCCGCTCCAGTCAGCCCCTAACCTGCATATCTTCACGGTAAGCTCGCTCGGTAGATGCAGTGAGCCATCGATAGCCGTCAATCCAAACAATCCGGAAGAGGTTACCGGTGTGTATCAGACTTGGGCATCCGCGGCTTATTCCGGCGATGCGGGGAAGAGCTGGAGCGACCCTGTCTCCATCATGCTGAAATCCTACCGCGTTACGGGTGACGTTTCCGTGACGTACGACAACAAGGGACACGCCGTGATGTGCTGTATAGCCTTCGACAAGCTAGGGACCCCGGACTACTGGGGGCACAGGGCGACGCGGAACGGCATATTCGTCAAGCGTTCGTTGGATGGAGGAAGGACCTGGGAAAGCGCAGACATACCGGTCGATTCTCAGGCCACCAAACCGGGCATCCCGTTCGAAGATAAGCCTTATATAGTCGCAGACAACACGAATGGCAAATACGCCGGCAGTCTCTACGTCGGCTGGACCGAATGGAGGCTCACCGAATCAGTCATCCTTTTCTCCCGATCAACCGACGGAGGCCTAACGTGGTCGAGCCCCATAGACATCAGCGATGTTCACGGTTTACCCCGCGATGACAACGGATCCGTCGAAGGGTTTGATGGCACAGTCACTCCCGACGGAGTGCTCCATGTCGTCTGGACTAATGGAAACCACATCGTATGCAAGTCCTCCAGCGACGGGGGTATTACCTTCGGCAAGGACCGCGAGGTAATTCGGACGGCTCCTTCGTTTTTCAAGCCTGCTTATGTCTACAGGGCCAACGGATTTCCGCAGATAGCCTCTGACGCGAAAGGCGGTCTCTATATAACCTGGGCCGATTACCGGAACGGAGACATCGACGTGTTCGAGTCACGGTCTGAAGACGGAGGGACGACGTGGTCCCCCGCGGTAAGAGTCAACGATGACCCGCTTCACGACGGCGCGGATCAGTTCATGCAATGGCTCGCGGTGGATCAAAAGACTGGGGCCGTGAATGTAATCTTTTACGACAGGAGGGCGGATTCACTCAACGACAAGGCATCTGTTGTCCTGGCACGCTCGACAGATCGCGGTAGGTCATTCTCCAATTACCTGATGAGTGATTCTTCCTTCAGTCCCGCAGACGTTTTCATCGGAGACTATTCCGGACTAGCGGCGTACGGCGGGAGAGTGTATGGGATTTGGACCGAACAGGTCACGAGTGTTAAAGACAAAAAGACAGAAAGAAATCATGCCACGATCGTTA
This sequence comes from Bacteroidota bacterium, assembly GCA_021812985.1. Classification (GTDB taxonomy): domain Bacteria; phylum Bacteroidota; class Ignavibacteria; order Kryptoniales; family JAKASW01; genus JAKASW01. The sequence continues at coordinate 115,578 of JAKAMG010000006.1, forward strand.
AAGTCGGCGTGGCTGATTTCAACGAGATAAAGTGATCACTCGCGGCTACGCGCGTGTGATTAGGCTTTTCAGATAGATCCGAATTATTTCCAAGAGGTCATCTGGTTGAACCGGGTGTCTTTCCAGTGCGGGCATCGGCGCCCGTTTTTCTCGGCAACTTTCATATATAGTGCTCGGAACTGGAGGTTGAAAAACAGCCGTTCATAAAATAACAATCTGAAAAGGAGTTTGGCTAATATCATGAGTGTGAGTCAGCTAGCGAATTCGATTGCTGAATCGCCGACACTCAAGTTGAACGAGGAAGCAAGGGTGCTGAAAGAAAAGGGCGAAGCAGTAATTCACTTGGGGGCGGGTGAACCTAAAAACAAAGCTCCATTGTCAGCAATACTAAGTGCCTCGGTGAAACTGAATACGGGCGAAATCAAATACACGCCGACGGATGGGATCCCTTCACTAAAAAAGGCCATCGTAAAATACACGGAAGAAAACTACGACAAGATCGTCGCTCCTGAGAACATCATAGTATCCGCCGGCGCTAAGCAGTCCGTGTATAACATTCTCTATTCGATATTGAACCCGCAAGATGAGGTGATCATACTCGCGCCATACTGGGTGAGCTATCCGGAGATGGTCAAGATGGTTTACGGCGTCCCGGTTATTGTGACGCCTGAAGATGGCGGGTTCTATCCGAGAATGGAAGATGTTCGCAAGGCGGTAAGCAGCTACACCAGGGCAATTATCGTTAACAGCCCGAACAATCCGTCCGGGGTGATGTATTCCGAGGAGTTTATCGCTGAGCTGGTCGAGTTCTGCGAAAGCAAGGATATTTACATCATAATGGACGACATTTACCACAGGCTTGTGTTCGATGGCAAGCGGGCTCCGTCCGCATACAAGTACACTAAGCGGGATGTCGAGTCGACGAAGATTATAGTCGTCAACGGTGTATCCAAGCTCTACGGCATGACCGGATTTAGAATAGGATGGGCGGTGGCAAGCAGGCGGCTCACACAGATTATGACTAATGTTCAAAGCCAGATTACGTCATGCACTGCGGTGCTGCTGCAGGCGGCCGCAGAGGGAGCGTTGACAGGCTTGCAGAGCGCGGTCGAAAGCCTGCGGCTCACACTCGAGAACAACCGTAACGTCATGCTCGAAGAACTCCGCGGTTTCGAAGGCGTGAAGACAGTGAAGCCCGATGGTACTTACTATTGCCTCCCCGATTTCAGTGCTTATACGAGGGACTCTGTCGCTTTGAGCAACCTTCTCCTGAAGAAGGCGCTCGTCGTCACGGTTCCAGGAAAGGAATTCGGCATGGAGGGGCACCTGAGGCTGAGCTTTGCGGGTTCCATCAAGGATGTGACTGAGGGTGTCGCGAGAATGAAATGGGCGCTCGATCCAAATTCACCGAGAGAAATTTACATTGGAGAACGAAAACTAGTGAGGGATTGGATATGATCAATATCTTGAATATAAAAACTCCCACCGAAGGCGAGGCCAAAGAGCTGAAGAGCGATTACGGGCTCGAGAACCACGGCATCTCTAACCTCAGGATGTCGTACTGGAATCTCCCGCCCGAAGCTCTATACGAAGAAATTGCCTTCAGAGGGGAGGGGCGCATCACGAAGCAGGGGCCCATCGTCGCCTTTACCGGAAAGCACACGGCGAGATCCGCAAGTGATAAGTACATTGTTAAGGAGCCATCGACCGAAGGGCAGATATGGTGGGGTCAGTACAACAAGCCTTTCAGCCCGGATAAGTTTGATGGCCTTTACAACAGGCTTCTCGGCTTCATGCAGGGGCGCGACATGTTTGTGCAGGACTGTTACGTCGGCGCGGACGAAGAGTTCAGGATGCCGGTGAGAGTCATCACAGAAAAAGCGTGGCACGCCCTGTTCGCAAGGAATATGTTCATCCTCCCTGAAACGAACGAAGACTACAGAAGGCACATCCCAGAGTTCACTGTAATATCGGTGCCGTCCTTCAAAGGAGTCCCGCAGATTGATGGAACGGCCTCGGAGACGTTTATCATCCTGAACTTCGCGAGACGAGTCTGCATAATCGGAAACACCGCCTATGCGGGAGAGATAAAGAAGTCCGTCTTCACGATAATGAATTACCTCATGCCGCTCCAAGGCGTCATGTCGATGCACAGTTCCGCCAACATCGGGAAGGACGGCGAGTCGGCGATATTCTTCGGGCTTTCGGGAACCGGCAAGACGACGCTTTCCGCCGACCCGAAGCGAAGGCTGATCGGCGACGACGAGCATGGCTGGAGCGACAGCGGAGTATTCAACTATGAGGGAGGGTGCTACGCCAAGGTGATCAGGCTCTCGGAGTCCGCGGAGCCGGAGATATACGCGACCACTCAAATGTTCGGTACCGTCCTGGAGAACGTCGTATTCGACAACGTCACCCGCATGATCGATCTGAATGACGAGAGCGTGACGGAGAATACGCGCGCATCGTATCCGCTTGATTACATAGCCAACGCGGTCCCCGACAAAAAGGGAGGACACCCGAGAAACATTATCCTCCTGACATGCGATGCGTCAGGCGTCATGCCGCCGATCGCCAGACTCAACCCGGACCAGGCAATATACCAGTTCATATCAGGGTACACCTCAAAGATTGCAGGGACGGAGGTTGGATTGGGCAAGGAGCCGGAGCTGACTTTCAGCACGTGCTTCGGTGCGCCATTCATGGTACATCATCCTATGTTCTATGCCGACATACTGAAGCGCAAGATCATGAGTCACGGCGTCAACTGCTGGCTCCTTAATACGGGCTGGATTGGCGGAGCGTTCGGTGTCGGGAAGCGAATAAGCATCGGATACACGCGGACGCTCCTGAACGCGGCACTCGACGGCGCTTTGCTGAAGTCCAAATTCGTCACAGACCCTGTTTTCGGTTTCGATGTCCCGACAAGCTGTGAAGGGGTTCCTTCAAACATACTCGACCCGGCGGGTTCATGGCCGAGCAGGGAGGAGTATATGAAGAAGTACAGGCAGCTTGCCGCGCGTTTCGTCGAGAATTTCAAAAAATACGAGACAGGCTGTCCGCCGGAAATTATAAAAGCGGGACCAAGAGTCTGAAAATCTCATCCTCGCGGGGGCGGGTGACTGTCTCCGCGGGGTGAGCGATATCTCATTCACGTCAAGCGGCATGTCAGAAACTCGGCCGCAACCCCTCACAATATTTGCAACAATCCCCTGTTTTGCGTAAATTTTCAGGCAAAATTTGGACCTTTTTTTGTATGTTTGAGCAAATATCTGAAAAATTCGAAGGTATTTTCCGCCGCCTAAGCGGGCAAGCCCGCATCACAGACGAGAACATCTCTGATGCGGTCAGGGAGGTGCGTCGCGCACTTCTCGAGGGAGACGTCAACTACAAGGTTGCCCGCCAGTTCACCGAGGATGTGCAGAAGGTCGCCGTAGGAAAGGACGTCGCCAAGAGCCTCAACCCGGGGCAGGTATTCGTCAAGATAGTCTATGACGAGATGGTGAAAGTCCTCGGCGGTGCTACCAGTGAGTTGGAGCTTACGCAGGAGATACCCAACGTCGTCATGATTGCCGGTCTTCAGGGATCGGGTAAGACGACGTTTGCGGCGAAGCTCGCCAACCATCTGAGGTCGAAGGGGCGTTATCCGCTTCTGGTGGCATGCGACGTTCACAGGCCAGCCGCCATAGACCAACTCGAGACTCTTGGGCAGCAGCTTGGCATACCGGTTTACTCGGAGAGAGGCGCTTCTGCGGTCGATATCGCTTCTAAGTCGATCGACTATGCTCGCAAGAACGCCCGCGACATAGCGATCATAGACACGGCGGGAAGGCTTCACGTCGATGAGGAGATGATGCGGGAGGCTGAAGGTGTTAAAGACGCCGTCAAGCCGCACAGGATACTCTTCGTCGTGGATTCGATGACAGGACAGGATGCGGTCAACACAGCACAGGAATTCAACCGGCGATTGAATTTCGACGGAGTGGTGCTGACTAAGCTCGACGGCGACGCGCGCGGCGGAGCTGCGATGTCGATCAGGTCGGTCGTTCAGAAGCCGATAAAGTTCGTCAGCCTCGGCGAAAAGCTCGATCAGCTGGAGGTGTTCCACCCTGACAGGATGGCCTCCAGGATACTCGGCATGGGCGACGTCGTCACGCTCGTGGAGAAAGTCCAGGAGCAGGTCGACGAGAAGAACGCCGCCAGGCTCGAGCAGAGACTGAAGAAGAACGAGTTCACTCTTGAGGATTTCAGGGATCAGCTGAGGCAGATAAAGAAGATGGGGCCGTTGAAAGACGTGCTTTCCATGATCCCCGGTGTGTCAGGAGCGATCCGGAATGCCACGATCGACGAGAAGGCTCTCGTGAGGATCGAGGCAATGATTAATTCGATGACTATTTCTGAAAGAGAGAAGCCTCATATTATTGACGGGAGGCGAAGAAAGAGAATCGCGGCCGGGAGCGGCACGACGGTTCAGGACATAAACAGACTTTTGAAACAATTCTCGGAAATGCAGAGGATGTTCAAGACCCTTTCCAAAGGAAAATTTGGGAGGGCCGCACTTGCAAATATGCGTTTCCCCCTTTAAAACTCGGAGGATAATTTGGCGGTAAGGTTAAGACTACGAAAGACAGGACGGAAGAATCAACCATCTTACAAAGTCGTCGCGGCGGACTCTCGTTACCCGCGTGACGGACGTTTTCTCGAGACTGTCGGCACTTATAACCCGCGCACGACGCCGGCGGAAATAAAGTTCAGCGAGGAGAAGGCGATTAAGTGGTTAAAGCGCGGCGCGCTCCCCACTGATACAGTCCGTAGTCTGCTCCGTAAATCAGGTTTGTGGTACAAGTGGTATCTGATGAAGAAAGGACTTGACGAGGCTGCCATCGCGCAGAAGGTGGCCGAGTGGCAGGCAGGTCAGGAAGGCAAGATCGCACGTGACGCGGCGCGCAGAGAGCGGCGTAAGGCGTCCAAGAAAGCGAAGAAGGCTTCCGGGACTGCCGGCGGTGCAGATGCCCAACAGGCTCCCGCTGCCAATCAGCCTGCCTAAGTAAGTCCTTTCGCTTTTTAAATTCGTCTGAAGCGAGTGTCACGTCGGAATCCTTAAGTGGACCTGCATGCACGCAGGAGAGCGTCCGGCTGCCGCAAGTCTTCAGCTGCTTCGCTCCCGGTATGATCGGGAGGTAAACAGTATCACTCAGTCCGCGGAACTTGGATGGGTGGTTATCAGGCTCGTGTGAAGCCCGGTTCATTCGAACCGGCCTGGCCGGAGCGGTGAGCCGAGTAGGAGAAGGAGGTCCGAAATGCATGACTTCGTAGACTTTGTTGTTAAGAAACTGGTGGACAAACCTGATAGCGTTCAGTTGACCCAGGACGAAAAAGAGGCCAACAAGGTAGTCTTCCAATTGAAGGTTGACCCGGATGACGTCGGGAAGGTGATTGGCCGCAAGGGACGCACCGCCAACGCGATCCGAACTCTTCTGAGCGCAGTAGCTGCTCGGGAAGGTAAGCGGGCGATTTTGGAAATCGTCGACCGGTAGTATCCGGCAGGAAAAGTCCCGCGCGGGCGCACCTGGCGGACATGAACCGGCTACCTCCGGAACCCTCAAGAGTAACAGTCCGGACAAATTTTTACGCTAGGGATGATCGAATGGATGACCTTGTTCTCATTGGAATCGTAAGGAAGGTTCGTGGAAACAAGGGAGACCTCAAGGTCGAATCGATGAGTGATTTCCCCGAACGGTTTGATGGACTCAAGCACGTTTACATAAGAAGGAAAGGCCTTTCCCAGGTCGAAAATGTTGAGATTGACAAGAGCGAATACGTGAATAACTACGCCGTCATGAAACTGAAGGGAGTCGATACGTTCGATGAGGCTGCCCGATTCGTCGGAGCCGAAGTCTCGGTGCCTGAATCGGAGCGCGTCGAATTACCTGATGGCACTTATTTCATAGATACACTCATCGGTATGAACGTGGAAAGTTCCGGCGGCAGACACATAGGTGTCGTTGAGGATGTCTTGTCAAATCTTAAGCAGAGCATACTCCTCATACGCATGGTGGATGGGACGAATTTTAAGCTTCCTTTCGTGAGCGCATTTGTGAAGCGGGTTGACCCCGATCAGGGAAAGATGACAGTTGAATTGATAGAAGGCCTTCTTGAGAATGAAGGCGAGAGTACCGCGGAGGAGAGTCTTTGAGGATCGATGTAGTGACGGCGTTCCCGCGCATCCTTGAAAGCCCTCTCAACGAGAGTATGTTGAAGAAGGCGCAGGAAAGAAGCGTCGTCGAGATAGTGGTCCACGATCTTAGAAATTTCGCCCACGATAAGCACAAGACCGTCGACGATTCACCTTACGGCGGCGGAGCCGGCATGGTGCTGAAGCCCGAGCCGGTTTTTGAAGCGGTGGAGTCTCTCCTCGCGGAGAGGCGATACGACGAGGTCGTGCTTCTGACAGCTGACGGAGAGACGTTCAACCAGAGAATCGCTAACGAGCTGTCTCTCAAAGAGAATATTGTGTTCATATGCGGACATTATAAAGGTGTGGACGAAAGAATCAGGGAAGGCCTTGCGACGCGCGAGATTTCTGTCGGCGATTACGTCCTGACAGGAGGAGAGATCGCCGCGCTTGTAGTAATCGACGCGGTGGTACGCCTTCTCCCGGGCGCGCTCGGCGACAGCGAAAGCGCATTGAACGATTCTTTCCAGGCTGGGCTTCTCGATTCGCCGCAGTACACCAGACCGGCTGATTTCAGAGGGATGAAGGTGCCGGACGTCCTTCTCGCGGGAGATCATGAGGAAGTCAGGAAGTGGCGCGAGGCAAAGAGCGCGGAAAGAACGGCCAATAGAAGGCCTGACTTAATCGAGAAGTCGCTTAGTGAAAGCGGCAAGCACGAAGTTTAATTTAATCCGAGAAATGGAGAAACATTAAGATGAACAAGATAGCTTTAGTCGAAGCAGCTCACCTCAAGACGGATCTGCCGCGTTTCCGGCCGGGAGATACGATCAATGTTCACTTCCGCGTCATCGAAGGAGATAAGGAGCGCATACAGGACTTCGAGGGGATCGTGATAAGCCGCCGTGGAGCGGGACTCAAAGAGACCTTCACCGTCCGCAAGATTTCGAACGGCGTCGGTGTTGAGAGAGTGTTCCCGATTCATTCACCACGCATCGCGAAGATAGAGCTCGTGCGGGAAGGGAAAGTCCGCAGGGCGAAACTCTTCTATCTCAGAGACCTCGCAAGCAAGGCCGTTCGCCAGAAGACCACTTAAGTTTTCCGGCAAAGCATGTCAAAGTCGGAAGGGCCCGGCATGGACCGAGCCGCGTCAGGCGCTTTAGTTACAGGTATCGAGAGAGAGATGCAGGAATCGCTTCTGGAAACCGGGGCCTTTGCGGGCGTCGAGGATATCTACGAAAAAGTTCTCGCCGGAGAGAGACTCAATCGCGAGGACGGGATGAGGCTTTATGAGACCGACAACCTTCTTGCGCTCGGTTTCATGGCAAATCTTGTCAGAGAGAGAATCAACGGTTCGAACGCGTATTTCGTCAAGAACTATTATCTGAACTACTCGAACATCTGCGAGCTCGACTGCAAGTTCTGCTCCTTCTATCGGAAGGAAGGGGAAGATGGAGCGTTCCTAATGAGCCTCGATCAGATATTTGAAACGGTCAGAGCCGACAAGGAAAACATCACGGAGATGCACATGGTCGGGGGACTGCACAACGGACTCCCCTACGACTATTACCTGAATCTTCTCCGCGGAATAAAGAAGATCGATCCGAGAATTCACATCAAGGCTTTCACTGCCGTTGAGATCGATTTCTTCGCGAGGCTTTACGGGCTGTCGATAGAGAAGGTGCTGCTAGACCTCAAGGAGGCGGGACTCGATGCGATGCCCGGCGGCGGCGCTGAAATATTCAGCGAGCGCGTTCGGGCCAAGATGTTTGCGGACAAGATCGGAGCCGACCAGTGGATCCACGTCATAAAGACTGCCCACAAGGTCGGAATCCCTTCAAATGCCACCATGCTTTACGGGCATATGGAACGTGTCGACGAAAGAGTAGACCATCTTATCCGTCTACGCGAAGTTCAGGACGAAACGAAGGGCTTCTTTGCCTTCATTCCGCTTGCCTATCACCCTCACATGGAGGACTCCACGCAGTGGGCAACCGGCATAGACAACCTCAAGAGCATCGCCGTCAGCAGGTTGATGCTTGATAATTTTCCGCATATAAAAGCTTACTGGATTTCGATGGGTCCGAAAGTGGCGCAAATCAGCCTCGGTTTCGGTGCGGACGATTTGGACGGCACCGTAAGAGACGAACGCGTCTTCAGAATGGCGGGGGCTTCGACCGAGACTGCTCTCACAAAAAAACAGCTTGTCAAACTCATCAAGGACGCGGGGCGCATCCCAATCGAACGCGACGCACTTTATCACACACTGGAAAGCTTTGCCTGAGCCAAAAGCCGGGCAAGGAGGCGAAAGAAATGTCGGATCCAAAAGATCTATCACCCAAAAGAAAACTGGGAGCTGTCAGCTTTCTCAATACAAAGCCTCTCATCTACGGATTGGAGAGGAATCTCTTCCCACACAATTTTGAAATCACTAAGGCCATCCCGTCATCGCTCGCCGTAGAGTTGACTGCAGGGAGGCTTGATGTGGCACTCGTCCCCTCCATAGCCTACGCCAAGAACAGCCCCTCATTGAGGATTGTGCCGGAGTGTGGGATCATAGCGCACGGTGCCGTCGACAGCATCAGACTTTATTTTAATAAAGACCTCAGGAGTATCCGCACGGTCGCGCTGGACATAAGCTCAATGACCTCCGTCGTACTGACCAAGATAATCCTCGCTGAGAGATACGAGATCAAGCCGCAGTTTATCGCCTCTGAACCTGATCTTAAGAAGATGCTTTCTATCGCTGATGCCGCACTGATGATCGGGGACAACGCGCTTTTCAAGACCGGGTCTGCCTCAGGGAACTACCTCGACCTTGCTGAAGAGTGGTTCGACATGACCGGCCTCCCTTTCGTCTTTGCCGTTTGGGCGGGAAGACCGGGAGCACTCAGCCTGGATGACACACAGGCAATCATATCTTCGAAGAATCTTGGGCTAGACAATATTGACGAGGTCTGCAGGGCGGCGGCCGAGGAGTATGGCGCCGAATTCGGTCTCGTCAAGAGATACCTCACGGAAAACATACAATTCGATCTCGGTGAACGTGAAATCGCCGGAATGTCCCACTATTTTGAACTCGCCTTCTATCACGGCGCCCTCGAGTACCTACCTGCGCTGAATTTCTACCCGTTGGAAGCCGCGACCGGCAAATCCTCCCCTCAGGACTGATAAATTGTAACAAAACGCCTTGAATCCGTAGATTCTCAGAGAAAAGGAGTTTTGAAAATGAAATGGTCGGTTTTGTGCCTTGCACTCCTTACCATGTGTGTGGCGTTTTCTACCGCATCCGCCCAGGGGAAGGACTCAACTTACTCTGACCAGGGGAGGCTGATCGATTCACTCAGATCTGAAGTGAAGAAGATAGAGAGCTCCTATCGTCTCCTCAAACAGAGAACAGATTCAACGAAGGAGTTCAGCGAGTCGGACAGGGAAGAGTTGGATAAGCTGTCACAAGAAATGAGCCAGCTGAGCGACGAGATCCGTGAGGCCAACGAGGACGCCAGTCGGCTGGCGAGGGAGGCAGCGGATGTATACGATGTTCAGGATGCTGCCGTGCGCCGAGGAGATTACACCCTTGAAGAGGGGGACGTGATGGAGAGGGACGTCAAGGTGCTCAATGGCGATGCGTTCATATACGGCACAGTCGAAGGAAGCATCATTGTCGTGAACGGCGACGCCTTCATCCGCAATACGGCGAAAGTGGAAGGCGATGTCGTTGTAATAAACGGTAAGGCGCATGTCAGCGGCGACGCGAAGATTGAGGGAAACGTAGTGGAGCGCGGAGGAACCGAGCTGGAGGCGAGGCATTCAATCACGCACTCGCTTAAGTTGACTGATAATCCGGAACTATGGCGCGATCATAACTTTATATTTGAACATATCGCCGCTGACTACAACAGGGTTGATGGACTCTTCCTCGGGCTTGGACAGAACAAGGAATACTTTTGGAGCGGCGCGGAATCCATTTCGCCTTTCGGATTTGCCGGCTATGCGTTCTCCCTCCATCGCTGGAGATATCAGCTAGGCCTCGACAAATGGTTCGGAAATGAAAATAGATTCGAGGTCGGCTTCGAGGGGCACTCGCTTACCGATTCCAAGGATTACTGGATAATTGGCCCTAAGGAGAACTCTCTCTATTCAATCCTCGCGAGAGAAGATTTCATGGACTACTTCTCGCGGGACGGAGTCTCGTTCCATCTTGCACAGTATTACCAGATGGATTCGAGGGTGACGCTGAGTTTTGACGTCGACAAATATTCGTCTCTGTCAAGAAATGCCACATGGTCCATATTTGGCGGGCACAAGTCTTTCCGTGAGAATCCCGCGGTTCAGGAGGGATGGATGCGAAGCGTCGTCCTTGATCTCCAGCACCGTGAGTACAAAGGCGATGCGAGACGTGCGGGTTGGCTGGCAGATCTGCGCGGTGAAGCCACCGTCAGCGGCGCGTATGATTTCAGGATGATTACTGCAGAGTTCGTGAGGTACCAGCCGCTGTTCAAGGGACTCCAGCTAAACTTGCGGCTTAGGGCCGGGACGTCAGACGCCATCCTCCCGCTTCAACGAACATACCAGATAGGCGGCTTCAATACGCTGAACGCTTTTCCGTACAAGGAGTTTTCCGGGAACAGGCTCCTTCTCTGCAACTTCGAGCTTCTCCTCAGTCCCGACCTGTTCAGGCGCACGAGCATCTTCCCGCTAAACACCGTGACGCTTATACTGTTTGGTGATGCCGGAGAGGTTCACGATGCAGGCGCGGCGGGAATCGCGAGCGGATGGGACTTCGTCAAGCTAAGTACTCTAAAATCGGATTATGGTGTCGGGGTGGGGAACGGGAGCGGAAGCTTCAGGATATTTCTTGCTTGGAGGACTGATATCAGCGCATCTCCCACGTTTGGCGTGCGCGTCTCCAGACCATTTTGAGCACTACTGCCAGGTCTCAAGATTCGGGAATTGTTGGCAAATGAAAAGGTGTGCGGATGACACTCACGCACACCTTTCAGGAAACTAAGAGCCCTATCGGTATATTAGGGGAATATCCCGAGTTCCATGTAAGCCGTCGCGATTTTCTCTATCGCGTTCAGGAATGCTGCGGTCCTGAGATCAGGGATCTTTGGGTTACTCTTCTTTATGTCCCGTATCTGGTTGTACGCGCCAGTCATGGTCTCCTCTAGTCCGGAGTTGACGAGATCTATTTCGTCAGGGCCTTTGGTGATGGCGACCCTTTCATGTTCCTTGAAGGACCTCCCGGTAGATTCCTCGACAGCTCGAAGCATCTTGTCGAATGCCGAATGTTCGAATCGCTTGTCCATTCTTCCGAACCTGACGTGCGAGAGATTTTTCAGCCACTCGAAGTAGGAGACGGTAACTCCCCCGGCGTTGAGGTACATATCCGGTATGACCATGACCCTCTTCTTGAGGAGTATTTCCTCCGCGTCCACGGTTGTCGGGCCGTTGGCCCCTTCGCCGATGATCTTCGCCTTTATCCGCGGAGCGTTGGATTGGGTTATCTGTTCTTCGAGCGCGGCAGGTATCAGTATGTCGCAATCCAGCTCAAGTGCTTCTAACGAGTTGGGGACGTCCGTGGCGCCGGGGAACTTCAATATGGAGCCAGTCTCCTTCCGGTGTTTAACGACCGCGTCGAGGTCGAGTCCCTTAGGGTTGTAGATCGCTCCTTCGTACTCGGCAAGTGCCACTATCACGCCGCCGCCTTCCTGGCAAAACTTGGCTGCGTGGTATCCGACGTTGCCCAGTCCCTGTACCACAATCCTTTTTCCCGCGAGACCCTTGGTCAGTCCGAGCGCCTTCATGTCCTCACTATTGTCGCAGGCTTCCTGCAGGCCGTAGAAAATTCCTCGACCGGTTGCTTCCGTTCTGCCGCGGACTCCTCCTTCTGCGACGGGCTTACCCGTGACGCATGCGAGGGCATCGATCCTGCCGGGGTTAAAGGTCGCGTACGTGTCGGCTATCCACGCCATCTCGCGCGGGCCGGAGCCGTAATCCGGTGCGGGGACGTCCACGCCGGGTCCAATGTAGTTCTTTCTGATGAGCTCCGAAGTGTAGCGCCTTGTGATCAGCTCCACATCATTCGCGCCGTAGTTCTTGGGATTGAATTTGATTGCTCCCTTGGCGCCACCGAATGGAACATCCACGACCGCGCACTTGTAAGTCATAAGGGCGGCGAGTGCCTTCACCTCGTCCTCGTCGACGTTTTCTGAATAACGTATTCCTCCCTTTACGGGGAGTTTGTGGTAGCTATGCTCCACCCGCCATCCACGCAGGACCTCGAGTCCCCTGGATGTCCTAACTGGGAATTGAAACGAGTATACGCTGTTGCACCCTTTGATTTGTTCGAGCAGACCTTTTGGGTGGCTCGTGAACTGTGCCGCTTTGTCGAAATTCCGGTTTACATTTTCGAAAAAGCTGATCCCGTTCTTGGAATTGCTCATAAATGTACCCTGTCCTTTTTTGAGGAAGTGATTCAGTCAGTTCAAAGAGGCTCTGTAAGCCGACTTAAAATCGTGTCCAAATTTAGCAGGTATGCCCGATCTTAAAAATGCAACCCGCGGAACGATCTCAGTCGGGGCCGCCAATTTCTGGCCGCATCCCCATATTTCGGAACTTCTCTCTGAAACTAAATCCGGGAAACGGTCACCGCGGTTCCGTAGCAGAGTACTTCCGTGACTCCGTTCATGAGTTCCGTGGCGTCATATCTGACCCCAATGACGGCATTCGCGCCGAGTTGCTCAGCGTGATCGACCATCATGTCGAAAGCCTCCTGCCGGCTCTTCTCGCATAACTCAGTGAATAGCGTGATGTTACCGCCGAAGAGAGTCTGAAGCGAACCGCCGATCGTGCCGAACACCGAACGAGAACGAACAGTTATTCCCCTTACGACACCGAGTTGTCTCGCCACCTTGTAGCCGGTCAGGTCGAATGTGGTTGTCGTCATTGCATGATCCATCGTGATACTCCTCTTCTTGAATGGGATGTGAAGAATTGTTGAGTGAATATACCGGCAGGCTTCGAAAATCACAATTCGATTCTTGGATGTGGTGAATTGCCCGGGGGTTACTTAAATTTTAAGCCAACAGATGAGGGTTAAATGAAATATATCCGGCCTGCCGTCCTTGTTTTCCTGGCATTCTACCTGTCGTCCTGCTCAGTCAGGAAATCTAACGTCGATCTTGTTTTATTGAACGGAGACATACAGACGCTCGACTCGAATTTTCCAGAAGCCGAGGCTGTGGCGGTTGATGGTGGCAGGATAGTAGGTGTTGGAACCAACTCCGCGGTGGAATCTCATTTTTCCGGAAGGATCACCATAGACCTACACGGCGCATACGTCCTCCCGGGCCTCACAGACGGCCACGCGCATATTCTGGAATTAGGAATGAGTCTGAGGACGCTCGACCTCACGTCTGCCCGGTCACCTCAGGAGGCCGCAAGGCTGGTCGAAGAAGCCACCGCGAGGACTAGGCTCGGCGGCTGGATCAGAGGAAGCGGATGGGATGCCGCTTCATGGCGTGGACAACTGCAGAGCATGACAGGGCTCCTTGACAAGGCAGCTCCTGATAATTTTGTCCTTCTGGTCAGTGCGGATGGAGGAGCAGTGTGGGTCAATTCCAAGGTACTGGAACTGGCAGGCGTTACCCGTACCACCAAATCGCCTGAAGGTGGTCAGATTATAAAGGACTCTCGCGGTAACCTGACAGGCGTATTGACGGGCTCGGCTGTCGGGCTCATAACGCACAGTATTCCCGCTCCGTCAGAGAGCGAGATAGAGGATGCGATACTCGCTGCGTGCGACACATGCGCGCGCTACGGTCTGACGGAGGTCCAAGATGCAGGCGTCGATTCTAGAACGCTCGAGGCTTACAGGCTTCTCGCCGATCAGGGAAGGTTGAAGCTGAGGGTATACGCGATGTATGACGGAAACGACAGCACATTGCCGGCAATGCTTAAGAAGGGGATACTTGTCGACTACAAGGACTACCTTACGATGAGAGCGGTAAGAGTTGACATGGACGGTCCGTTGCGGACAAGGCAGGCTGCTCTTGTGCGCGAGTATTCAGATGCACCTGGGCAGTACGGATCCACAAACCTCGGAGAGAAGGATCTGGAGAACCTGACGATAGCATCGCTTTCTTCCGGGTTTCAGGTCTGCACAGAAGCACGCGGCGATAGAGCGTGCGATGTCGCGCTGAATGCATACGAGAAGGCGTTGCGCGCGACTGGGGAATCGGACGCGAGGTTGAGGATCGAGGGGACGGAAGTCCTTCTCACGAGCGATGTCCCTAGGTTCAGCGCGCTTGGTATCCTCCCGTCAAGCGAGGCGAATGATTTTGCTTCGTCCATGTTCTGGTTGGAGTCGAGGCTCGGGAGCCGGAGGATCAGAAATGCTTATCCCTGGCAGGCCCTGATTCAGGAGGGCGCAGTAATAATTGGCGGATCAGGATTCCCGGAAAACAGTGTCGACCCGCGCCTCGGAATCTACACGTCAATAGCGAGAAAAGACATGTTTGGTAACCCGAAATCGTATTCGGATGCCCGGAAATATTTCGAGCTGACAGCTGATGCCGCCGCAGACAGCTCTCTTTTCGACGGAGGGTTCGTGCCGCGTGAGGGAATGACGCTCGACCAGGCGCTGAAGTCGTTCACTGTCTGGCCCGCGTACGGGGCGTTCCAGGAAAAGACAAAGGGGACAATCTCCGTAGGGAAATACGCGGACTTCACGCTGTTCAAGTCAGATCTACGCAGGATTCCCGTCGGAGCCATACCGGCTGACGAGGTACTCGCCACGCTGGTCGGCGGTCATCTCGTCTACATTAGCCCGTCAGCAGGGGAACTGAGCGTCAAGTAAAGCAATGAAAGCAAACCATTGTCGTGTTGATATTAGCAGGAGTATCCCATGGAACTGAAGGTTGTAAAGATCAGAAAACCGGAAGATGTGAATTTCATCCTCGGGCAGGCCCATTTCATAAAGACTGTCGAGGACCTTCACGAAGCAATAGTTCAGACTGTGCCGCAGATGAAGTTCGGCATCGCTTTTTGCGAGTCATCTGGCCCGGCACTGGTCAGGTTCACCGGCAACGATGATGAACTCATCGAGCTCGCAAAAGGATGCGCGATGGATATTTCAGCCGGCCATTCTTTTGTCATATTCATGAGAGACGGTTTCCCGGTCAATATCCTCAACGCGGTGAAATCTGTGCCGGAGGTCGCGAACGTCTACTGCGCGACGGGCAACCCGGCGGAAGTCGTCATAGCCGAAACGGAACAGGGTCGCGGAATTCTCGGAGTAATTGACGGTGTCAGAACCAAAGGAATTGAGAATGACGCGGACAAAAACGCCAGGCACGATTTCCTTCGCAAGATAGGGTACAAGCTGTAATAGAGAACTTCTAGTTAAGCTCGCCGTCTATAATCACAATTAACGTTGGAGACAATGAAGAACTATATACTTCTGTTATTGTGTCTTCCCATGATCGCGGTGGCTCAGGAGGACCGGGGCGTCGTCACGGGGGGACAGGGAGATACGCTTTCCTTAAAGCAGTGCATTCAGACTGCCTTGAAATATAATCCGCAAATCCGCGTTTCCCAGGGAGGATTCGAAGTGGCAGAGTCAAACCTCAAGCTGACAAGGTCTGCCCTCTTTCCTCAAATCAGCGGCACCGCCGGTGTCACAAGAAACGGCGGCACTTTCCTACTGGGTAATATCGTCCGGAACGGAAGCTTCGACAGTTACTCGGCCGGTCTTCAGGCTCAACAGCTGATTTTTGATTTCGGTAAAACCTACACGAGGCTCTCCGCCGGCTCTGACCTTGTTGACGCGGGGAAGCAGGACGTGAGGGCGACCAAGGAGGACGTAGTTGTCAACACATACATCGCTTACTATGGCTATCTTGCAGCCACGCGGTTGAGGGAGGTTGACACAGAGACTGTTCTGCAGGCAGAGGACCACCTCCGTCAGGCCGAGGCCTTCTACAAGGCGGGCACTGTTCCACGTTACGATGTCGTCAACGCAGAAGTGACCGTTGCGAACGCGAAGGTGAACCTGATACAGGCGGACAACAATGTCAAGCTCGCGAGGATTCAGCTGGAAAACGTCATGGGGACTAAACTTCCGGAGCCTTTCGCGTTGAGGGATAATCTTGAAGTCACCCACGTGGATATCAGTTTGGAAACAGCTTTGGAGACGGCGATCAAAAATCGGCCGGAGCTTTTGGCGAGCCGCGCGCAGGTACAGGCTAACAAAGCGTTGTTGACCTCCGCATGGACGGCGAACCTGCCTAACATAAGTGCCACTGGCGCATACAACTGGCGCGGACTTGCCCCGACGCCGCTTTACAGCGGATGGAACATCGGAGTAACTTTGAGCCTCCCAATCTTCGAGGGATTCGCTCTCGACGCCGGGATCGATCAGGCCAGAGCAAACCTGAAGAGCGCGGAAGCGTCTAACGATTTAGTTATGCAAACGCTCTACCTTAATGTCCAGCAGCAAGAGTTCGCTCTCGAGGAGGCAACGCAGCGAATAAAAGCTTCTAAGAAGCTTGTTGAACAGGCCGAGGAAGCTCTGCGTCTTGCGGTAGGGGAATACAATACGGGAAAGGGGAGCGCGCTCCAGACGACTGATGCCCAGGTCGCCCTCGCGAATGCCCGCATAACTTATATCGAGTCCCTTTACGATTACAACGTGTCATACGCCCAACTCGAGCGCGCGATGGGTGTGATTAAGTAAAACCAAGAGAAAGAAAAATGAAAAAGAAGAGGGTCGTTGCAGTCTTAGTGTTGCTAGTCGTGGTGGCAGGAGGAATCTTTTTCTTCACTTCAAGCGGCAAATCAGAGAACCAGCAGTGGCTTACGCTCCCGGTCACGCAGGGAAATCTTGACGTCGTGGTGACCGCCACCGGAACGCTCGCGGCAGACACGACTGTCCAGGTCGGAACTCAGGTATCAGGCACCATCGCAAAGCTCTATGCCGATTGGAACACTCACGTGAGGCGTGGGCAGGTGCTCGCCCAGTTGGATACTACCTTCCTCTGGGCCAGCGTCGAGCAGGCGGAGGCGAATCTGAAAAAGGCTCAGGTCGCTTCAGATCAGGCGCAACGAACTTTTAACAGGGTGAAACAACTGTTTCAAAGGAACCTGGACTCTCAGTCTGATTATGATACCGCGTTGTCCGACTTCCAGACGGCTCAGGCAAACGTACTGCAGGCGCAAACTGCACTCGACCAATCTAAAATCAACCTGAGCTATGCGACCATCAAATCCCCGATAAGCGGAGTCGTGATCTCGAGAAACGTGGATATAGGACAGACGGTCGCTTCGAGCTTCAATACCCCCACGCTGTTCACTGTGGCCAATAGTCTTGCTGATATGCAAATACAGGCCTCCGTCGACGAAGGCGATATCGGGAGCGTTAAGGTCGGGCAGCCGGTCACATTCACTGTGGATGCGTTTTCAAACGACACCTTCAAGGGACGTGTTACTCAGATAAGACTTCAGCCGACAGTCGTTCAGAACGTCGTGGAATACACCGTGATAATCGATGTTCCCAATCCCGATCTTAAATTGATGCCCGGCATGACGGCCAATTTGACCATCCAAATTGCGGAAGCAAAGGATGTGCTGAAGGTTCCGACCACAGCGCTGCGGTTTGTTCCTCCTAAAGAATATTCCGAGGCGATGATGAAGTCCCTCCCCGATTCCGTGAAAAAGAAAATTGAGGAACGGAGAAAGAATATGGGAGAAAATCCCGGTTTCAAGCAAGGCGGGCCAAGCCAGAGCTTCGGACAGGGGGGCGGACAGTCTTTCCAGAACCGTGAACTTACCCCCGGGAGTTACTTCAGAGTGTGGGTGCTGAATGGCAAGGATATCAAGCCTATCAGAGTGATGGTCGGACTTTCGGATGGGACCAACACGCAGGTCGCCGGTGAGCTGAGCGCGGGTGAACAGGTCGTGATAGGCTCACTCACCCAAACCGGCGGTGGTCAGAACAATCCATTCATGCAGAGGAGGAGGTTCTAGTCTAATGGCTGGATCCATTATCTCTGTCAAGCACCTTGTGAAGATATACAAGATGGGTGACTTTGAAGTCCATGCATTGCGGGGGATAAATCTCGACATAGAGCCAAGGGAGTTCGTGGCGATCATGGGCGCCAGCGGATCCGGGAAGTCGACCTTCATGAACATACTCGGTTGTCTCGACGTGCCAACGAGTGGAGAGTACTTCCTGGATGGAGTTGAAGTCGGCAAGCTTGACAGGGATGAACTCGCCGGTCTTCGAAATCTAAAACTCGGTTTCGTGTTCCAGGCATTCAATCTACTTCCGCGGACCACGGCATTGGAGAATGTGGAGCTCCCACTGCTTTATTCCAGCAAGCTCAACTCGGTGCAGCGACGTGAGAAGGCGATGGAGGCTCTCAATGCGGTTGGACTTGCGGAAAGGGCGCAGCATTACTCGAACCAATTGTCGGGCGGACAACAACAGCGCGTGGCCATAGCCCGATCGCTTGTGAACGATCCCGTCATGATACTCGCCGACGAGCCTACCGGCAACCTCGATACCCGAACGAGCGTGGAAGTCATGGAGATATTCCAAAACCTCAACGGGAGGGGAATCACGGTCGTGCTCGTAACACACGAAATGGACATCGCGCAGTTTGCCGAGCGGAATGTCGTCTTCAAGGACGGCAGGATAAACAAGATTGTGAAGGTGGAGGACAGAAAGATAGCCTCCGATGAACTTCCGAAAATTCCCGTACTAGCGGATGAGTTAGAGTCATGAACTTACTGAACATAATGAAGATATCTTATCGCTCGCTTGGGCGAAATAAACTCCGCTCGTTCCTGACAATGCTGGGCATTATAATCGGTGTCGCCGCCGTGATAGCCATGCTTGCGATTGGGCAGGGGGCGAGCAACGCGGTGAAGCAGCAGATTGCCGGTCTCGGCACCAACATGCTTATAGTCTTTCCGTTTGCCTCCACGCAGGGAGGGGTCCATTACCAGGCAGGCTCGACTTCGCGTCTAAAGGAGAGCGACGTCGAGGCAATCCGGGACCAGTGCCCAGCGGTGGAATACGTTACTCCGATAACGCGTGTGGTGACCCAGATTATTGCCGGTACTGAGAACTGGAGGACCAACGTTTTCGGCGCGTATCCTAACTACGAACACATCCGCAACTGGCCGGTATCGAGCGGGAGCTATTTCACAAGCCAGGATGAGCGGGATGCCGCAAAGGTCTGCCTTGTCGGACAGACGGTAGCCAAGAATCTCTTCGGCGAGGGAAGTGTGCCGATAGGAGCAACGATACAAATCAGGAATCTCCCCTTCAAAATCATCGGCGTTCTTACCTCCAAGGGGCAGAACGCGAACGGCGACGACCAGGATGACATAGTCATCGCTCCCTTCTCCACCGTTCAGAAGAAGCTTCAGGGTACGATATATGCCGGCGCCATTTTCGCATCGGCGATATCATCGGCCGCCGTGCCTGTTGCCAGCGAAGAGATAACTCAACTGCTCAGGGACCGGCACCAGCTCAGGCCATGGGACCCGAACGACTTCACCGTGAGGACGCAGACTGAAATAGCGAGCACGGCAGACGCTACGACGAAAACCATGACTCTACTCCTTGCGAGCATAGCCGGCATATCGCTCATCGTGGGCGGCATCGGAATCATGAACATCATGCTCGTTTCGGTGACGGAGCGGACCCGGGAGATCGGAATTAGAATGGCAGTTGGCGCGCGGGGAGGCGACGTCCTTACTCAGTTCCTGATTGAAGCCCTGACGCTCAGTTTTGCCGGAGGTCTTATCGGGATCGTTCTGGGCGTGTTGACTTCTGAGTTCGTTTCGAACCTTCAGAGGTGGCCAATCGTAATTTCCCCTGAGTCGATAGGACTTGCCTTTACCTTTGCGGCCATGATCGGCATCTTCTTCGGCTGGTACCCCGCACGTAAGGCGGCAAACCTGAATCCGATAGAAGCACTAAGGTATGAGTAAATTGTGATTTACTGGCTGCAGAAACAGGAAAATTAACCCATCCATCGGTCACAAGCTAAAATTGCCAACGGATAAGCGCCGTGCCATGGATGCCGGCGCGCCTGTCCAAGTTTAGATTAAGATGATTCCTTCGAGCCTGAGGAGATATTCCTTGAGCCTGATACCACCCGAGTAACCTACAAGCTTGCTGTCTGAGCCCACGACCCTGTGGCAGGGGATGACTATCGGCACAGGATTTTTGCTGACAGTCGCTCCGATGGCCCTGTATCCCTTCGTGTGGAGCCGCTTGCCTAACTGCTTGTAAGTTATCACCGTTCCATATCCGGTCTTAGTCAGCTCCGTCCAAAGTCTCTGCTGGAAATTGGTGCCGATCAGGTCGATATCGAGGTCAAACTTGGTTCTCTTCCCGATAAAGTACTCGTTGAGCTGCCTTATGACGACGGAGTTCTTCTTTCGGTCGTCCACGATTCCTTCCGGTGGGAAGTTCTCTTTAATCCAGCTGAAGAAACTTGCTTTCCCGTCTTTAGGAAGGGCGATTTTGCAGAGGCCTCTTTCCGTAGAAGCGAGGTAGATAACTCCGATGGGTGATTCAAATGAAGCACAATACACTCGCGATGAAGGCTGATGCTCGTCGTAATGGAGTGTCACGGAGCTACGGTCGGCTTCGGCCTTGCCGAACCTCCCTGTCGTCCTTAACCACTGCGGAGAAACTTTCACAATTGCCTGCGACACGTTATTGCTCTTTCATTTTTTTACCCGGAGGAGCGCGACTCGCGCATCTGTCCGGCAATATAGCGTGTACATCACAAACAGCCTAAGCATGGCGGCGCATCATCGTATGCCATGTCGAAGGAAATGGTTCAAAAGTTCGTAGCCAATATAACCGCTAAAGCCTAACATAATGAAACCGGAAATCTTGGACAGCACCGTGAGAGTCTCCGGCTTGAACGAATCCCTCTTCCAGAATATCGCCTTCAACAACAAATAATACCAGAGGGCTGTACCTGATCCAACGCCCAGAGCAAAAATCGCGCCGTCGGTAATCCCATTTATGAAAGTTCCGGTAGATTGAATGATCCCGCCGAGCGTGATCCAGAAGGCGACGAGCATCGGGTTGGACACATACATGAACACGCCGATTAAAAATGCGCTGTGGAATCTCCCTTCGCGCGGCACTACGGTTTCGTCGCGAAAGGACTCGATCTTTGTGGATATATCTCGAATTCCCAGGTACAGCAGAACCAGGAAGCCAATCGCCTGGATGAAGATATTAACTTCAAGCTTGTGGACGATCGCGGAGAGCCCCAGCAGAGCCGCCCCGCAATAGAGGAAATCCATAACGGATGCGCCGAGCCCTACTGCAAAGGCTCTGCTGAATCCTTGCTTGAATCCTCTTGAAATTACGGCGACGTTAATTGGTCCGATGGGTATCGAGATTACGATACCGATCAAGAGACCGACTAATAGAGCAACCATTTCCTGTATTTATCTGGTAGAAATTTAGTTAACAACTCCAAAAACTTATCCCCGGACAAAAAGCAGACTCAAAATAAAGAACCCGGCCACAAATTGCAATCTTAAGAGGAGGTTGTTCACGCCCCTTATTGTGCATTCCACAGTGAGATCCGGAACTTTTTACGCAGGAGGGAAGGTGGCTTAAGTCGATGTGGGCTTGCGAATTTGAAACCCTTCGCTCGTTTTATTTACACGCTGACTCGCGAACGGCGCCGATCGCGGAGACAAAAGAAAGACTCGGGCCTATTAATAAAGGACTCACGGGTCGCTGAGTATCCGAAACTTACCTTGATTTTCAGGCAGGTGTTGTTTATGATTTTACCTGCATGTCATCACAAATGGAGGTTTCCCGAATGTCAATCAAACACCTGGCGTATCTTTTTGTCTTTAGCGTATTTGCAGCGGGCTGCGCGGCTAGCCTGAACGTGGATAACGAAGTAATAGCTGTAGTTGGCAACAAGCAGATAACATATGGTGAGTTTAAGAAACAGTATGCCGAGAACGCCCTCCCAGTCAGCGATACCGCGGAAGCGATCTCGAGCAAGGAAAACTTCCTCAACCTTCTCGTGGACTACGATCTTAAGCTTCTTGATGCAAAAAAGGAGAATCTCCGAGAAGATCCCGCGGTGAAGTCCGAAATGGAAAGCTACGAGACCCAGCTGGCAATAGGCTATGTGCTCGAGCATGAACTGACTGAACCGACCGTGAAGCAGATCTACGAGAGGAGTAAGTTTGAGGTTCGTGCCCAGCAGGTTTTCATACAGATAAAGCCTGATTCGTTGTTCCCGGCGGGCGATACGCTCAAGGCATATGATGAAGCGGTACAGGTTATAAAAGACCTCAAGGCCGGGGTGCCTATCGATTCTCTCATGAAGCTCTATCGAGGCGGGGACTCATACTATATCACGGCTGGCAACTACCTCCAATACGTAGGCGGACAACAGTTTGAAGACATGCTGTACACCCTCAAGCCGGGCGAGGTGGGAGCGACGCCAATTCGGACGGCCTATGGCTACCTGGTCCTCAAGCTGACGGACAGGCGCCCAAGGGTGGAAAGCATCAGCGCGAGCCATATTCTGATTAGAATTCCGGGGAATACCCCGGCGGATACACTTGAGGCCTATAACAAAGCAGTCGCGGTCCTCGATTCCGCGAAGGCGGGCGTAGATTTCGGAAAGCTTGCCTTGGACAACTCAGCTGATACGGTTTCTGCAAAGAGGGGAGGCGCCCTTGGTACTTTCTCAAGAGGCATGATGGTGCGTCCTTTCGAGGAGGCTGCCTTCGACACAAAGGTCGGTGGAATAACCGGTCCTGTCAGGACACAATTCGGTTATCATATTATAAAAGTGACCGGAGCGACGCCGGTCCCGCCATTTGCGCAGGTCAAAGAGCAGATAAGGTCGAAGTATCTTCAGGGTGGGTACAAGCTTGCGCTGGACAATTTCGTCGGTGAACTTGAGCATAGGTACGATTATCGCGTCAATCGAAAGGCGCTCCTCTTGTTCGAAGAGAAACTCAAGCCCGCAAAGAGCTTCGCGGAGACTGACTTCGATTCTCTCATCTCGCCGGCTGAAATGAAGGACTCTCTCTTCACTTTCGATAACGAGGTTGGGACGCTGGACACGGTCCTCGCGATCGCAAGAAAGGGAGACAAGTTCAGCTCGATGATTATGAACGCGAACGTCGTAAATCAGATGATCGACGAAGCTTCGAAGGATATGGTGCTCGCTCATTATGCGAACAAGCAAGCGCAGACTTATCCTGACTTCGAAGAGCTGGTGACCAAGTATGAGAACGGAATCCTCATTTACCAGATTGAACAGCGCCACGTATGGGGGAAGATCTCCGCGAGCGACAGCGTGCTTAAGCCGTACTTCGAAAGTCACGAGGCTAAGTATGTCTGGCCGAAGAGGGTCGACCTCAGCCGCATTAAGGTCAGAACCGCCGTACTCGCAGACAGCGCGTATGACATGATCAGGGACGGCGCAGACTTTGACTCCGTTGCTGCGAAGTTTGAAGAAGGTAACACGCCGGACGAGAAGAACGGTCACTGGGGAGTGTTTCCCGATTCCGCAAACATACTGGTGACTGTCGCTTTCAATTTGAAGCCAGGGCAGTACAGTAATCCTCTCTACTATGACGGATCATATTCAATAATCCGCGTGGACAAGTTCCTGCCGCCAGGTCCAATGACCTACGAAGAGGCACGCCCCGAAGTCGCGGCGGATTATCAGGATTATGAATCAAAGAGATTACAGAGCGATTGGTTGGAAAAGCTTAAGAACGAGTTTGGCGTGAAGATAGATCAGAAAAAATTCCATGAGCTCCTTGCGAAGGGATAACTTTCGGAAGTTCGGGCTTCCCGTCGCTCTGGCCTTTAGCCTTATCGGGTGTTCGAGACAGCATGAGACTGGACGGGTACTCGCCTCGGCGAACGGAGAGGATCTGCGAATGGGTGATGTCGCTCCGCACGTCGACACGTCCTCGGCCTACGCAGTGCGCAATTATGTGTCGCACTGGGTTGATCAGCAGCTCCTTTTCGACGAGGCGCAGAAGCTTGGTTTCGCCGACTCTCATGAGTTCAAGCGGCGCGTGAAGGAGTTCTCCACGCAGCTTGCCATAACTATGCTGTTGGACAGAAAGATATACAATGCTCCCGTCGATTTGTCTTCCGACGAGATTGGGGCATTCTATGGATCGCATCGCTCTGAGTTCCTCGCGACTGAGGAAATTGCGTACGTCAACTACGCGGCGTTCGACAAGAGGAGCCTTGCAGTCTCGTTCCGCAACGCGCTTGTATCAGGCTCGGAATGGAGATCTATCTTTGCCGATATTCCGCCATACGCGATCATGGACGCCAAAGATTCCGTGTATCTTAAAGCTTCAACCTCAAACGGCGCGGTGTGGAACGTTGTCCAATCGCTCGACACGGGGAAGGTTTCGTTTCCGATTCAGGTGGACAGCCTGAGCTACATAGTCGAGGTTCTGGCGAAGATTAAGCCGGGACAGCCCCTTCCGCTCAGTTATGCCGCGGACAAGATAAGGGAGAGGCTGACGATAGAGCAGCGTCAGAAAATGTATAAAGCTCTGGTCGATTCACTGAGAGGTCTCGGTACTTTCCAGATCGATCCGAGTGTGGCAATAAGAGACACGACAGGTCAGGAGTAAATAGGTTGAGAAGATTTGGCGAAATGATGGTTTGGTTTCTCTTGTTCGCGGGCCTCGCGCTCGGACAGGTGAAGCCTGTGCTTGACAAAATCGTTGCCGTGGTCGGAAATGAAATAATCCTCAAATCCGAGCTTGACTACCAGGCGCAGCTTGCCGCGTACCAGAACAAGATGAACCCCGAAGATCCGGATCTTCGGAAGAGGATTCTTGAGGCGATGATAGATGACAAGCTTATACTGGCGCAATCGATTCTCGACAGCGTGACCGTTAGCGACGACGAAGTCAACCGGCAACTCGATACAAGAATTCAGAACCTCATAAAGCAAGTCGGAAGCCAGGAAAAGGTAGAGCAGATTTACGGCATGTCGATAAGTAAGATCCGGAGCGAGTTCAGGGACGACATGCGCAAGCAGCTCATGATAGAGAAGGAAAAGCAGGACAAGTTTGGTGACATGAAAGTTTCTCCTGTCGAGGTCAGGAATTTTTATAATGAATATAAGGACAGCCTTCAGGAGGTGCCCGAAGAGGTGACGTTGAGCCACATCTTCATGATACCGAAGCCGAGCGCTAAGGCGAGGGAAGAAGCCTATCAGAAAGCGGAGGCATTGGAGGATTCACTCAAGAACGGCGCCAATTTTGCCGAGCTTGCAAAGAAATACTCTCAGGACCCAGGCAGCGCGTCAGATGGTGGAGACCTCGGCTGGGCGAAGCGAGGGCAGTTCGTCCCTGAATTTGAGCACGCGGTATACGCCCTTAAACCGGGAGAGATTTCGCCCATAATCGAGACACAGTTCGGCTTTCATATCATACAGCTGATAGAGCGCAGGGGCGATCTCGTGCACGCGAGGCACATACTGATAACCATTCCCCAGCTTGCCTCGGATGATGACTCGGTAATTACTCTTCTCGACACGTTGCGCGAACGCGCGATCCATGGAGAGAGCTTCGCGGTCCTGGCGCGGAAATACTCCGAGGACAAAGACACGCGCGATCTTGGCGGCGACCTCGGCACGGTCTCGGTTGATCAGCTGGAACCGTCCTTCCTGAAGACAGTCAACGAGTTGAAGCCCGGAGAGATAAGCAAACCTGTAAAGGTAAACCTGGGGAAAGCCTACGGATACCACATCGTCTATCTGCGCAACAGGATACCGGCGCACAAGATCAGCCTGGACACCGACTATTCTCGCCTGGAGAAGATGGCGCTCACGATGAAACAGAACGAAGCATATCAAAAATGGATCGACCAGCTTAAGAAGCAGGTTTACTGGAAGATAATGAATTGATGCGGCGCAGAGCGGGGGCTCACCTCGCTCCGCGCGCTGTGAATCAAAACTCCTCCGACCCCATCAATATAGTCCAGCGGAGAAACGCTTGAACCAAGTAGAGTTCCTGGAGTATGACCTGCCGAACGGGTTACACGTAATCCTGAGTCCGGACAGAGGGGCCTCAGTCGTTTCGACAGATGTGTGGTACCATGTTGGGAGCAAGAATGAAGATCCCTCACGCACAGGTTTTGCGCACCTCTTCGAACACATGATGTTCCAAGGTTCACGTCATGTTGGTAAGGCTGAACACATGAAACATGTCGAGCAGGCGGGAGGGACGTTCAACGGCTCCACGACGTGGGACCGCACAAATTATTTTGAGACTCTTCCCGCGAACAGGCTTGAACTTGCCCTCTGGCTCGAATCAGATCGGATGATGAGCCTCGATGTCAGTCAGGAAAACCTGGACAACCAGCGCGAAGTTGTGAAGGAGGAACGGCGTTACCGTGTCGATAACCGACCCTACGGCACCGCATGGGAGAAGATGTTTTCCATGGCATATAG
>JAKAMG010000057.1 GCA_021812985.1 Bacteroidota bacterium
CCCAACGTCATCCTGAGCGACGGCGCCCTTGGCGCCAGAGTCGAAGGATGAGCTTAGTCCAAGCTACGCAAGGGGCGTGGTCGTCGCACTTCGACTGCGTCCCGATTTCATCGGGACTTCGCTCAGTGTGACGGATGCTTTTTTACTTTGAGCCATGCCATTCCCCCTCAAACGTCATCCTGAGCGACGGCGCCCTTGGCGCCGGAGTCGAAGGATGAGCGAACAAGGCCCTTCTCATCCGCAGGCCAATCCGCGCCGCTGCCCGCCGCCTTGTTTGCCGGCTCCGGCGATAGTATCTTTTACTCCACATAGCCAGCCACTTATATGCCGCTGATGTGGACAGTCCAAACAGAGAGAAGCGATGCAAGAAACACCCCAGACCCGGCATGATAACCAGCGCATGACGGCGAAATACGAGGTGCTGCACGACCTCGAACGCCCGGTGCGCGAGATGATCGCTCGCCATGAATCGAAGAGGGAACTTTGGTTCCCGTCCGAATTCCTGCCTGCCAACCACGGAACCAACAACGACAGGGAAATCGCCGAGCTCCGGAAACGCGCGGAGGGAATCGGCGACGCCGCCCGCGTCGCCCTCACGGTAAATATCCTCACGGAGGAAGGGCTCCCTCATTTCCATCGGCTGATCGCCAACAACTTAGGCGGGGAATCGCCGTGGAAAGAGTGGAACGGCCTCTGGACCGCGGAGGAGGACCGCCATGGGAACGTCCTCCGCGACTACGTGCGCGATTCAAGGATCCTGAATTTTTCCGTGCTGGAGCGTCTCCAGTTCGATTACGTCCGCTCGGGTTTCCATCCCGCCTGGAACGGCGACCCGTACAAGACCTTCGTTTACACGAGTGCCCAGGAGAAGGCGACGTTCGTGTCCCATCTCAACACGGGAAAGGCCGTCGAGAAACAGGAACCGCTTCTTTATTCGATAACGCAGCGGATCGCGCAGGACGAATCACGTCACTACGCGTTTTACCTCAACGTGTTCAAGGAGATAATCGCGCGCGACCCGAACGGCGCGCTCGAATGCGCCTCCGAAATCATGCCGAGCATCGATATGCCGGGTATCTCGATGGCGAACTTCACCGAATACGCCGACGTCATCCGCCGGTCGGGAATCTACGGGCCGAGGGATTACCAGAAGATAGTGGAACAGCTTATCAGCTCGTGGGACATCGGCGTGCTTACCCAGCTGAATGAGATCGGAAGGAAGGCGCAGGAGAAGATAATGTCGATCCCCGCCCGCCTGCAGAAGGTGGCCGAGTTCATCGAGTCGAGGGTGAACGCGAAGAGTTTCACGTTCGATGTGATATTCGGCCGCGTGCTCAACATGGCTTGATCGGGGGTGCTCCGGCAGCGGAAGAAAAGCTTGCCGGGAACAGCGGCGGTAATTGGTCGTGACAATTCCAATGGGTATACTTTTCCTTCTCACTTCACGCTTATCGTCCCCCTCAACCTGATGTCCTTCGAAGAAGCGCCTATCATCTCTTCATCCCGCCCGAACAACTTCGCCGTTTGCTAATGCTTTATAGGAATACCGATTTCCTCCCGTCAGAGAAACCGGGGGCAGGTCAGGCGGGCGAGCAAAACTCGGGAGACGCAGGAAAGGATTCATCCTGGACTGCGCTGCCGGAACCCCTCGAAGCCCACACATCCCCCGATTTGGCAAAAAAAAATTCATCCGACGCTGTTCCAGCTTCGTCATGGATGAGGAGTTATGCATCTGCTCGGCCAACGGTTATTCGGAATAATCATTCTTTTATTGTTGGCCTCCCTGGTCGCGGTGAAGCGAAGCGCCACGGGCTCACCCTCCGAAGAAGAAGGCTTACTCGCCGCGTATGGCGAGGAGTACACCCGCTACAGGCATAATACACACAGGCTTCTCCCGTTCCTTTTCTGAAATCATAGTCTCACTGCTAAGCAAGCAGGGCTTTCTCATGAGAGTGTTCAATGTCTATGCTCACCCGAATCCCAAATCGTTCTGCCACGCCGTCCTGGGTGAGTCCACGAGGGGACTTCGCGACGCCGGCCTTCTTCACGACACCGTGGAAGACAGCGATGCCACAATCGCGGAGATCGATGACCAATTCGCGAAGTTCGAAAGGCTACTGAAGGTCTACAAAGGGAAGGTACCTGGAGCCATTGAGGAGCTGTTCGCGGAGACGCTCCGGCAGCTTGCCGCCGCGGCTAAAATCCGCTGACAAGGTAAGACCCAAGGCTGAGAAACCTCATGCCCCCTTTGTCCTGCCAACCTCCCTTATCCATTCGCACTCAACTTCACTGATTTCAATAACAGGGCCGAGGTTAAACCACAGTCAAACCATCTCACGGCAGACGTGCAAAAACAAAAGCGCGCTCCTCGCGGAACGCGCGCCTTAAGCCGAAAGAACGCCAGGCTGCTACTTGACGAGTATCATTTTCTTCACTGAAGTGTAGCCGGCGCAATCAAGTCTGTAGAGGTAGACCCCGCTGGCGAACCTGGATCCGTCAAACGTAGCCTCATAACTCCCGGCCCTCTTCAGTTCGCTCACGAGCGTCGCAACCTTCTGACCAAGCACGTCATACACCGCCAGCGTCACGAGTCCGCTCACCGGGACAGAATAGCTTATCCTCGTCGTCGGGTTGAACGGGTTGGGATAGTT
The DNA here is from genome assembly GCA_021812985.1 of Bacteroidota bacterium. GTDB lineage: Bacteria > Bacteroidota > Ignavibacteria > Kryptoniales > JAKASW01 > JAKASW01. The sequence continues at coordinate 2,652 of JAKAMG010000057.1, forward strand.
CTGTGACAGCATGAACCGATCGGGCTGACTCGGTTTGCTCCTGACGGCCGTCGATGTGGCGGAGATGTGCTGACCGTATAAACCCGTCCCTGTTCCCACGAGGAGGTCGTCGTAGTAGAGGACGTTTATCGCGTCGCCTGCCGGATACGAATAACCGAGCGTCCATGACGTATCCGTTGACGCATCCCTCTGGAAGACCTGGTTGTTGATGGCACAGTAGAGCGTGTCGTTGCCCATGGTCAGGGCTTTTGCGACGTTGAGGTTGAAGTTCATAAAGTTACCTGCTGTCGGGAGGCCGGTGTTGCTTAGCGGCGTCCATTCGCCTGACCCGTTAAGCGGTTTGTAGTACACTGCCGGAATGCTCCCCGACGTGTCGGAGCCGGAGGCATACAGCGTATCCCCGCCGGCTGAGAGCGTCAGAGCGCTTATGGACGCGATTATGTCCTTGCCGGTTGAGGTGTACGCGGAACTCATGTCCTCCCTCACACTCCATGAGCTTCCGTTCCATACCGCACGGTAGACTCCTCCTCCTCTCTTCGTGCTGTCGGGGAAATAGGGATTGTATTCCGCGCCTATGTATGCCACCGTGCTGTCTCCCTCGCGCGCGAAGACGATATCAGAAGCGTTGACGTCTTCGCCTGTCGTATTGGACAGGCAGAGAAGCTGGCTCCATGTGTTCCCGCCGTCGGTGGAATAGAAGACTCCCCCCTGCGCGGAATCGAAAGATGAATTCTCAGGCGCGTAACCTGCCATAACCAAGTTGGTGTCGAACCTGTCCACTTGTATCGTGCTTACGCCGAGCGGATTGGACGGACCGTTGAAATTGTACGGCGGCTTCGACGCGTCGAAGACCATCGCCCATGTTGAACCGGCATCGGTGGTCTTGTAAACTCTTGAATTCCCGACGTATACCGAGCCTGGATTGCCGCCGACCATGCCCACGGAATAGTAGGGCGCGCCGTCACTGTTCGGAAACATGGCAGCTGACCAAGCCGGCGAGACAGAATAGTTAGTCACGTGTCTGATTCCCGCCTTGGAGGCTACCCATCCCTCTGTCTTTGAGCTATCGAGGACGAGCCCGTTGACTTGCACGGCGGTAATTCCGTCGTCGATCTCGTTGATGACCGATCCTCCGTTCACGCTCACGCCGAGTCCCTGGTCAGTCACCATGTACACCACGCTGCTGTTAAGAGGGTCCACCAGAACGCTTCCGTCGTTCGCGTGCGTCTCGTACGACTGGTTGCCGAGTCTGTTCCAGCTTGCAAAGCCTTTGCTTGAATCGAACTGCGAGTAAACCGATGAATAGTAGACGGTGTAAATGCCGCCGGTATTGGAAAACGAAAAATCGGGACCTCCCATCCCTGAAAGCTGCGTCGAGTCGACAGTCCATGTCGCGCCGTCATCTTTGGAGTAGGCTATTACCTTCTGGAAGTTGGCCGTACCACCGAAGAACAGAGTCCCGTCGTTTCCCACACCGAAAGCTGTCCATTGCGCCGTGCCGCCGGAAAGCGGCGCGGTGTTCACCGCGGAGATCGAGGTGTTTGGCGATAGGGAATCGTACGGATCGGAGGTCACGAATAGTTCAGGCGATGGGGAGAATATCGCGTAGTATAATTTCCCGTTCACGGTGTCTGGACAGATCTCGGGATAGTTAGGACCCATCGGAGGAGTGGCGGTCGCGGCCAGTTTTATCGGCGAGCCTGCACCTTCGCTGATTTTGCCGGTGCTGTCAAGCGTTCCGTATCTGAGACCCGTGGCGTCGGTGACAAATATGTATGACACCGAATCAGAGGCGTTCACGATGCAGACGCTTTGCACGCCGTTATTGATGACAGTCTTGGCCCCTGTTCCCGACGGGTTGGTCCTGACGAGTGCGCCATCCTGCGAAATGAAATAGAGGTCGCCAGTCGCGCTGTGTGCCGCGATGCGGCTTATGTTGCTGCCGAAACCGTCCGCCGCCCCCGCCCCCGGCATGACGGTGAAGCTTCCGAATGAAGGCGCGGTGCCTCCCCCCGTCGTCATATCAGCGTAGAAAATAGAGTTGGCGCTCATCGTGGAGATGAAGACCCTGGTCTTTGTGGATGAGATTGGCATGGCGGTTATGGCGTTGATCGTCCCGCCGTAAACGGCTTCGACTTTTGGTGTGGATAACTGAGCCGACGCTTCGATGAAAAGACTAAGAATTAAACCTGCTGTGGTAAGAAGCTTGTGCATGGTGCATCTCCGGTTTATTAGAGTTCAAGGTGCAGATTTTTCCTAAATGTTATCTCGGACTTGTTTCCTGGAACTTTAGCCTGAATGCCTCCTTTCAGATTTTCGCGCCTTCTTTGCGAATGCTCCCTTCGAACGGTCGTTTGTGTGTTGCCGCGGCTCTCTGTTCCATGGCACGTCAGACCCGATACTCATCTGTATCACGTCGCCGTCAGGGGAGGAGGAGGATTTTACCGGTCGTCTTCCTTCCCTCGAGGTCCTTATGCGCCTGCGCAGCGTCGGTCAGCTTGTATGTGTGTCCAATCCTCAGACGCAGTTTTCCCGACAAGATCATGTCAAAAACATCGCGGGAACGTGAAAGAAGCTCCCCCCTCGTCGCAATATAGTGCGCGAGGCTTGGTCTCGTGACGAACAGCGATCCTTTCTGAGACAGTGTGCCGAGTTCAAAAGGGGGGATGTTCCCGCTGGACGAGCCGAAGAGTACCATCATGCCGCGCGGGGAAAGTAGATTGAGACCTTTGGAGAACGTCGAGAGTCCAACCGAATCGTAGACGACCTGGACGCGCCCATCCGGGGCGAGTCTATGTACTTCGGCCTCGAAGTCTGTCTGCGTGTAGAGGATGATTTCATCCGCGCCTGCCGAGCGGGCGAGTTCAGCCTTCTCTTCCGTTGAGACCGTCCCGATCACGCGAGCCCCTAATTGATGAGCCATCTGCACCAGGAGGAGTCCGACCCCTCCGGCAGCCGCGTGGACAAGTGCCGTGTCCCCTTTCTTCAGCGGGTATGTGTCATGTGAAAGGTAGTGCGCCGTCATTCCCTGGAGCATCGCGGCGGCGGCTTCATGCCAGCCGATCTTCTCCGGGACTGGCACGGCTCTCGACGCCGGGAGCTTCACGTACTCGGCATACGAGCCCATGATGCCGGTCCAGGCCACTCGATCGCCGACTTTCAGTTCTGTAACCCCGGTGCCGACCGCAATAACAGTCCCGGCTCCTTCCTGTCCCAGAATGAACGGAGGCTTCACGGCGTACCTTCCGTCCCTGTGGTAGACGTCCACGTAGTTTACTCCCGCCGTCTCCACCTTCACAACTACATCTTCTTCTCCCGGCTTGGGTACTCCAATTTCCACGACCTCGAGTACTTCCGGACCGCCTGTGCGGTTTATCTGAATTGCCTTCATTGTAAGGTTCACTCCTTTAAGACATTTTTTATCTGTACCATTTGGATGATCAGAAAACAGAATCGTTGCTGTCTTTCCTTCAATCCCCGCTTGTGAGGGATGAATCCAGCGCGTTCAGTCCCAATTTCTGAGTGTCCGGTTTTCCTGGTAAGCTGGTTGAGATGCAATGGGAACGTTCCGCGTTGCCATGCCCCCCTTTTCAAAGTTGGTCCGAAATGGGAAAGATTCAGGCCAATTATGAGGAGTGTTCAAGAAAGTCCGCGCTTAGCCGATAACTCTAATGAGGCCAGTCGGATTACCCAATGTTAAGTGACCTGGCCCGACCTCCCGAGTTTACCTATTTCCAGATACATATTGTTCACGGTCGATTTCGAATTTGAAATGAGAAAGCACCTTGAGGCCCGGCAATATGTTATCAGCATCTGCTCCTTCCTCGTGCGGAACCAGACATTCCTTTCGCGGCCGTGACGCGATGGATCCGGGAACGGTCCTCTTAGACGTCCGCTGCGCGGTAATCGATGAGGTAATCGCCGCCTTGGTAACTTGCCATTTCTCGCTGCGGTCATGCCATCAAAAAGTATCCCGGATTAGGCCCATCGAAGGTGTGCGTCTGCAACTTACTCGTCTGCGAATGGATCGGGCAACGTGTCATCATCAGGATACTCGCACAGGATTCGTCATTCCTTCCCCACGGGTCTTCAAGGAACGAAGCGGCACGCAACTAATACTGAGTCGCCTCGTCTATTCCGGCAGCTTAAAGAGTGCAGAGTTAACTGAACGACTTCTTACCAAGCTATAAGGCAAAAGAGATGAAAACTAATTCGGTGTCAAGAGTAGGGCGCAGGTTTCTCCTCCTCGTGCTAACGTCCGCGTTTTTCGTCATCGCGCTTTCTGTGTATGGAATTTTCGGGATCGGAATGAATGGCCCGGGCGAATTTACCCTGACCATGTCGGTGCTTGCTGTCATTGCGTTGGTCACTGTTGTATCGGCAGGCCTCGTCTTCTCCCGAAGTATAACCCGGCAAATCGTTTCACTGAAGGACGCCGCGGAACGAGCAGCAGAGGGAGTCAAAGATATACATCTGGAAACGGAAAGCCGGGATGAATTTTGGGGACTGGGGGAGGCGCTTAAGAAGCTCAAGGACAGGCTGGATACGTACGTCCAGTACGTAGATAACGTGCCAAGTCCGGTGATGGCGATTGACAGGAATTTTAACATCAGATACATGAACCAGGCAGGTTCAAAACTTGTATCGAAGTCTCAGGCGGAACTTGTGGGCTTGAAGTGCTACGATCAGTTCCGAACCGGCGACTGCAAGACTGAGAGGTGCGCACTGGCCAAAGCCATGAAGGAAGGTCGGACATATGCTTCCGAAACAGTGGCACACCCGAGCGGGTTGGAAGTGCCTATCATCTATACCGGCACGCCCATCCTGAACGGGGAAGGAAAGATTGATGGGGCACTTGAATCGGTGGCTGATATTACAGACGTGAAGAAGCTCCAGAACTACCTTTCGCATTCCGTGGAGGAGATGCTTCTTGAGATGAACAAGTTTTCGGAAGGAGACCTGACGGTGAGTCTGGCGGTGACAAACGACGACGACATAGGGAAGCTGTTCGGCGGGTTCAACAAGTCGGTGGGCAACATACACGGGATGATCCAGCAGC
>JAKAMG010000031.1 GCA_021812985.1 Bacteroidota bacterium
ATATCGCTGATAATCACTATCGGCATCATAGCCCGTTTCCCCAATGCCATCCTCGATGAATACCAGCTTATTAGTTCGGGAACAAGAAGTTTTATCTCTGAGATTGTCATCGTCGCGCTCATGGTTGGAATAATCGCGGCGATCGTTTACGTCACCGAAGGGACAAGAAAGGTCCCGGTTCAGTACGCGAAAAGAGTTGTCGGGCGAAAAGTTTACGGCGGGGTCACGCAGTATATTCCGATCCGCGTGAATACGGCTGGAGTCATGCCGATTATATTCGCGCAGTCCATTATGTTTGTTCCGCAGACGGTACTCACGTTCTTCCCGAACAATGAGTTCATGCAGAGCATAGCGGGATATTTCTCGTTCACTTCGTTCGTGTACTCGTTTGTCTACGCTTTGATGATCATCTTCTTCACGTACTTCTATACCGCCATCGCGTTCAATCCGACGGATGTCGCGGACAACATGAAGAAGCAAGGCGGTTTCGTCCCTGGAATCAGGCCGGGGCAGCATACGGCTGATTTCATCGACAACATCCTGACGAAAGTGACACTTCCCGGCTCGATTTTCCTGGCTATTGTTGCCATACTTCCGGCATTCATGGTGAGGTTTGGAGTCAGTCAGAGTTTCGCTTCGTTCTTTGGCGGTACGAGTCTGCTTATCATCGTCGGTGTTGGACTTGACACGGTTCACCAGATCGAGTCCCAGCTTGTGATGCACCACTACGACGGCTTCATGAAGACCGGGAAGCTGAAAAGCCGCCGTTATTCTTGAGTTTCAATGATCACTGTTAAGACCGCACGCGAAATAGATTTGATGCGTGAGGTGGGCAAGGTGGTAGGCGGCATACTTGTGGAAGTTGCCAAGTACGTAAGACCCGGAGTTACCACCGAAGAGCTCGATCGGATCGCAGAAGATTACGTTCTTTCACAAAATGCTAAACCCGCGTTCAAGGGTTACGGTTACGACAAGAGGAACCTGTTCCCCGCAACTATCTGTCTTTCTATCGATGACCAGGTGGTGCATGGCATTCCCGGCCCCCGAAAATTGGAGGAGGGGCAGTTGCTTTCAGTCGACGTCGGCGCGATAAAGAACGGCTACTACGGCGACGCGGCAAAGACTTTTGCAGTCGGCGTAGTCTCGGAAGAGAAGAAGCACCTTATGGAAGTGACTGAAAAAGCGCTTTACCTCGGTATAGAAAATGCGCTTCCTGGAAACCACGTGGAGGATATATCACAGGCAGTCCAGGAGTACGTCGAATCGAACGGATTCTCGGTTGTAAGAGACCTCGTCGGCCACGGAATTGGGACCAAGCTTCACGAGGACCCGGCTGTTCCGAACTTCGGGAGAAAAGGCAAGGGCCCGATCTTGAGGAGTGGAATGACGGTGGCGATCGAGCCGATGGTCAACGCGGGAACATACAGAGTTTATACTGCAAGGGACGGTTGGACCGTTTATACATCGGACGGCAAGCCGTCGGCTCATTTTGAGCATACTGTTGCAATTACAGATGGAAAACCGGAGATACTGACAGCTTCAAATGGCTAAACAGGGACAGATTAAAGTCGACGGTACTATCGGCGAGACATTGCCCAATGCGACGTTTCGTGTCAAGTTGGATAACGGACATGAGATACTCGCGCATATCTCGGGAAAAATGAGAATGAACTTTATCAAGATTCTGGTCGGGGACAAGGTGACGGTGGAGCTGTCGCCTTATGATCTCAGCAAGGGCAGAATCGTTTATCGTTACAAGTGAGGAACTGAAATGAAAGTCAGAGCATCGGTGAGAAAGCTTTGTGACAACTGCAAGATTATAAAGCGCAAGGGCGTTGTCCGAGTGATATGCAAGAAGAATCCGAAACACAAACAGCGCCAGGGCTAATAAAGGAGAATAAAGTTGGCGAGAATTTCTGGAGTAGATTTACCGAAGAATAAGCGGGCCGAGATCGGCTTGACGTACATTTACGGCATTGGCCGGGCATCCGCTCTCGACATACTCGAAAAGGCCGGCGTTGATCCGGCGAAGCACGTCGGCGAGCTCACCGATGAGGAAGTCTCGAAGATCAGGCAGGTCATCACCACTGAGTACAAAGTGGAAGGTGCCCTGAGGAGCGAGAATCAGATGAACATCAAGAGATTGATGGACATCGGTAGCTATCGCGGGCTGCGGCATCGCAAGAGTCTTCCCGTGAGAGGCCAGCGCACGCGCACGAACTCGCGCACGCGCAAGGGGAAGAGACGCACTGTGGCAGGCAAGAAGAAAGTCGCGGCTAAGAAGTAAAGCATAGGAGGTTTTTGAGTTGTCAAAGGTTGCAGGCAAGAAACGGAAAAAGACGCAGGTCGATGCCCACGGCATCGCGCACATAAAGGCGACGTTCAACAATACCGTCGTCGCGCTAACGGATATTTACGGCAATGTCGTATCGTGGTCGTCGGCAGGCAAGATGGGTTTCAAGGGCTCCAGGAAGAGCACCCCGTTTGCGGCACAGACCGCGGGCGAAGCGGCTGCAAAGGAAGCGGCAAGCCTCGGAATGAAAAAGGTCGAGGTGCTCGTGAAAGGACCCGGGTCCGGTCGCGAAGCCGCCATCAGATCTCTGCAGACCGGCGGACTCGAAATCACGAGCATAAGGGACGTCACGCCGATCCCTCACAACGGCTGCAGGCCGCCTAAGAGACGAAGAGTTTAATAAAATTTTCTTTGGAGTTATAAATGGGAAGATATGTAGAAGCGAGTTGCAGACTTTGCAGAAGAGAGAGACAGAAACTGTTCCTGAAGGGCGTCAAGTGTTACACTGACAAGTGCCCGCTAGAGAAGCGGAACTACGCCCCCGGTCAGCACGGTCTCCGCAGACGCCAGAAGGTTAGCGAGTACGGCGTGCAGCTCCGCGAGAAGCAGAAAGTCAAAAGGATGTACGGCGTCTACGAACAGCAGTTCAGGAACTACTTCGAGATGGCCACGCACCAGAAGGGGAGAACCGGAGAGAATCTCCTGAAGCTTCTCGAACGCCGGTTGGACAATGTCCTGTTCCGGTTGGGCTTTGCACCGTCGAGAAAGGCCGCCCGGCAGCTCGTGCTGCACGGTCACTTCCTCGTCAATAACAAGTCTGTGGACGTCGCATCTTATCTCGTCAAAGCGGGCGACGTGATAAAGGTGGCCGAAGGGAGCAACCAGCTCGACACGATACACTCTTCCCTGAAGAGAATCAAAGATGGGATGCTTCCATCGTACCTTCAGCTCGACAAGGCGCAACTGACAGGCACGTTCCTGCAGGTTCCGGAGCGCTCGGAGATCCCGCTCCCAGACGTGAACGAGCAGCTGATAGTTGAGTTGTATTCGAAGTAGAATTCAACGGCGTGATTGAAGGCTTTGCCCTGGAGCTTCGAAGCGAATCGGGCCGAGCATTAGAGAAATTTAATTGAGGTGAAAAGCTAATGAGCGCTGTGAAATTGCAAATGCCAGAAACAATTGTCTTGGATCAGTCCAGTTATAGTAATACGTTCGGTCGTTTCATTGTTGAGCCGCTTGAGCGCGGCTACGCGACGACGCTGGGAAACTCCTTCAGAAGAGTCCTCCTGTCGTCAATACCAGGGTGGGCCTTCACGCATTTCAGAATTCCAGGCGCGCTGCATGAATTTTCCACGATAAAGGGAGTGTCCGAAGATTTGGTTGACTTTACGCTGAATCTCAAGGGCGTCCGAATAAAACTGATCGACAAGAAGATCAACAAGATAACACTGAAACTTAAGGGGCCAATGGATTTTACTGCCGAAGAAATTCAAAGGCAGCATCCCCAAGTTGAGGTGCTGAATCCGGAGCACCACGTGGCTACTCTGAGCGACCCGAAGGAAACGGAGGTCGAGTTGAGGATCAGCCGCGGAAAAGGGTACGAGCCAGCGGAAGATCACAAGCTTCCCGAGTCCCCCGAGGATTTGGTCTCCATTGACGCACTCTTTTCCCCGATCAAGAATGTTAGGTTCTTTGTCCAGCCCACCGGAGTTGGGGAGAAGACGACGCTCGAAAAGCTGACGCTCGAGGTCGAGACCGATGGCTCCATTACCCCTGAGGACGCAGTCACGACTGCAGCGAAGATGATTCAGGATCATATCCAGTTGTTCCTAAACCTTGGCATTCATCAGGAAGCCTCGGAAGAAGGATCAGCCCAGGAAGAGGAAGCAGCCCGTGTGCGGAAGCTTCTGAAGATGTCCGTCGACGAGCTCGAGCTTTCGGTCAGGGCACACAATTGCCTTAAGGCAGCTAATATACACACGATATCAGAGTTGGTTAACAAGGACGAAGCTGAGCTCCTTAGGTTCCGCAATTTTGGACGTAAGTCGCTCGCGGAACTTGCCGAGAAGATCGGAAGCATGGGTTTGAATTTCGGCATGGACATAAGCAAGTATCTGAAAGAAGAGAACGAGTAACCGGAGTTTTTGAAAAATGAGACATCTGAATTCGGGAAGAAAATTAAAGCGGACCGCGTCGCACCGTAAGGCCCTTAAAGAATCTTTGGCGACGAGTCTGATACTATACAAGCAGGTCAGGACGACTCTTGCGAAGGCGAAAGAAACACGCGTCTTCATAGAGCCTCTGATCACTAAAGCGAAGAAGGACAGCGTCCCTGCCCGTCGTCATGTCTCGCGTTTCATCAAGAACAGAGAGGCGTTGCGAGTTCTCTTTTCTGAAATTGCACCGAAGGTCCAGGACAGGCCGGGTGGCTACACTCGCGTGGTGAAGCTTGGGCAGCGACATGGGGACGGCGGTGAAGTAGCCATCATCGAACTTGTCGACTTCAATGCGGCAGACGAGGCGGAGAAACGCCGCAAGCCTGCAAAGGAAAAGGAAGCCGTCACTGAGAAGGTCGAGGAGAAGGAAGCAAAGGCAGATTCAGCTTCAGCGAGCTGACACCCTTCTCGCCGGACTTTCTTGCAACATTATTCTGTTGAAAGAAAATTCATCGGAGCCGCGGGCGCGTAGCGCTTCGCGGCTCTTTCATTCTGTCGCCGCTCCATCACTTCGCGTGAATTGAGATTAATCCCATAATTTATTAATTTTAGTCGTTCAATTAACAAGAATAAGACGGGGACATGAACTTATGAAAATCGAAGCAGCGAAATTTGTCACGAGTGCTGTTGATTATTCGCAGGTTCCCGACACAGACCTGCCCGAGGTGGCTTTTATCGGAAGGTCGAACGTCGGTAAATCTTCGCTCATAAACAAGCTGTGCAACAAGAAGAATCTCGCTCAGGCGAGCTCCACGCCGGGGAAGACCAGATCGCTTAATTTCTTTCTGATAAACGATGAGCACTATTTCGTAGATCTGCCAGGATACGGCTATGCAATCGCGCCAGAGCACATGAAGTCAAGCTGGGCAAAACTTGTAGAGACTTATCTCCAGGAGAGAAAGCAACTCAAGCTCGTCATCCAGATACTCGATGCGCGCCACGAGCCGATGGAGCTCGACAAGATTATGATAGGGTGGCTGGAATTTTATAAGATACCGTATGTCATAGTGATGACGAAAGCAGACAAGCTTTCACAGAACAAGATGAACACTCACATGGCACGCGCAAAGGCGCAGCTCCCCAATTTGAAGTATTGCCAGTGCTTTCTTCCGTTCTCTGCAGTTTCCGGACAGGGGCGCCCCGAACTGGTGAAGCTTGTGGATGACTTCACTCAGGCCAAGGACTGATCCTTATCCAATCTTACTGATTATTCAGCGGGCAGGAATCAGATCCTGCCCGCTTTTCTTTTCGCAGGGTTAATCGAGTCGGCTAGGCTTTAGCGGCCTGTTTCTCCACGGCCGCGATTTTCGCCACCATCCAACCTACTACCGCCAATCCGATGAGAAACAAAACTAAGAACGATATCATAGGACTCCACTGAATGTCCACGGGGAGTTTGGATACGTCTTCGTACCTGAATATCTCCACGTTCTGGACCCACTGCCTGCTGATTGCGTTGAGCGTCAGGACAATGAACTGTAGAATGGATGCGGTGACCACGGCGCCCCCCCTTACCCCTTTCCGCTGGCCGAAGAGAACGAGGAGAACGAAACCGGGCGAGATGGCAGTAAGCGCGAACAGCAGGAGCCCAAGCGGCTGACCCGTGACCGCATTGAGTGTCGATTTCTCCAATGCGCCGAATATGTACCAGCTTCCCATCGCCGCAAACACAATCAATCCGACAGCATAGAGGCGAAAAGCGAATTTGCCGGCCCATTTTCTATATTCATCTGAGGTGGCGTTCTTTTTGAAGAACGAGGCATCGAAGGCTATGAAGACGGCCGTCGTCGTGATTGCCAGGCCAAACATCATCAGCCATCTCGGAATGAGCGTGGGATCTCGGAGGTCGAGTGCCGTGCCTGTCACTGCTCCGGCGATGTTCGTCTTGTTGAATATGTTTATCCAGTTAGGCACGTTTACCATCAGGCTGAAATTGTTCGTGAAGAGGAAGCCGATGAAGATGAACGCGATTGAGCTCACCCAAGCCGAAGCGAGGGCGAACTTCGTACTCTTGTTCTTCTTGACACTCAGCGAGTAGACATAGACACCGTAGTACGCAAAGATCAGTATGGCTATCACGCTGAACCAGGCCTGGGCCATAAGTATCCCCGCAGGATAGTAGAACTGATAATATCCTACCTGCGTAAAGAGGAGGGGCACTATACCGAGATTTACGCCCAACGCGACGATTATTGGCATCGTGCGAGAGAGACGGTGTGCCAGCTCCAGTTGGTGGTTCTTTCCGAAGGTCGCGAAGATCGCGACAAGGAGCATCCCTGCGTACCAGATGTTCATCGGGATCATGTGCAGTATGAAGCCGAGTACCTTGAAGAAGGTGATGAACCAGAAGGGTGCGGGGTTGCCGAGCGGAGACACCGGGCCGATTAAATCTTGGGGATTCATTTGCTTACCTCCTCTCCTTCAATTTGGTTCGCGAACGTATGGTCGCTTTTGGCGTTAACGCTGCTGAATCTCATCCCGCTGGGACTCGGAGGAGAGAGTGAAACCAGATATTCGGTGAGGAGCGTGGCCTCGGCCTGCGTTCCGCACCACGGAGGCATGAAGAAGTGCGCCTTATCCAGATGCGTGACTACTGTGCCGATCATGTCCTTGCTCCAACCCCTTGTGAGCTCCACTATGCCTGAGAATCCGTTTACCGAGTGGCAGTCGTTGCAGTGATACTGGAACAGAACTCGTCCAAGGTTGATCTGGTCCTGAGGCGGAAGCTGAAGGAGCTTTGAGTCCGCTATGTTGCCGTCGGCTCCCATAACCTGCGGGTAGTGGGCCTTGACGAAAGCCTTTGTCCACGTTCCTCCGTTGAGATATCCGGTTGACTGCATCTTAGGGATGTCCGACACGACAACGTTGTTACCGGTCACGTAGTTGTAAATGATATAAGGCTTGCGCACTCCTTCGCGGATAAATTCCCCGGTACCGGTAGCGGCAATACCGAGAAGGAAATAAAGTATCGCGAAGCCAGGATTGATCCAGCCGGGGTTCCGGTAGGGACCGAAATAGAGCATGAAGAAGACGACAGCCGAGGAAGCGAACACGAGTATCGAGAGGATGTTCAGGGCGCTTGCTCCCGCGAGAGCGGCTCTAGCGCTGTCCGGAAGGTTAATGAACCACCAAGCCCCGCCCACTGTCACGAGCGCGGCGCCCGCCATTGCCCATCTTGACGTTCGGTTTTCAACAAGTGCGCGTAGCTGATGGTCGCCCTTGAGCTTGAAAGCCGCGTGCAGATATATGTACAGGGAAGCAAGCAGGAGCGAAGCTCCCGTTCTTGCTATGATCTGAGGGAACGTCTGCGGATTGAAGAACGCGACCCACATCCCCTTGTCGGGGGTCCAATTGCCGATGTCAAGCTGGAAGGCCGTTATCCCTGTGATGAGGACGAGGCTGATGTATGCCGCCACAGCGTATATCCAACCGATGAGCCTGTGGGTCTTTGGGTCCAACCGTCCCCAGTAATAGTGAAAGATAAATGCCGAGATGACTTCGAGAACGAAGAACACATATTCCATTGCCCAGCCGAATACGAAGATATGAATCAGCGACTCTGTTGCGAGCGGGGAGGAGAGTGCAATTGTCCACCATATGCCGACGCCGGTTATTGCCCCGAAGACGACAGTCAGGAGTATGAAGAAAAGTGTGTGGGATCTTAGATAATCGAGAAGAGATTTGTTATTGACTTTGTAAGCGAAAGAAGTCTCCCCCGCCAGCACAATGCCGCCGCCCACAGCGTAGAGCGACACAAACACGTGCACGGTAGCTATCATCGCGATAAGCATCGGCGAGGTGAGGTTGGGAACATACCACCATGGATAATGCATTTAACCCTCCAGGGAGATTTAGTTTATCTCTTTTATGCTCAGGGGAAGGGTGAAGAAACGATAGCGGAGGGTGAGGGACTCGAACCCCCAAGCCCCGAGGGGCGCCGGTTTTCAAGACCGGTGCATTAGCCAATTCTGCCAACCCTCCAGCTCGTCGTATAAATTTAAGAAGTTCGCCGTCGAGATTCAAAGCTGATAACGCGTTCAGATTGGAGAGGACCGCCGACGCTGTCCTCCCCCGATAGCACTCTCAGTGTCTTTGAAAGATCGCGAAATAGGGTCCGAGCGGAAGCGGTGCAGTGAAGTCGCCCGATTTCAGCGACCGAAGCTCCGCCTGGATCTCGTCGGGATACCTGTGGATGTCGACATTGCCGACATGACCGTTCGTGACTCCATGAATTTCTGAAGCGCATATCACCGCGAGCGAGTCAAAGGCCGCGCCCGCTTTCAGCAGTCGGTATGCTGTGTCCGCCTTTGTAAATGTCGCGAATGTCATCTGGGAGAGATCCATCATCACTGGCTGGGTCGAGACCACCCTGGCCGTTTGGATGATCCTCATCTGGATCGGTTTGTCGTTGGCGAGAGCCGGTGAATATTTCCACTGCATGATTCTCTCAATGGCGGCAGCGTCCCACTCCCTGTCGCCTGTCGCCTTGGTGAGCGTGACATGCCTGACAGATCCATCAACACCGATAAGGAGTTCCATTCGGATGTAGAAGTCCTGGGAGGCAAAGCCCTGCGGTGGAGGCGGAAGAGGGGCCTTCTCGATGAGAGTTGGCGGAACGACGCTTGACTCCAGCCCATCGAAGGAAGCGCATCCCGCAACAAGGACTGCCAAGCCTACAATCGCCAATGACAAAATACGTTTTGGCCTCAGCATGAAACACCCCCTGTTTCTTATGAGTTGAACATCACCACGACTTTACGAAATAACGGTTTCAAAAGCAACCTGACGATCCTCTGATGTATTTCCCTTTGAGATTAGCCCGCCGCTTAGGTGTTCAAAGCTGGGAAACACATGGAATTTGCGCGAAATTGATTAAAAAAGGGGGAGCTGAGACCTCCTCCTTACGAACCCGTGGGACGCGTTTCTCCACGAGACGAGGCCCGCAGGGTTGAAAAAGTGACTTGCGACATTTATATTTCACGTGTCTCGGACGATTAGCCCGGAATTTCTGGGCTATTTTTTTTAGGAATGATGGAAAAAGCAGAGAAAATAGAGAAATTGCGCGCATTGCTCGATCCCCCGATCCGCAATCATGGAGCATTTCTGGTAGACCTGACACTCAGAGGAGATGGGAGAAAAGAACTTCTTGAGGTCTATTGCGAAACTGAGGAAGGGATCAACATCGGTCAATGCGCGGATATCAGCCGCGACATAATTCCCATTATAGAGGCATCGGGAATAGTCGGTGAGAGTTTCAGGCTCGATGTTTCGTCGCCGGGAGTCGGAGTTCCTCTGAAGGACAGACGGCAGTACAAGAGCAATGTCGGAAGGCTGATGGCGGTGGAGTACAGAGACGGCGAGGAGATTAGGGAGGCTGAGGGTGACCTCACCGGACTCGATGAAGAAAAGATAACTCTGAGAGCTGAGAAGTCGTCGGTTCAGATCCCATTCGAATCGATAATTGAAGCCAGAGTAAAAATTAGATGGTGACAGGAGGATAAATGCACGCAGAGAAGAATGACATAATATCTGCAGCCGCGGAGATAGCCAAAGAAAAAGGGATTGACAAAGAAGTCGTATCGGAAATTCTTGAAGAAGTCTTTGCGGGAATTGTAAAGAAACAATACGGCGACGACGTTGAGACGGACATTGTTACGAACGTCGACCGCGGAGAGATCGAGATATTCGTCATCAGGCAAATTGTCGAGCACGTCGAAAATCCCGCAAAAGAGATCAGCCTCGAGGCGGTAAAGCAGCGCGAGCCGGACGGTGATTTTGAGGTAGGCGACCAGTATCCCGTTGAAATTTCTCCCGAGGAGCTCAACAGGCGGCTCGTCGTATTTGCGCGCCAGACGTTCCTTCAGCGCCTCCATGAGTACGAGAAGAATGTAATCTACGACGAGTACAACAAGATGATCGGCGAGATCGTTGTCGGAGAAATATATCAGGTCAAACGTGACTTTATCCTGGTGAACCACAACAGGCGTGAGCTGTTCCTCCCGAGATCTGAACAGATTTCGAACGAACACTACAGGAAGAACTCGACAGTCCGTGCCGTAGTGAAGGAAGTCCGGAAAGGGACGTCAGGACCGCAGGTGATAATCTCCAGGGCCGATCCGATGTTCCTGAAGAAGCTTTTTGAGATGGAGATACCGGAG
Organism: Bacteroidota bacterium; assembly: GCA_021812985.1. GTDB lineage: Bacteria > Bacteroidota > Ignavibacteria > Kryptoniales > JAKASW01 > JAKASW01. Next base: position 10,668 of record JAKAMG010000031.1, read on the forward strand.
ATTTTTGACGGTGTCGTAGAGATCAAGGCGATCGCGCGCGACCCAGGCAAACGTGCGAAGGTCGCGGTGCTTTCGACGGATTCCAGGATCGACGCCGTAGGAGCCTGCGTCGGCATGAAGGGAGTCAGGATACATTCCATTGTGCGCGAGCTTAACAATGAGAACATAGACGTGCTCCTTTACTCTGAAGAGCCGGGTCTCTTCGTGGAACGCGCACTCACCCCGGCGAAGGTAACGAAGGTCGAGGTGGACCTCGAAAACCGCAAAGCGCAGGTTTGGGTTGACAACAACCAGGAATCGATCGCTATCGGCAAAGAAGGAATCAACGTGAAGCTCGCCTCGAGACTCACGGGTTTTGATATTGACCTGATGAGAGAGGGAGTTGTTCCTGAGGCGAAGGGAGAGGGTCAGACCAGGGAGCAGGCAGAGATGTACGACATCGATCTTTCCGAATTCAAGGAAGAGCTTGGTGAGACACTTCTTACCACTTTCCTCGATGCCGGATACCTGACGGCCCGAAACGTGCTCGATGCTACGGAAGAAGAAATTGAATCGGACATCAAGCTCCCGATGGAGGAGATCCGCAAGATAAGGGAGATGATGCGGAAAGAGCTTGAAGAAGAGCCTGAGAACGAATCTCAGGACGAATAGGTCGTAAAGAAAGGTTACTCTCAGCATGGCTGAAACAGCAGCGAAGAAAAAACTCGTAACGAAGGTCGCCTCCGAATTTCAGGTGTCCGCTGACCAGATCGTCGATTTTCTCAAATCGAAGGGTCATGACAAGGTCAAACGGACGTCTTCCGTTGACGAGCAGATGTACAATGAGCTGGCCGCACATTTCAGGAAGGAACTGGATCAGGTAGGAAAGCGGCAGAAGATAAAGGAACAGCTTTCTGAGAAACAGGAAGAGAAAGTTGCCGTAAAGAAGCTTGTTGATACGGTGACAATCGAGAGGCCACACCCGGTAGAAGCGAAGGTTGAACCTCCCGCGGTGAGTGCTGCGCCTTCAGTTGAGGAGGTAGGAGGGGCTTCAGAGAGTGCCGCGCCTGCCGAGGTCGAGCCTGTAACGCTCGAGTCTGCGGAAGCGCAGGTCGTCGAAACGCCTGGTCCGCAGGAACCGCAGATTCCCGTCGAGGAAAAGCCTGTCGAGATGCCTGCGACAGTGAAGCCGGTCGCTGAGGAGCCTGTCTCGAAGGTCGTCGGTGAGGTGGCACCCGAGCCCGTCGCTAAACCTGTTGAAAAACAGGAAGTCGCTCCGCCTCCTCCTCCTAAGAAGGAAGAAGAGAAGGGGCTCAAGATTCGCGGGCGAATGGACCTGCGTACGGGCAGACTCATCACCGAAGAGGAAATGCAGCTTCGCAAGGAGCTTGAAGAGGCCCAGAAAAAGACCAAGGAAGCTGAGGCGCAGCTCGAAGCCGAGTCTCAAACCCAGAAGAAGAAAAAGAAGAAGAAAAAGAAAATCAGGGAAGCTGGTACGGTCACCGAGACCGTTGTTCCAGTTGAGACTGTCACAGAAGAGGACCTCAAGAAGCGGAAGAAGAAAAAAGGAAAACACGTTGAGGTCAATCAGGCGGAAGTCGATCTGGCATTCCAGCGCACGATGGCGAGCATTGGAGATGCAGGCGAATCTGACCGGGCGGCTATCAGAAAAAAGAAGAGAAAAGAGAAATTCGAAGCGGCACAGATCGAAATAGAGAAAAAGGAAATTGAAAAGAGGAAACTCCGGCTTTCCGAGTTCGTTTCAGTAGGTGAATTGGCCAAGCTCATGAACGTGGATGTGGGTTCGGTTATCTCGAAGTGCATTTCGTTCGGATTGATGGTGTCCATCAACCAGCGCCTCGACCTGGAGACTATCACCCTCCTCGCAGACGACTTCGGCTACGAAGTGGAGCTCCAGCAGGAATACACCGACGAGGTTCTTGAGGACAAGGAGGATTCAGCCGAGTCGATGACGACAAGACCTCCGGTGGTCACCATCATGGGGCATGTCGATCACGGTAAGACTTCGCTCCTTGATTTCATAAGGCAGGCGAATGTTGTCGCTGGAGAAGCAGGCGGAATAACCCAGCACATAGGTGCTTATCAGGTCAGGCTCCCAAACGGGAAGCAGATAACTTTTCTCGATACTCCCGGTCACGAAGCCTTTACGGCTATGCGTGCGAGAGGCGCGCAGGCGACGGACATTGTCATACTTGTAGTTGCCGCGGATGACAACGTGATGCCCCAAACGATCGAAGCGATAAACCACGCCCGTGCGGCGAACGTTCCGCTCATCGTCGCCATAAACAAAATGGACAGGCCTGAGGCGAATCCCGACCGTATAAGAAAGCAGCTTTCGGAGCACGGGGTCCTGCTTGAGGAGTGGGGCGGCAAGACGCAGTCTGTCGAGATTTCGGCGAAGAAGGGAACCAACGTAGACCTCCTTCTTGAGAAGGTGCTTCTCGAATCAGATGTGCTCGATCTCAAGGCCAATCCTGACAGGCTGGCACGCGGAGTCGTGATTGAATCGACTCTGGACAAGGGAAGAGGCGCCGTCGCGACCGTCCTGGTTCAGAAGGGGACTCTAAAGATCGGAGACGCTTACGTTGCCGGTACGAGCAACGGTAAAGTGAGAGCGATGACAGATGAGCGCGGGAACAAGCTTGAGTCCGCGGGACCTTCGATGCCTGTTCAGGTTGTCGGGTTCGACGAGCTTCCCCTCGCAGGTGATGTGCTTGTGGCAGTCGCAAACGAAAAGGTGGCCCGCGACATCAGCAACCGGAGAAAGATTGTTAAGCGCGAGCAGGCGATGCGAGGAACGCAGCACCATGTCACGCTCGAGGACATATCCAAAGAAATCAAGGAGGGTATGATCAAGCAGCTGAGCGTGGTGGTTAAGGGCGACGTTGACGGTTCCGTGGAAGCTCTGAGCGACTCGCTGGCGAAGCTCTCCAATGAGGAAGTAAGAGTGCAGGTTATCCACAAAGCCGTCGGCGCGATCTCTGAATCTGACGTGCTTCTTGCGGCGGCCTCCAACGCGATCATACTTGGCTTCCACGTGAGGCCCAGCGCGGCCGCCAGAAAGCTGGCCGAGTCTGAATCTGTTGATATCAAATTGTATAGCATCATATATGACGCGATCGAAAATGTGAGGAAGGCCCTCGAAGGGTTGCTGAGCCCTGAAATCCGCGAAGATGTAGTCGGCTCGCTCGACGTTCGTCAAACCTTCAAGGTGCCAAAGTTTGGCACGGTGGCCGGCTGTTACGTTACCGAAGGAAAGGTTACTAGGAACAACCGCGTCCGGCTGATTCGCGATGGAATAGTCGTGTTCGAAGGAGGGATAGCCTCGCTGAGGAGATTCAAAGACGACGTGAGAGAAGTGGAAGAAGGGTACGAGTGCGGCGTCAGTCTCGAGAATTACAATGACCTAAAGGTGGGCGACACGATCGAGGCGTTTACGATAGTCGAGACCCAGCGGACGCTCGCGTAGGTCAAGGATTTGAGACCGGAGAGAAGAGAGAGATAGATGTCGGTCAGGACTGAAAAAGTCGGTAATCTTATCAAGGAAGAACTGGGCGGGCTTATCGAGCGCGACTACAGGACGTCCGAGATGGGATTCATGACGATTACAAAGGTATCGATGTCTCCCGATCTGAGGCTCGCGAGGATCTACATAAGCGTCTTTGGAACACCGGAGGTCAAGGAAAGGACCCTCTTTCTTTTGAATGAGGCCAAGAAAGATATCCGTCAGTTTGTTGGCTCAAAAGTCCGGCTGAGGTACACTCCTGAAATAGCCTTTTTCCTGGACGACACGATGGATTACGTGGCAAATATTGAAGGCCTTCTGAAGAAGACGCATGCCGCTGACCGGAACAGTCACGAGGAAAACAACGATGGCGAATGAGGGTGGAAGCATACTCCCGGTGAACAAGCCGAAGGGGGTGACCTCGTTCGAAGTCGTGCGCGCCGTCAGGCATGCGCTTCGCCTTAAGAAAGTCGGTCATGCGGGTACCCTCGACCCATTAGCTGAAGGCTTGCTCATAATTCTTACCGGAAACAAGACGAAGCTTATGAGTGATTTCCTTAAGCTCGACAAAGAGTATCTGGCAACGCTGAGGCTCGGCGTGACGTCGAAGAGCCATGATCTCGAAACGGAACTTGTGACGCGGGATTCCGATGTGGATTTGCCCATTGAAAGAATCAACGAGGTCCTTGTGAAGTTTACGGGGACAATCGAACAGGTACCGCCTGAGTTCTCGGCCGCGTGGGTCGGGGGCAAGAGGGCCTATTCGCTCGCGAGGCGCGGCGTGGAATTTGAACTCAAGCCAAAGAAGGTGACGATCACGGAGCTGGTCTGCGAGAGTCTTGAGGCGGAGCGTCTGAAGCTTCGTGTTGTCTGCACGAGCGGCACTTACATCAGGAGCCTTGCGCGCGACATAGGCGAGGAGCTTGGATGTGGTGCGGTCCTCGAGGACTTAGTCAGAACAAGAATCGGGTCTTACTCGGTGGAAGAGGCCGCGAAGCTGAATGACTTCACGGTGAGGGACGCCGCATGATTCGCAACTCGATCGACGATATCCGCTTCGATCCTAATTCCATTGTCACCGTCGGAACATTCGACGGAATGCACATCGCTCACTGCCGGATAATCGACGCGCTCAAGGAGAAGGCCAGCGCCACGGGGAGCAGAAGCGTAGTCATAACATTCAAGCCTCATCCCCAGGAGATTATCGGACGAAAGAATGTTCAGCTCCTGATGACGGAAGAGGACAGGGTACAGGCGATAAGCGACGCCGGGATTGACGAGGTCGTTCTCCTCAAGTTCGATAGGGATTTCTCCCTGGTCACGGCCGAGGGTTTTCTCGTAAACATGATCCATCGGAAAGTCGGCCTAAGGGAACTGGTCCTCGGTTACAACCACACTTTCGGCCATCGGGCGGAGGGGACCGTGGAGTTCGCCCGTGAGGTCGGGAAGAGAGTCGGTTTCGGTGTCGATTACATCGAGGCTGTCGTGGTCGAAGGCGAGAAGGTTTCAAGCAGCGCGATAAGGAAGAATCTCCTCGCTGGTAAGCTGTCACTGGCAAACGACATGCTCGGGCGACCATATGCGGTCGAGGGTTTTGTGATTCAGGGGAACCAAAGGGGAAGGCTTCTCGGATATCCGACGGCCAACCTCAAGCTCGTCGACAGTCGGCTTCTTGTCCCCGCGTTCGGCGTATACATTGTGGAGGTGACGGTCGAAGGGAACCGCATGCCGGGGCTGGCGAGCCTTGGCATCAGGCCGACCTTCGAGGACGACGGGGCTCCCATGGTAGAGGTGTGGATTTCTGACTTCGACCGGGACATTTACGGAAGGCAGATCAAGGTTACCTTCATGAAGCGTCTGAGAGACGAGATGAAATTTGATTCCGTGCAGGAGTTGATCGCGCAGATGGATCGGGACAAGCGCGAGATGAACGAGTTTTTAGTTAAAACGATTAACAAACAAAGATAGGAGTTTTTGTAATGCCTCTGACAAAGGATCAGAAACAGGAAATTGTCAAGAAGTACGGCAAGACCGGAAAAGATTCCGGCAGTCCGGAAGTACAGGTCGCTATTCTTACCGAAAGAATAAACGAGCTGAGCTCTCATTTCGAGACTCATAAGAGAGACCATCATTCACGCATGGGCCTTCTGAAGATGGTGGGCAAACGCCGCCGTCTTCTTGAGTACTTGCAGTCGAGGGACATCGAGAGATACAGAAAGATCGTAGAGGAACTCCACCTCAGAAAGTAAAAGAAGAAGGATAAATGATGGCTGAAGTAATAACAAAAGAAATTGAAATAGGCGGCAGGAAGCTTTCCATAGAGACAGGAAAGCTTGCGAAGCAGGCCAGTGGCGCCGTGATGGTGCGTTACGCGGACACGATGGTGCTCGCAACAGTGGTGGCAGCCGAAGAGGCGAAGGAAGGTATTGATTTCCTCCCCCTTTCCGTTGAATACCGCGAGAAGACAGCGGCCGCCGGAAAAATTCCGGGCGGCTTCCTGAAGAGAGAGGGAAAGCCCAATGAAAAGGAAGTCCTCTCCGCTCGCCTGATAGACAGGCCCATCCGCCCCCTGTTCCCGAAAAAGTGGAACTTCGAGACGCAGGTCGTCGCGACTGTATTCTCATTCGATGGCGAAAACGACCCCGATATTCTCGGGGCTATCGGCGCTTCTGCGGCGTTGGCGGTATCGGACATTCCGTTTGACGGCCCTATAGCCGAAGTACGAGTCGGCAGGGTTGAGGGACAGTACGTTGTCAACCCGACAGTGTCACAGCTTGAGAACAGCGATATGGATCTGACAGTCGCCGGGACGGACGACTCGATCGTCATGGTTGAGGGAGAATCGCGCGAGGTTTCGGAAGCCGATTTGCTCGGGGCGCTCAATTTTGCGCACGGATATGTCAAGCAGATCGTAGCACTGCAGAAGGAGCTGGCTTCGCTCGTCAGCAAGCCGAAGCGGGAAGTCCCTGCCGAAGATGCAGACGAGGCTCTCGCCACGGACGTGAAGGCACTTTCGTATGCCCGGATCCATGATCTGAACAGAAAGATCGTCAAGAAGGCGGAACGCAGCGAGGAGTCCAAGAAAATAAAGGCGGATGTCCTGGCCGCGCTCGCGGAGAAATACCCCGAGAAGGAGGCGAAGATCGCCGAGCTCCTCCACGATATCGACAAGGACGATATGCGTCAGATGATATTGAAAGAGGGAAGAAGGCTCGATGGTCGCGGGTACAAGCAAGTCCGTCCCATCACGATTGAAGTGGGCATTCTTCCTAGAACCCACGGCTCGGCTCTCTTCACGCGAGGCGAGACACAGAGCCTGACGTCGGTCACGCTTGGAACGAAGCTCGACGAGCAGACGATCGATGGATTGCTGCCCGAATGGACGAAGCGGTTCATGCTCCACTATAATTTCCCAGGCTACAGCGTCGGGGAGGTAGCGAGGTTGTCCGGTCCCGGCAGAAGAGAGATCGGTCACGGAAACCTGGCTGAAAGGGCGTTGAAGAATCTTATCCCCGGTGAAAAGGAATTTCCTTACACCGTGCGGGTGGTATCTGATATCCTGGAGTCGAACGGTTCGTCATCGATGGCTACGGTCTGCGCGGGTTCGCTCGCACTCATGGATGCCGGTGTACCGCTCGGAAGGTCGGTGGCCGGAATCGCCATGGGCCTCATAAAAGAGGGAGATGACGTCGCGGTAATCACGGATATACTTGGGAACGAGGACCATCTCGGCGATATGGACTTCAAGGTTGCCGGGACGAGAAATGGAATAACCGCGTTCCAGATGGATATCAAGATCCGCGGAATATCATTTGAGATCATGGAAAAGGCGCTCGCCCAGGCAAAGGAAGGGAGAGAGCACATACTCGGAATTATGGAAGCGGCAATATCCGAACCGCGGAAGGAATTGTCTCCCTTCGCGCCGAGAATGACTTCCATGAAGATACCTGTGGATATGATCGGTGCTGTCATCGGACCGGGTGGAAAAATGATAAAGAGCATCGTCCAGGCGACCGGTGCGGAGGTCAATATCGAAGACGACGGCTCCGTCGTAATCGCTGCGGTTTCTGCCGAGTCGAGCGACAAGGCGAGAGAGATGATAGAGCGTCTCGTGGAATTACCGGAGGTCGGAAAGGTTTACAAGGGCACCGTAAAGAGGTTGATGGACTTCGGAGCCTTCGTAGAATTCCTCCCTGGTAAAGAGGGACTCCTCCACATCTCCCAGATCGACCATAAGAGAGTAAACAAGGTCGAGGACGTGTTCAAGATCGGCGATCCAGTCGAAGTGAAACTGATGGAGGTCGACGATATGGGAAGATACAATCTCAGCAGGAAGGTTCTGATAGAGAATCCCAATCCGGACGCGATGCAGGAAGAGTATCGTCCTCAGCACAGGCATTCGGACAGACCGAGAAGGGGCCCGCGCCACTAAGGTGGGTGTTGCTTTTTCAGGTTCTGTTATCTAACTTTTCGCCTGGCCGAAGTGGTGGAACTTGGTAGACACACTGTCTTGAGGGGGCAGGGCCCGAAAGGGCGTGCGGGTTCGAGTCCCGCCTTCGGCACAACCCCTCATCGAAATGAAGTCGAAGCCGTCCCGGACCTGGGACGGCTTTTTCATGTGGGGCTGAGCTAAGACCAGCACGCGCCTTCCGAAATCCTTAGTCGATTCGTTCCGCCCATGGTACCATGGAGCGCTGTCCCCTTAGCCCTTCTGCTGGTGCGCCGGCACATTGAGTGTTGACAAATACAGCGGGCTGACTTATAATATCGTGGTAACAGAGGAGATTGTACCATGATGAGCGATGTCCAGAAAAGAATGAAGGTCGTGGAGACTTACAAGAAGCTCTCCAGCCTCAGAGGAGCCGCTGCCAAGCTGGGAGTTAACGTTAAGACGGTGAAGAAATGGGTGGACAGGTTCGCGAAATATGGGAAAAAAGGGCTCACCGATAAGAGGTTTAAAGCGCCGGTGAAGTCCAAAGGCAGATCCAGATAGTCTGTACGCCTGATCTCGGTTAAGACAAGCTACGGGTTCCCGTCAAGGGTTATATCTGTCCTTTTCAATCCACAACTAACAAAGCACCTCACAGGAAAATTTCTAAGATGATTCAGAGTATGACCGGTTTTGGCAAGGGCGAGGCCAAAGTCGGCGGATGCACCGCCGCGGTTGAAATCAGAAGCGTTAACAGCAGGTACCTGGAGCTGAATGTCAGGCTTCCCCAGTCTCTTTCATCGCGTGAGATGGAGATACGCGAGATGGTGAGACAGTCAATCGGACGTGGGAAGCTGTCAGTCACCGTTTCCACAACGGTAGGCGAAAAGTCCAACGAGCTTTCTATCGATCCGGAATCTGTAAAGGAAGTCGTCGGGCTCCTAAAATCGTTGAAGAAATCGGCGAATATTTCGAGCCCAATCAAGCTCGAACACATCCTATCCTTCAAGGATCTTATCAAGGGGGTAACACCCGAGAGTCCGGAGGGAGAAGAATGGGAGGCCGTCAAATCGGCAGTGGAGGCCGCGCTTCGACAGCTCCAGGAGGCCAGGACTACAGAGGGGATTTCGCTGAGGAAGGATCTGGGCGAAAGAATTTCCAAACTCGAGTCTGCGTTGACGAAGATGGGAGAGCTCGCGAGATTACGGACCGAGGAAGAGAAGTCGAGGCTCAGGCAAAAGGTCAGCGAGGTGCTGAACGGCAAGGAGGTCGATCCTTCGCGCATCGAGATGGAAATTGTCCTCCTGGCGGACAAGCTTGATATAACTGAGGAGGTCGTTCGCTTCAGGACGCATAACCAGTTCTTCATGCAGCTTCTGGTTGGCGAGGAGTCCAATGGAAGGAGGCTTAACTTCCTTCTGCAGGAGATGAACCGGGAGGCAAACACGATGGGATCGAAAGCGTTCGACGCGGAGATGGCTCATCTTGTCGTGGAGATGAAAGAGGAGCTCGAGAGAATCCGGGAACAGGTGCAGAACCTGGAATGAAGAAACGGGGAATGCTGCTCGTTGTTTCGGCTCCGAGCGGTGCGGGGAAGACGACGATCGTGAAGGAGATCCTGCAACAATACCCGCGATTCGGATTCTCGGTGTCGGCAACGACCAGAGACAAGAGACCCGGAGAGGTCAACGGGAATGATTACTTTTTCCTCAGCAGGATGGAATTTGAGAAGAAGATCGCCGCGGACGAACTCGTCGAGCATGAGGAGATCTATTCCAACTACTACGGGACATTGAAAAGCGAAGTTGAAAAGTCCCTATCCGACGGAAAGGACATAATCTTTGACGTCGATGTGAAAGGGGCGCTCTCGATCAAATCAAAATACCCTGAAGCCGTCCTGATCTTCATAAAGCCCCCCTCGGTTGAAACGCTAAGGAAGAGGCTGGAAGGGCGTGGAAGTGAGACCCTCGAGCAGATTGACAGGAGGATGGCCCGGGTCCGAATGGAGCTTGAGAAAGGGGAGTCGTTTGACTATATTGTTATCAATGATGATCTAAAACGTGCCGTAAATGAAGTTTTTGACATCATAAACAAGAAACTTAAGGAGTTTTCAAGTGGGCCTGAAACCTATTGACATAAGGCAGTTGGACATTGTGACAGGAAACGCATACGAAGCGATCGTTGTCACCTCCCGCAGGGCGAGACAGATCAGCGATGAGAGAAAGGTTGAGTTCAGCCAGCGTCTTGAAGGAATTAAGCAGATCCAGGAATCGCTGGAGGAAGATGAGAAGGTGAATCCCGAACAGGTCGAGCTGAGCAAGGAATTCGACAAGCTCGAGAAGCCGACCGAGCAGGCGCTGGGCGAGCTCCTTGACGGTAAGATCGTCTATCGCTACAAATCGACACTGTAATAAACCTTCCTTCAGCATGCACGCTGGCGCCTTCGTTCGCATAAGACAGGGATAAGGCCAGCGTCATGAACTCCATCTCCGGCAAGAAAATTATACTCGGCGTTTGCGGAAGCATCGCCGCATACAAAAGCGCATTTCTCCTCCGTGAGCTCCAGCGAGCTGACGCGGAAGTGAGGGTTGTTATGACTCCTTCCGCCGCAAACTTCATCGCGCCGTTGACATTCTCCGCGCTTTCCCGCAGTCAGGTATACATGGATATGTTCCCCGAAAAATCAACTTCGATGGGTACCTGGCACATCGATCTTGGTCTCTGGGCCGACGCTATGATCATCGCGCCGGTTACGGCCTCCACGATCGCAAAGCTGGCACACGGGATTGCTGACAACTTCCTTACTTCTTTGGTACTTGCTCTAAGAGCTCCTCTCGTAATCGCACCCGCCATGGATGTTGACATGTTCGTGCACCCTGCGACCGCTTCAAACATCGCAAAGTTGATGGAGCGTGGTGTGCACGTCATCCAACCGGAAGAAGGGGAACTCGCGAGCGGACTTTCAGGAAAGGGGCGGCTCCCGGAGGTCGACACTATAATGAAGTATATGAACGATTTCTTTCTCGGTTACCATCGTGATCTCGCCGGAAAGAAAGTCCTGGTAACAGCCGGCCCCACACAGGAGCCAATTGACGCCGTTAGGTTCATATCGAACAGGAGTTCGGGGAAGATGGGATTCGCAGTCGCGGCTGCCGCGGCGAACCGCGGTGCGGAGGTAAGACTGATTACTGGCCCGGTCGGGCTAGAGACACCGCAGAACGTCAGCAGAGAAAACGTCGGCACTGCTGAGGAGATGTTCACGGCCCTCGAGCGAAACGTCGACTGGTGCGATGTCCTTGTGATGACCGCGGCGGTGTCGGACTATCGCGCCGAGAATATTCCCGACCGGAAGATAAAGAAAGACGAGTTCGCCGGCGGCAAGGCAAGCGTCTCACTCGTGGAAAATACGGATATACTCAAGGCGCTTGCGCCGAGAAAAGGGAATCGCCTGTTCGTGGGCTTTGCGCTAGAAACTGATAACGTTATCGACAACGCGAAGAGGAAGTTGAAGTCCAAATCCCTGGATGCCATCGTGGTTAACAACCCACGCGTCGAAGGGGCCGGCTTCGGCACGGAGACCAACAAAGTGACAATAATTTCCGGCCGGGATGAGTCCCAGACAGATTTACCTATGCTTTCAAAATACGAGGTGGCAGATAGGATCTTCGATCATATCCTGACCTTGCATTAACCTCCGGCTCCTCGCCCGCTCGAGTTATCTTCCTCAAGTATCTCCAGTCCTGCTTTACCTATAAGAGTCTCATTGGTGGAATTATTGCATCGCCTTCGTTTTCTTTATATGATGAAAGAGAGGAGTTCAAAAACTCAAATTCGAAGGAGTTGATAGCCATGGGACAATCTTTGATTCTCTGGGAAGGGTGGTTGTGGTCCGTTGGAATTCTGGCCGTCTCTGCAGCGGGAGGGCTCCTGGTACACAGGCTGTTTTTCGCGGTTGCGTCGCGGTTAGCGAAGCGCACGCCCAGCGCGATTGATGATTCCCTCGTAAACAACTCGAGGAAACCCGCGGCCCTGCTCTTCCCGACAATCAGCACGCTCCTGGTAATGCCGTTCCTGCGCCTCCCGGATTATTTGCACGGAGCGGCAAGTCACTTCCTTGGTCTGCTCATCATTGCGAGCATCGCTTGGCTGTCCATCGCTCTTACCCAGGTGCTGTCAGACGTTATCGCTTCGAAGTACGATATCAATGTCAAAGATAATCTGACGGCGAGGCGGGTGCGGACACAAGTGCATGTCCTTCGAAGGATATTCATAGTAGTAATCGTGACGATCACAGCCGCGATAATGCTCATGACTTTTCCCGAAATGAGAAGCATAGGGACTGGTCTTTTCGCGTCGGCCGGGATTGCAGGACTCGTCATTGGAATGGCCGCCCGGCCGGCACTGTCTAACCTAATCGCCGGGATTCAGATGGCACTCACCGAACCGATAAGGCTTGATGACGTAGTGATAATCGACGGTGAATGGGGGAGGGTGGAGCAAATCGGCACCACTTACGTCGTCGTTAAGATATGGGACTTACGCCGGCTTGTCGTACCACTTTCGTATTTTATTGAGAAGCCGTTCCAGAATTGGACCCGTGAATCTGCGGACCTGCTTGGCACTGTTTTTATTTACACCGATTATTCTGTGCCGGTGGGTGAAATCAGAGGCGAATTGCATTCTATACTCAAAGCTTCCGCGCTTTGGGACGGGAAGGTGTGGGGTTTGCAGGTGACGAACGCGACGGAGCGGACGGTGGAACTGAGGGCGTTGATGAGCGCCAGGGATTCAGGTCAAGCGTGGGATTTAAGGTGCGAGGTAAGGGAAAAACTAATATATTATCTTCAACGGCAATACCCTGACGCCCTCCCCAGGGCCAGAGTCGAGATAAATACGACTAAAACCGGGCAGGTCCCTTGATGCTTTTAGGTGTAAAGTCAGAAGGGCCTCGATCGGTTCACGGGAGAGTATCTCCCTACGGAACTTAAGTGTGCCAGACCTTGTTGAAAAGTTGACTGCAATCAGTACCAATAACTAAACAGAGATGCCATAAACCGATGAAAACCGCTTGACACTTCTCCTCTCCTTCTGGCTGATGATTTTTCCGAGTAGCCGAACTGCCGTGGTGGCCGGGACGATCTCCAAGAATGATACCACGGCTTCAAAGGTTGTTTCACTGGCGGCGCCAGCGAAGGTGAATGCGGCAGTCAAGACAACAAGGCCGGTCGTTATCCTCCCCACAAGGAAACCTCTCCTGACCCCGGCTGAGATGATCGGCGGGGGCCTCGCAATCACCTACGGGTTATTTAAGTCAGACGATGAAGTCTACGAGACCCTCAGGGGGATCAGGATGCGAAGCTCGGTGCTCTCAACGGTGAGTCCGGTTATCAGCACGATGGGGCTGGGTACTTTTTCCATTGGGCTCTTCAGTGGTTTCTATCTATATCATTTTGTCACAGGTGATGAAAGGTCGCTCCAAACCGCCAATTTGGGGATGGAGACGTTTCTGTTCAGCGGAATCGCGACTCAGATATTGAAGAACACTTTCGGCCGCGAAAGACCAAGCATGAGGACAAAAGAGGGGGGGAGATGGAATGGCCCTCTGTCCTATTTTGAGCACAGGGATAACGGAAGCAAGAGTATAGCCAGCTATGACGCGTTTCCGTCAGGTCATACGGCTACGATCTTCGCAGCCGCGGCTTCGATTGCCGACAGCTACAATGAGAAGTGGGTCTCCTATGCCGCGTACGGAACCGCTACGATAGTGGGAATCTCGAGGATAATGGAAAGCGCACACTGGCCGAGCGATGTATTCGTCGGTGCTATCATAGGTATAGGCAGTACCAAGATCGTCGAGAACCTTCCCTTCAACAAGCACGGAGCTATTGTCCAGCTTGGTGTGGTAAACCATTCTCTCGGAGCGACTCTCTCTCTCAATTTCTGAACCGGGGCATTTCGGCCGCGCCCATCCAACGGGGGCGTCCGCTTTCCTTGTGCTTGTTCCATCAGTCTCTCCACGTCATCCCAGCGTCAGGAATTCATTGCGAGTGGCTGTTCGCTCAGCCATCGGCGGCAATGATCTCAGGCAGAGTATCTCGTACAGGTGATCGCAGTGCGTGAACGAGAACTGAGCGCGTGCAACTCTCCCTCCATCTTGTCTGCAACTGTACCACTTTGCTTGACATTTAGAAAGAAACCATTATATTAAACGCAAATGATGGGCGCTTCGCCAACATACTTGAAGTCGGACATGACGCAGGAACATGTATGAATGTTGCTCTTGTCTTTAACCAGAAAAGAGAGAGCATCTTCTTCGACAACACCGAATCTCCTTCCCACACATCTCCCCTTAAGACAGTAAACGCACCAGAGAAGGCAGCGGACTTGTACGCCGAATGGGATACGCCAGAGACGATCAACGCGGTCGCGCGGGCATTGTCCCTCTACCACGAGGTTACTCTCGTCGAAGCTGACGAGTTTGCCTACGAGAAGCTGAGGCTGGGCGAGTTCGATATCGTCTTCAACATTGCCGAGGGGATGAATGGGGTGAGCAGGGAGGCTCAGGTTCCCGCCATGCTGGAATTCCTTGGGATACCGTACACCGGTTCGGATCCCCTTACACTCGCAACTTGTCTCGACAAGGCGAGGACAAAGGAGATACTTGCCTACCACGGCATCCCGACGACAAGGTTTGTTGTCGCGCGTTCATCTGAAGAAGCGGCAGCTGCTTCTCTGCGTTACCCACTCTTTGTTAAGCCGCTGCACGAAGGCTCGAGCAAGGGCATATACAACTCATCGTATGTGACCTCCCCTCAGGCCCTCAAGTCTGAAGTTGAACGAATACTTGATAATTACGAACAGCCGGCCCTCGTCGAGGAATACCTTCCCGGAAGAGAGTTTACCGTCGCACTGCTTGGTAATGGGAGCGAACTGAAAGTTCTGCCACCGGTGGAACTCAACTTCAGTTCATTGCCATCAGAGGCACTGCCTGTTTACTCCTATGAAGCCAAATGGCTCTGGGATACGAAGGACTCGCCGATTGAAGTCTTCAAATGTCCCGCCGATATAGATGAAAGCATGGGTGGGAAGATTGAAGAGATTTGCCGGAGAACTTTTGAAGTGCTCAACTGCCGTGATTGGAGCAGGATTGATGTGAGGCTCGATGCTGCTGGGACGCCCAACGTCCTTGAAATCAATCCCCTCCCAGGGATTCTCCCTGATCCGGAAGAGCACTCATGTTATCCGATGGCCTCGCGGGCGGTCGGAATGGATTATGACCTTATGATCAATTCCGTCCTGAACGCCGCGATCAAACGGCTTGGATTAGTGTAGCTCGTAACTGACGGTATTTGTTTAACTTATAGAGGCTGGTCATGCCAAGGAAGAAAAAAATCACCATCGTCTACGACGAGGCGGCGCTCGATATAACCTCCGAGTTGGAGAAGGCGTTCAGCGGCAGATCTGACGGAAACACGAAGCCTGAGTCTCAGGACACCTCGATGACAAGCGTGGTCGAACAGGTGGATGCAATCGCCGAAGCTCTCTCTGACGCCGGGTATAACGTCCAGACGGTCATGACCAGCCCCACAATCGAAAACCTCATAGAGAAACTCCGCGAAGAGAAACCCGACCTCGTTTTTAATTTCTGTGAATCAATAGAAGGGGATTCTTTTCAGGAGATGAACGTCGCTGGATTGTATGACCTCCTCAGGATTCCTTATACGGGGAGCGGTCCGCTCACCCTCGGGAGTTGCCTTGATAAGGTGAGGGCCAAGGAGATATTGACGTTCCACAAACTGAACGTCCCGGCCTTCCGCGTCTTTACAAGTCCGGACGAGGTCTCCAGAAAGAAGCTGACTTTTCCGGTCATTGCCAAGCCGATTCATGAGGACGCGAGCGCAGGAATTTCCAATGCTTCGGTAGTTTATGATAGGGAACATCTCCAGACCCTTCTCGCTGATATGCTTAAGAAGTTTAAACAGCCGATACTCGTCGAACAATATGTCGACGGAAGGGAATTCAACGTGGCGATAGTCGGCAACGAGGAACTGGTGGCGCTTCCGGTGTCGGAGATAGATTTCAGCACTATGCCGGATGGTTACCACCACATCGTTTCCTACGAGGCCAAATGGATGCCTGATTCAGTTGAGTACAAATCAACTGTTCCGATTTGTCCGGCAAAGATAAACCAAAGGTTGCAGCAGAAGATACAGAACACCGCCATCAGAGCTTACCAGGTAATGGGGTGCCGCGACTACGCGAGGGTGGATATGCGGGTCGACAAGGCGGGGCGGGTGTACGTACTCGAGGTAAATCCGAATCCTGATCTTTCTCCCGGCGAATCGGGATTTGCCCGAAGCGCGAAGGCGTTCGGCTGGACTTACGCCCAGCTGATAAATAATATTGTTGAATCAGCCTTCAAGAGGAGCGTTGGTACGTATTAGACCTACGGTCAGGGCAGATCACGCCCCGATTCTTGACATCCTGAAGAGAACAGACTACTTCACAGAACCGGAAGTTGAGATTGCCGACGAGCTTCTCAATTCCTACTTCGATAAGTCTGCCGAAAGCGGATATTGGACATACACTGCCGAGACAGACAGAGTCGTCGGCTATGTCTGTTATGGCCCCACTCCGCTCACTGTCGGTACATATGATATTTACTGGATCGCGGTCTCGCCTGAAGAGCAGGGCAAGAAGATCGGTACTGAGCTTTTGACTTTTGCCGAGAGAGACATAGCCGGTCATCGCGGAAGGCTGATAACGGTTTACACAAGTTCGCAAGAGAAATACGGCTCTACAAGGAGTTTCTATTTGAGGCGGGGATATAGCGAAGGTTGCCGGATAAAGGACTACTACCGGCCCGGCGATGACCTCGTAGTGTATGTTAAACAAATATCGGAGGACTAGTATATGGAACTGTGGCAGCAGATGCTGAGGCAGAGTATAGACAGTGCTGATGACCTCGTCAAGCGCTTCAACTTTGACAGAGAAACTGCCGAAAGGCTGAATGGCCTTTTCCACATCAGAATCAACCCGTACTATTTAAGCCTTATTCGCCATCCGGGAGATCCCATTTGGCTTCAGTGCATGCCTGACGCAAAGGAGCTGGAAGAAGATAACCTCCCAATGGATCCCTTGAATGAGGATCATGATAGCCCGGTTCCAAGCATTACACACCGATATCCGGATAGAGTCCTGTTTCTTGTAACCAGCCAATGTTCAATGTACTGCAGGTTCTGCACGAGGAAGAGGAAAGTCAGCGATTCAAGCAAGATAAGCATGAAGTACATCCAGGATGGGCTCGATTACATCAAGGCTCATCCTGAGGTGCGTGACGTGATAGTGTCGGGGGGCGACCCGCTCATGTTGACTGACGTCATGTTGGAGAAAGTGCTGAAAGGCCTCCGCGAGATCCCGCATGTGGAGATTATCCGGGTTCACACGAAGATGCCCTGCGTCCTTCCTCAGAGGATTACTCCACAGCTCGTGGATATGATGAAGAAATACCAGCCGCTCTACGTGAACGTGCACTTCAATCATCCATGGGAAGTAACTCCGGAGGCCAAGCAGGCTTGCGATCTCCTTGCGGATGCCGGGTTCCCGCTTGGCAACCAGATGGTACTCATGAAAGGGGTGAACGACGATCCTGAGGTAGTGAAGGAGCTGAACAGAAAGCTCCTCATGATGAGGGTACGGCCCTACTATATTTATCAGGCAGACATGGTTAAAAGCACGAACCATTTCCGCACGCCGATCAAGACCGGCCTGGAAATCATGGATAAGCTCCGGGGCCACACAAGCGGTCTCGCCGTTCCTTACTTTGTCATCGACGCTCCCGGTGGCGGGGGAAAGATACCTATCCTTCCCCAGTATGTCCTGTACCACGACGATGAGAAGATCGTGATCCGGAACTACAAGTATGAGGTATTCGAAT
The DNA here is from genome assembly GCA_021812985.1 of Bacteroidota bacterium. Classification (GTDB taxonomy): domain Bacteria; phylum Bacteroidota; class Ignavibacteria; order Kryptoniales; family JAKASW01; genus JAKASW01. Next base: position 28,539 of record JAKAMG010000031.1, read on the forward strand.
ACGACGAGATCACCGGCGAATCACGGCCGGGTGAGGCGGATATCGACGGTAGGTTCCTCAGAAAGCAGCCGGTCATAATAAGAGAGAGAAAACGGCGGGCCTCCAAACCGAAGCGCCACGCTGCGGTCAAGGTAGCCGCTGATAAGCCCGCGGAAGAATGACAGTAACTGAGTTCGCCCGGAGTTCATGCGATTCCGGGCGGACTTGGCATTTTGACACGGTGGGGACTGTAAAGTAGATGCGCCACGTGCTTCCAGCACGGAGGCGAAGCACGATCGTTCAAGGGATAGTAGAGTTGCCGGATTCAAGACCAACTCGTATAGTTCCAACTAAACCAATAATAATTGAGTCTCCCATTTCACGAAGGGGGGAGACTCGTTGAAACTACGAAGCTGGAGGCAGACTTGGGATGGAATGAGGTCGAAGGAAGGCTTGTCAAGCAATCCGGGATGGAATTCGTCTCGTGCAACGGGTGGAAAGAGAGGCAGGCTATTAGTGAAGCTGTCAGGGAAGAATTCCTCGAAATCTCCGGTCCGCGCGTAGATGAGGCCGTGACATTTTGCTGTGCTGCCACGAGGCGGCAGAGAGTCCTGCGGGAAATAGTCGACTGCCTTCGCCGACAGCTCGGCGGGTAACATCGAATTAACATCCGGTCCTTGGCGGCGATACGCCTTACTTCGCATCTGCCGGCTTGTGCCCGTGTTCTGCCGATAGGGTCTCTCCCGCGATCAGTAATTAAAATTTCTCGCTATTTTGATTTTGGCTTCTTATCTTAATCGACCAAGCTATTCCGGCCGGCCCTATCGGGAATTGGGCCAGGTCTCCCGGATCGGACGGCAGAATCCGGGCCTTATAATGTGAGTATTATCGACAGGAATTTATGTAATGGTGAAATCGCCTCATTATCGGACTGCTATTGGCTAATGAAGTCGGGCAGGAAAATAATATCGGTAATGATGGCGGTCGCGGCGATTCCGCTTATCGCGGTTGGCTACTCTCCACAGCGAGCGAGTCAGACTCAGGGCGGGCCCGCTTTTCGCGACGACGGGCAGTTGGTCTTTTTGAAGGAATCAACGAACGCCGCGATAAGAATGATACAAATTGAAATTGCCGACAATGATGCCGAAAGGACTCAGGGCTTAATGTACAGGCACTATATGCCTGAGAATGATGGGATGCTCTTTATATTTGGCAAAGAGGAAGTACAGGCGTTTTGGATGAAGAACACGTTTATCCCCCTTGACATGGTTTTTGCGGACAAGTCGGGAAAAATCGTGAGCATATATCCTGATGCGCAGCCTCTTACGGAAACCACAATCACTTCCGGTAAGCCGGCGAAATACGTCGTGGAAGTGAACGGCGGGTTCTGTGCCGCGAATGGCGTCGACGTCGGTGACAAAATCGTTTACGAAAGATAGAGAACGGTGCTCAAATTTTTTTATTTCTCGGGATCAGATCTTAGATACAGAAAACTGGGTTGGAGGCCGATAGCCTCTTTCGTGATCATTCCCGTGATTCTGTCGGCGGTACTTACACTCGTCGGCTCGCGTTTCGGATTTGATCCGTTTCGGTTGGAGAACCTGAGGACTGCTAGCATGTCCCGCGAGAATTCGACGTTGAAGTCGCGGCTTGCTTCGTTGAACGGAAAGCTGAACGATATGCAGGCTTATATGAACCGGCTCGGGAACAGCGATGATCTTCTGAGAACTTCCGTCGACCTCCCCTTTATTCCACCAGACCAGCGAAAGGCCTCCATCGGTGGTGTGGCAGAAAATCCGGACTACGGAGTTTCATCCTCTGCAAACACTCTCATATCAGATGCGTCGAAATCACTTGACGCGCTGGAAAGGGAAGCGAAGCTTCAGGAAGGGAGCTACGCTGATATAATGAAGAAGTATAAGTCAAATCAGAGGCTCTTTGGACATATTCCGGCTATTGATCCAATCCAGGGAGGAGGGATCATAGACGGATTCGGAATGAGGTTCCATCCAATACTGCACGTTAGAATCATGCACGAGGGAATTGATTTGGACGCGCCCTTCGGTAGTCAGGTCCATGCCACCGGCGACGGGGTTGTGACTTACGTTGGCCGTCGGGGTGGTTACGGCAAACTTGTTGAAATCGACCATGGATTCGGTTACACCACCCTGTACGCTCATCTGAGCAAGTACCTGGTGAGGGAAGGTGAGAAAGTGAAGCGTGGTCAGGTCATCGCTCTCAGCGGTGATACGGGCATGTCAACCGGGCCGCATCTTCACTACGGGGTCGAGAAGGACGGCGTCTTTGTGGACCCGACTCATTATTTCTTTGACGGTCGGCAATTCGATTCGCCAAAGTTCTACAGCCAGCTCGCCGGAAAGTAAACACACCTGAAACGGCGGCGTGGACTCATCGTGTCCGTGCCGCCATCCATTTTAAGGATACCTGGGATGTAATTCCATCTGGGTTATGACTACTCCGCAAATTGTCACGAGCGCCCCAAGCGTGAACATGAGGCTGATGCTCTGTCCGAGGAAGACATAAGCCATTACCGCCGTCATGACGGGCTGTCCGTTGGTGAATACCGCGACCCTCGCCGCTTCGACCTTTCCCAATGCATAGTACCACAAGACGTATCCTACGATCGAAGTGATGAGCGAAAGATATAGAATCTCCATCCATTGCGCCTCGGACAGCGCTGAGTATCCGTATCCAAATGAGGACCACAGCCCTATCGGCAGGAACATGAGAGAGCCTGCGAGCGCGGTGTAAATAGTGCTGTTTATGGCCCCGTGTTTCAGGACTAGTTTCCTTCCAAGCGTCGTATAGAGCGTCCATGCTATGACCGCGAGGAAGACGAACAGGTCTCCCTTCAAATGCGTGACACCAAACTTGAAACCCTTGTCGAGTATGATTATCGTGACGCCGGCGAAGGCCATCACTGTTCCCGCAAGCTTTACGAGCGTGATTCTTTCCTTCAGATAAAAGCCTGACAGAAGCAAGACGAGGACGGGGGTGGTCGAATACAGCATTGCCGCCTCTGTGGCGGTCGTGAACTTCACGCCGTAGAGAAAGGCATACTGGTTGATTGGGACGGAAAGAAGACCAAGTACGAGGAGAAGCGTCAGGTCCTTCCCACGGTATTTGAAAGGAAGTTTCGAGTAAAGCAGATATGCGAGGTAGATTGCACCTGAGATCAGCGTCCTCAGGAATGTTAGGTTGGCCGCGGGAATGGTTTGAGTAGCAGCGTTGGCTATGATGTAGGTCCCGCTTGAAAAAAGAATCTGTACTACAAGAATGATGTAAGGATTCAACTGAACTGTTCGATGACCCCCGCGAGTGTCCCGGCAGTGAATGCGCCCTTCTTTACTTCCCTAAGGACTTCCGAGTAGATTCCCGTGTAGCCGGGGAAGTCTATGGGATCGGCGATTGAATTGTGGAACAGTATTGCTGCCGCACCGCCAGCGAGCTTCGTCTCGGCGATGAGACTTTTCATCCGCCTCAGTGCCTGGTCGTTCGTTATTGTCTTGTTCTCCGAAAGCGTGCCATCCATAATAATAAGCGGGAGCTCCGTCACCGAGGAGATCCGGTCTTCGGCAAAGTTGAAAAGCGGGTAGGGGAAAGCGAGGCTGTTTCTGAATCCGACTTCTCTCGAAAAACCGAGTGTGGAATCGTACTTCATCCCGGCCTTCTCCCAAACATCCAGGGTCTTGCCGGCCGTGAATCTGAGGTAATGCTGTCTCACGGAATTGATCTCATGGCCGATAGCGTCCCGCAGCATCTTTCTCTCACGTATGAAGGCGTTCCCGTCCACGTAAGTGTTCATGCTGGGATGTATGCCGATTTCGAAACCTGCGTCGTTTAGAGATCTGAAGAAGTCCTTCAGCCAGGGAGAGGTGAGACTATACGGTATATCCTGTTTGCCGGTCGCCCCTCCTTTGAAGAAGAACGTGGAACGCACTCCCTCGCGCCTTTCGGCGTCCCTGAGGAAGCTCAACCCAATCCTCGGATAATCACGGCCGAAAAGGGCGTAGACGGGGAAAAGAAGTTTCGCGGCCCTGTCAGTCGGTATCAGCCGGTGACGGTTGAGTATCGCGATGCCAAACATCTCTCTCCTGATCATCCTGAAATTCAGGAATGTCGTGAAATCTACATCATGTGTCAGCGCAATTGCACAGTCGGAATTCCCATAGCGTTTCGGCTCGATTTGTATTCCGAAATACTCCTCAATCTTTTCCTTAAGATAGCGCGAGTAATAGTTGACGACAGGAAAGCCGAGGACACCTAATTTGTACTGGAGCGAGTCCATGGCGCGGAGTCTGTCGAATTCATCTCTCTCAAGGCTTATGAGGTCCTGGAAGTCCGAAGCGAGGATGAAGGCTGCGGCAGGCATATCGAAATCGATGGCCGGGTTCAGCGGATTCGGAGAGCCGAAAAGCTTCGGAAGCCTCTTCCCACCAAACTCGAGCCAGCCAACATCTGATGTGTCGGGAAGTTTTGACTGGCGAACGCATTCCTTAAAGCCATCGGATGCCCTTATCCAAAGGACCTTTTTCGAATCGTTCGGAAACTGCCTGCCATAGAAGATGTTCGGGGAGTCGGGCGATATGGTTCTCGAAAATTCGACCTCCACTCTGAAAGGGTGGAAGAGAAGCGTGAACCCGTACTTTATCTTCTGTCTGATCCTGTCATCGGCACTGACGATGATGTTGATCTTCATAATCGGAAGTGGTTTTCAGGAAAAGAAAAGCTTCATCACATCGAGTATGAGCGTCGGGTGTTTTATGACGGCCTGCTTGAAAAGCGCGCCGAGTGTCTGTTGGCTTTCCGGCATCCTGGATATCTCTGTGGCTATTGAGTTGAGATCCGAGTCCTTAAACTTGTAAATCACCTTTTTGATCTTGTAGTAACGATGATGACGAGTCCCGAGTGAATCATCCCATTCCTTCTCGTACTTGCCGAGTAGACTCATGTCGTTCCGTTTCACTATGTCTGCCGCCACGGTACCGGCTATCTTGCCGCCTATCATGCCGCTGATGATTCCCCCTCCAGAGACGGGGTTCACCTGATGTGCGGCATCCCCGACGAGCATCAGACCTGGCATTGTCATCTTATCGAGCGTCTCAGCGCACGGGACACCGCCGGCAAGTTTCGTGAGGACGGAAGCTTTAGGGAAGTTTTCCTGCATGAACTCGTCTAAAAATTTCAGCGCGTGCTTGCGTTTGCTCATGTCGGCGGCGACCGCGAGTCCTATGTTCGCAGTCCTGTTCCCCTTCGGGAATACCCAGAGGTATCCGCCCGGTGCATACTTCTCCCCGAAATAGAAATAGCAGGTGTCCTGTTCTACATCTATGTTGGCCGCAGTTACCTGAGCCGCAGATTCCATGTCATGCATCGAGACTGTGGTGTCGATGCCGGACCATCTCCCGACCCTGGACTCCACGCCATCGGCACCAATCACAAGCTTGCTTTTAAGGAGCAGACGCTCGCCGTGGTATTGGACGTGAACGCCCGTGACGCTGCCATCTGTCTTCTCAACTCCATCCACGTAGGCCTTCGTAACGACCTCAGCACCCTGGTCCGCCGCGATGCGCGCGAGTTCGTAATCAAAGACCTTTCGGTCGAGGACGTATCCGAGTCCGCCTATGTTAGGTTTGACCACCATGCCGTTCGGCGCGACGAGCTTGAAGTTTCTGATTTCCGCCGCGATGAATTTTTTGTCCGGCTTCAGGAAAGGGGAAAGACCCTCGTCGTCCACTGCTTCTCCGCATCTTACCGGGACGCCGATTTCCCTGTCCTTTTCCAGTACGAGAACTTTTGCTCCGCCCATTGCCGCGTATCTCGCCGCCGTCGTTCCGGCGGGCCCGCCTCCAACAACTATTATATCGTATGTATCTCTCATGCAGTCTCTTTCACACTGGCCCTATCATTCTGGAATTCAAACACCTCGAAGGGGCAGGCCCATTCGCACTTTCTGCAGTCGGTGCAGATTTCATTCACTATCGAAATGCGGCTCTCCGTCAGATCAATGCAATTCTCAGGGCACACCCCGACACAGCAGCCGCACAGATCGCATTTGT
>JAKAMG010000032.1 GCA_021812985.1 Bacteroidota bacterium
CCGCGTCCTTCAGCGACGTCGTGACCGTTAGTCTCCCCGCCTTCAGGTTCTTTTCCAGGAGGGCGTCAAGTCCCGGCTCATATATCGGCGACTCCCCCTTCTTCAGCTGCGCGATCTTCGCTTTGTCCACATCCATGCATATAACATCGTTCCCTGTCTCCGCGAAGCATGTTCCTGTGACAAGTCCGACGTAGCCTGTTCCGATAATTGAAATCTTCATGTGTCTTCAGTTCTTCGTTCTTAGTTCTTAATTAGTGGTCCGTGGTACCTGGTTGTTTGTTCTTCGTATGGAGTTCCCGGTTCCTGGTGCGTAACTGCGGGCTCAGGGTACTTTCTTCCCTCGTTCATTTTATCATGGAACAAGGGTAGTACATACCTTCGACCTGCGGCGTTCAGGTGGGCCTCCCGCAAGCTCTCCAACGGATATTATAACACCTCTGCTCTGTATTAAATTCCCCTTACCAAGCATTTTAGTCCAATATCTCTAGCCAAAGGATTGTGCCGCGACTGTACTCAGGAAAAATTGGACACATGTCGTCAGTGAAGCTACCGAATCTTACGCTCTAAACACACGGCGCGCTTCCGTGAACACATGCGACGCCCCATAGGGGAAGGAAGCGATAGGCCGCCATCACGATCGAAGGTTCATATGGACAAAAAGTAGCTGTAACCGAAGCCATCTGTCCAATGAAAGAGGGACGGTACCGGACAGAAAAAAAAAGTATTGCTGCCACGAATAGTGTGGGCGGGCGGTAGCAGCACTCCCCCCTCCACACCTAACAGTGCGGACCTGCAATCGTCCGGGAAGGAAGCGTCATATCTGCGAAGTACAGTAGGGGCATCTGACCGCCTTCAGATTGACCGAGGACTGGCACTGGGGACAAGTCTTGGTGTTCGGCGCAACGGCTGGCTTCTGACGCTTCAGCCTGTTCATGAGCTTCACGATCATAAACAATGCCCAGGCAACAATCAGGAAGGATACGATGCTGTTGAGAAAGAGTCCGTAGTTGATCGTCGCCGCGCCCGCGGCTTTCGCGGCCGCTAGAGATGGATACGAACCGCTGGACATGTTGATGAAGAGATTACTGAAATCCACGCCGCCGAGGAGACGTCCGAATGGAGGCATGATTACATCTGCCACAAGCGATTTGACCACCGTGCCGAATGATGCACCGATGACGATGCCTATCGCCATGTCCACAACGTTTCCCTGAACGGCAAATTCTTTGAATTCATCGAGAATCTTCATGCTTTCCTCCTGTTATGTGCTTTTAGAATCTAGACTACTTTAGAGTCCCTGAACTCATCAGGTCTAAAACACCGTGTAAGTTAACCCCATCTGAAGGCCTTCCTTCATCTGTGTCCTCAGCGACTGGTCCTTCTGGTAAACCAGCTGATAGGTGAAGTTTACGTTTATAAATGAGTTGACCTTGGCGGCGATCAGGTTATCCCACCTTACATCCCACACTTTCAAATCGTTGAACCTAGTAAAAAGACGCAGGCCCGTTGTGAGAAGCATGTTGTCTGCCACCTGAAGTTTGGCCTGTGTCACCGATTCAAGACCTGTCTCTAACTTGAACGCCTCGACTTTGTCGGTTGTTGACGGGTTGTCAGTGTACTGACGATACCTGTTTGTAAATACTTCCTGTGCCGCAAGTCCAAGCCTCGTGGTAAGATTAGACAACTTGTCGTAATTGAACCCCAGGCTCTGCGTCACGTAGCCAGGATCGAAAAAGTTCGCGATCGGCACGGGGACAGTGGAAGCGTAAGAGTAACCTTCCGCTATCGTCGTAATCACGGTATTGCTGAAGAATGGATTTGTGGCCCAGCCAACGTTGTATGTCAAAACGTCCTCGAGAAGGAGGTCGTTGTCCGTAGTGATCGCCCCCTGACTCCCGAGTTTGCTTCTCCCGTATGAGGCGCGAAGGTGATTGACCAGCCCCCACGTCTTGCCCTTATAGTTGTAGCCGACATTTGCGGTCACCGTCCACGCGAGCGCGTTAGATCCCCCCTGAGTCCAGTTGCTGAATGCTATCTGGCTAAGGTTGAGCGCAGTCACCATGGTTGGGATCCAGACACCGACCGTATCCGCATGCGCTGAATCTGGTTTTGCGGCCTGAGGACCCGGATATGCACAGGCCGTAAGCGCGGCAAAAAGAATTAAAAGTACGACGGTAGAAAGTTTGTACATATTCCCTCTCCTATCTTATCGGATGAACATCGAACCCTGTTGCCGTCGGAAAGCCTCTGACGCCGTATGTGACGGTTTGGCTCAAAGTTACTGAAGATTTGTCTAAGAATCTGGAAGGTTTAAGAGAATCCACCTGTATCATGAGATAAGGTAACCAATCCCATAGGATTGTTCTCATCACGGAATGATAAAGAATCCGCGATGCTGCCTCTCAAGAATAGTTCCATCATCATGAATGTACTTCAGCCGAAGTCTTCGTAACTTATCGCTTAGACCCGGTTGTAGTTGCGCGCCGGGATGAAATCCGTTCTAACCCGACTGAAAAGGATTGATATCGCAGATGAGGGGGAGTATCAATAGCGTGAGTTTCCCAATACGTCCTGGTAGAGTTGTACTCGCAATTCTTTTGCTTTGTTCAGCCGCAGCCTATGGGCATGACGGCTTGGCCCACACGAAGAGTCCTTCGAAATCAATCTGGTTCTTCCGCGCCGACTCCGCCCAAGCCACGCTTCAGCGGGATTTCTGGAATCCGCAGGCGAAGATTTTTTACTCCAGCTCTTCCAGGTCTGGTGATCTCAATTACTGGTGGCAGGCGCACGCATTGGATGTATTGGTCGACGGTTTCGACCGGACCGATAACCCAGATTACGTCGCGAGGATATCTTCCCTTTTCCAGGGTGTCTCAACGCAAAATGACGGGTTCACCAACAACTACGACGACGACATGGCCTGGATGGCGCTTGCCCTTCTGAGGGCGTACCGCTGCACGGGTGATAAAAGATACAAGACTGTTGCGGAGAGCCTCTGGGACACGATAAAAGAAGGATGGGACGCAAACCTGGGGGGCGGAGTATACTGGCAGAGAAATCCACACACATACAAAAACACACCTGCGAACGCGCCTGCATGCATTCTCGCGTGCCGCCTCTACGATGAGACTGGCGACAGCACCGACCTCGAGTGGGCGGAGAAGATGCACTTCTGGCTGAAGTCTACACTCGTCGACACCGCGACCGGCGTCGTGTGGGACGGAATCGACACAAAGGGGAGAGTTAGCAGAGCGCAATACTCGTACAACTATGGAACATACCTCGATGCATGCCTCGAACTTTACAGGATCACCAGAAATCCTTCGAACCTGAACGAAGCCGTGACGACTGCAAAGGCGGCTGACAGCGTCTTCGCCTCCGGCGGAGTTCTCCGAAGCGAGGGAACGGGCGACGGAGGATTGTTCAACGGGATATACGTTCAGTACCTCGTGGAGCTCACAATCGAGCCTGACCTGGACGACTCCTTGCGAATCAAATTCGAGAGCTTTCTCTACGACAACGCAGTAACCTTATGGGAGAGGGGACAGATTCAGGGCATGGGCTTGTTCAACGACAACTGGAATTCACCGCCTTCCGGGAGCGTGAACCTGTCGGTCGAGCTGAGCGGGCTGCTTTTACTCGAAGCAGAGGCAAAGCTAAGCACGCACGTGAAATAGGCCAGGCGATCGGGGCCCGGTTCTTACTCTCTCGGGTTCCCCGTTCCATCCTCCTCTCTCCTTCCAGTACGCTCAGTTCACGATCATTTTCCGATCAGGTATATCGACTGTGATTTGTTTCCCGAGCCAGTTGATGCAGGTAATGCCGTCGTAAATCAGCCCCGGAAGAAAGGAAGTCTTTACATCAAGGGCACGCACAGACGGCGCCGCCGACAGCGAGATATCATTGACGGTATCCACATAGAAGACGTTTGTCAGACTGTTGTTGAATGTGCTCGTCTTGAAGACCTTCGTGGCCATGGCAGTGTCGATCCCGATATCCTTCATGAAGCCGCTGTTGAACCTGTACACATCGAATCCTGCCCCGCTGTCGAGTGACACTTCGAGCGTAAGCCTGTTGTCGACCCTGACACTCGTGAACATGTCGAGTGAAATTCCCCTTTGGTCGTCGAGCTGGATCGGCACGGTTCTCCCTTCCCGCACCCGTGAAGCCAGGCTGGATTTCGTCTCCAGCCAGAGCTTCTTCGCGGCAAAATCTATCGTGAACGCACGGCGGCGGAAGCAGGTGAGGGAAATCAGCCCGTCGGTATGTCCTAAATCCGCGTCGAGAACGGTCACGACCGGATCTACAGTCTTCATATTGCCGATTCGAATTTCGTTCACCTGATAGAGTCGCACTTTGAGCGCCTCGCCGGTCGCCCTGAATCCGGTAAAATAACCGTCCTCTTTCCGGATGCTCCCAAGTTTATCCGCAAACGCTTTCGTGAAGACATTTATGCCGGCACCGGTATCGAGTATAAAGCGCCCTTGCACGCCGTCGACCCTGGCGTCGATTATGATATGGCCGTAGGGATCGAGGCCGATCGGTATCGATGTCGGACCATGGTTGTCGACGGCGGGATGCCCTTCCTGGTGTGACGGGACCGCGGCATGGATCGACACGGAGACAGCAAGAAGGTAAAACACCAAAAGATAACCATGAGACAAGATTTTCATAAAGTTCTTTCCCAATTAGTTAAACGCTACGGAATTTAACCAATCGGCGAGAACTGTTGCCACAATGTGTGATGAAGCATCGCGTGGTTTGGGCGCGGGTGGGATTGCGAAGGAGCGGATTCCCGCGAAATGTGATCGCGACGAAAGTGAGCTCGGCAGTTTTGCTGAAAGTTGGTCAAGGTTTGCGCATTATATTGGAAGAGGGAGAAGGAGCAAAGGAGGAGTCTGTCGTGAAGCTGCATAATAATACAACCCGGAAGAGATACTCCCGGCGGACAGGCTCAATTTCCCCCTTCTGACTCAACAGGAATCGCAATATCCAGAAGGTCACGGATGGAGAAAGGATGACCGGACATTTTCTGTGAATGCTGTGATACGCAGTCGTCCCATGGTGATTGAATGCTGGGCCGCCCTACACGATGGGTTCATGCCCGCGGAGACTTATATATTCAGATTGACCACCGCCTACCTTCGCAAAGCTCACGGCACCGTTCCGGCGCATTCAACTATTCGTGAACAACTATTCCGTTGAGAAAATCCGTCATGTCGGATTCATACTGGGGGAGAAGGTTGGCGGAGGTGAACGTAATAAGTTGCAGGATACCGGCGGGACCGGCATAGTAATAACTGTAGTACACGAACTTGATGCTGTTTATGGTACCGGTGATCTTCATGCAGAGGAGTCGACGGCCGTTGACCTTTCTATATTGCTGGTAAATGATTTGTGCATCAGGGGCGGCTTTGAGAGCATTGTTCAAGGCCATCTGCTTGAGATTATCGAAAGTCATCTCGAACCTCTCAGCAATGATTATCGCGTAGACGTCGCCGTTCTTTTCTTCCATCTGCGTCTTGTCGGGGTCCTGCGTCTTCTGCAGTATCCACTTAGACGGATCGTACCATAGTTCGAAATGGCCATCCTTAAGCTTCAACACGTCTGTTGCGAACGCACTCTTCGTGAAAACGCTGTCTGATGTGTCGGCAACTTCTGTGGTATCGCGTGCGAACTTCCATGTGCCGTCATTCTTGAGTAACACCTGACGGCCGTCTTCAGTCGTCGCCTTGATTACCTGTGAGTGGAGAGGGCTTACTGAAATCCACAAAACGGAAATAAACGCAAGTATAGTAACTCTTTGCATATGCAGCTCTCCTTCCGGAAATTGGTCCTTGCAGCAATGGTACAATCTGACAAGCCTGGTCGCCGATAGCTCTCGAACACGTTCATAGGAAGAGCCGCCCCCCTTAAGTATCAATCAGGCTTCCAACATTGAGCTAATTTTAGGCAAAGCGCAGCTTAATAGCAACTCTCGGTGAGCTTCGCTGTCTGCCGGCATCCCTTTCCTAGGTCACGTGCATGCCGCGAGGACTAAAACGACTACGTTGCGATGGGACAACTAAGTTTCAAGCTTTGCCTTCCCTGTGATTTTGAGTGCCTGGCACGTAGGACTTAAGGATCGCGCGACCCGAATGGAATTAAAGGCCAGCCGGCCGGTGAGTCAGGTATACGCGACCAAGAGTTCTTCTCCGTTGTCAGGCGGTCGGAAGCCGTCAGTCCTCTTCGCAAAGTAGAGTTCTGTCAGCTCAGCCGCCGACACATGCCGCGCCCTTCTAAAACCCGAGTCGCGTGCAAGTCTCAACACTTCTTGCGGCGTGAAGAAGCTGATGAAGGGAGTCCCGCTTGACCGAGCCCCTTTGGCTGCGGCTTCGAAGCCGGGCCGCACATCCGGGCCCGCGAGCTCGAGGGGGATGAGAAATGTCATCGCGAACACAGTCCGCGGCGCGAGCGACGACACTTGGCGTAGCGTGCCGGCGATCGCTTCTTTCGTAAGGTACATGCTCAAACCGATGGACGTGACCACAGCTGGCCGGGTCACATCGAAGCCTGCCGACGGTAGTTTGTCCAACCATGATTCACCAGATTCAAAATCGACCGGTACGAACCGAAGCCATTCAGGTACACCGTATCCCAGCTCCACAAGCCGAGCCCGCTTCCATTCCTGCTGAGCGGGTCTGTCGACCTCGAATATCCGGAGTCGGGACGCGATTTCCGGCCTCCGCTGCGCAAATGTGTCCAGGCCCGCTCCGAGTATGACGTACTGACTGACCCCCGAGCCAGACTCTTCAACAACCAGGTCTTCGATGAAGCGGGCGCGTGCCACTATAGATGCCCGGAAAGGTCGCGTGAACTGGGGGTTCATATCAGGTCGGCTGCGCCAGTCTTCTCCCGGAGAGGCCAGCCGAAGACCAACCTCGTCCTCAAGAATGTAAGGGGGCGGGTCTGCCTTTACGTGCAGCGCCCGCCACAAAGCCACTCTTACGGCAGTACTGTCTGCGGCTGGTGTTGTTCCTTTATCATCAGTCATGGCACTATCTCTTGTTTGTCGTGGTTACACATGAACTTTCTCCAAGCCGACTATTTATAATCCCGATTGGGCCGGAACACTTTCAGCCCCGCGAACAGACAAATGCCCGAATATTCTGATCGTGACAACGCGACTCGCGCCCAAATTATTAGGATCAGGGGTGTATCAAATTGGTTACCCCACCGACGGCGATCTGCAACCCGACGCAGAAAATTAGGAACGCCATGAGCCGGTTCACGATTTTCTCGGTGCGGGAGCCCATGTATCTGATCAGTCGTCCGGCATTCACATAGAAAATGAAAATCAGAATGGCGATGCCTAAAATGGATATGATGAGAGCCGCGTTGTTCAGCATGTACTCCGTAAATGATTTCTCCTGCACGTGCGCGCTGAGAGTGAACAGCACCGCGATCGTTCCGGCCCCAGTGGTGATAGGAAATGTGATCGGGTAGAACAGCTTACCTTCCAGCCTGGCGAACTCCTCCTCATCGGACTCATGAGGGGGCGGGTTTGTCCGCTCGCTTGATTTGTCGGTCGTAAGAAACTCCCAGCCTATCTTACAGATCATGATTCCACCGCCAAGCTGGATTATAGGAACAGACAGGCCAAACAGCTCGAGTATCCAATGGCCGATGAAAAGAGTGAAGACACACAGTCCGAGAGCGTATATCGATATCCTTCTGGCCGCGCTTACCCTCTCCTTCCTCGACAGGCCCGAAAAATAAGGGTCGACGAGTAGAGCCGTACCGATAGGGTTAACCACCGGGAATAGCGCGATGAACCCGAGAAAGACAATCTCAAGAAAAGAGTGGAAATGAATAGGCATTAGCTGACCGCATTTTTTTTGAAGTTAACCAGAAGCCGGCATAGTCTACAAGCACAAATTAAATTCTCGGCAACGCTGCTGATGGGAGCGAGTGCGGGACACCGCGTGCCCGGAAGTGGTGGTCGTCCCACGTCAGACTCGCGCTAGCTGGCGCAGGTTCCTTCCAAGCTGGTCGGCCATGGCCGATCAGGCTTCAAGAGTCGATTTCTTCGGCAGGATCATGGAGCACCCCCTCAATAACGATCGGCCAAGAGAGTTGTACCTTTCCTGTGAACCGCAAGTCGAATACGACCGGTGGCAGTCGATATCGTGATCGCCGAGACAATGACGCCTGAAACATGGGAACACGCATCCCCCCTGCGTGGGATGCGTGTTCCTGACTCTACCGCGGAGGCAGGGTGAAAATAATTCGCGTGATCTTATTTAGGCGCAAACGACACGAAAAGTCATTTAAGTATGATCATTTTTTTTGTCTCATTGAAGTTTCCGTAATGGATCTGGTAAAAATATATCCCAGATGACACGCGCGTGTTCTCATTGTTTTGGCCATCCCAATTGACCTGATGCCACCCTTTGGGTTGGCGTGCGTCGACCAAGACTTTTACTTGCCTACCAAGGACGTCAAACACAGTGACTCTAACAGGTTCACTCGAGGGAAGTCTATACTTTATGGTGGTGGAGGGATTGAACGGGTTCGGATAGTTCTGAAGCAAAGAAAAACCATCGGCGCCGGAACCATTACTCAGGTCCTGTTGAACAAATGTTGGAGACTGATCCCCCTGATCCGTTCTCAGAATAGCATAATCTAACCCGCCGGCCCAAACGCAGGTACTGTTTACCACCGAAAATCCGACAATGGATGACTGTGAGGCTCCCGATTTTACCCAGCTATCACCGAAGTCAGTGGATTTCAGAATCGCATAACCTGAGTCAGGTGAGTAAAATCCCTCGCTCCAGTATATTCCTGTCCCGTGGACTGCTGCCACTGAACCACCGGCCACGGAATTGTACCGCACTTTCCAGGTTGCACCGCCATCAATTGTAGTGGCACAATTTCCATTGGTGCCATTTAATATCCCGTGCAAGCTGTCTGAAAACGCAAGATTAAAATAACCGATAGCCTTGGGAACCGGAATGCTCGACCAAGTAAGCCCTCGGTCAGTGGAGCGAAAAACGTACCTTTGAGTTGTTGTATCAGCCGAGCTTGTATTAGATGCAAACATAAAATTGTTTCCAATCGCATCAAAGTCCATCGTTACCCCAGCTTGTCCAGCGACTCGCGGTACACCGTTTGTTACCTGCGTCCATGTCGAACCGCCGTCGGTAGTCCTTAGGATCACGTAGGCACTCGTATCAGGATAGAAAGGCGGATCTCCGAAAGCCACGCCAGTATTTTGATCCCAAAAATGTATGCCGTCTATGAAAGTCTGTCCTGATCCAGAGTATTCATACACCTTTGTCCAAGTTCCTCCACCGTTAGCGGTTTTATAAATCGAGCCGGTTGAACTTCCCACACATGCGACCGAATTATCTTGAGCGAAGAGGGCGGTCATCGACTGGGTCGATGGACCGACTGGGAAGAACCAGAAATTGTAGTACGAGTATCCCATTGTATCTAGCTTAGTATGAACCACGATGCCATTGTCACCCGAAAACCAGCAGGAGCTTGAATCGACGGCGGATATGCCATAGAAAGCGGGGAGCCCATCCCCAAGTCGGGCCCAGCCCTGTGCAAAAGTAGGATTGCTCAGAAAGGTCACCGACAGCACCAGGCCTATGAGAACGCTAACCTTCTTCATATCTTCTTCCTTTCTTTTCTTATAAGCCGACAAACGAAAAGACATTCTTGCATTCTTAATTCATCGTTGAATGCTGACGCAATTGAATGAGGTCTACATTACAGGTTATACCTAATTATCCTTGCAGGTAGTAGAGGTTGCTGAAAAAGCTCCGACCGTTCCCCTTTCGGTCAATGACTATTACAGAGGATGGTACTGGGGGTTCGTGAAACGAAGGAATCGCAAATGTTTAACCACATCTCCTCACTCTCCAATTGAGGTTAATATTGGCGAGGGATATCTTGATACATTTGGAGGTATTTGATGCTTAAACGGACTATGTTTCTGATTGCTGTGGCGGCCGGGTCGTGCTTCGCCCAGAACGTAACTATAAGACATGACAATTATACCACTGTCTTTAGTGAGTCGCTGAAGGTGCCAATCGTCGTCAAGTGGTGGCTCACCAGGACAATGGTATCGTGCACCAACCGCACAAAAAGAACCAACAGGTTCATTCCGGACCCTGACCTCGCACAGTTCACCAACCTCGGACGCGATTACGCCGGGTCAGGATACGACCGCGGACACAATATGCCTGCGGAGGACAATGCTTGCAGTCCTCGCGGCATGAATGAGTGCTTCTACTACTCGAACATGTGCCCTCAGACTCCAAGCCTCAACCGCGGAGCATGGAAGAAACTGGAGACTCACACCCGCAAGCTGGCGAAGGAATACGACAGCGTCATGGTCTGGTGCGGTTCAGTCTGCAAGTCCGACAAGACAATCGGGCCGGACAAAGTTGCGGTGCCGAGCTATTGCTGGAAAATCGTATATGTGAAACAGACGGGCAAGACGTTGGCTTATTCCTTCAGGGACGATTCTCCGGAAGACGGCCCAATAGAGAGTTACGAGGTCAGCATAGATTCCGTGGAGCACCTTAGCGGCATACAATTCAATAGGTCGGACCGATAACAATATCGGCCTCTGAGGAAAGTATCGGTGGGACAGAGTTGTCGCCAAGTGGTCGTGTCAACCCGGGGCCCCAATTGGGACAGGGCCCCGTTAAAGGACATAAGAGATCAGTATTCCTTGAGAACTGCTCCGGTGTTCGCGCTCGTAACGTGCCTAGCATACCTCCCGAGATAGCCGTGATTGATGCGGGGTTGGAATGGAGGAAGAGATGCAAGTCTCTTTTCAATCTCACCAGCTTCCACAAGTAACTCGAGCTTTCCCGTCGGAATGTCGATCTGTATCCTATCTCCGTTCCGGATTGCCGCTATCGGCCCCTTGACGGCGGCTTCAGGCGACACGTGTCCGATGCACGCGCCGCGAGTTCCTCCCGAAAATCTCCCGTCGGTGATGAGTGCGACGCTGTCGCCAAGTCCCATCCCCATCAGGTAGGAGGTCGGAGCAAGCATCTCCTGCATCCCCGGGCCGCCCATGGGGCCTTCATACCGGATCACGACTACATTCCCCCGCTCTACCTTTCCTGCCAGAATTCCCTGCACTGCATCTTCCTGTGACTCAAAGACCACAGCATCGCCTTCGAACACAAGCATTTCCTTCCTAACTCCTGCCGTCTTGACGATCGCCCCCTGCGGCGCAAGATTTCCGAATAGGACTGTAAGGCCTCCATCCTGCGAGTATGCGTTGCCGATTTCCCTGATGCACTCCTTGTCAGTAGTTTCGACCTTCGATATGTTCTCGCCCAGGCTCTTTCCTGTTACGGTCTTCGAGTCGAGAGAGAGTAGACCTGGAATATTCGAAATCTCCTTCAGAATTGCGCTGACCCCGCCGGCATGATCCACGTCTTCCACATGGTAGGACGAGGATGGGCTCACCTTGCAGATGTTCGGAGTTTTCCTGGAGAGACGGTTGATCTTCTCAAGATCATATTGAATTCCTGCTTCGTGGGCTATGGCCAAAGTGTGCAGGACGGTATTCGTGCTCCCTCCCATTGCCATGTCGAGAACTAAGGCGTTCCCTATCGCCTCTTCGGTAACTATGTCCCGCGGTTTGAGGTCCATCTGTATAAGCTTCAATATCTGTCTAGCGGCGGCGCGGTAAAGCTCTTCGCGCCTCGTGTCAACCGCCAATACCGTTCCGTTGCCTGGAAGGCCCATGCCGAGCGCTTCCGTGAGACAGTTCATGGAGTTCGCCGTGAACATTCCGCTGCATGACCCGCATGTCGGACAGCCGTTCCTCTCCAGGTCGAGAAGCTGTTCGTCGTTTATGTTTCCGGATTTATACGATCCCACTCCTTCAAACACTGATATGAGGTCGACCGTACGCCCGTCCTTTGTGCGGCCGGCAGCCATCGGACCGCCACTCACGAAAATTGCAGGGATGTTTACTCTCATCGCAGCCATCAGCATGCCGGGGACTATCTTGTCGCAATTGGGAACGCATACCATCCCGTCGAACTGGTGCGCCCGTATCATGGTTTCGACCGAATCGGCAATCAATTCCCGGCTGGGTAGAGAATACTTCATGCCACTGTGCCCCATTGCAATGCCGTCGTCCACCCCGATGGTATTGAACTCAAACGGCACGCCCCCCGCCTTTCTTATTTCATCTTTAATGAGCGCGCCAACCTTATTCAGATGAACATGACCCGGTATTATCTCTACGAATGAATTTACTACGGCTATAAACGGTTTCCCGAAATCTTCTTCTTTCACGCCTGCCGCGCGCAGCAGACTCCTGTGCGGCGCGCGCTCAAAGCCTTTCTTAATGACATCGCTTCTCATTTAATCCTCAATAGATTCTATAATATATTTGCCGTACTTTGACGGCCGCCTTCTCTCCCCTGAGGGTTAAGAGCGGCGGCCCTGATCAAAGGCAGTCAAGTGGCAACGCTACAAATTACCATTTCCCCGGTTTAAGAACATGAAGTCTGCGAGGAATTAATTCGGCGTACCGCTAATCAGGTTTACATTGATGAAGATGGCACAGCCACGCGTCCTCATGTGAACAGGCACACGACAAACGTTGAAGCGTGACGGATGGATAAGTATGGCTTGTCGGTTCGCGGAGAGTGTCAGGACCTGTGGTTAATTGCCGATCTTGTGCTTCGACTGGTAGTTGCCGGCCACGGTGCGGAAGCCCACGTTGAGTCTGTTCCATCCGTTTATGACAATAACAGCCATTGTCAGATCGACAAGTTCCTTCTCGCTGAAATGTCTCCTCGCCTCATTGTAGACATCGTCTGGGACGTGAGATTCGCTCACGAGGGTCAGCGATTCAGTCCACGCCAGCGCCGCCCTTTCGCGATCGGTGTAATACGGCGCTTCGCGCCAGGCATTCAGACCGTAGAGTCGCTGTTCCGTTTCTCCGAGGGCGCGGGCGTCTTTCGTGTGCATATCGAGACAATATGCACAGGCGTTAATCTGGGATGCGCGTGTCTTAACAAGCTCGAGGAGCAACGGCTCAAGACCGGAGTTGTCCACGTACTTCTGCATCTGAAGCATTACTTCTAACGCCGCAGGTGCGGTCTTATGATGATCAATTCTAGCCTTCATGACATATCAACTCCTGAATATTGGTTCACCTGTTTCATAAACCCTTAAACCTTGATCAAGTTCCGTACTTGGAATAACTCCATTAGTCATGTCCTGGAACGGATCTCAAAGAAAAGCCAATTTCCAACGGCGGCAATTGCGGCCGATCCCCCCTTTGATTCCGTTCCATCGGGTTTGCCTGAAGTCCTATTTGAGGAGCCTCCGCAGCTCGCGGATTCTTACGATGGCTTCACCACGTATGGGGAAATGCATGACGAAAATCCTGGACGCCATGATGTCCGGCTGCCAGCCGAAATCAAAATCCTTTGAACCTATGAACTTCTCATATGTGACCTTGCCAATGAAACAGACTATGCGCGGCCTGTACCTTCTGATAGCCGAAAGGACACTCCTCCTTCCGGACAGCTCCTCCCCCTTTTTCAATTCGGTCACCACGCGGGTTGGCCTGTCGATGATGTTCATGAACCCGAGGTTATACACCTGTGCGAATTTGTGCAGATAGATCCGCTTGAGTTTCTTGTCGTCACGTAGATCGCTTTCGGCCTCGGCCAACACTCCTGCCCTGTTCATGAGATACCAGAACATCTTATTGTTTGAAAACGGGATGCCCCGGTTGAAGGAGCCGTAGTGAGGGTTTATTCCGACGAACAGAATCCTCATGTTCCTGCGGAATGTGTAACGTATCATGGCTCTTCTCTTGTCACCTCATCGGCGACATGTCACGTCTGACAGTTGCATTTGAAAGGTTATGCGATGGGAACCGAAATGTCAAATCTATTATCGCGCAACGGCAATCGGGGCGAGAGGATATGCCAGGCCAACGTCACCCCCAACTCGAGGCAGAAGCTGAAGGCTTTCTCCACCTAAATGTCGAGAGCCTCCCTTCCTTTCATCGGCCTGCCCGTAGTTTCTGAACCGCTGATTGCTCAGCCGTGCTTGCGGTTATTTCCGCTGTGACCGTTCCCGTTGTGGCCATGTCCGTTCTGACCGGCCGTCACGGTCCTCGAAAAATGATGACTCTCTCTTGCGCTTTCGACTTTGAACCGGGCGACCAGGTTCCGCAGATTTTCCGTCTGCCTGTTGAGTTCGTCGGCTGACTGGGCGATTTGTGACACCCCTGCCGCGGACTGATTGGAAACCGACGAGATTGCCTCGACGTTCTTTGATATCTGTTCGCTCGTGGCCGACTGCTCTTCGCTGGCAGCCGCTATCTGATTGATCATGTCAACTGACTTCTGCGTCTCAGACACGATTTGTTCGAGCGCCTCACCTGCCTTGTCGGCTGATGCCAGCCCCTCTTCTACCTCTTTGGTCCCCCTCTTCATTGATTCAACGGCGAGTTTCGTCTCTGCCTGGATCCCCTTTATCATGTCCTCGATTTCCTTCGTCGCCTTGGTCGTCCGCTCGGCCAGCTTTCTCACCTCGTCAGCCACGACTGCGAATCCTCTTCCCTGTTCGCCGGCCCTCGCCGCTTCTATTGCGGCGTTCAGCGCCAGCAGATTTGTCTGGTCCGCGATGTCGTCTATGACAGAAGTTATTTCACTTATCTGCTGACTCGAAGCGCCGAGCTTTTCCACGGTTGCGGCGGAATTCGTCACAACGCCCGCGATTTCCCTCATCTTACTCGTCGTCTCCTGAACTATTTCGCCGCCGCTTGTGGCCAGCCTGCCGTTTTCGGTCGCCACATGGGCCGTCTTCGTAGCGTTGGCCGCGTTGTCGATAATTGTTCTGGTCATCTCCTCAACGGCGGCCGCGACCTCGCTTGACTGCGCCGACTGCTCCTGCGCACCGGCTGCGAGCTCTTCGCTCGAGCTGCTTATTTGCGTCGCGGCGGTCGCCGTCATTTCAACCGACTCCTGGAGCTCCTGTATCATCGCGCGTATGTTGCCTACAGCCCTGTTGAAACCATCAAAGAGCTTTCCTATTTCATCATCGCTCGTTATATCCATCTTCACCGTCAGATCGCCGTTGGCAAACTTATCCATACCGGACAGGATGCTCTCCACGCTGCTCGACAGGTATCCCGATTGTTTTTCGGCGAGTGCCTTCGCCTCCTGTGACTCGCGAGCGGCAGACTCCGCGGCCTCGCTCTTTTCACGCACCTCACGCATTGCATTCTTGATGTTCACTACCATGCCGTTGAAACTCTGTGCCAGCTTGCCGAGTTCGTCCCTAGAATCTATGTCAACGACTACATCCGTATTCCCGGAGGCTACTTTGTCGGCGCTTTCCTCGAGAATCCTGATCGGCCTGACAAATCCCTTCGACGCCAATAGTATCACTACAATTCCGAATAGGACAACGATGATTGACCATACAGCGACGTTGACGAACGCGTCGCTTGTTGCTTTTTGAACTGCGACCTTGTTCGTCAGAGAGCTCTTCCCGGCGTCAGCTATGAGCCCCAACAGCGTCGCCCTCAGCTTTCTCCAGCGTCCGGTCTCGGTGGTTGTGAGGAGGGTTACTCCCTCCTTGGCATTTCCCGATATCGCGAGCTCCTGAACCTGCTTCTTTAAATTATCGAGCGCGACCCACTGGCCGTCGAGCGTACCGAGCCGTGCCAGTAATTCCGGTCTGCCGATCGCAGCGTTGTCAGCCACGGCGAGCTCTGCGATGAATTCAGTGTTCGCCTGGGCGTAGTTGTCCTTCGCCTTTTGATCCGTCGGATTGAGGAGAATATTGCGGGTCGCCTGCTCAGACTGGAGTCCCTGCGCATACATGTTGTTCAGTGAAAGGAGGAGGGCCTGGTCTCTGTCTATGAAATTGACGAACGTATTCGAGTTGGAGTTGATTGTGTTCACTCCGTATGCGATTACTCCCAGAAAGCCCAGGGTCGTGATAATCAGGGGGACAATATATTTTGTTCGGATACTCAGATTTTTAAAAAAGTTCATTTTGTTTCATCCTTGAAATTTACATACCCGCCCATTCCTGGGCAGAAGGTGGTTTGGGAGGAGGTCGACTCAACAGACTCCTCCCTTTTCGTTACCGCTGACTCAAAATCTGGTCTGCATCTCAAATATCAGTTTGTCCGGATTCGGGGTGCCGTCTTTGTAATCGAACAATTCGTAATTGATTCTGAACTGAGCGAATGTCACCCTGGCAAATTCGAATGCCACCCCGAGTGTCGTCCTGTAGATTTCGTTGCCTGAGACTGCGGTGCCCGGATCGTAACGCTCATATCTTATCGCCGGTATGATGTGCGAGATTTCAAATGTCCCGAGATTCTCATCGTATGAAGCATAGACAAAGAACGAGTTTGAATTTGTGGTCGCTCCGCTGAGGTCGGCCCCCCTCGCAGCGTATTCGCCATCGAGGAAGAGGCCGCTTATTTTCATATCGAAACCGAGATCATAGATATTCACATTCGCGCCGGAGAGTCTGCCCCCGTAGTAGTTCGCTGAAAGGCCGAGGTTCCTGATCGGCCTGACGACTGCACGGAATGCGTAGTTGGCAGTCTTGTCATTCTCTGTTTTGTTTTGGCCAGCCCCGTTGAATGCGCCTCCGGAGAGTTGTACCGGCATCGCGCCTTTAAAATCGTATGTGCCCATCAATCCCATGTCACGAAGGCCGGGAGTGACATTCGTCGTCATCGGTCTGTCTACAAAGTCAATGACTGCACCGGATCTTAGATTGTCTGTACTGAATGGGACCTTGAACTGTCCCATATCGATCGTGAGATTCTCGACCGGCTTGACGAAGGCGTCAGCGTCGAGTAGATAGTTTGAAAAAGTCGCGCTTGCATAGGTCACGTAGTTCACTCCATCGAGTGTCGTCGTCCTCGTTTGGAGACTGCCGAGTCTCGTAAAATCCACGAACACTCTATAACCCGCAAATTTGTTGACGCTCCCCTTCGCGCCGAGCCTCGCCATGTTTATCGAGAAGCCCCCCTGGTCTTTTGAATAATCGGCCTGGTACCAAGCCTTTATGTATCCGTAAACTGTCGGACCTGTTCCCGTCGAATCCTGTGCATACGCCGCGTTAAGAAGAATCATAATCGAGATAATAGCCCCCTTCAAATCGGTACTCCTTCTTGTTCAATTAATTCGAAATTTGGTTGGACGGTGCCCGCCTGACGGTTGGTACAGCGTCTGTATATTTGTCATAATTATTATCGGCTCCTTTTAGATAAAACTTTACCCAAATCTTCGCATAAACTACCACACATTAGTTTGGCGGCCACCGGATGGGATGTGAAATAGTCCGGCAATTGGATGAATTCTACTATTGAAACTTATTTGCCAATTCAAAGTGACGGAATCGTGAGGGACGCCCTAGTCAATCGTCGTGTACTCTGAGCAACAGGGGGATAAAACGGTCGCGTCAATTCATCTGGAAGAGGGTTCGGCGATCCGCTCCTCAGGCCCGAGTCTTTGACGAGGATTTTAGGAGCGGTTGATCTGGAGCGGAGAGTCACTGAATGCTCCATCTAAAAATAAAACCTCAAAACAACTGCAGTCTGATGGAATTATTCCGATACAGCGGTAGAGAAGAGGTCTAAGACATTGGCACTTCGTACTGCGCCCTCACACTACTGACGGCGGGGGCCTCCTTTGCCCAAACGGAGATTCCGCAGGAGAGGCGGAAATCCCAAATGGCGTCCGAATCAGGTGTGCGCCTAAACAGTGTAACTATTGGAAAAGTGTATGGAAAGAACCAGGGATTCTGAAAAGCTCCTGTTGGCCGAGCTAACCAGGCTGAAAGAAGAAAATGAGAGTTTGAGACTCGCTTACCGGGCGGACATTGCCCGACGTGAAGCGGAAGAGGAAGTACTCCGGACGAGCGAAGCACGATACCGGCAGCTTGTTGAAACCGCAATTGAAGGAATTTTGTCGGTAGATATCGAGAGGCGGCTGACCTTCGTGAACGAGCAAATGGCAAAGATGCTCGGTTACAGCGTACAGGAAATGCTGGGACGGAAGTACGATTCTTTCCTACCGGAGGACCAGCTCGTCGAAGACAGAGCGCAGGCAAAGATTCGGGCTCAGGGAAAAAATGCAGTCTATGAAAGGTGTTTCCTTAGAAAGGACGGCCAAAGACACTGGCTCCTCGTTTCCGCAAAAGCTCTCACGGATGCCGATGGAAAGTTCGCCGGTTCATTCGGCATGTTCACCGACATCAACGACCGCAAGAAAATGGAAGCAGCCATACAGGAAAGCGAGGAGAAGTACCGGCGTATCGTTGAGACGGCGACTGAAGGAATACTCGCGGTGGACACCGAAAGGCGTCTTACTTTCGTAAACCAGCAGATGGCGAAGATGCTCGGATACACAGTCGGAGAAATGCTTGGGAGAAAGTACGAGTCTTTTCTCCCGGAGGACCAGCTGATTGAAGACACGGCGCAAGCAAAGATCCGGGCTCAGGGTAAAAGCGCAGTCTATGAGAGATGCTTCCTGAGGAAGGACGGCCAACGACACTGGATACTCGTCTCGGCAAAGGCGATAACCGATTCGGAGGGTAAGTTCGCGGGGTCGTTCGGTATGTTCACCGATATCAACGACCGAAAGAAGATGGAAGTGGCCTTGCAAGAAAGCGAGGAGAAGTACCGCCGTATCGTTGAGACGGCTACTGAGGGAATACTCGCTGTGGACACCGAGAGGAGGCTTACTTATGTAAACCAACAGCTGGCAAAGATGCTCGGCTACACAATCGAAGAAATGCTTGGGAGAAAGTACGAGTCTTTCCTCCCGGAGGACCAGCTGATTGAAGACACGGCGCAAGCGAAGATTCGCGCGCAGGGGAAGAGCGCAGTTTACGAGAGATGCTTCCTGAGGAAGGACGGCCAACGACACTGGATACTCGTCTCGGCAAAGGCGATAACCGATTCGGAGGGCAAGTTCGCGGGATCTTTCGGTATGTTCACGGACATCAACGAACGAAAACGGGCCGAGGCAGCTCTGCAGGAGAGCGAAGAACGCTACCGCAGGATCGTGGAAACTGCCAACGAGGGGGTTCTATCATTCGGTAGTGACACGAAGATAAACTTTGTGAACAGGCAGATGGCGGCAATGCTCGGATACACAATAGAAGAAATGATGGGACGGGAATTCGAAACGTTCCTCGCCGAAGACCAGTTGAGCGAGCACCACGTGCAAATGAAGAACCGTGCCCAGGGAAAGGACGCCATATACGAGAGGTGCTTCAGGCGCAAAGACGGTCAGCGCTACTGGATGCTGGTCTCTGCCAAGGCATTAATGGATTCACAGGGGCATTACGCAGGATCGTTTGCGATGTTCACGGATATCAACGACCGCAAGCTGACCGAGGCGGCGCTCTATGAGAGCGAAAAACAATACAGGCTCCTTTTCGAGACTGCCAAGGAAGCGATAGTCGTGATACAAAAGAGCAGACTTAGTTATTTCAATCCGGTGATGTCCGAGCTCACCGGCTACAGTCACGAAGAGATCCTGGACATGAACTTCTTCGAGTTCGTTTACCAGGAGGACCGGGACCTCGCCATCGCCAATCACAACAAGACAATAATGGGAAACAGCTCCGAACAGCGCATCCAGTTCAGGATGGTCAGGAAGGACGCGTCGATCTGCTGGGTCGAGATGGGGAGCGTCAGGTTCACATGGAAGGGCGAGGCCGCGACGCTGAATTTCATCATCGACATCACAGAGCAGAAGAACGCGGAGATCGAGCTAATCAGGCTGAACGAAGAGCTGAAGACATCAAAAGACCTGATTGAAGAGAATCTTTTCCAGAACAATATGCTCCTTGAGAAACTGACCGACACAAAGGAAAAGCTCGAAAGGATGAACTCCGAGAAGGACAAGTTCTTCTCGATCATCGCACACGACCTGCGGAGCCCATTCCAGGGCTTCATCGGACTGACTCAAATAATGGCCGAGCAGATAAATATACTGTCGAAATCAGACCTCTCCGAGATGAGCAGCGAGCTGCACAAGTCAGCGAACAGCCTCTACAAGCTCCTGCAAAATCTTCTTGAATGGTCACAGGTGCAGAAGGGGACGATTCCCTTCGAACCGCACAGTCTCCCGCTGTCGGAGTTAGTCTCGCAGAGCCGCGAGAGCCTTGAACAGCGCGCGGCCCAGAAAGGCATCACCATTGAAACCCGCATACCAGGCTCCGTCATGGTCTACGCGGATGAGAAGATGCTTAACACCGTGCTCCGAAACCTCATGTCAAACGCGGTTAAATTCACAAAGAAGGATGGGAGAGTTGTGATCTCAGCTAAACCGATAGATGGCGGCATGATTGAGGTCTCAGTTACCGACACCGGCATAGGTATGTCCGAAGCCAATGTCGCGAAACTGTTCAGGCTGGACCACAAGGTGGGTAGGGCCGGAACGGAAGGTGAGCCTAGCACCGGCCTGGGCCTCCTATTGTGCGGGGAATTCGTCGAAAAACATGGGGGAAGGATCTGGGTGGATAGCCGTGAGAATGTCGGGAGCACATTTCATTTCACAGTGAAGTCAACCGACTGAGTGGCGGCACCAAACCACAAGGACAATCGGGTTGTTCCATAGTATCAATTTGAGATTGACATGCGGGGAGGGACAAAGCGGGTCGGCGCCTCTGCCGGATAAACGGACCAGCTGCAGATGAGCGGGAGTTCGCATTTTTAATACCGTATGCTGCGGCGCGCGCCCCACACTGAATTATGAATCGAGGACTTCTCTTATCTTCTTTGCAAGGTTGGATGGGGTAAATGGCTTCTGTATGAACTCGACTCCGTCGTCAAGTACGCCCCTATGCGCTATTACGTTCGCGGTGTAACCAGACATGAACACCGATTTAATCTTCGGCCTCACGGCCTGAACCTTGTCTTTGAGCTCCTTACCGTTCATGGCTGGCATGATGACGTCTGTCAGGAGGAGGTCTATTTCCCCGGCGTAGGCCTCAGAGAGGAGGAACCCCTCGCTCGGAGTCAGCGCCGTTAACACCTTGTAGCCATGCTCTTCCAGTATATTCTTCGCAAGCTCGAGTAGCTCGGCCTGGTCCTCTACGACCAGAATCGTCTCCTTGCCTGAAAGGTCGACGACCTCCTCACTTACATCGCTCTTCTCGGTTTCGCCATCAAAGCGAGGAAGGTAAACCTTGAAAGTGCTGCCGATATTCTCCTCGCTGTAGACGTCTATCGTACCGCCGTTTTGCCTGATGATTCCGTACACGGTAGAGAGCCCAAGCCCTGTCCCT
Organism: Bacteroidota bacterium; assembly: GCA_021812985.1. GTDB lineage: Bacteria > Bacteroidota > Ignavibacteria > Kryptoniales > JAKASW01 > JAKASW01. The sequence continues at coordinate 21,322 of JAKAMG010000032.1, forward strand.
TCCCCTCTCGACTTTGTCGTAAAGAAGGGCTCAAAAATCTGACGGAGGGTCTCCTTGCCCATCCCCTTTCCATTGTCGGTGAAGGACACGACGACGTAGTCTCCCGGGTGTAGATCCAACCGCCCGCTTACTTGCTCATCGGTCAGGGTGACATTCTTTGTCTCTATGATTATCGTGCCGACGCCTTCGATGGCATCTCTCGCGTTTGTGGCGAGATTCAGAAGCACCTGATCAAACTGCGTTGGATCGACGTTAACGTTCCATATCCTTGCGCCAGGCATAAACTTCACATCAATGTCCTCGCCCATCGTCCTTCCGATAAGGTTAGTGAGGGAAGAAACCGCCTCGTTCGGGTTAAGCGGCCTGGGAGAAATAATCTCTCGGCGAGCGAACGCGAGAAGCTGCTTCGTGAGGTTGGCCCCTCGCTTCGCGGCGGAGTCTATCAGCTCTATGTACCGGCGGATGGGGCTATCATTTTCCAGCTTTCGGTTCATCAACTGAGTGTACCCCAATACAACGCCGAGTATGTTGTTGTAGTCATGCGCGACCCCTCCGGCCAGACGCCCCACGCTTTCCATCTTCTGCGACTGGAGGAGCTGGCTCTCCAGCTTCTTCCGGTCCGTTACGTTGTAGGCCGACACGAGAATCGCGTCTTCACCCAGATAGCGCAGAGTCGTGACGCTGAAGTCTGCCCAGATAACCTCGCCGTTCTTCCTCAGCACCTCGGCTTCAAACGAGCTCCTGACATGCTCGCCCCTCAGCCTCTTCGCGATCTGCTCACCGAATATCTCCCGATCCTCGGGAGTATGAATTTCTGAAACATCGATCTGCAGGAACTCCTCCATTGTGTACCCGATCATCCTGAGCGCGGCGGGATTTGCGTAGAGGAACCTTCTTCCGTTATGTATCCAAACGGCAGACGTAAGGCTTTCTACAAGGAGCCTGAAGTTCCTCTCGCTTTCGATCCTGGCCCTCTCCGCCCTGACGCGGTCGGTCGTGTCATGAACCGTAGACACCATTAGGTTCTGGTCCGGGATTGGGATGTTCACGATCGTTACATACCTGACTTCACCGCTCGGGTGCTCTATCGGGACATCGTACCACCTCATCTTTTCGAGATCTCCAGATTCCAGGCCAGTTCTGAACATTCTGCGCATCCTCTCGCGAGTTTCCGGGTCTCGGAAAACTGACGAATAGAAGCTCCCCGTGGAAGTAATCACTCCGTGAGACAAACCGTAGATCTCTTCAAACCTTTTCGTGATGAACCGCATCTCCCCCGTGTCGATCGTATGCACCACGAAGCCAATTGGGGAGTTTTCCATTATTGCTTCGATGTACTGGTCGCGCTGCCTGATGGCAAATTCTGCCTGTTTGCGCTCTGTAATGTTTCTTTTCACGGCGATGAAATGGTCTATCACCCCGTTGACATCTGTTATAGGCGTGATCGACATCGATTCGTAGTAGGTAGTCCCGTCCTTCGCCCTGTTCACTAGCTCGCCGCGCCAGACCTCACCTTTCAATATGGTATCCCACAAACGCTTGTAGAAGGCGCGGTCCTGCATACCCGATTTCAGCAGGCTCATGCCCTTCCCGATAGTCTCCTCCACGGTGTACCCCGTAAGTTCGGTATACGCCTTGTTCACATACTGAACAGTGCCGTTGGTGTCGGTGATGACTATCGCGTCCGCTGCAGCGGCCATGGCAGCGAGCTGAAGTCTCTGGCTTTCTTCTGCCTCCTTCCTGGCGGTGACGTCCCGACTGACCGAGACAACTGCGTTGACCTGCGGATTCTGAAGGAGGTTCTGCATATCTGTCTCGAGCCAGATCCAATGGCCTTCCTTATGAAGATTGCGAAACTCCATCTTGAAGTACGTGCCCGGATGGGCGACGAGCCTGTTCCATTCTTCTAGAAACTTCATCCTGTCGTCCGGATGGACGGTGTCGATTGCCATCCGTCCCAGCCTGTCATCGTCAGTGTACCCGCTTATCCTGTTGAACGAGAGGCTCCTGTAGGTTATCCTCCCATCAGCATCCAGAAAGAGTATGCCGTCATGACTGTTCTCCAGAACAACACGGAACCGCGCTTCGCTCCGCAGAAGCTGTTCCTGCGTTTTCCTTCGCTCTGACTCAGTTTCATACAGACGTTTGAAAGCCGAAGATTGCTTGTGCCTGTAGATGTACGCCATTATCGAGACGGTGATAATGATGAACAAAAGCACGATGAGGGCCACGACGCCTCCCCGGAAGTTTGCCTCGCTTAGGATCTCGCTCGTGTCGACTTTTGAAACGAGATACCAGGGTGAGTTCGGAACCGGCCTGAGGTCCGCAAGTACATTCCTTCCCCTGTAGTCTCTTCCCTCCACCATCCCGACCTTCCCGAGAACGACCTGAACTCCGGGCATGCGCGTCGAATTCAGAGGAATAAGCATCTGAAGGGCGCTGAGCGTATCGTATGTCAGCCTGCTTAAAACGAGAGCATTATCTCCCTTCCGCTCCATAAGGACACTCTCGGCGGAATGCATTGAGACCGGCCACGATTCGAGGAGCGGATAAAGGAAGTTGGAGGCGTCGCTTCTCAGGACAACAATGGCTATTGGTTCATTCTCCGCATCAAGCACCGGCGATATGGCATCGATTGAGATCTTCCTGTCGGCGACACGGAAGAGATCGGTAAGTACCGCCACTTTTCCCGCGACCGCCTCGTCCGCACTCTTCATTTCCCCGCTGACAAGCCGCGGCACTCCGCTACCTATCGAGACGATGGTATTTCCTTTTAGGTCAGTCACAAACGCCTCGCTGTACAGCCCAGTCTCTCTCTCGAGCGCGAGCCTGGCCTGTACCTCAGCTCGGACCGATTTGTTCGTCGGATCCAACAGGAGGATTTTGATATCATTGGCCAACCGAGGGCTGGTGGAGGCAACCCGCGCGTCTGCCAGTCGTTCGATCCGCCATCTTTCTATCTCGTCAACTTTCATCCTCGCCACTGAAGCAATGTCGGAGTATTTATCGCGGCGAATCTGATCTAACTGACTGCTATAGTAAAAGGCCCCCACTGCCAGATAGGCAAGCACAAGAAGGGATAACACTGCTAATATTGTGCGGCGTGTCAGTCTGTCGGAGAAACGATTAGTGTCCATGGTCCTTCTGAAGTTTTAATCATGCAGGCTGTGCGAATTCGCCCCCTCTCCGTGCCATTACCTCCGGCACGTCGGTCGCATCGCCCGAACTTCTCCGCGCATTTCAGTTTATCACCCCGCCAGCCCGGAGCTGTACGCACAGGTGACCGCAAATGATCCGGAGATAGACATTCTATTTGAAACCATTAGCTTTTCAGGACTCATACATGCCCGAGGACACGCGGGCTCCTATCCAGATGAACTGAGCTACCAATCCTTGAAGAACAAAGATGAGGATGTCTCGAGAATAGCGGACCAAGTTCCAGGTCGACTTCTTCCGAAGTTGTTGGAGTATTGAAACAACCATACCCACGGGCAATGGATAAATCTCCACCCGCAAGTCAAAGCGCTCTCCAAGCAATGCTTCGGTCGATTAACCCGGAGAGTCACCCTAGTCCAGTACCGATAACTTCCCCATGCGAATCTTAATCGAAGCTTAGATGAATTTATAATATCCCGACCGAAAAGAAAAACGACGGGGTGGCACAAATCACAACCTTCAACCTGACCGAGGCAGTCCCATATTCTCGGACTATTGATAAAAAAAAAGTGAGTCCGATCAGCCTCGGACTCACTCATTTCTCAATCATAACCGGGAAGAATCAGGCCGCGTCCTTAGGGGAGCCCCCCAGACGCACCTCTGCGATCACGGTTTATTTCGGGTTTTCCAGCTCTTTGACTTGTTTTGCCGTGTAGCCGAGAGCTTTAAAGTCCATCACGCCTTTCCTGCTGTGGCAGGAATTGCACGAGAGACCGGCCTTCTGCACTCCATGGTTGACCGAGATGTAAGACGTGCCGGGAACCTGCATCGCCATCCATTCCCCGCTCCACTTGAGCCCCATCGCTTCATACGGTTTCATGCCGGCGTCGATGGCGGCCTTAACATCCCCTGTCTTGTTGTACACCTCCCTGTTAGGCGCGAGAAGGAGAGGAAAGTCAGCAGTCGCGGGATCGTTCTTTAAAAATGCCATACCCGGTGCCTGCCACATCTTGAGCTTCCTGTCGAACAGCATGACCTGAGTCAGCGCCCTTGCGGGGTATATCTTCGCGCCGCTCGTCGAGATATTCGACGTCTCAAACGCCATCCAGCTTTGCGAGTTACTCGCGTGCCTCGTGTTTGCCACTCTCCAGATATACGTCGGGTAACCCATCTCTATTGTGTCCGTAGGAACGTACAAGCCGGGACGCGATGGAATCTTGTCGTACTTTGAGAGCTCACTGTATTCTCCCCTCAAGTCGTCCTTGATCGGCCTTCCCCAGTTTTCATAGACTATTCCGCTCACCCTGTTGATGTGGCATGTCTGACAGGCGATTCTCTCCGTGTGTTCGTTGAGTTCCTTCGCGTTCTTCCCCCGGTGGGGTGCATCACCGTGGCAGTTGGAACAAGTCACCGGTACATCCGGCAGATCGTTGGCTACCATGTCTGATTCGTACATCCCCTTCGCGATCTTGTGATGTTCGGTAACATGGCAGGTAACGCACTTGAGCCCGGCCGCGGCATGAACGTCGTTGGAAGGAGTGTACGGCGTACCCCTCTTGTAGTCATATGAGAAGGCGTGCTCGTGGCACCTTAGACAGGCGGCGTTCGTCGGCACCTTCGTAATGCTCAAGGCCGCCTGAAGGGATGTGTCCGCCCCCCAATGCACGCCCGTCGAGTCGTGGACGAGAGTCTCCCTCTTCGACCAGTCGTACTCCTTGGCATGGCAGACAAGGCAATCAACCGTGTTCAGCTCGGCATCGGTCGGCTCCTTCCCCGGCATAGGCGGCGAAGACAGAGAACCTATGTGGCACAATCCGCATCCTGCAGACTGCACCGCGAATTTTCCATGAGTGGCAGCGACCCAGTTCGCCGGGCTTGTCGATCCCGCCAGCGCGCACTCCCGGTTTACCATCCCCCACATCGTACTGTCCGGCAAACCCTGGACATTCCTGACAGGGGCGGCGAGCCGCCAGTGAACGGTGTTCTTGATTTCGTCCAGCGACTTGTCGTGGCAGGTGACGCATGTTTGCGCTCCCTGGTAACCGCTGTCCCTGATAACGTCGTTGCCGGGATGGACCCATTTCTGAAGGAGGTGCGTCGACTCCTGCGCAAAAGCGCTGCCTGCAAAAGAAATTGAGATTAACAGAATTAATAATCGCTTTACCATTTGTAACTCTTCCTTTCTAAAAGGTGCTTATTTGGATACTCTCACATCACCAGATAGAGCAGGAAGCATGCCAGGTTTGTCCCCCATTTCATTAAACAGCGGTGTTCCCCAGGAACAATGAGGTAATTTGCTCAGTGTAGATTGCGGTCTATTTACTCTGTCGGATAATTCAACATCGCGCTAGTGGACGGACTCAACAGCGAAGCCGGCTGCGCGACAATTGTTGGGATGTGCCGCCCAACCTTTATGTTGACAAGATAATAAACATGAAGCACTGATGAAGGGACTAATCACGCCTTACGAACATTCCAAGCCATGCTGGTGAACCGTGATGCAAAGGCGGCGGAGTAGCGAGTCGGATAGATACTCGAGACCACTATTTCATCAGCACCATCTTGCGTGCCGCTGAAAAGCCTCCAGCCCGAAGCCAGTAAAAATAGACTCCGCTCGCCAGTCCCGAACCATTGAATTTCACATTATAGGACCCGGCGCTCTCCACGTCGTTGAGTAGTGTCTCTACCTCCCTGCCAAGGACATCATAGATCTTTAATGTCACTCTGCTCTGCGCCGAGAGCCGATAGCTGATGACCGTGACCGGGTTGAACGGGTTGGGATAGTTTTGCTCAAGGAGATACGATTCCGGGGTGCCACCAAGGTTTGAAATGTTCCTGAGTGGCCAAGCCGCGGCGTATTCGCTCCAGACGTATGGGGAGTCTATTTGCGCGAACTCCCACAGGCTCACGCCTGGATATTTATATGTCTCCTGTGAGAGAGTGCAGAAAGTCTGTATGTCACCGGGAAAGACGTTGCTCCCATATCCGAAATATTCCGCCTGCCCTATCGGCATGATAGGCTTGGCCGCGGCGCTGTCTCCGCTGCTTACCCACTGGCCGGTATAGTAGGTGAAGTCACTGCTCATTCTGCTCAACTCTGTCGCCGGGGTCACCGGTCGCGCCGCCCAGTAAGTCTGAGGCATGTTGACGCCGACGCCGTCCAGGAACGTCGTCCAGGGGAATGTGATATGAACGGCGACCCTCGCCCAGGCGGTCAGACCGATGAAGCTCGCCGGATGGTACGCGCGAATTGTGTCGAGATAAGCTTGAGCGGCAGTGACCCGATTTGAGAGCGTGTCGTACTCGATTTCCGCATCTATCAGAAGTCCGTCGATCCCATGAATGTCAAGTATCATATTCGCCACGTCGGCCTCGCTCACGCCGTTTCCCCAGTAGGAGTATCCGCGGACGTACTGGTATCCGAATATCTTGATGCCGTTCGCGTGGAATGTGCTGACCACTCCCGCCATTCCTCCGTGATTGGCGGCCCAGTTGTATAGCGACTTCCCGCTCCTGTTGTAGTAACTGTCGCTGTCGCCGACTTTCACGACCACCCAGTTAACGCCCTCCGATTTCAACCTGTCAATCGTCGCAGTCAGATTACTGTCCGCCGGTGTCCACAACTGCCATATCCACATTCCCTTTCCCTCGATAGGGAGCGATGATTCCGCATGGCCCAGGGACACCATTGAAACAAGCGCGAGGAGCGCGACCATGGTCGTTTTCATGTTGGCTGACTCTCCCGCTATCAGTATTGAATCTTCACAGAGGTGAGCAGCTTGTTGAAAGCCTGCACTTCAACATCAGAAGTGTCCCTCATACCCGCGAGTAGCGCTTCCTTTAGTCCGGCCGCGCTCAATGGCCGTCCGTTTACAACCTCTCCCGGCTTTCCAAGACGCTTATCCCTCGTGAGCGAGAGGACATAGTATCTATCCTTCACCTTTGCATAGCAGTTGATAACTCCCTCCCAAGCTCCCATTCCGGAATAGACAGTCCAGTACTCGCGTCTGAATTTCAGTTGACCGCTGACGATGGAATCCGTGAGTACCATGTTTGAAAGCCACCTCTTGGCGTCCGGCCGGTCGAAGTAGAGTCTCCCCCCGTAGCTTCCGGGCAAATCAACAAACGGCCTGTCTGATACGGACATTTCGGCAAAAGTCGATTTGATTGGAGTCCCGGCGGTCGAAACGAATGTGACGAGATATGAGCCGTCCCTCTTTTCGATTCGTCCGACGCTGTCAAACGAAATCCCTAGCGATGAATCGACAACTCTTTCCGAGGCTGGAGAATGTCCCGACAAATCTTGAGAACCAGCGACGCCTGCCATTCCGAGGATAATTACTGAGATGCCAATCATCACGCGTGTCATATTATTTTTTCCGTCTAATCTCATTCCCAGTCGGTGAGTTCGATATGGGGTTGAAACGCTTATCCGTGGACAACTTGAGTTGCCGCGGCTCGATTCGTTTAACTTTATGGAATAGCGGAGAGAATATCAATCCGTGATGCGCGGGGCCGAAGGTGTTACTGCCGGGGACAGAGTGTAGGAGGGAGACAGGCCGGCAACGGTGGATGAGCGGAGCCCCCCTTCTGAGGTATTATTTTATCGACGACAGTCAAACGCTACACACCTGAGGATGAAGAAGGGAGTCGGAAGCATCGCGTGTCCCGCTGGAAGAGTCAGATGAAGGCTGGTGATGCGGGGCACCAAGTCGTCAGCGAGCGACGGCGGCAGAGCGGAGAGGACGGACTATTCGAGCGCTTCGATTGCGAGTATTTCAGCCCCGGGGTAACTTCTCTTCACAAGCAGGAGGAGTTCGTACCACTTGAGACAACTTGAAGTCAAACAACGTTCCTGCTTGTAGAATTTAAAACGAATTCTCATGCCTTCTCCCTCAGATATTTATCGGGCACGTTTGCCGTCACAGGTTCTTCTGGATTTTACAACGCTCGCTGACATACAGGAGATCTTTCCCGATTCAGCTGCCAACCCCACTTTAACTTTTGAGAGTCCGAGAAAAGTTCCCGAAATATGGCGTTTGACAAAATATTCTTTGCCCCCCGACGGCTCAAAATTGGGCGTTATTCGGACTTTATGCGGAAAACCGAGGTTAAGGAAGGAAAATGAACCGTCTACTCAAGCACCTCATTCTTCTTAATGACGACGATACCGCTCTCGGTTACCGTGAATTTCCTCGCGTCGTTGACAAGGTCAAAGCCAATCTCGTAGCCCTCAGGTACTGTCACATTCTTGTCTATGATCGCCCTCCTGATTTTCGCGTGCCTGCCAATGTTGCAGTTGTCCATGATGATGGAATCGGTAACGTAAGAAAAGCTGTTGACCCTGACATTCGGACCGAGGAGCGAGCGCTCCACCAGCCCTCCGGAAACCACGGTTCCGTCGCAGATGAGTGAGTTCAGGGTTCGTCCCACTCTTTCGCCCTCGTGCGAGACCGTCTTCGCCGGCGGCGCCTGGTACTGGTACGCGCGCATCGGCCATGACTTATCGTAGAAGTTGAAGTCAGGCGTGACGGAAATGAGATTCATGCTCGCCTCGTAATAGCTGTCGATAGTCCCGATGTCTTTCCAGTAGGGCTCAGCTTTTCCATTCTCGTCCTGAAACGAATAAGCGCGCGCTTTCATCTTGGCCTTCACCATGTAGGGGAGGATGTCCTTCCCGAAGTCGTGGCTTTTGATTTTCTTCTCCTCCATCTCGGCGAAGACTTCTGTGAGACGAGTCGCGTTGAAGACGTAAATGCCCATATTCACGAAACAGCGGCCCGGCTTGCCGGGTATCTCCGGAGGATTCGGCGGTTTCTCCACGAAGGAAGTGATTTTGTAGTTGTCATCGACGTGAACAATCCCGAACCTGCTCGCCTCGTCCTTCGGCACCTCTATGCAGGCCATCGAGATGTCCGCGTCGGTGTCGATGTGATACTGGAGCATCTTCAGATAATCCATCTTGTAGATATGGTCTCCGCTCAAGACGAGCACCCACTTGACTCCCTTGCCCGGCGAAAACAAGTTCTGATTCTGGAGAAGAGCGTTGGCCGTGCCAAGATACCAATCGTTATTGATCTTCCTCTGTGGAGGGATTGAGAATATGAACTCGCCAAGCTGTGGGTTAAATATGCTCCACGCCTCGAGGAGGTGTTGGTTCAGTGAGTCGGACTTGTATTGAGTGAGGACATAAACCTTTCTCAGGCCGGAGTTAAGGCAGTTGGAAAGGGCGAAGTCTATAATCCTGTATTTTCCGCCGAACGGAACGGCGGGCTTGCTCCTAAACGCGGTGAGGGGAAAGAGCCTCTCTCCCTGTCCTCCTGCAAGGAGCATTGTGACCGTCTGTCTCAGGATTGATGAACCCGGGAAACTCATGTGTCCTCCAGAATTTTTTTGCAGTTTATAACGCCGAGAATTGACACATAACAATAAGCATATTCGAAGGTAGGCCACGCACCGCGTGGAGAAACGGCCTTGTTCAACTTCCCCAATATAAAGCCGCTGTAATTACGTACAAAATTCCCCGATTATAATTCGATGCCGAGTTCCCGCCGGGCCGGTGATTCGTTGCAGCAAATTCAGGGGGCGCCGACAGACGCCAACACTAAGGAGTGAGATACGATCAGCTCTTCAATATGTCGTGCACCACTCTCGCGAGTTGAGAAGGCGAGAACGGCTTTTGTATGAATCCTGAGTTCGCGATCCTAACCCCTTCCGGATCTATCTCGTTCGCCGTGTACCCTGACATGAAGAGTGTCTTCATATCGGGAAAGAGGTGCCTCACCTTCTCGCTCAGCTCCTTGCCGCTCATGACAGGCATAATGACATCGGTCAGGAGGAGGTGGATAGTGTCGCCGAACGCCTCGCAAAGGAGCAGCGCTTCAGTCGGACCCGGGGCCATAAGGACCTTATATCCATACTTCTCCAGGCTTGCCTTTGTGAGCTCGAGCATCTCAGGCTGGTCTTCTACCACGAGAACGGTTTGGCTCCCGGTTAGCAGCTCATCATCTTCTGCCTGAAGTGCCGCCTCGGCTTTGTCAAACGACCTCGGAAGGAAGATTTCGAAAATGGTCCCTTTCCCCGGACGGCTCGCGACGTATATATTCCCGTTGTTCTGCTTTACGATTCCGTAGACCGTAGAAAGCCCAAGTCCCGTTCCCTGACCTCTCTCCTTAGTGGTGAAAAAGGGTTCGAATATTCTTTTCTGAGTAACTTCATCCATTCCTGTTCCGCTGTCGGAAAAGGAAATCTTCACAAACTCTCCGGGGCTAAGGCCCGGGCGCTCTTCTGCCTCTGCCTCGCCGACGGTGACATTTTCCGTTTCAATGGTGATCGTCCCGGCTCCTTTTATCGCGTCCCTCGAATTCGCCGCAAGGTTCACGAGTACTTGATCAAGCTGGGTAGGATCAATTCTCACGTTCCAAACTCTCTCCCCCGGCCTGAATTCCAGGACGATGTTCTCACCGATGAGCCTCCTCAGCATCTTCTCTATCGACTCCACCGCGGAATTAATGCTGACTACTTTTGGAGAAGTCATCTCCTTGCGGGCGAAGGCAAGGAGCTGCCGGGCAAGGTCCGCCCCCCTTTTTGCCGCGCTAAGAATGGAATCGACAGGCTTTTCAAATCTTGTGTTTCCTTCCGTCCTAGATTTCAAAAGCTCAGCGTAGCCGATGACGACGCCCAGTATGTTATTGTAGTCGTGCGCCACGCCTCCGGCGAGCTGCCCGATGCTTTCTAACTTCTGAGACTGAAGCAGTTTCTCTTCGAGAAGTTTACGCTCAGTCATATCCTGCTTCACGGCAACGAAATGGGAAATCTTTCCGGAGTCATCCCTTACAGGGGCGATTGTCATGTACTCGTCGTAAAGAGTCCCATCCTTTCTCCTGTTGACTATCTCTCCTTCCCAGACTTCGCCTGACGTGATCCTGTCCCACATTTCCTTGTAGAACTCGCGGTCCTGCCTGCCAGACTTTATGAGCTCTCTTGGATTCTTGCCCACCACTTCTCCGACCGAGTACCCGGTAACGGTCTCAAAGGCGCGATTGGCCCAGACGATATGACCTTCACTGTCAGTTATGACTATGCCGTTCGCCGCGGTGTTGAGGGCAACGCTTTGCAGATGTAGTCGCTCCTCGGCGAGCCGGTGCTCTTCGACTTCCCTCCTGAGAGTTTCGTACGCTCGGGCATCGGATATGGCGATGGCGACACGGTCCGCGACTTCCTGAAAGAAGAGAAGCTCCCGCTCCGTGTATTTCTGGCCCCCCTCGCCTCGCCGCACAATCCCCATGACCCCTATGCAGACCCCCCCGTCACGAAGGGGGGCGAACATGGCTGTGTACACGGGATAATTATTGTAGAACGATTTTCTAGCGTCGTGGATTGTGGCAAAGACTTCAACCGTGTCTACGGTTTGAACAAGCCTCGCTTGGTTGGAGGATATGACCTCCCCGTAGTATCCCTCGTCAAAACGCATCGGGTATTCTGAGAAGTGGGACCTGAATGCCTGTGTGGCTTCCGCGTCTCTGCTGTAAACAGCCGCCAGTTCCAGGTCGGAATTCCCCGGATGAAAGAGGAAAACGCTAGCTGTGTCTCCCATTACCTCCGCACTCCTCCTTACAGCCAGCTCAACTATTTTTTTGACTTCGTGCTCCGAACCGAGGAGAAGCCGCGAGAGTTCGCTGAGGACGCGTTCGGCCTCTGCCCTGTAGCGCTCCAGGTCAGCGTTCAACTTCATTTCAGTGACGTCAACGCATAGTCCCTCGTGAAAAGTCACGCTGCCCTTCTCGTCGCGCAAATACCTTCCGTAATCCTCCACCCAAATCTCCGAGCCGTCTTTCTTCTTAAGGCGATAGACGTCCGTCGATTGCTTGAAATCTAAATTCTCATTATCCACTTCCCTGTCCGATTCATCGAAATAAAGCGAAGAGGGTATGTCGATGGACATGAGCTCTTCCCTTGAGTACCCGAGCATCCGGCAGAAGGCCGGATTGGTTTCCACGAACTTTCCCTCATGCGTGCTCTTGTAATAGCCGACAGGCATGGATTCAACAAGTTCCCTGTATTTTTGCTCAGTTTCCCTGACGACAGCCTCCATCTCCTTGCGTTGGGTCATATCTTCTACTGTGCCGTCGTAGTAAAGTATCTTTCCATTCGAGTCGCGAATACCCCGGGCGCTTTCTCTCACAAACAGAGATGCGCCATCTTTCCTCACCCAGATGGTTTCGAGCCCCTTAATTTCCCCTTTTGTTTCAATCTCTTCGAGGAAGGCCTTCCGTTCATATGAAGGTTCAAAGCCCTCATGCTGCAGGTTTCGCTCGGCAAGTTCCTCGAAAGACGAGTAGCCAAGCATTTTCACCAGAGTTGGATTGGCGAGAAGTATTTGCCCGTCGGGTGTGGTTCGATAGATGCCAATCGTGGAGTTTTCATAAACGCTCCTGAAACGTTCTTCACTCTCCCTGAGAGCCTTCTCGGCGTTCTTTCTGTCCGAAATGTCATCGAAGAGTCCCGCGAACTGCCGGTAGCGAGGCGAGTAGACACTCACCCGAAGATACTTCCCGAATGTCGCAGATTCGTACTCGATTGTCTCTGGTTTGCCTGTCAGCGCGACCCGGCCAAAAGTCTCTATCATTTTGGGATCCGCATCCGGCATGACCTCTCTAATCGTCTTCCCTACGACTCTAGCGGCATCCAGGCCCATAACTTCCTTCGCATAGGCATTCGACTCGATGAAACGAAAATCAATGGGATCGTTGTTCGAATCCGTTATGACCTCACATAAGTTGAAGCCGTACGTAAGGTGCTCAAAGAGCATTTTGTACTTTGTCTCGCTCGCCCGCTTTCCCTCTTCGGCTTCAAGCAAATCTCTATAGACAGATGACTTCCTCCACTG
>JAKAMG010000058.1:0-1506 GCA_021812985.1 Bacteroidota bacterium
TTCTGCAGCTGCCGTCTGTCATACCCGCTGATGCGCGCGGCCTCGGATATGTTTCCGCCCGCGGCTTCGATCAGTTTCATAAGGAAACTTCTCTCAAGATCCATCAAGAGCTTTTCAGTTCGCCTGACCTTTTCCTTTTGCAGCTCGTCCTTTGTGGACGGAACGTAATCGGCAACAGCTCCGGCAGATGCGCGGATTTCAGCGGGCAGTGAATCCGCAGTGATTTGTCCGCCTCGCGCGAATATCATCGACTGCAGGACGACGTTTTCAAGTTCCCGCACATTCCCGGACCACGAATGAAGTCTCAGAATCTCCATTGCCCCGGAATCGATGCCGCCGATCTTCTTCCTGGCAGTCTCACCGTGTTTCGCGATGAAATGCTGAACAAGCAGCGGGATGTCTTCTTTCCTGTCGCGGAGCGGCGGAACATGCAAATACACTACCTTCAAACGATAATAGAGATCTTTTCTAAAACGCCCGCTATCGACGTCATCCTTGAGGTTCCTGTTCGTTGCGGCGACAACCCTCGCGGCCGATTGCAGGAAAGCCGTCCCGCCGACACGGCTGAACTGCCGGTTCTCAAGAACGTGAAGGAGCTTTACCTGGAGGTCGAGCGGCATCTCGCCGATCTCGTCCAGGAAGATCGTCCCACTGCCGGCCAATTCCAGTTTACCTTTCTTCAGACTGACCGCGCCGGTGAACGCGCCCCGCTCATGCCCGAAGAGCTCGCTTTCAAAAAGCTCGTGCGGGATCGCTCCGCAGTTTACTTCTATGAATGGACCCTCAGACCTGTCGCTCATCCGGTGAAGGGCCCTCGCGAACAGCTCCTTCCCGGTACCCGACTCGCCCTCAATCAGAACCGAGGCATCGGTCACCGCGACTTCTTTAACGAGCCCGATGAGGGATCGCATTTCAGGATTGATAGTTATGATGTCCCGCGGGACTTCATATGTCTTAAGCCTGTCTTTGAGCGCCATGTTTTCCTGGAGTGTGGCGCTGTGCTCCATTGCTCTTCCAACCACAGCTTCAGTGTCTTCGATTTTCACCGGTTTCAGTATGTAATCGTATGCTCCCGCCTTCATGGCTGCCACCGCGTCTTCCACGCTTCCGAACGCCGTCATAACCACGACGGGAAGCCATGCGTGATTCTCTTTCACGTAACTCAGGAGCTCCATCCCGGTCATCTTCGGCATCTTGACGTCGGTCAGCACGACATCGACATGCTCCTTCTCGAGGGTCCTGACCGCCTCGGCGCCGTCTCTCGCAACCAGCACGTCATATCTGTCCTGGAAATTTATCTTCAGGACCTTCCATGCTCTCTCTTCGTCGTCCGCTATGAGAAGTTTCCGCTTTTCTCGCATAATCTTAGTCCGGATTTTTCTTCATTCTGCATCTGAATGTGAATACCGTCTGCCCTGGTTTCGATCCGATCTCGATATGACCGCCGAGCGTTTCGGCGATGTTGTTGGAAATACTAAGCCCCAATCCCGTACCGGTCTCTTTTGT
>JAKAMG010000058.1:1606-7234 GCA_021812985.1 Bacteroidota bacterium
GTCAGCTGCCCCAAAGAGGCGAGGTGTCGCACCCGGAATTCTTCCTGTTCCTGTCGTCGAATCTTTTCTATGATTCTGTTCCTCTGGAATGCAGTTGCAACCTCGCTGGCGAGTATCATTATCGCGTCTATCATCTCAGAGGTGAAATTGTCGCCTGACTTTCTGGCCGATACCGCGAGTACACCGAAGAGCCCTTCTTCTGCAAAGAGAGGGAACAGCAGCCTGACTTTATGCGAGCTCAGATACGAATACAGGAAATCATTGACTTTACGCCTGTCTACATCGTAAAACTCGATGGGGCCTCTCGACTGTTCGAGCCGCTTTACTATGAACTCGTCGGCTCCTATCTCGACGTGGTCCGGCGCGCCTTTCCATTGCGCGAAGTTCTTCGTGCCGTCGTTTCTCAGGAATATCACGATCTCATGGATGTTGAACTGACCAAGAAGAAATGCCTCGACCCGTTTCAGAAGATCCGAGGTGGACAAATAATTGGAAATATCGCGCGAAAGACCGACCATGCTGCGGCGGTATTTATTTATGTCCCGGCTGGTAAGAGTTTCCATCGTGCGGCGGATCCTCTGTTCAAGGGGCCTGATTAGAATCACGAGTACAAGGACAAATAATGCGTTGGCGGCGTAAGAGGAGATCCTGAGATAATCGAGGAGTCCCTCCGTTACCGCCTGGACACCGAGAAAGTAGATTGCCAGTATGATGGACGACGCGATTGAATATGCCAGTCCGCTCCTGAAAGCGGTTGCGGATTTGAAGAGTCTTCCCTGGAGTGCCGCGGTCGCGAAGACCGCTCCGGCGCCTGCCGAAAGCAGCGTCGAGACGATGTAAAGATAAAGCGTGGCCGGGATAACTCGCTCCTGGTTCAGAGCCAGCAACGAAAAGGCAAGCTGCGCGGCGCCACCAACGAGGAACACATGTGAACGCCTCTTTTGCGTGGTGGTTTGCAGCAGAGGATACTTTCTTATGATTACGACCGTTCCCCAGGCAAGATAGACGAAGAATGTGGTCAATAGTGAGATCGACTGGAAATCCTGACGCAGCATGATCCTGTAATAGTAGACTTTGCCCGGCCCAGAGAACGGAATGAGCTCGATGTGAAAATTCGGGAATGACGACACCAGCAGTATGGCAGGGAACAGGAAAAGAGCGATGTGGAACAGCACGCTCCCCGCGGGCCCGCCGGAAGATCTCGGGAAATGATATGCCAGAGCCACGTAGATAGCAGGCATGAGGAAGAATATCCGATAGAGGATTTGGGCGGCAAGTGTCGCGCCCTGCTCTGTCCCGCTGGCAGGTATGAATATCTCGGAAATATTCCAGACGGCAAAACTGAGGACGAGCACCGAAGTCCACCGGTTGACAGCGGACCTGGTGTTCGCAAAGAACACGATGAAGGCAGTGCTCAGATTGACTACAAAAGCCGCGATTGCAGGAAAGGAGTATATGTTCATAAACCTCAGCCGGGCCTCCCTGACGCATTATGCGCACGCGCAGCGATGTCGATCTGTGGTATTCGCGTAGCTTTCAAAGAGTGCTCTATGCGCAGGATTTATTTCAAGTTACGGCGAAATCCGTCGATTTCGCCTTGACTCGCCTGTTTTTGTCTAGTAACTTAGTGAGCACTCACTTACATGTCAAGGACCAAATTCTAATGGAAAGAAAACCGACAGAGGTAAGGCAGGAAGAGATAAAGAAGGCCGTACTCTCCATCATCGATCAGGAGGGAATGCATAATCTCTCGACGAGAAAAGTCGCGGAGAGGGTGGGCGTCAGTGAGGGAGCGCTATTCAGACATTTCAGAACCAAGAGGGACATGATCCTCGCTTTGGTGGATGAAGTTGAAGAAGTCCTTATGAAGTCGTTGCGTGACGTTGCGGCAGAGGAAAGTCCGGCCGAGGACCGACTACTCAGGTTCCTCTGCACTCACGTGCGTTATCTCACCGCTAACAAAGGGATAACAATCCTTCTTTTTTCAGAGGCGGCACACGCCAATGATCCCGAGCTGAAGGCACGCATGCTCAAAATACTCAACGAGCAGAAACGCCTGGCGAAGAAGATAGTGAACGATGGGATCTCCGCTGGAGATTGGGACGACTCTATAAACGTCGATCATTTCGCAACGCTCTACATGGGCATCCCCATCTCTCTGAACATCGAGCTTGTCCTCAGCCCGGGTGGCGTAAATACCGACAATTTCTGCAAGAAGATGCTTGCGGTTTTGGAGCGCGCCCTCAAACCCGTCAAATAAAAAATTTTGGCCAAGAACGTAAGTGACTGATTACTTGCTGATTCAACAATGGAGATGAGAAAGTGAAAGAAGTTGCAGACATTTCGACCGAACACGTAAAACTCGACAAGGGCAAATTTCAAGTACCCGACTGGCTTTTTGAATTTCATGGTCACAAGTGTCCCTATTCCGTAATGGGATATCGGATGGGGATCGCCGCTCTGCGCGAGCTCGGGAGAGAAAAATGCCACGACCATGACATGTTCGTCTTTTCGGAAATGGGTGTAGGTCATCCTCAGGGCTGTATGCAGGACGGAATACAAGCTTCCACCTCGGCGACGTTTGGAAAAGGACAAATGTTCAAACTCTTTTACGGAAAGGTCGGGGCCACATTCTTCGATCCATCGAAAGGTGCAGTCCGCATCCTCTTTAGAAACGAATTCATGGACAAACTCGGCACTCACGAGTTCTTCAGTTTCAGGAAGCAGGGCATCGAGCCGTCCCAGGTCCCCGCTAACGTGGCACAGGGAGTAATCGACCTGGTGCTAAACGCTGCCGAAGAAGCACTTTTCAAGATTGAGCGCGTGCCCGATTTCAAGTTCAAACCAGCACAGAGCTCCTTCAACAAGGCGAAGTGCGAGGCATGCGGTGAATATGTCTTCGAGCGATACCTGAGGGTGAAGGACGGCAGACTCGAGTGTCTGAAATGTTCTGGTCATACTCAGGACGAAACAACCTTATACCTGCCCTTCTGAAGGAGAAGTATGCTATACTCAGTAATCGCAGTTCTGTTTGTCGGTGCATCGTTCCTGTTCTCAATGCTCGGACTTGGCGGTGCGATCGTTTATGTGCCGGTCCTCAAATGGGCCGGATTTCCCGTGAAGGAGGTGGCTATACCGCTCGCGCTCCTTCTGAACGGACTGACAACACTCATTGCGCTCTTCCCTTATTTTCGCAACAAACTCGTCGACTGGAAAGGCGGGCTTGGGATGACCATCGGCGCGTTCGTCTTCGCGCCGGTCGGGGCTGTCGTGTCCCGTTCGATACCCGTGAAATCTCTGCTTATCCTCTTCTCGGTTGCAGTCGTAATAGTGGCACTGAGGATGTTCATCACTTCCAAGAGCCCCGAGCCGAAGGAACTCATGTCGTTGAAGAAAAGGCTGATCATTGGTGCCGCGATAGGAAGTCTTGCCGGCTTCATCGCCGGGCTGCTTGGAATAGGGGGAGGGTTCATCATGTCCCCTCTTCTTATGTGGATGGGCTATGAAACGAAGAATGCCGTCGCGACATCCGCTTTCGCCGTAACATTTTCATCCTTTTCCGGTTTCGCCGGACATGTCGCGCAGGGACATTTCAATTGGGCTCTGACATTAATTCTCGTGGTTGCAGTACTGATAGGCGCCCTCGGTGGCAGCGGCTTTCTTGTAAGAAAGGCAAAGTCATCCAGGGTCAAGCAAGTGTTCGCGCTTGTCCTCTTCGGTATTGCCGCCCAACTCTTTTTCAGCGTGATTTAATAGGACCTCTCAGCATATGAAAACATCAAATACAATCCTATGCCTTTCGTCCGCTCTATTGATAATGATGAGTCGCGTTTCGTTCGCGCAACAGAAGGTGGCATGGAACGGTTATCTGCAGACCAGATTCTCGGACGATTTTCTATCAACTACAGGCTTCTCTATACGCAGGGCGAAAATGTGGATAGCCGGCCCGACTCCCGTCGACAGCAACTTGTCTTTTCGCATGCAGGGGATATTCAGGTACCAGACGAGCGGGACCTTTATGCTCCAGGACGTCTACGCACAATACCGATTGCCCTTCGGATTTGTCAGAGGAGGGCAGTTCGTTCCGGATTTTAGTTTGGAGAGATCCCAGAGCGATGCGTATCTCCCGATTATCGAGAGGGCCGCGGTCGACAATACGCTGATCCCGACTGCGTCCACATATGCCCGCGACATAGGCGCTGAATTTGTGTTTCAACCCGCGGCTACCGGTCTTCATACGAGTTTCGGTATCTACAACGGCAACGGCGGAAACACGAAGTCGAACGAGGACAGACAGTTCCTGTACACCAACAGGACGACATATGAGGTCCGCGTTACGGAAAGGCTCAGCTGGACATCCGGCTTCTCGGCCTCATACCGGGACAAGTCGAACCTGGCATTTCCAGGCATCCTCGGGAACGGTAAGACCTTCAGCGGAAAGGACTTTCGCTGGGGACTCGAAACGCACCTCCAGTCTGCAAAATGGGAAATCCAGGGCGAGTACATACAGGCGGATCTCGGTAATGTGAAATCTTATGGTTACTACGTTCTCGGAGATTACATGTGTGACAGCAAAAACGAAATTACTGCGTCAACCGAGGCGCTGAACGTTCCCATCCCGACAAGTTCTACAACCCCCTGGTATATTATCGGCTACTCGCATTTGTTTGCCGGACAGAAAGAGAAGTTGATTGTCGATGCGCGTACTCAGCGCGCAAACAATCGATCCAATTACGAAGCAACCGCTCAATTCCAAATATTCTTCAACTAAGGAAGGAATGTTGATGATCAACCCAAAAGACTGGCTGGAATTCGGCCAACAGTTTCACGGACACAAATGCCCCGCGATGCCGATGGGCTTGCGCGTCGGCGCCGCCGCGATGAACGCGCTCGATGTCGATAGGGCGCCGGACGGCCAGCTCCTTGCCATAATAGATCTGGGCGACAACCACTGTGCGACATGTTTTGCGGATGGCGTTCAAGTGATAACGGGCTGCACATTCGGAAAGGGGAACATAAGGAAAACTAACAAAGGGAAGTGGGCTGTGACTCTCATAGACAAGAGAAAAGGGAGGGGAGTAAGAGTCACGCCGAAGGCCGAAGCCATGCTGGCGAATAAGCAGAGTTCTTTCTTCAAGGAATATCGGGAAAAGGGCATCCCGGCGAGCGTCGTTCCGCCTCATGTAGTGGATCCGCTGGTGGAGAAGGTTATGGGCGCGCCGGACGAAATGATTCTCAATATATCGGAAGTGTTCACCTATGAGCACAAAGAACCGCGTCACAGCTTCGACGGCTTTGTCTGTGAGGAATGCGGCGAGATGGTGGTTACGCAATACGGTCGTATCAAGGATGACAAGAAGGTCTGTATCGACTGCGCATCCTAAACTGAACAGCTAGTCTCAATAAGAGCCCGCGGGCGGGGCACCGCACGGTGACGTAACGGCGACGGAGCGACTGCGGAATCTTCGCTCCGCTGACACGCCGTATTCAACATGTTGACATGAGATAGAATTCAGCGGCCGAGAAACTGAATATCCTCGGCGCCAGACTATACCCCCGTTCTGGATGCGCACTCAAGTGTCATGTGGACTCTGTGATGCACGCCAAGTTCTGCGACATCCCGCGTAA
>JAKAMG010000033.1:0-14333 GCA_021812985.1 Bacteroidota bacterium
TGAGCCTCGATGTCAGTCAGGAAAACCTGGACAACCAGCGCGAAGTTGTGAAGGAGGAACGGCGTTACCGTGTCGATAACCGACCCTACGGCACCGCATGGGAGAAGATGTTTTCCATGGCATATAGTGTTCACCCGTACAAATGGCCGGTCGTCGGATATCTTGATCATCTCAATGCGGCTTCGATAGATGACGTGCGTATGTTCTTCAACACATTCTACGTCCCTAGTAACGCGGTACTTTCAGTGGCAGGCCGGTTCCAGCCGGCGACTGCCAGGAAACTCATCGCCAAATATTTTTCCGACATACCAGTCGGGCCCAGTGCCGGCCGGAACTCGGAGATCGAGCCCGATTTAGGTTCGCACATTCGGGATGTCGTGTACGATCGGGTCGCACTGCCCGCGATCTACATGGTGTTTAGGGCGCCATCCATGAAATCTGAGGACTCCATAGCGATGAATCTGGGCGCGTCAGTTCTATCGCAGGGTAAAAGTTCAAGGCTCTATCGCAGACTTGTTTACGACATGAGGATCGCGCAATCTGTAGAAGCATTTCAGGTTGACATGGAGGACCCGGGACTCTTTGTAGTGAATGCGGTAGTCTCAAGAGGCCATTCGCCGGAGGAGGTCGAGGAAGCAATCAGGAAGGAACTGAAATCGATCGTGTCGAAACCTCCTTCAGCTAAAGAGTTGCAGAAAGTAGGAAACCAGTTTGAGTATTATTGGGTGAAGACAATGTCGCGCTCAATGGGGCGGGCGGACCATCTCGCCCACTTTCGTACTTTCTTCGGTAATACCGGTCTGATCAATAGTTATCCGGCGAATGTTTTGAGTGTGACGGCACGGGAAATTAGCCGTGTCGCTGATAGGTATCTTGATACAGAGAAAAATGTTGTAGTTTATTACCTGCCGGGTGAGGCTGCGAAGACGGCAGGCTCAAAATAAAATAATCATGCGCGGTGCACAAAGATCATAAGGACAAGAGTGGTAATTCATAAAGGAACAGAAAAACGTCGGCGTAAACAAAGCCTGACGAAGGCGGGTTCGTCCAGGATCGCGGTCAACGTGAATTTCAGCGCTTTCAGGCTCGAGAACGGTATGAGCGTAATCCTCCGTAAGGACGAGTCAGTGCCAGTCGTCGCTGTGGACCTTTGTTATCATGTAGGGTCGAAGAATGAGAAGAAAGGGAAGACCGGATTCGCTCATTTGTTCGAACACCTAATGTTTGAAGGCTCAGCCCATGTGAAGAAGGGGGAGTTTGATCGTTATATTTCCCTCGCCGGAGGTTATAACAACGCGTACACTACGGAGGATGTGACAAATTACTACGAGGTTCTTCCTTCGAACCAGCTCCCCCTCGCGCTGTGGCTCGAAAGCGACAGGATGCTGAAGTTTAGCGTGAGCGAAGAGGCGCTCTCTACGCAACGGGAGGTGGTCAAGGAGGAGAAGAGGTGGCGCGTCGATAACAGGCCATACGGAAACGTCTCTGAGAGAATGCAGGAGCTCGTGTTTCCAGTCGGCCAGTATCATTGGCCTGTGATTGGATCTATGGAAGACCTCAATGCTGCGAGCATGTCCGATGTTCGTGAGTTCTATGAGCGATATTACACGCCGGATAACGCGGTGCTTGTAATCAGCGGCAGCTTCGACGAGCGCGAAGCAGAGAAGCTTATTAGGAAATACTTCTCGGAAATTCCACCGAGCAAGAACGGCATATTGCCGGTTGCATTTGAAGACGCTCAACATGACGACGAGATTGTTGAAGCCCTCAATGGAAACGTTCCGGCGCCGGCGGTTTTCGTGGCGTACAAGACCCCAGCCGAGGGAAGCGGTGAGTACTACGATCTCAGTCAGCTTTCTAAGTTACTATCAGATGGAAACAGCTCCAGGCTTTATAAGAGGCTGGTTTACGACAGGCAGGCGGTGTCTGAGTTTGACGTGTCGATCGAGGGTCTCGAGAAGGCAAGCGTGTTACTTTTCTCCGGTTTCGTTGCGCCAGGGCATTCGGTTGAAGAAGTACTGAGTATATTTGATGAAGAAATTGATAAACTTAGAAATTCACTCGCGACTCAGTACGAGTTTGACAAGGCTCGCAATTCCACAGCGGCAGCATATGTCGGCCGTCTCTCGAGCAACAGCGGCGTTGCGGACGCGTTAGCGCACTACCACACGATTTTTCAGGATGCGGGGATAATAAATTCCGAAGTAGACCGGGAACTGGCGGTAACCCGGAATTCAATTAGGGAGTCAGCGGGCAGACTCCTCGAAAGAAACAGGCGGGTCGTTCTGTACTATCATCCTTCGGTCGAATCATGAGATTCTCCGGGGCGAGCACCAATAAATGATAATGTGAGTACATTATTTCAAAGTGAGCGTGTAAAATGAAGCGAAGCGGGAAATATGGTCTTGACAGGTCGAAGCCCCCTAAACCAGGCGCGGCAGGGAAGGTTTCTTTTCCGAGGTATTTCGAGCGCCGTTATTCAAATGGTCTTAAGATCTTCGTCGTTGAAAACCACCACCTTCCGATAGTCACTGTCGGATTTGTTGTCAAAAGCGGCGCGGCTTACGATGGAGGGAAGCCTGGCCTTGCGAGCGTCACTTGTGAAATGTTGACCAAGGGAACCAGGAAGCGCACTGCGACAAAAATCGCCGACGACATAGACTTCATCGGCGGCTCACTGACCCACAATGCGAGTTGGGACTCTTCTCAACTCTTTGTCTCCGTGCTGAAGAATCACCTCGCAGCCGGTTTCGATGTACTCCAGGACGTCGTCCTCAATCCGAGGTTCCCTGAGGGAGAGATATCCAGGGTTAAGACTCAGAGGTTGGCCTCCATTCAGCAGATGAAAGCTGATCCAGGTTATCTTGCAGATACGAAATTCGCCGCTGTCGTCTTTGGCGACCACCCTTACGGTAACACTGTGAGCGGGACGGAGAAGTCGATCGGTGAAATCAGGAGGAATGATCTCGTCGGTTTTCACAAAAGATTTTACACTCCCGACAATTCATTCATGGTTTTTGCGGGCGATATAACTCCTGCCGAAGCGCAGAAGTATGTCTCTAAATCGTTCGCGAAGTGGAAAGGGGAGAAGGATGGGACGGAAATATCGGAGCCTTCGAAGAAAGCGGTGGGAAGGAAAGTCTTCATCGCGGAAAAAGCGGGCGCCGTGCAATCGTCGGTCCGGGTGGGGCATCTTGCTATAGCGAGAAACAACCCCGATTTCCTCAAAGCTCTCGTCATGAACACGCTGCTCGGCGGATATTTCAGCTCCCGCATAAACATGAACTTGCGGGAGGTACACGGATACACCTATGGTGGAAGGAGCGGGTTCGATGCGCGCGCGCTCCCCGGTACTTTCGAGGTGTCAGCCGATGTTCGCAACGAGGTCACCACGGAGACGGTGGATGAAATCCTGAACGAGCTGAGGAAGATCAGGGACACTCTTCCGTCACGAGACGAGATGACAATGGTGAAGAATTACCTGACAGGGCTGTTCCCAATCCAGCTGGAGACTCCTCAGCAGGTGGCAGGGCGACTGATAGCCATCGAGCTGTACAATCTTCCGAGGAACTACTACCGTAATTACAGGGAGAACATACGGAGGATTACGGCAAGGGATGTGCGTGTGGTCGCCCGCAAGTACATCCGTCCCGACGACGTGGCTATAGTACTGAGCGGTTCTTCCGCCGATATTGCGAAGAAGCTTGAGAAATATGGCGAGGTCGTTGTCTCCGGCACAAACGGTGCATCAACGACTGATAAGTAGAATTTGAAACAGAGGATAACGAATTGAGCCAGGAATCAAACAAACAGGGTAAAGCCTCGGACGTCGACGGAATATCCCGACTCAACAGGAGCTTCGGCGAACTTCGCCAGGAGGTCGCCAAAGTCATTATCGGCCAGGACGAGATCGTCAAACAGATTTTTCTGACAATCTTGTCGAGAGGTCATTGTCTGCTCGTAGGCGTGCCCGGCCTCGCGAAGACGCTCCTCGTGAGGACACTTGCGGACGCGCTCAACCTCCGATTCAGCCGCATACAGTTCACTCCTGACCTCATGCCAAGCGATATCACCGGTACAGAGATAATTGAGGAAAACGTGAAGACGGGGGAACGCTCGTTCAGGTTTGTCAAAGGTCCCCTGTTCGGAAACATCATATTAGCCGATGAGATTAACAGGACTCCGCCGAAGACCCAGAGCGCCCTGCTTGAAGCGATGCAGGAATACAGAGTCACGGCTGCCGGCCAAACGTTCCAGCTCGAACAGCCTTTCTTCGTGCTTGCCACGCAGAACCCGATTGAGCAGGAGGGTACCTACCCGCTTCCTGAGGCACAGCTCGACAGGTTCATGTTCAATCTTTGGCTCGATTATCCATCTTTTGACGAGGAGGTAAGGATAGTCCAATCCACCACCGGGCATCATGTCCCTTCGATCAACAAGGTGCTTGCCGGGAGCGATATATTATACTTCCAGGATCTCGTCCGAAGAGTGCCGGTTGCCGACTCAGTCGTGAAATATGCGGTTGAGCTTGCCAACCGTACGCGCCCGCAAAACGGCTCGGCCCCCGATTTCGTTAAACAATTTGTCAGTTACGGTGCCGGTCCTCGAGCGTCGCAGTATCTGATCCTCGCGGCGAAGGCCTATGCCGCGCTTGAAAACCGATTGAGCCCTGACGTAGACGATGTGAGGCGAACGGCTCTTCCGGTCCTTCGTCACCGGATCATCACGAACTTCAACGCCGAGGCGGAAAATACAAACTCGACAGAGATCGTCCGCCGTCTTCTCGAGCCCTGAAACTTGAAGCGCGCGTCAGGTTTTGCAGGCATACTAACAGTTCTTCTGTTCGCAGGAGCCGCTCTGCGTGCGCAGGTGAGCACGGGTGCGTCCCAGTTTCCCACAAAAAAATACTGGATATTCTTCAAGGACAAGCCTCAAGTAGTGGGCTTCGGCTCGCCTATGAACCAGCAAAGCGCCGAAGATTATCTCCTGAGCAATGGGATCTTAACGGAGAGGGCAATAGAGAGAAGGGAGAAGGTGCTCCCTCCATCAACTATTGTTTCATCGCTTGACTTCCCTGTGGATCAAGGCTACCTCGATAGTCTCAGAAGCAGGGGGGCGGAAGTTGTGGGGACAAGCAGATGGTTCAACGGCGCAGTCGTCACTGCCGATTCATCTGTTCTCATCCGCACAGAAAGTCTTCCGTTCGTCGTCGGGATCAGGAGGATCGTCGCCTACACAGACCCGGTAAAGACTCCGGTCAACAATACGGAAGGAGGGTTGGCTAAGGTTTGGGCGGGAGGACCCTCATCCGGAGATTCCGCGTTATATGGACCTTCTCTGACTCAGCTCGAGTTGAGCGGAGTACCGCAGGTACATGCTCTCGGTATAAACGGGCAGGGTGTTCTCATCGGTATGCTCGACGCCGGATTCAGGTACGAGACGCATGACGCATTGAAGAATGTCAAAATCGTTGGCGAGCATGATTTCATACAAAACGACTCAATCACCGCGAACCAGCCGAACAACAACCCGCCCGATGCTCCTAATCAAGACAACCATGGTACTTCGACGCTTTCCGTGCTTGGGGGCTACTCGCCGGGAAATATAATCGGTGTCTCATATGGCTCGTCATTTCTCCTTGCGAAGACGGAGTATGTTCCCGTGTCCGACTTCAAATGGGAGGAAGACAACTGGGTCGAGGGAATTGAGTGGATGGAAGCCCGCGGCGTTGACGTGGTTTCCTCATCGGTAGCATACAATATCTTCGTCGACTCGTCGGGTGCGGTGGACTCATCACAATCTTATTTCTTCTGGCGGGGCGACTTCAACGGAAAGAAGTCCATTGCCAGCCGGGCGGCGACGCGGGCCGCCGAACTTGGAGTCGTAGTGGTACAGGCGATGGGAAATGAAGGGAACGGCAACGGAGTCGAGGCAACCATGGATGTGCCGGCAGACGCCGACAGCATCATCTCAGTCGGGGCCGTCAACTCGCAGGGGAAGCTCGCCGGTTTCAGCTCCACCGGGCCGACAAACGACGGCAGGATCAAACCGGACCTTGTGGCGGATGGCGTCACCGATTACGTCGCGGTTGTACCCGGCCCTGATACGTACGCTTTTGAAAGCGGTACCTCGTTTTCGACCCCGATAACTGCAGGCATAGCTTCGCTTATTCTCTCGGTAAGACCTGAATATACGCCGATGCAGGTGATCAACCTCCTGAAGAGCACTGCCGTTAGGCCGGTCATTCCCTCAGACACGAACACGAATTATTATCCCAACAATTTTTACGGATGGGGGATCGTTAACGCCTGGGATGCATTACAGAAGCTGGGATTTGTCAGCCCTGGAGTGTTCGCTTCATGGCAGAACGGCTCGATGACTTACGTGGCCACAAGGGCATTCAGCACTTCGGGGGTGGACGTCTCAATGAGCAGGGCCTACTACTCCTTCAACGGGGTGAACTTTGCCGCGCTGCCCGTTTTCACGACTGATACTTCGAACCAGTATGCCTTCGCGGCTCCGGCGCCGAAGACGCTTTCAAGCTACATGTATTTTTATTTCGACCTTGTTGACTCCTCCGGCGCTCATCTGGATGTCCCTTATTACGGCGCGTCTAAACCTTTTGCTATTCGGACAGGGACGCTTGCGAGCCTCGATTCATCGGAGGCGTTCCGCTTATACACGAGCTTCCCCAATCCATTCAGCACCCTTACGCAAATCGGTTTTGTCCTGAAGTCGCCATCGTGGGTTAACGTCGACGTGTATGATATACTTGGGAGAAAACTAAGGCATTTGTTTAGCGGTGAAGTCCCCAAGGGATACGAAGAGCTGGCCTGGGACGGGCGAATGAATGATGGCGAGCTGGCGAGCAGTGGGGTTTACCTTATCAGGGTTGAAGTCAACGGGACGGCCAAAGTGCTCAAGGTCCTTTTCCTGAAATGAGCTTCGAGGTTCGCTTTGACGTAGCCTGGTATCTCCCCGTTGTTTTCGCGGCGGTGTCGGTTCTCCTTGCGTTGTTTATGTACAGGAGGGTGGAGGGCCTCACGAGATCGAGGCAGGCGGTCTTGGTCTCTCTCCGCGCACTCTCCCTGTTTCTCCTTTTCCTCGCAATTGTAAACCTGGTTACAAATTTCATTAGGATTGATTACAGGAAGAAAACGCTCTTACTTCTTCTGGATGATTCCAAAAGCATGTCACTCGCGGATGACGGGGTCGGTCGATCTCAAGTTGTTAGACAGATCATTGAAAGCAACGAACTCAAAAGCCTCCGGCGGTTTCTTGATATGAAGCCCATAATCTTCGGGGCAGGTGTGCTTCGTGGGATTAGCATGGATTCGATTAGGTTTGATCAGCCCGCCACGAATATCGAGTCGGCCGTTGAAAGGGCGCGCTCCCTCGGCACAAATGGATCGACGGCCCTCGCACTTCTCATCTCCGATGGCAATTATAACACGTCGGCCAATCCGGTGGATGCCGCACGCGATCTTCCTTTCCCCTTGTACACTGTTGGAGTCGGAGATACTGCGCTTCCACGCGATGTGGTAGTGAAGCAGGTGCTGGTGCCGCCGTCTCTCTATGCCGGGAAGCCGAGCGTCGTGCGCGGTATCGTCTCTGCTCACGGCTTCGGGGGGCAGGTCGTGTCAGCGCATCTAGTTGATGATAACAGAGAGGTGGGATCCCTCCCGGTTAAACTTCCCGCCGACGGCGACGTGGAGGTCTCATTCGAATACACGCCATCAACTCCTGGCATGCATGTGCTACGAGTCTACGTTCCCTCTCTCGACGGCGAGTTTAGCCGGAAGAACAATTCCGCTGCGGTGACAGCCGATGTTCGGAAGGGGAAGTACGATCTCCTCCTCGTCGCAGGCGAGCCGGCCGCTGACGTCGCGTTCATTAGAAGGAACCTTGAAGCTGCAGGGGACTTTAATGTCACGCTTCTCGTGCAGAGGACCGGCGAAATGTTCTTCCAGAAGGATGCACAGTCCACCTTGGCAGGGAAGTTTGATGCAGTCATATTATATGATTTCCCAAATGACGAATCATCGCAGACGCTAAGACTAGTGTCTGATCTGCTGAGTCGGTCTGATGTGCCGTACGCGTACTTCGCTGGCCCGAGGTTCTCAGGGGCAAAGACTGACGCACTCCGGGGATTCCCATTCTCGACAGCAGGGGGTGAAAGCGGAGAATATCAGGTTGGCATCGCCCCGGTAAAGAGCGATTACCTCCCTTCGGAGCTGCAGCAGATATATAGTTTACTGAGTGCGAATGCTTCGCTTCTCCCGCCGCTGTATTACAGAAGAATTTTCTGCCGCCCGGCTCCCAATTCGTTTTCACTTGCGTTCCCGGTTATCAGCGGGGTGCGGGGAGACATGCCAATTCTGTTGGTGAACTCAGCACAGCGGAGCGCGGCCTTTCTCGGATATGGCCTCTGGCGTCTTCAGCTGATGAGCTCACTGAGCGGACTCAGGAGCGATTTCCTTCAGGAGTTTCTGTCCGGTCTCATCCGTTCACTCATGAACGGAGGGAGGCAGAAACTATTGACAGTCAAGCCGGACAAGAAGGCTTACGATCCATCGGAACATGTCAACTTCAATGCGCTCCTCGTCGGTCCGGGTGGATCTCCTTTGAATGGAGCGACCGTGGATTTAGTTATCACTGACGAGTCGTCGAAACGTGTCGTTTCAAATCTCAGGCTGACGCAGACAGGTGACGGCTCGTACGCCGGAGTAGTCGCCGGGTTGGGAGAAGGGAAGTATTCATTTGCGGCGAAGGCGCTGGCGGGTTCGACGTTTGCCGGGACCGACAGCGGAACCGTTGTTGTCGAACCGATGAACGTTGAATACGCGCGGACCCAGATGAACGCGCAACTCCTGAGACAGCTCGCCCTGGTGACGGGAGGGGAGTTTCTTACTCCCGCTCAGTTCATGCACGACGGTATTCATTTGAATGAGCAGTTGAAGGAGCCGGCCCGGCTGACTGAGTCAAGTCACTTCGAACTTCTTTCCACGCTTCCCATACTTGCCTTCGTTCTTCTGTTGCTCGCCTCAGAATGGTTCCTCCGCAAAATCTGGGGCCTGCCCTAACAACCCTCGCGTCAAACTCGCTTAACGATTCCTTAACATTAAATTAACCTCCAGGTTAATGCCTCTTTTTAGCTTACTTTCATGGAAGTTGGACTCGATAACGCGCGCGTCGCGGCCGCCGGCTCTAAGGTAGAGAAGAAATCGGTAGTCAGGGCGGATACACTCTTCAGAGGAGTGGTCGGCTTCTTTGCGCTTCTAGTCATTGTCCTTCTGGTCTGGCTTGGAATACAGCTTTACCTCTCGTCGCGGATGGCATTCGGCGCGATAGGTTTTTGGAATTTTGTGAAGGGAACGACGTGGGACCCGGTTACTGGAGTGTTCGGTGCACTTCCTTTCATATATGGTACTCTCGTGACGGCGTTCGTTTCGCTTTTGATTGCGACGCCGCTTGGGATCGGGACGGCGATCTTCCTCGCTGAGTTGTCCCCGAAGTGGCTCCGGAGGACCCTTCAGCCTCTCGTCGAGCTCCTGGCCGGTATACCAAGCGTGATATACGGTCTTTGGGGTATTTTCGTCCTTTCTCCACTGATGGCAAATACTGTCGAGCCGTTTCTCCAAAACAATTTTGGCTTCCTTCCGATTTTTGCGGGGTATCCGCTCGGCATAGGAGTCCTCACAGCATCCATAATACTGTCGATAATGATAGTGCCGTTTATCACGTCCGTATCGACTGAGGTTCTCAGCACCGTTCCAGTCCCACTGAAGGAAGGAATGTATGCTCTGGGAGCGACAAGGTGGGAAACGTTGAAAAAGATTTCCCTGCCTTTCGCTAAGAGCGGCATATGGGGCTCAGTTATTCTGGCTCTCGCGAGGGCGCTGGGCGAAACGATGGCAGTCACGATGGTTATCGGCAACACTCCGCAGATCAGCAAATCGCTGCTCGATCCCGGTTATTCGATGGCGGCGGTAATAGCGAATGAGTTCACTGAGGCGACGACTGCATCTTACCTCTCTGCCCTGATTGCCATCGCATTTATATTGCTTCTGATCACGATTTTAGTAAACGCGGTTGCAAGGTGGCTCATTTGGCGAACGACCCGAATGCATTGACAAAGACCGTCATGACGGGAAACGGTTTCACGTACTGGCGCCGCAAGCTTTCTAACTGGTTCTTTACGGCGTTGTTCTCTTCAAGTGTGCTTATCGTGCTCCTTCCTCTCCTTCTGATTGTGGGATACCTTTTCTTCAAGGGTGCGTCTTCAGTGAACTTAAGCTTCTTCATCCACCGACCTCTTCCGGTTGGCGAGACAGGAGGGGGGATGGGGAACGCGATCATCGGCTCAATTTATGTCGTTGGCATTGCTTCCCTCATCGGAATCCCAATCGGACTTTTGGGCGGAATCTTCCTCGGTGAATTCCCAAACAGTAAATTTTCTTTGGTTGTAAGGTTCGTAGCCGACGTTTTGAACGGTACACCTTCGATAGTGATGGGAGTCTTCGCGTACACCGTTGTCGTGCTCCCGATGAAGAATTTCACTGCGTTGGCAGGCGGATTCGCTCTCGGTATAATGATGATGCCTACGGTGCTTCGCACTACAGACGAGCTGTTGCAGACCGTTCCTAGTACTATAAGGGAGGCTTCGCTGGCATTGGGAGTACCCTATTGGAGGACGGTCATATCGGTAGTCCTCAGGAGCGCGAAGAGCGGAATAATTACGGGGATACTCCTTGCGGGCGCGAGAGTACTCGGCGAAACCGCCCCACTCCTATTCACGAGTTTCAACAATGCCTTTTTCAGCTACAGTCTTTTGCAGCCCATCTCGACACTCCCCGTGCAAATTTTTAACTACGCGATTTCTCCATACAAGGACTGGCACAGGCAGGCATGGGCCGGGGCACTCGTACTTGTTGTTGCCATACTAATCGTGAACCTCGGTATGCGGGCATTCTCAAGACAGAAATATGAGCAGAGTACATAATGAACAGTTCTGAAGTTGCGAGCGGTATTGTCACCAGGGATCTTAGGGCCTACTTCGGCTCAGTCGAAGTTCTCAAAGGCATCGACATAAACATTCCCAAGTTCAAAGTCACCGCGTTCATCGGGCCTTCCGGCTGCGGCAAGACAACCTTTTTGAGAACGCTAAACAGGATGCATGAGCTCGCGCGCAACGCCGTCGTGAAGGGAAAGGTGTTAGTAGACGGAACGGACATTTACGCCCCAAACGTTGATCCTGTTCTTGTGAGGAAGAAGATCGGCATGGTCTTCCAAAAACCCAATCCTTTTCCGACGATGTCCATCTACGACAACGTCGTGGCGGGACTAAAGCTGACCGGGAGGCATCCGAAGAAGAAGCTCGACGAGATAGTGGAGAAGACTCTCATCCAAGCCGCCTTGTGGGATGAGGTAAAGGACTCGCTCCGAAAGTCGGGAGCCAGCCTTTCAGGAGGGCAGCAGCAGCGGCTTTGCATTGCGAGGACGCTTGCCGTCGATCCGGAAGTCATACTCATGGACGAGCCTGCTAGCGCGCTCGACCCGATATCCACTGCCAAGGTGGAAGAGCTCGTCTTTCAGCTCAAGGACAACTATACGATTGTGATTGTCACGCATAACATGCAGCAGGCGGCCCGCGTCAGCGATAACACGGCGTTCTTCTATCTTGGAGAGCTGATAGAGTTCAGCGGCACTCGAGACATGTTCACACGTCCCCAGAAGAAGCAGACGGAAGACTACATAACGGGGCGATTCGGCTGATTTAGTCCCGTTCGGCGGGTCTATACCGGGTCCCTTTCCTCCCTTCACGCTATCTCCATCTCCATTAGCCCGCCTTGGCCGATGACAGGCCCGCGGAACCTTTTTTATGGTCGCTCGTCTGTTCAAAAGTCGAACAAGCCCCGGAAACGGGGCAGGATACGCCATTGGACTATCATCATGGCTTCCCGTCAGACCGGTCGAGACCGTCACGGCGAGAGCGCCTGTCAAAGTGGCTTCAACCTTCATGTACCATCAAGTCAAGGAGAACTCAATGAGATCGAAAATCGTCGCTTTCCTGGTCATGGCCATTGCGCCCGCTCTGCTGGCGCAATCTGATCCGGCGACATTCGCGCCGATGAATTGGCCGACCCCAAACGTTTATCGGTCGGCTGACGGCAGACCCGGCCCTGAGTACTGGCAGCAGCGCGCAGATTACAGCATCAAGGCGAAGCTCGACACCGCCGCGGACAAAATTACGGGGAGCGAGACAATCACTTACACTAACAACTCGCCCGAGCCCCTCTCGCATCTATGGCTTCAACTCGACCAGAACCTTTTCAAGGAGGGGAGCCGCGGCAATGACGAATATGATTCCCCCCGCGTAAGATGGCACGGTGCTTTCAAGAAAGGCGGCGATGAATTGAGCAGCGTTGTCGTCGTGCAGGACGGGAAGAAGGAGGAGGCGCATTTCACGATCACTGATACCCGTATGATGATTCAGTTGAGCAAGCCTCTCGCGGCTCGTGGCGGGAAACTCCAGCTTGAGATCGGGTGGTCTTTCGTCGTGCCGGAATATGGCTCGGACAGGATGGGTATTTTCAGATCCAAGGAAGGGCCGGTTTACGAGATAGCACAGTGGTATCCGAGGATGTACGTCTACGACGACGTGCGGGGATGGAACCCGCTGCCGTATCTCGGGGAGGGGGAGTTCTATCTCGATTATGGCGACTTCAATGTTGAGCTAACCGTTCCCCGCGATCTGGTGGTGGTCGCTACCGGTGAGCTTCAGAATTCGAGTCAAGTCCTCACGCCGAAGGAGCGGGCAGGCCTGTCGGAAGCGATGAAGACCGACAAGACCGTGCACGTGATTCCCGAGAACGAGGTCGGCAATCCGGCGACGCGCCCCGCTGGCCACGGCGACCTGACGTGGAAGTTCACTGCGAAAAACGTCCGGGATTTTTCCTGGGCCGCATCCAGGTCTTTCATACTCGACGCGTCCCACTGGGACAACATTCTTCTGATGGCCGCATATCCTAAAGAGGGGATTGCTCCAGATACATCCTCCCGAAAGCCGGGATGGGAAGATGTAATCCAGATGATGAGGCATACGTTCAAGTTCTATTCGACTACCTACTACCACTATCCGTACCCGGTTGCGATCAATGTTGCCGGCGTTGTTCACGGTATGGAATATCCCATGATAGTTTTCTGCTTCGTGCGGGCGCGCGGGCAGTTTCTCTACAGCGTGACAGACCACGAATTCGGCCACAGTTGGTTCCCAATGACTGTAGGCAGCGATGAAAGGCGCCACGCATGGATGGACGAGGGCTTCAACACTTTCATCAACTATTATTCGAACAAGGACTTCTACGGTGACTCGGCAAGGCAGAGCATAATGATGCGGGCCGACACGATGGCGAAAGCGATGCTGACGCCGAGAAACGATCAGCCCATTGACACGCGGGCAGATCAGATTCTCCCCCGTAACCTCGGCTTCCTTGAGTATGCAAAGACAGCGTTCGGGCTGAAACTCCTGCGCGAATTCGTAATCGGGCCGAAGAGGTTCGACCCAGCGTTCAAAGCTTACATAAAGCGTTGGGCGTTCAAGCATCCGCAGCCTTCAGACTTTTTCCGGACCATCGAGGACTACACGGGTGAGGACCTGAGCTGGTTCTGGCGCGGATGGTTTTATTCCACGCATCTGCTCGATCAGTCCATAGATTCCGTCAAGTCAGATTCCGCTCTCACGCTCGTTTATCTCTCGAACAAACGCGGGCTCGTTATGCCAACTGAGATTCAAGCGACATTCTCCGATGGAAGAACGACTGATTACAAACTCCCGGTCGAGATATGGTTCAATGGCAACCATTACGTGTATCCGATTCGGGACGAAGCGAAGGTTACAAAGGTTGTGCTTGATCCGAAACATGAACTCCCCGATGTGGACAGGGCAAACAACGCCTGGAGCGCGGAAGGGAAGTAAGAGAAATTCTCACTAACGCTCAATCCTCCCCCGTGTTATGATTTCACGGGGGAGGGCGTTTTAAGTCCCCCCAAGGCGCCGATTTGGGAGGTCACAAACGCCCCTTTACTAAACGTAAGTTTGGGTTATCGTGCGTTAATCCTTTCTTAACTTGCATCTCAGGGGCGGGAAAGCTATTTTTTTCCCGGTGGTTGAAGTGATGCAGAGGACGAGCACATACCTTTCCGGTAGATTATCAGCACTGCACATCTTCACAAGATTATTTCCCACGAATTCAGTTCTTACCAAACCGAAAGGAGTTCTTTATGAAGAAACTTCTTCTAACTATGATGGGCACTCTCATAATCCCGTCGAT
>JAKAMG010000033.1:14433-31728 GCA_021812985.1 Bacteroidota bacterium
TAGATTATCAGCACTGCACATCTTCACAAGATTATTTCCCACGAATTCAGTTCTTACCAAACCGAAAGGAGTTCTTTATGAAGAAACTTCTTCTAACTATGATGGGCACTCTCATAATCCCGTCGATGTTGCTTGCGCAGTCGGGCAAGGTGTCGGGTGTCGTACGCGACGCCGAGACCAACGCGCCCCTCGTTGGCGTGACCGTGGTTGTAGAGGGCACGGTGCTCGGAGCACCGACGGACGTGAACGGGAAGTTCACGATCACGAGTGTCCCGGTTGGAGAGAGAGTTGTCAGAGCCGCAGCAGTGGGCTACAATCCCGAGTCGAAGACGGTCAACGTCGAAACCGGGGCAACTGCATCGGCCGACTTTGCCTTGAAAGCCAATCCTATCCAGACCTCACCAGTTGTGATCACCGGTATGAGAGCGGTGGAAAAGGAAACACCCGTCGCGTTTTCGAACGTTACAACCGCGACGATCAAGAAAGAGTATACAGTGCAGGACGTCCCGATGCTGCTGAAGAATCTTCCCGGAATCTATGCATGGGCAGACGGCGGAGTCGGACTCGGCGATGCCAGCATTTCCATCCGCGGATTTTCTCAGGACAGAATCGAGACGATGATCAACGGTATTCCTGAGAATGACCCGGAGTCGAGAAGAATTTACTGGAACGATTTTCCTGACCTGCTTTCGAACGTAAGTAGCATACAGGTCCAGCGTGGAGTTGGAAGTTCACTTTACGGATCGGACGCTTTGGCCGGCAGCATAGACATCGAGACGGCGAACTACTCGAGCGTCCCGAGCCTTTCCCTTACAGGTGGTATCGGAAGCTACGACCTAAGCAAAGTGTCCGCTGCCGCAAACACCGGACTCATCGACAACAGGTTCGCAGCTTACGCCCGCGTTTCACATCTGAAAGGCAACGGTTACAGGGACTACTCCTGGGCCGATTATTGGGGATATTTCATCGGCGGTGCGATGTACTACGACAATCTCACCGTAAAGCTGAACTTCTACCAGTCGCCCGAAGTAAATCACTACTCCTACATCTATCCCACGCTGGCGCAGATCGCCCAGTACGGAAGAACCTACAATGGGATGGGAACGGGTAGCCCGCAGGGTCAGCTCTATAACATCAACTCTTTCAACCAGCCTCACTACGAGCTGCATGTCGACTACGACATTACCCCGGAAGCCAGGTGGAACACGAGCCTCTTTTATATCCGGGGCTTCGGCTATGGTGAACACTGGACCACCGGATACGCCGATTCTTACTTCCCGAATTTTCTCGTGAAGAATGCGGCCGGGAATTATGTTTTTGTAACGGCCTCGGGTGATTCTGTCTCAAAGACTCCGCTTGCTTACGAATCAATTACCGATAATTACCAGTTTGGATTGCTATCCAACCTAACCTACAAGCTCGGTAGAAACGATCTGGTCGCAGGAATCGAGTTGCGCCGGTGGCATGCCCACCACTACGGCGAAATCGAATTCGCCGATCAAACCCCGGCAGCGTACGTACCGGGAACGGCACTTTCGCACTTCTACGATTACACGGGTGAGAAGTACGTTATTGCGGGATTCATCCACACGATGTGGAGAGTAAGCCAGTTCAACATAATGGCTGATCTGCAGTACTCGGCACCTACTTACTATCTGACTGAACAATTCATCGGCAGCGGGGCATTGACTCAGGCCGTTCCGAGGACCACGCTCCTGAATGACTACAAGACTCCGTTCTCGTTCCTGACCCCAAGGCTCGGCGTGACTTACAATATATCGAAGCCCTTTTCGGTCTACGCCAACTTCAGTCAGGCAAAGGAAGAACCGGCCCAGGGTTCGGTTTATGCCAGTGGACTTTTGAGAACTGATCTCAAACCTGAGTTCATGAATGCCGATATAGAGCTTGGCGCCAATTATGTCACATCCAATATCAATGTCAAGCTCGATTATTTCTTCATGAACTTTTCGAACGAGCTGATAAACGTGTACAGCCCGAACGATCCTAATGCCGACTCTCGCGGAAATATTCTGTACAACGGGCAGCACACCGTCCACCAGGGCTTCGAGTTCGACGGAGTGGCCAGCCTGATGAGCAACCTGCAGGTCAACCTGAACTTCACCTACTCGAACAACCAGTTCAAGGATCAGGTTATAAAGACCGGCGCTAACACCAGCGTGAACTACTCGGGCAAGTACATCCCGAACTTCCCGCAAACGATGTTGAACATCGGTGCAACTTATACGTACAAGAATGCTTACGTCAACCTTACGCTCAACAACGTGGGTAAGCAGTATATCGACAACCTTAACAAGTATGGAACAGTAGATCCGTATACTATACTCAATGCAATCGTCGGCTACTCGTTCCCCAACGTGATGGGGTTGAAGTCGATCGACCTCACGCTTAATGTGAACAACCTGACCAACAGTCAGTACTTCTCGTACGGCACCACATACGGAAGCACACCCGAGTATTTGCCGGGTGCACCTGCGAACTACTTCTTGACCGCGGATCTCAATTGGTGATTTCCTTCGCTTGAGGAAATATCTAGCCAGGGATTCAGGAACGGCAGCTTCGGCTGCCGTTCGTCTTTTATCCGGCAGTTGAACCTCTCCCTGCTGGATTCTGGCAGGTGAGATTCACGATGGGGTCTTTTTCTTAGAGCGCCCGTTTACTTTGAGCAAGGCAAACGAAAAAGCGTTCGTTTTAAAAACTCACAGAGTCTACTTGAGATTCCGTAGACCTTTGATTAACATTATTCCAGTAACGGCTCCGTTACGAGAAAATCGGCGAGCCGCAAGTTGGGTTACGGAGGGAAAAACAACGAGGCAAAGCTCTTATACGTTGCATGGAACAGACCTCGTGAACACTAGAGTTGCACGGAAGATATGGATTTGCTATGGGTTGCAGGAAGGCAATCGACCCGATTGAATAACGGCGAAACGGATGCCGTCTTCCATGGGTTGCAGCCCGAGCCAAACACCCAACATAAACAAAAGGAGATCGAGATGAACAAGGTTTACAGAACTTTGTTAGCAACATTTATCGGAGTGTTGCTGTCATCAGCGCCAGGGCTATCCCAAGGCGGGCCCCCAACGGTAACAATAACCAGCATCAATCCAGGTAGTGGCACCACATTAGAACCCGTAACCGCGAAAGTCAATTACAACGTAAGTTTGAGCGGGGCCACAGTCTACTTCTATGTTGATGGTTCCCAAGTCGCTCATGTCTCTCCCCCAGCTGGAAGCAATCAATGGACTACCCCACCACTGTACACGGGCACGCACACCCTGACCATCACCGGGCCAGCTAACAGTGTGAATAGCAGCTATACGGTTAATCCTGGCTGGGATTGGACGCAGAATCAGACATACAGCTTGTATTTCGACGCGCCTGGCTTCACGGTCGCTTCAGGAGTGGCCTTGCCGTGGTTTGACAATCAGTCTTGGGCGTATCGGTCCCTCGGAGAATACTCGCCTGTTTCGCTGATCGATTTCTACAGGCAGGAGGGGTGGATGCTCATTTATAGAGACTTCGGCTCAAGCTCTGCTCCAGCCGGAGGAGGTGGAGGTATGCCTTGGTTTGTACTGTACAATAAGTATAGGGGCACCTTAAGGGTGTTCTTTTGGAATTCCGGTCTGACGACATACAGCTACGCTGTTGTGAGGCTTACTATTGGCGGAACCGCAGCCACTCCAGCATTATCGTTCTATCGTAATGTGCCTCAGTTCTCCAACCTGTTTTCTTCAAGCCAACCCGATACATCGGCTGTTTCTTCTATAACCAACATTTCCCCGACCCAGTGGAGTTTTGCAGATTTCAATCTTGTTGGTTATGATAGTCAGATCAGCAGCAAGAACTGCTATTTGAACTTCACGGTATTCGGTGTTAATAGCACGACACTGACAGCAAACGGGGGAGTAACCCTCGACCAGATTATTGGTGATGGTCAGACGGCGGCTGACGTTCAAACGTCAGGCAGTGGAGTCAGTTCAGTGCTGTCGACGGCTGACAAGGACCTCAAGAATGTTAGCAGCGCCGTACAAGAGGTTCAGAAGATCAACAATAGTACCAGCTCCGGTTGGTACAAGAGCGCTTTGAATTCTATCGCTACTCTTGCCAGCAGCACCCCCCTGTCACTAATACCTGGAATTTCCGCCATAGCAGGGGTTGTAGATGGATTCGTCGGATTGCTCACCGGGAATGGCGGTGGAAATCAATCCTCGGCCCCGATACCATTGGATTTTCAGGGAAATCTCTCCATAAATGGCACGCTGACCAGCCAGTATGCTGTATCGTTCCCTTCAATTCCCGTCCCAGCCTCTTTGGCTGCCGGAAACCAGAACGGCACAGGGCTATATAATAATCCTTTAGGTATTTTCAGTATCACAACTGAGCCGACAGTTGGATTCTGCTACGACATCATGAGTAGTCAGCCCGGCGCGAGGGATTCCTACGGCCAATGGTACAGTTTTTATGGCAACCTGTACCTTGGATTGGAGAGTCCGGTCGCAATCACGTATAATCCATCTGATGGACTCACGTTAGTCAGCGCGACAGCGGCCTTGGTTGATCCCAGTCAAGGGATGCAGACGCACTACGACGATCTGAGTAGCTTCTCAACCTATGCCTTTCAATCGCCAGAGTACTCTGACAGCTATTTAATGGAACAGTATGTTTACGGAAGTGATCCAATACCGTCCGGAGTAGGTGATTGGGCATCCAATCCGACATTGCAGATTGCAATCCAATTGAGGTTCAAATACTACAATTCATTAACCGGAACGACCGACACGGTGTCTTTCCTTAAAACATACCCTGTTAACGTGGCTTACGATGCATCTATCGCGAGCCGGACTTTCTCAAGTGCGGCAAAACACATCAGCAGTCCGTTGACAGATAACAGTCATAGCTTGCCTTCCAGCTTCGAGGTTCAAAGTTATCCCAATCCATTTAACCCAACTGCAACTGTAATCTATCAGCTACCTAAAGCCAGTCGGGTCACAATAACCGCCTACGATGTTCTGGGGCGCCAGGTTGCGACCCTTGCCGATGGCGTCAAGAATCCAGGGTATTACACGTCTTCATTCGACGGCTCTGACTTGGCTAGCGGGATTTACTTCTTGCGATTGATAGCACAACCACTAGATGGGAGTCAACCCACCGTCAAGATGCAGAAGGCCATGTTGCTAAAATGAACACGTTTCTGCTCGGTGCCAGGTACAACTTCTGATCTGACGCAGTTATACTAAATTTAAACATGACGTCCCGGCCTCCGGGACGTCTCTTTTTTTTTTGTGCTCAAGCCTGATTCTAACCTTCCTTTAAAAATCGGGGAAACACTCAGAGTGCGCCTTTTTGGGGGGCAGAATACCCCCGGAGTGTGCCGGAGCCATCATATCTATCGGTGTAACATGTTGAAAATCAAAGAAGTAGCTTTGATGAATTGCGGCATTTGAATTGCACGTCTTTTGGCGTCCGGTTCAAATAATGTAACGTATTTTGAAAAAGAAGGATTGAAAATGGCTGAAGAGAATATACCTGAGAAGGCTGACAAACATCTGGCTTCCTCAGAGTTAGTTGCGACTATAGACGGAAACGAGGCTGCCGCCTACGTGGCCCACAAACTGAACGAAGTTATAGCGATTTATCCAATTACACCGTCATCTCCCATGGGAGAGTGGTCGGACGAATGGTCCGCGCAGAACAAGCCCAACCTCTGGGGTACGGTACCTCTCGTCGCAGAGTTGCAGAGCGAAGGAGGCGCGTCAGGCGCAGTACACGGGGCGCTCCAGGCGGGAGCGTTGACTACGACGTTTACCGCTTCGCAGGGACTTCTCCTCATGATTCCGAACATGTTTAAGATAGCTGGCGAACTGACCTCCACGGTATTTCATATTGCCGCCAGGGCGGTTGCCGCTCACGCGCTTTCCATCTTTGGCGACCATAGCGATGTGATGGCAGCGAGACCGACAGGTTTCGCGCTCCTTGCGTCCAACTCGGTTCAGGAAGTGAACGATTTCGCGCTTATCGCGCAGGCAGCCACGCTTGAAGCAAGAGTGCCGTTCCTCCATTTCTTCGATGGATTCAGAACGTCCCATGAAGTCCTCAAAATACAACAGCTGACGGACGACCAGATGCGGGCGCTCATAAGCGAGGAGCTCATCAGCCAGCATCGCCAGCGTGCTCTTTCGCCTGATCATCCCATATTGCGCGGCTCCGCACAGAACCCTGACGTCTTTTTCCAGGCCCGCGAAACAGTGAACAAGTTCTATGATGCGTGCCCTGGTATCGTGCAGTCTGTCATGGACAAGTTTGCGAAGGCGACGGGACGTGAGTACAAGCTGTTCCAGTATGTCGGATCACCGGAAGCTGAAAGCGTGATCATAATTATGGGCTCAGGGGCTGAAACCGTCCACGAGACGGTCGAATACCTCAATGCCAGAGGAGAGAAAGTTGGCGTATTGAAAGTAAGACTCTTCCGCCCCTTCTCTATCGACGCGTTCATAAGCGCTCTCCCCAAGAGT
Organism: Bacteroidota bacterium; assembly: GCA_021812985.1. Lineage (GTDB taxonomy): Bacteria > Bacteroidota > Ignavibacteria > Kryptoniales > JAKASW01 > JAKASW01. The sequence goes on from JAKAMG010000033.1 coordinate 20,964, forward strand.
TTGAAGAACATCGCTGTTCTTGACCGCACAAAGGAACCGGGGGCGACTGGTGAGCCGCTTTACTCAGACGTCATTACGGCCTTGGCGGAATCGGCGGCGGCCGGGAAGTCTGCGTTCAAAACTTCGCCCAGAGTGATCGGCGGTCGCTACGGACTCTCATCGAAGGAGTTCACCCCATCGATGGTCAGGGCGGTCTTCGAAGAGCTGAAGAAGGATAAACCGAAGAATCACTTCACTATCGGAATTGTCGATGACGTTACAAACACGAGTCTCGACTACGATCCGAATTTCGACATCGAGCCTGACGACGTCGTTAGGGCCGTGTTCTACGGACTCGGAGCTGATGGAACTGTCGGAGCCAACAAGAACTCCATCAAGATTATTGGCGGCGAAACTGATTTTTACGCCCAGGGCTATTTCGTCTATGACTCAAAGAAATCCGGTTCAACGACGGTTTCTCACCTGCGTTTTGGTCCAAGGCCCATCCACTCCACATACCTCATATCCAGGGCAAATTTTGTAGGATGCCACCAGTGGTTCTTCGTCGAGAAGTTCGACGTTCTCGAAAAGGCCGCGCCGGGAAGCGTGTTCCTCCTGAACAGCATTTACGGTCCTGACAAAGTGTGGGACAAACTCCCGAGGCACATACAGAAACAGATCATCGATAAACATCTGAAGTTTTATGTCATCGACGCCTACAAGGTGGCACGACAGACGAACATGGGGAGCAGGATCAATACCATAATGCAGACCTGCTTCTTCGCAATCTCCGGTGTGCTGCCGCGAGAGCAGGCCATCGAGCAGATCAAGAAGTCAATCAAGAAGACCTATGGAAGGAAGGGAGACCAGGTCGTCCAGCAGAACTATCAGGCTGTGGATCAGACGCTGGCGAATCTTTTCGAGGTGAAGGTGCCCGGGACGGTGTCTAGCACGATCGAGATGCCGCCGGTCGTTTCGGAAAGGGCTCCGGAGTACGTAAAGAAGATTACGGCCCGCATGATAGAAGGTAAAGGCGATCTGCTTCCGGTGAGTGCTATGCCGCTCGACGGCACTTTCCCGACGGCCACTGCCCAATGGGAGAAACGCAATATCGCGCTGGAAATACCAGTGTGGGAGCCAGACGTTTGCATCCAATGCAACAAGTGCGTGATCATCTGCCCGCACGCGAGCATACGCGTGAAGGTGTACGACCCGGCGGGACTGACAGATGCACCTGAGACATTCAAGGCCGTAGACTTCAAGAGCGCCGAGCACAAGGGGATGAAATACTCCCTCCAAGTTGCACCGGAGGATTGCACCGGATGCGGACTCTGCGTCGAGTTCTGCCCGGCGAAGAGCAAGAAAGAAGCAAAGGTAAAAGCGATAAATATGAAGCCTCAGCAGCCTCTCAGGGAAGCTGAGAAGGTTAACTACGACTTCTTCCTCAACATTCCGGAGGTGGACCGCCGTACCATAAAGCTAGACAACGTGAAGGACTCGCAGTTCCTGCAGCCTCTCTTCGAGTATTCGGGAGCCTGCTCCGGCTGCGGTGAAACCCCGTACGTTAAACTGGTGACCCAGCTGTTCGGCGACAGGACCCTGGTTGCAAACGCGACCGGCTGTTCGTCAATCTACGGAGGAAATCTTCCGACAACGCCTTACACAGTGAACTCAGACGGCAGAGGTCCGGCATGGTCCAACTCACTATTCGAAGATAACGCGGAGTTCGGGCTTGGAATGCGACTGGCCGTTGATAAGCAGACCGAGATGGCTCGTGAGCTGGTGCAGAAGCTGTCCGGTGAAATCGGCGAGCAACTCTCAAAGGAAATCCTTGACGCGGATCAGTCTGACGAGGCTGGCCTGTATGAGCAGCGTCAGAGGGTGAAGGCGTTGAAGGATCGCCTGGCGACGATGAAGTCTGGTGACGCTCAGAGGCTGCTGAGTTTTGCGGACAACCTTGTGAAGCGAAGCGTCTGGATCGTCGGCGGTGACGGCTGGGCCTACGACATAGGATATGGCGGGCTTGATCATGTTATCGCCTCCGGCAAGAACGTGAACATACTCGTTCTGGATACCGAAGTTTACTCGAATACCGGCGGACAGATGTCCAAATCGACGTCAAGGGCCGCGGTCGCAAAGTTCGCGGCGGCAGGAAAGCCGATGCGCAAGAAGGATCTATCGCTCATGGCTTTGATGTACGGAAACGTGTACGTCGCCAGAGTCGCGATGGGTTCGAACGACGCGCAGACGGTCCGTGCCTTCCTCGAAGCCGAATCATACAACGGGCCTTCGATCATCATAGCCTATTCGCACTGTATAGAGCACGGCATTGACATGTCGCAGGGTGCGCAGCACCAGAAGGTTGCGGTTGAGACTGGGTATTGGCCGCTCTTCAGGTTCGACCCGCGCCTGGAGCATGATGGAAAGAACCCGTTCAGGCTCGACTCGAAGGCGCCGAAGGGGAATGTCGGAGACTTCACATCGCTTGAGACGCGCTTCAACATGTTGAAGAAGACCCATCCCGAGCGTGTCAAGTTCCTTATGGAGCTCGCGCAGGAAGACGTCAACGTCAGATGGAAGATGTATGAGCAGCTTTCGAAGGAGTATGAACCCCAGAAGGCCGCGAGCGGAGCTGACGGCGCACAGAAGACCACCACGCCGACACCAATGAACTGAACGGACTTTAATATTCGAACGAAAACGAAAGTGCAAATATGAATTTGAAAACGAAATATCTCGGATTAGATCTTAAGAATCCTCTGGTGCCATCCGCGAGTCCGTTGTCGAGAAACCTTGACAGCATGAAGAGGCTGGAGGACGCGGGTGCCTCCGCGATAGTCATGTATTCGCTCTTCGAGGAAGAGATTGCCCACGAGAGCGAAGAGCTTGACCATTACCTCCATTATGGCACGGAAAGCTACGCGGAAGCGCTCAGCTACTTTCCGAAGGCTGAAGAATACAATCTGGAGCCTGACGCATACATCGAACTCCTCAGGAAAGCTAAGGAGTCGCTGAGCATACCCGTCATCCCGAGTCTTAACGGGATAACGACAGGCGGCTGGATAAAGTACGCGCGGCACTTCGAAGAGGCGGGAGCGGACGCGCTCGAGCTTAACGTCTACTACATTCCAACCGATAACAGGCTTACCTCGCATGACGTCGAGGAGAGATACCTGAATGTGCTCTCCGCGGTGCGTGACTCTGTCGGACTGCCCATCGCAGTGAAGCTGAGTCCATACTTCAGCTCCTTCTCGCATTTCGCGGAGGGACTCGTGGGCGCCGGCGCTAACGGATTGGTGATGTTCAATCGATTTTATCAGCCGGACATCGACATCGAGGAGAGGGAAGTGCTCCCTGGCGTCGATCTGAGCGACTCGGCGGCGATAAAGCTTCCAATGAGGTGGATCGCGATTCTATATGGCAGGGTTAAGGCGAGCCTCGCCGCCACCAGCGGTGTCCACACTGCCGAAGACGTGATAAAACTTTTGATGGCGGGTGCAGACGTGACAATGATGTGCTCGGCTCTTCTTCAGCACGGTCCCGCACACATCCAGAAGGTCCTCGCCGATGTCACAAAGTGGATGGAGGATCACGAATACGAATCGGTCGAACAGATGAAGGGAAGTATGAGCCAGAGATCTGTGGCGGACCCTTCGGCTTTCGAGCGGGCGAACTACGTCAAGGCCTTAAACAGGTTCAAGATCCTTCAGTAGTCTCTCTTCAGCATGAAAAGGGGCGCCTCCGGGCGCCCTTTTACTTTTTTAGGGTCTCAACGCACGTGTTGTTACCTATTTGTCGAGAAGACGGCAGGGGAGGCCCCTGCTCTCAGGAGATCGGCTTCAGTGCGACTTCGATTATGTTTTCATCCTTTGACATCTCGTCGAGTATAGCCTGTTTCGGCGCGTTATCGAGGAGGAGTGTACAGCAAGCTGCCTTCGAAGATTCAAATATTATGTTCGTCATTTCCTCGACGTTTATGCCGCTGATTCTCAATTTGTCAAGAATGCCGGCAAGGACACCCACTCGGTTGTAGTGTCTGACGACAAGAGACTGAGTCGCCGAGGAGCGTGCCCGGATGTTTACTGTATTTAGCGGGACGCCGGACTGGATGAACGATTTCACGATTCTGACGACCTCGTCCGCGATGGCTTCGGAAGCCTGATCGGTTGACGCACCGATGTGCGGCGTTGCTGTTATCAGAGCCGCAAGTTCCTTGTCCGTGAATTCAGCCTCACCACCCGCGGGTTCGTTCTCGAAGACATCCATGCCGACTCGGAGTTTTTTTGATGAGATGGCCTCCTTGAGCGCTGCGGTGTCCACGACTTCGCCTCTTGATGTGTTGACGAGTATCGCCCCCTCTTTCATTGAATCAAGAAAAGCCCTGCCGACAAGATGATGTGTGTCCTGCTTGTAGGCGATGTGTATGCTTACGGCATCGCTTTGGCCGGCAAGCGAAAGGATGTCCGGAGCGTACGAGACTCCGTGTTCTTTTGCGATTTCCTGAGTCAGACTCCTGGACCATGCGGTGACATTCATCTCCAGACTTCTTGCCCTCGCCGCAACCGCCTTTCCGATCGAGCCGAAGCCAACAATGCCGATGGTGCGTCCCTTCAGGCCGCGGGCCTTTCCGTATTCCTTCTTTCGCCATTTTCCTCCCCTAAGGTCTGAGGTGGCATCTGCAAGACGTCTGTCTGCCGAGATCAGAAGGCCTATCGCCAATTCCGCCACTGCTTCTGTGTTCTTACCAGGACAGTTTGAGACGTATATCCCCCGCATGTTCGCCGCTCCGAGGTCGATTGTGTTTACCCCTGCGCCCGCGCGTATTATCATCGAAAGGTTAGGAGCCGATTCTATCGTTTTTGCGGTTACCTTTGTAGATCTTACTACGAGGATGTCTGAGTCTTTAATGGCGGCAGGGAGGTCGTCGGACGTAAGCTCGGCGTTGACTCTTACCTCCGCCCCGAGTGCTTTAAGTGCTGCCACTGCCTTGCTGGAAAGCTTATCTGCGATGAGCACCTTCATGGAACATTCCTTTCAGTGTTTTGAATACTGGTCCGGCGCTTCCTTTTGGGATGGCCTGGTGGTACTGCGCTTGTTTCTGACGGAAAATTTAGATGTCGCGGGAATCAATAACAATGAGGAGGGTAGGGGAACGCGTGACTCCTTGAGTTTTGAGTCGGTCATCGCAATCTTAATACAGCTCAACAAACACCAAGGCAGGAGACCAATTGAATCCCATTTCGTGGATATGGAAGCAGGTAACGGGACTCGGGATACCCCCCATAATACTCCTTCTCCTGATCGCCGTTGTTGTCACCCCGTTTGTCCTTCCGCCCGTGAAGAGCTGGAAAGGAGCCACGACTCCGGAGAAGATTTCAGTTTCGGTGTACTTTATCGCTGTCGTCGTGCTCCTTCTATACTTTGTCGCGTACATAGGGTACAAGTGAGGAGCTTCGACACGAAAGTGCGCCCTCAGAACGAATCGGTTCGCATCCGTTAAATGGAGTCTACTCGTATCTGAGGGATTCAACGGGGTCCACTGCGGAGGCCTTCCTGGCTGGGAAGACGCCTGCGAATAGGCCGATCATCGTTAGTATGGTTACCGTGAAGAGCATGATCCAGATTGAGAGAATCGGGCGGCCGAGAAACTGCATGGCGCCGCTGCTAGTGTCAAGGAGACCGGTCGCGGCGACTATACCCCAAGAAAGGAGGAGCCCCATGGTTCCACCGAGGAGCGATATGAACAGCGCCTCGAAAACGAACTGCGAGAGTATATAGGACTTCCTGGCGCCGACCGCCATTTTGATCCCAATCTCCCTTGTCCTTTCCTTCACCACAACATACATCACGTTCGCGACCCCGACCCCCGCAATCATGAGCGTGAACAGGCCAACCACGCCGAGGAAAATGTTGACGCCGAGCGTCACCTTCTGAATTATCTCGTCTATCATCATCGTGTCAAAAATCCCAACTGCTCTCTCATCTGTCGGATCAAACCTGTATTTCTTCCCAAGCACGCGTCTAATGTCGCTTATCATCTGTGCCTGAGCCGCCGGGCTTGTGCCTCTTATGAGCATCGTGTTTATATGTTCGTCTCCGTAAATCGACCTGAACGTCGAATAGGGTATCACCGCGCGCCTCGAATCAGGGCCATTGTTCATCGAGGTTTGAAGCTTCTTTTCCATGATTCCCACGACCGTAAAGGGGACGTTGTCGAGCATCACGGTCTTCCCGATTGGGTTCTCGCCCTTGAACAGGTCCCCTGCGATTTCGTACCCGAGGAAGAGCGACCTCTTTCTGTATTTTATGTCGTTCGCGTCTATGAATCGTCCTCCGGCCTCGGGATACATCGCTCTCATCGTTTCGAAGTCAGGTCCGGCCCCCTCACACTCGGTCGTCAGCCTGGTCTTACCAAAAAAGAGTTCAGCGTTTTTCCTGTACTGAGGGCTGATCGAGACAATGTTGGGAACGGATGCCTTGATCAGCTGTACGTCTCGTTCTTCAAGCCCTATAGGGCGCCCTTTCGGCAATCCCTCGAATACCTTTCCGGTTTCACCACCATAGACAATCAGTACTCTGTTCCATGCGTTCACCATGCCGTTCCTCATTGCCGTACCGAAGCCGGAGCCGAATGCGAGAAGAAGGACAACAGACATTGTCCCCCACGTGATGGCTATGAGAGTCAGCGCACTCCGCATCCTGTGAGTCTTGAGGTCACGGAAGAATTCCTTCAGGAGCTCAATCGCCATGTTCATATACCTCTTTCAATTTCGGTCAGTCTCGCAGGCATTCAACAACATCGACGTTCGCCGCGCGGCGTGCCGGCATTATTCCAGCTGCCAGCCCGACGGTGGCAAGTATTAGAATCGTCGTAAGGACGACGGGAAGGGAAATTTCCGGAGTGCCGACATAGTCTCTGATCGGAACCAACCGGGAGGCGGAAATGATACCCCACCCTATGATAAAACCGATTGCAGCGCCGATGCTGATAATCATAAATGTTTCGGCGAAAAATTCGATGAGAATGGTGGAACGCCGCGCTCCGACGGCCCTCTTCACGCCAATTTCCTTGACCCGCTCACGCACGACTATGAACATGATATTCGCGACTCCGAGTCCCGCGACACCGAGTGTGAAGCTCCCGATTATGCCGAGGAATACGGTGAACCCGACGGTTATGTACATGAGGATTTTCTCGAAGTCAGCCGTGTTCCAAATGAAGATGGCGTCCTTGTCAGCCGGATCGAACCTGTATTTCTCGCCGAGAGCCGTGCGGACCTGCCGTTCCATCTCCTCGGTGTTCGCGCCGTCATTTCCCTTGTATATTATGTCTGTCAAATAGGGAGTACCGAAGATTGCCGTGTAAGTGGGGGCGGGTATGAATATCCTATCCTGATCGCGCGTGTAGTATGACGAGTTCTGCGCCTTCGGTTGCATTACGCCTATAACCTTAAAAGGGGTTTCACCGACGAAGACGGTCTGACCGAGGGCGTCCTTGTCTCCAAATAGAAACTTCTTCACCTCATTCCCGAGGACAGCTACTCTCTTGCGGCCGGCGACGTCGAGCGTATCTATGAACCTTCCGCCGGCTTCCGGTATTATGTTCCGCATATATTCATAGATCGGGTAAATCCCGGTAATTCCCGGGTTCGTGATATTCTTCCCGAAGCGGACGGGCGTCTCCATCCTTATATACTCGGGGCAAATCGACGCGACGTCCTGCGACTTTGCCTTGATGATATCGATGGATTCCTCCGTCAGATGTATTTCGCGTCCGATCCCGAATCCCTCATAGGGCTTTGTCGTTCGGTTGGGGAAGAGCACCGAGATGCTCTCGCCCATCCCGTGCATGTTTATCATCGACTGTTTTTGGAATCCCAAACCGAAGGCGACGAGGACGATGACGGTGACGGTTCCCCAGATGATACCGAACATTGTCAGAAAGGCTCTCATCTTCTGGGCGCGGAGATCGCTGAAAAATTCGGAGAAGAAGCTCGCAAGCGCTTTCATGGCGGCACGTTAATTAATCTTAACGACTGGCTTTTCGAGAACCTTGTCGCCCTCATTCAAGCCTGATACGACTTCGATATTAATCGCATCGCTGAGTCCTGTCTTGATGCAGCGCTCCTCCTCCTTATTCTCCGCAAGCGCCAGCTTAACGAAAGAGGAGTCATTTCTGAATGTCACTACCCGCTCGGGTAGATAGAGTATGTTTGTCTTCTTCTGTATGATAACGTCTGCGTTCGCAGAATAGCCGGCCCTCAGAGTCGCGTTCCCCTCATTAGAAATGGCGATCTCTATAGGGAATACCGAGGCGTTTTCTTTCTTCTCGGCCTGGAGCCAGATCTTCGAAAGCTTTCCCGGAATCGTGTCGCCAGGGAGCGCTCCAACCCGCAGCTCGGCCGGCATCCCTTCGTGCAGCTTTCCGACATCTATCTCATCAACCGTACCTTTAAACACCAGCCGCTTCATGTTTGCCATCTTCATCAGGACTGTCCCTTCCTGATATGAAGTGAGCGGCGTGACGGGGTCTCCAACTTCGACCGTCCGCGTCAGCACGTAGCCATCTATCGGTGCGTAAATTATCGACTCGATCTTCGTGTTGTCTATCGTAACCGCACCACTCTGCATCAGTTCAAGCTTCTCCTTTGCTATCTTGACTCGCAGCTCCGACTCCTTGTATGCCTTCTGCGTATTATCGAAGTCCTGGTCAGATATCAGCGACCTCTGGTGAAGCAGCGCCTGGCGATCACGCTCCTTTTTCATGTTATCGAAGTCGACCAAAGTGAGCTCGAGCTGTCTCTTCGCATCGGCGAGCTCTACGGGCGTTGGATCCGGTTTCACCTCCAGGAGAGGATCTCCTGCGTGAACATACGTGCCCACGTCCACGTAAAGCTTTCGAACTACTCCGCTAACCCGTGATTTGATTGAGACCTCGTTCTCTGGTTCTATCGTCCCCACGGCAAGTGCCTTCTCCTCGATCGTTCCTTTTGCCACCTTGACGGCCTGCGGACCCGCGTTGGACCCGCCTGACTTCGCTTTTCCGACTATGAACGCCACGATGCCGAGAAGCATCACTACTGCTCCGGCCAATATCCAGCGCCTTTTCTTCTTTCCTTTGCTCTTGTTAGGCATGACTCCGGCCCTCGTAAGTTTAGTGTTTCTTTATGAGCATACGCACCCGATTGGAATAGGTTTCGGTGAGATACTTTCTCGCGAAGTGTCATTTTTGGCGTATCAGAAAGCTTTAAAGAAATTCCAATCGAGTCCGATATTAACAGGAGACCGGTACAAGGGGGCAATGTATGCTTAAACTCCTCATAAGCCGTTTTTCATTCCAGATAGAAACTCTATTGTCGCTCCCCAAATTTTATGGCAATGCCGGTTGAGGTGCGTCCGATCAGAAAAAGGAATAGAAGAATGAGCTCTGAAATAACCGATTCAGCCGCCAGCTCCGGGCAACTCCAGCTCGTCACGTTCAAGCTCGGCGCGGAGGAATTTGGCCTCGATGTCATGAACGTCAGGGAAATTGACAAGACGGTTACATTCACGCAGATTCCCAACTCTCCGGAATTCATAGAAGGTATTATCAATCTGAGGAACAATGTCATTCCCGTGATAGATCTTCGGAGGAAATTTAATATGGAGTTCAAGCTGAACGACCAGCATACGAGGATAATTGTGGCCGAGTTGGAAGGGAAGACCGTTGGGTTGAGAGTTGACGCGGTACAGGAAGTACTCAGAATCAGTTCAGACAGTCTCGAACCACCCCCTTCAACCGTGTTTGGGACAGACGCCATATTCATTAAGGGGATCGCGAGAGTGGGGGTGAAGATACTGATGCTGGTGAACCTCGCCCCACTCATCAGCTCAGGAGAGAGGATATTTACCGAGGAACTCTGCAACTGATGGGGATGACGCCCGCGCTCTCTTTCCATCACAGATGCGCTGGTATTGTAATCTATTCAGGTTGTGGCGTATCTTGGTGCGGGGAGAAAAAGAGTGTCCCGATGCGGAGGGCGCGTCAGGATTACTGAATTTGCTTTGAGCTGTGCTTGAATCGAAATAGTTAATGCCGATAGAAGCCTCCGGCTCTTGGCGCCAAGGCGCCTGTGATCTGAGTACCATGGAGCTTGATGTGAGCAGCAACAGCACGAAAAAGTTAACTTCGCCCTGGTTATGGGTACTGATCTCAGTTCTTATAATCATTCCGATCGTCGTCGCAGCGATTCTCTACTACAAGCGTGACCTCAAGCAGCTGAAGCAGGAGAAGTACGACGAGATTGCAGCCGTCGCGCGCCTAAAAGACGTTGCTATCGAGCATTGGCTTGACGCCCAGTTTTCCGATGCGGCAACTTTCTCGGGGAGGGGCGCGATCATCAGATATCTCAATAAGCCGCACGATGAAGTCTCGAGGCGCAGACTTCGTGAACAGCTCAGTCTCGAAGAGTCAGTGGCAGGGTACAACGAACTGTTTCTCGTCAACGGGGACGGGAAAATTATACTCTCCACCAGGGGCAATCGGAGCGGGTTGTTCCCTTCCGAAATGCCTGCGCTCGACGAAACCCTGTCACGACGGGGGCCAGTGCTGACTGACCTGTTTAAGGGAGACGACGGGCAAATTTACCTAGATGTTCTGGAGCCGGTCCTGGGTCAAAAAAAAGAGACTCGAGCGGTCCTTGTACTGAGAAGTGACGCAAATGCTTTTCTTTACCCTCTTTTGAGTTCGTGGCCGGTGCCTAGTAGATCCGCGGAGAGCGCGCTGGTCGAGAGGAACGGGAACTAT
>JAKAMG010000034.1 GCA_021812985.1 Bacteroidota bacterium
ATCTCTCATTTCCGTCAGGAGATGTCGCGGTTGTTTTTGCCCTTTCGGTCGTAATGGCCGGTTTGTGGCGGAACAGGGTGTGGCAGTTTGCATGGATACTTCTGGCCGTCCTCACTTCATTCTCAAGAATCTACTACAACGCGCACTGGCTCTCGGATGTGATCTTCTCAACGGTCAATGCCTGCGTCGCCGGCGTATGGGTGGTGCGCAGATACAGGTCCGCGCTCGAGCGAGGTACTCGGGCCACGGCATGATGTTAGTCTTTTCGAGACTTATCCAAGTGTGTGTCGCCTCCTTCTGTGGAGAGCTTCGTTTGCCGGGAGTAAATAATTTGACTACAATCTCTGCCGGAGTCATTGCAAAAATCAGAGATAGGATATACGACTTGAAGGGAGGACGGTTCGGCTTGCTCGCCGAAGTTCCGCCAGCTCTTTTCGGAACGCGGGTGAGCGGAGAGGGAGGGATTCGAACCCTCGATACCCCTTTACAGAGTATGACGGTTTAGCAAACCGTTGCCTTCAGCCACTCGGCCACCTCTCCAGTACTGATGCAGTGTCGAGAATTGTTGCTGAAACCTGATCAAAATATAAGTCGAAACCCCCTGCATTTCCAAAATGAATGTTCAGGGGGGAGTCAATGTGGAAAACAATTTTTTTCAATTGAAATTTTGCCCCAGAGAAGCTAAATTATGATTCAATTTTGGAGGTAAAATGTTAGTTGTCGTAGAAATAGCCGGAAAACAATTCAAAGTCTCGGAAAACATGAACTTGGTAGTTCCAAGACTTCAGGCGAAAATCGGAGACAAGATCAAGTTTGACAAGGTTCTCCTCCTCGAGGACGATAACGCAAAGTCGGTCGGAGCCGGTACTGTCAATGGGGCCTCGGTTGAGGCAACCGTTGTCAACCATGACAAGGAGAATACTATCCTCGTCTTCCGTAAGAAGAAGAGAAAGAATTTCAAGGTAACCAAGGGACACAGAGCACAGTTCACCACGGTTCATGTCGACACGATAAAGCACTAGGAGTTTTTCATGGCACACAAGAAAGGTGGCGGCAGTTCAAGGAATGGCCGCGATAGCAATTCGCAAAGGTTGGGAGTCAAGACGTTCGGCGGGGAGAAGATTACCGCCGGAAGCATAATTGTCAGACAGCGAGGCACCAGGATCCTTCCCGGCGAGAATGTAGGGGTGGCCAAAGATGATAGCCTTTTCGCGATGAGCGACGGCGTCGTGAAGTTTGAAACATACAGAAGAGTCAGAAAAAAGGTTAGTGTTATCCCCCTGAGCGCGAGTCAAAAAGATCCCGAGTAACGTCGGGCAAGAGCTAAATTCAGAAAGGGTCTCGCAATGAAAATTACAGTTGTTGGCGCCGGCAATGTCGGCGCGACGGTAGCACAGCGTCTTGTTGACAGGGAACTCGCAAACGAAGTAATCCTCACCGATGTAGTTGAAGGCCTCCCCCAGGGCAAAGGTCTCGATATGCTCGAATCCTCCCCGGTGCTCGGCAGCGACGTAAAGGTTGTTGGCGCGAACGCTTATGATGCGACTGCAAACAGCGATATTATCGTGATAACCGCGGGCATTGCACGAAAGCCTGGGATGAGCAGGGACGATCTTCTCTCCACAAACGCGGGAGTTCTTAAGGCCGTGACCGAACAGGTTGCGCCGAAGTCGCCAAAGAGTATTATCGTCGTCGTCTCAAATCCACTTGACGTCATGGTGTATGTGGCATTGAAGGTTAGCGGATTCGACAGGGCCAGGGTGATCGGCATGGCTGGTGTACTCGACACCGCTCGCTTCCGCTCGTTCATTGCCACTGAACTCAACGTGTCGGTGGAGGACGTGCAGGCATTCGTGCTCGGCGGCCACGGCGACTCGATGGTACCCCTGGTCCGATACACATCGGTAGCCGGAATACCACTAAGCGAACTTCTGCCTGCCGACAAGATCGAAGCGATGGTTCAGCGCACCCGGCAGGGAGGAGCGGAGATTGTATCACTTCTCAAGACCGGCAGCGCCTACTACGCTCCCTCGGCGGCGGTGGTGCAAATGGTCGAATCGATCATCAAGGATAAGAAGAGAATTCTTCCTTGCTCAGTCTATCTGCAGGGTGAATACGGCATGAAAGACGTCGTGATCGGCGTGCCCGTGAAGCTCGGTAGAAAAGGAATGGAACAGGTCATGGAGATCAAGTTGACTGATGCAGAGAAGGCCGAGTTGGCTAAATCGGCTGAGGACGTGAAGGTCAACATGGCGAAGGTAAAGCTGAGCTAACTGACTCCGGATTAAGATCGCACAATTCCCGGCGGCAAATGTCAACTCAGGTTGATGTTGGTCCGCCGGTTTTTTTGTATACAGTGGGCGGGCTCGCGCGTGGGGGGCCACTACGCCAGATTCTCAGGCTTTCCCAGCTTCAGCTTTAACCTTGTCCTCGTACCACGCGACGTAAATTCGAACTCCACGGCATCCATCAGCGACCTCATGATATGTATTCCACGCCCGCTCGTCTTCAGGAGGTTCTCAGGCAGAAGAGGGTCAGGGAGTTCGTCTGGGTTGAATCCTCCTCCTTCGTCCTCCACCGAGATTACCACTTCGTGATCGCGGTAATCGACATCCACATTAACCTTCTTGGATGGGTCGCCTTTGTTTCCGTGGGATATGGCATTGTTCACGGCTTCGCTAGCCGCCACGAGGAGGTTATGCTGCTCGGACTCTGTCAGATCGATACTGCCAAGTATCTTCTTGAGCTTTCCTTCCGCCGCCCGTATCTCAGTGCTTTTCGATTTTACTATGATATGTTTGTGCATTTCGTCCATCAAATACTGTACTTCGCTGTCATTTCGAAATTAGGATAAACGACCTGGTTTTGCAATAATTGACGCGATACCTGGTACCAACCGCTCAGTTCGAGTGAGAGGTGGGAGAAGTTTGCAGTAATGAAGGTAGTTGGACCGGAATTGGTGATTTGTGACGCGAATTCTTTTGTGCGCGCCGTGATGTAGTTGTATTGCGTCAGGGACAGGTACTTGTAGCCAATCCCGCAAACGTATCTGTCCGCCGTGTAGGATAGGGAAAGCCAGTAAGTCTCATCTTGGAAGTAGTTGAGAGGGAACTCGGAGAAACTTGACCAGTATAGTTCTCCGCGTGTGTAGAGCTTCACGTTCGCCAGAAAAAAGAGCGAGACCCTCGATGTTACTCTCAGGGAAGTGGAGTCGACGAAAGATGCCTGGCGGAATGAGAAGCTGTGTACCTGGGAGAAGGCCTCGTAATCGTAGACGGTATAATTGGCGAGGACCTCGAAACCGTTGTACGAGCTGACAGTCTGATCCGAATAGCGGACGGAAGGAAAGAGACGATAAACGAAGTTCCTGTTGTTGTTGGCGCTCCGTTGAGATTTTATGTAGACCATGTGGATCAGGTCGGCTTCGCCTCCGATGCCGGCAACCAAATACGGGCTGAAGGTGCGAGAGAGTGTAAAAGCAAGCGTGTTTGTCAATTCATCCCTGTCATCATAATTGAGCTCACTCGGCGTATTGTAACGAAAGAGCGAGGCGAGCCCCGTCACGTTGAGTCCGGTGTGTCCGAAATGCAGAAAGAGTTGGCCGGAAAGAGTGTTGCGGGTTCCGAAGCTGTTGAGCTGGGCCTGGTTGACCATTTGCTGTGCCACGAAGGGAGCCGCGCCTGTCGCGTTTATCACGGTATGGGCCTCCGACCTCTCGTTGTGTTCCAGGCTGACCATAACTGTGTCGTCATCGAGGTTTGTCTTGATATCCGTGTGCAGATTGAAGTTTGAAGTTCGAATCCTTGTGTCGTAGAGATTGCTTGTGGGCGTGTGAGGCTCGTACCTATAGGTGAAATCGACCTGCCGCTGTGCATACGATACCTGGCCGCTCAGCTCGAATACCCAGACAGGCATTAGTATGTTAGCGGCCACGGTTGAGCGGTCATCGTTCCTATCCTGTATGTTGTTTGTGACTTCGAAGAGGCTCTGGACGACGGAATCAGCCGGGAAATAGAAGTCCCTCAGCTGCGACGTGTAAGCTCCGGTGAAGCCGATTAGCGACTGCGGAGAAAATATCTGCTTGTAGTAGACTGATAGTGCCCTGTCGGTGTTCCTGCGCGGGAAAATCTGTTCATCATGAATGTTGAGTGTAGGCACAAGTACGCTTCCGGCGACGGGCTGAAAGATCCCGCTTCCGAAGAGGGTGTAGGCGAAGCCGCTGTTCTCGACTCCCGCCTGGCGGTCCCACTTGTTTCCCCCTCCCGCAAGGAGCGTGTCGTTGTCGGTCGCGTAGAAGAGTCCACCGAGGAGGTCCGATGCGCCGACAGAGTTTAGCCCTATCTGTCGGTTGTCGCTCGTGTAGTTTGACCTGAAGACTCCATAACCGAATAAGTTTCCGTAAATCTGTCTGGCAGCCCTTCCTGAGAAACTCTGTTCGTCTCTGATCAGGTTCGGATTTGATTTTATGAGAACGGAATGAAATCTCTCGTCCACCGAGATCGAGTAGACGTCTGAGCTCCAATTTTTGTTGAGGTCGCCGACCCAGTTGAGCGTGCTTAGTGTCTGGTTAAATCCTGCTATTGCCAAATCAGTCGCAGGGATGCTGGCCTGAAGGGACGAGGTCGAGTCCACCGTCTGACATAGAGCGTTGGAGAAAATGTAAACAAGAGCGAAGAGTACAAGACTAAACCGCATCTTGGAAGAACGCATTTATAAGCTGCCGCTCATTTCCGGCGCCGATGGTCTCGATAAGAGCATTCTCCAGATACCCTCTTTTCCCCTCGAAATCTTCTTTCCTGTATGTGCCGGCAATCTTTCCGTGGTCAAGAAAAATCACGGTGCTGCATAATCCTTCCACGACGTCGAGAAGGTGAGAGCTATAGAACACCGTCCCGCCACGTTCGGTGAATTTCTGTATGATAAGTCTGAGCGAATGAACCGCCTGCACATCGAGCCCGTCGGTGGGTTCATCGAGCACAAGGATCGACGGGTTAAATGCGAGCGCCATCGCGAGGACAACCTTCTGCCTCGTCCCCTTGGACAGCCCTCCCGCCGGCTTTGCAAGAGATTCGCCAAAGTTGAAAATCTCCGACAGTTGTGCCAGTCTGTCGAGAGCCTTCCTCTTGTCATACTTTCTGAGCATCGCTGCCATGGAGATGGTCTCGACCGGAGTGAGTGAGTCGTATAGCTTTGGCGTTTCGGGTACGTAGCCGACAGTGTTTTTGATATCATCGAGTTGTGTCGCCGCATTCTTCCCTCCGACAATTATGCTTCCGGAGTCTGCTTTCTCGAGACCTACGATGATTTTTGCCGTTGTCGTTTTCCCGGCTCCGTTAGGACCTATGTAGCCGCAAGCCGTGCCGGCCTCTATCCTGAAGCTGATGTCGCTTAGCGCAGATGTCCCGCTGAATTTCTTGCTGACTTTGATGAACTCGATGGACATATATTACAGTTCGTGCGGCTTAGAGATTTCCGCTGAAAGAGGGGAAGAACCGTTCCCTTAGACACTCACTCCTAACAGTAGCGGCTGATACTTTACGACGGAAGACCTTCATCGCGAAGTCCTTCATGAAACTTGTCGCGTCGAAAGATACGGCGATCCTTGAATTGCCCGATCGGGCGCGTTTCCTGAGGTTCGCAACGGTCACGCCGGAAGTATATGCTCCGGAGGTCTCGACATCAATAGATGAACCGACGAATTGGAACCAGTGTGGGCTGATTGCCGCCGCGACGGTTATCGGGTCATGAAGAAAGCAGCCGTCCAGCCTGTCTGTCGCACGGTGGTAATCGGCATAGAATCTCACCGCCTTACGAAGGAGACGCGTGATCTCGGCATCATCGTGCCGGGGTGAACGCGTCAAGGACTCAAATAGCCTTCGGGGCATCGATAGAAGCTCAGTTAGGTCAAGAGGGACGAAGTCAATCTTGATGCCGTTGTTGAGCACGAAATCGGTAGCCTCAGGATCGACGAAGATGTTGAACTCTGAGTGTACCCCTGTGTTGCCGTATCCCGAAAAGACCCCGCCCATTTGAACGATTCGGCCTGCGCCCATCATTGCCTCCGCATCAATTGCGACTGCGTCGGCAATATTAGTCATAGGGCCGAGGGAGACGATTGTCAGGTTCTTCCTGAATTTCTTCGCGGCGGCCACGAGCCTTGGTGCTGCATCGCCGGTTTCCCAGTCGTCGAAGGTGATGCCGTGCGTCTTCCGGTAATTACCGACTCCGTCATCTCCGTGGACTTCAGGCGCCGTGACAAGCTTCCTTGAGCGGGGTACGTCCGCGCCGGAACAAACTTCGATGTCCCAGTGGAGAAGTTCCTTCAGATAAAGAACATTTTGAGTTACCTCTTTCACGGGGACGTTTCCTGATACCGTCGTCAGGAGCTCCACATTCACATCGCTTGAGCGCGAGGCATAGATGAGGGCCAGGGTATCGTCGACACCTGCATCGGTATCAATCAGGATGTGTCTCAACCGAATATATCCGAAATGGTGTGACGTGGGGAGTATTTCAGCACTACCCTTGCCAGGTCGCTTGATATGAGGCTCTTCTCCCCGGTTATGGCGTGCACAATCTGTGAGTCCGAATAGAAATTCGCTATCAGTTCGGATGAAGGACGCCCAGTCCAGTTGTCATCCGCGGTTATGAAGAACCGTTCAAATTTCTCGCTATGGAATTCGATTGCCTTCTTGAAGGCCTGAGAGACATCGTGGACATGAACCCATGCCCAGAGGTTCTTGTACCACTTTGGATAGTCGGAGATCAGCTCTCGGTATCTTTGCCTCTCGCGTTCCTCCGGGACCCATATCCAGGGGAAGCGAAGGGCGATCGTCGTTATGCCGTATCCCCGGGAGTAGCTTTTCAGAATTTCCTCGGAGCAGACCTTACTGAGTCCGTATGCGTCCTGAGGGGCCAAGGGGTGCTGTTCATCAATAGGGAAGTAAAAGGGGGCGTGCGGTTTCCTCGCGAATGCGAAACCTAGAGTTGACTCGCTTGAAGCTATTATCACTTTCTTCACTCCCCTCGCTGCCGCAAATTGAAGAGTGTTGAACGTCCCGATCGTATTCACATGGAACACGACCTCGGCAGGGTTGTCGAGCGGGTGAGGAATCCCGGCGAGATGTAGTATCGCGTCGAATTCGCCATCGATCGCTGCGAAAGTCTTACTGTCTGTAACATCAATCCTGTAAAATTTTGTGTCGAAGCCCGGCTGGTTCTTGTCCGCTACACTTACCTCGTAATCCCCTGATAAGTCCTGCGCCACGTATTTGCCGACCATGCCGGATCCACCGGTGATCAGAACCTTCTTCAAACCGTAAACCTATCTCCTTTCTTTGGTGCAGAGATATTCGCATATCCGTTTTTGTTAAGTGATTGAGCGAGCGCCTCCTGACCGTCCGGCTCGCCATGTACCAAGAATATATTCCGCAATCTCTTTTTGTCAAGATTGCCGACAAATTCGACCAAATCTTGATGATCCGCGTGCGCCGAGAAAGAGTGCATCTCCACGACTTCTGCCTTTAGTGGATATTCGTCGCCGAGAATCTTAATCATCTCTTGTTTTTCGGTGATCCTTCTCCCGAGCGTTTCAGGCGCTTGGTAGCCGACGATCAGAATGGTATTGTTCGGATTGGCAACGTTGTTCGCGAGATGGTGGAGTATCCTTCCGCTTTCGCACATCCCCGAAGCAGAGATGATCACCATCGGCTCTTTCATGTCGTTAAGTCTTTTTGAGTCTTCAACCATTCTGATGTATTTGATATACTCGAAACCGAACGGATCGTCGTGGGCGAGGACCATCCTGAAGATGTCCTTGTTGAAACATTCCGGATGAAGCCTGAAGACTTCAGTGGCGTTGACGGATAGAGGGCTGTCCACAAACACGGGTATGCGGGGAAGGAGTTTTCCGTCGAACAGTCTATGGAGTGTGTAGGTTATCTCCTGGGTCCTTTCGACGCTGAAGGCAGGTATTATCACCTTTCCACCCCGTTTCACGGTACGCGTGATCACGTCAAGGAGCTGGGCCTGCATTCCTTCGATCGGATCGTGGTGCCGCCCGCCGTAGGTGCTCTCTGTTATCAGGACGTCTGCTTCGGTCACTGTCTCAGGGGCCTTCAGGATGGGAAGATTCTTTCTCCCAAGGTCACCGGTGAACAGAAGTATCTTTTCTTTTCCGCCTTCCTCGATCCGGAGCTGCACCATTGCGCTTCCCAGTATGTGTCCCGCGTCGAGGAAAGTAAGCTTAATTCCATCGAATAGGATCGTTTCCCTGTGGTACGATACCGAAACGAAGAGCGGCATCACAGACAGTGCATCCTCCGTATCGTAAATCGGCTGTATGGGAGGTTCGTTCCTCTTTGCGAGCTTCTTGTTCAGGAAGAACGCGTCCTGTTCCTGAATCTTTGCGCTGTCGGCCAGCATGATGCCCGACAAATCTCTGGTAGCGGGCGTCGCGTATATTGGGCCATTGAATCCCTGTTTCACAAGATTGGGCAGATTTCCACTGTGGTCTATGTGTGCGTGGGAGAGTATGACGGCGTCGATTTGAGCAGGGTGGAACAGTTCGAAGTTCTTGTTGATTCGGGCGCTCTCTGCCCGCTTGCCCTGAAAAAATCCGCAGTCGAGGAGTATCCTCTTGCCGTTCGCTTCCAGGAGATGCATCGACCCAGTGACGGTCTGGGCCGCACCGATGAACTGTAGATTCATTCCGTTTTTCCGGTTATTTGCAACGAATATATCCCACACGGCCAAGTTAAACAAGATAAGGTGGCACGGAAATGTGATTGATTGTGAGTCTGTTTTTTGATATTTTTCAGTAAACAAACCATGGCATAAGATGACTCAACCCCTCAACGTGCTATTTTTATCCTCCGAAGTATTCCCGTTTGCGAAAACCGGAGGGCTTGCTGATGTGGCGAGCTCGCTCCCGCAGGCGATGAAAGAGATCGGAAACGACGTGCGTCTTGCGATCCCGAGATACGGATTCGTGAACGAACGCAAGTTCCGGATCCATGAAATCATTCGACTGAAGGACATAAACATCCCGATCGGCAAGAAAGTCGCGAAGCTGAACGTGAAGTCCTCGTTCCTGATCGGAGAGAAGTCAAAGGTCCAGATCTATTTCATTGACAGCTCGGAATTCTTTGGGAGGCAGGGGATCTATCAGGATCCGAAGACGAAGAAGGATTATCCCGACAACGACGAGCGATACATATTCTACTCGCGCGGAATTTTTGAGATACTCAAAAGGCTGGGCTGGGCGCCCCACATAATCCACTGCAATGACTGGCAGACGGGCCTTGTACCGGTCTACCTCAAGAAAATTTATGGGAAGGATCCGTTCTTCAAGAAGGTCAAGACCGTCTTCACCATCCACAACGTTGCATACCAGGGAAATTTCCCGAAGGAAACATTTCAGAAGACGGGTCTCCCTGAAGATGTGTTCACGCCGGAAGGCGCCGAGTTCTACGACAAGCTCAGCTTTCTCAAGGCCGGCATAGTCTACTCGGATGTGGTCACCACTGTGAGCGGAACGTACGCCAAGGAGATTTCCGACAGCCAGGAATATGGCTGTGGCATGGAAGGGGTACTGAAAAAGAGGAAGAAGGCCTTCTCCGGAATTGTGAACGGCATCGACTACTCCGTGTGGAACCCCGACACTGATCAGTTCATACCGTTCAAGTTCAGTATAAAGAGTATCGACGCCAAAGTCGAAAACAAGAAATACCTTCTCAAGAAATACAACATGAAGTTTGATCCGCAGGTGCCCCTCATCGGCATGGTTACAAGGCTGGTTGAGCAAAAGGGGATCGACCTTGTGATCGACGGGTTTGCTGACCTTATGAAGATGAACGTGCAGCTGATCCTTCTCGGCACAGGCGAGAAACAGTACCACACCAAGCTTGAGGCCCTCGCTAAGAAGTATCCGGATAGATTCGCCCTGGAGCTCCGCTACGATGACGAGCTTTCACATTTGATAGAGGCGTCTGCTGACATGTTCCTCATGCCGAGCAAGTTCGAACCGTGCGGACTGAATCAGCTATACAGTCTCAAGTACGGGACGCTTCCTGTCGTAAGGAAGACAGGCGGGCTTGTCGACACCGTCAAGGAAGTCAATGTCCAGAAGGGAACGGGGACGGGTTTCTTCTTTGACGAATACAAGAAAGAGGAAATGTTGAAGGCGGTTTCTCACGCAGTCAATGCGTTTGGAGACCAGAAGGGTTGGCAACGGATCATCCGCAACGCCATGGCTGAAGATTTTTCATGGACGAACTCAGCCCGGCAGTATGAAGAGCTTTATAACCGCATCCTCGAGAAGTGACCCGCGCCATATTCATCGATCGTGACGGGACGATCAACATCGACAAGGACTACCTCACCGAACCTGAAGGGGTGGAATTCATAAAGGGATCGCCTGAGGCGATTAAGCTGGCAAATGAGCTGGGTCTAAGGGTTATAATCATTTCTAATCAATCTGGAGTGGCAAGAGGGATAATGACGCTCGCGCAGGTGGATGCGGTCAACTCCAGACTTGTCGACATGCTGGGCGAGAAGGGCGCAAAGGTGGACGCGATATACTACTGCCCACACCATCCGGAATATGGGGATAGAATCGAATGCAGTTGCAGAAAGCCCGGCATCGGCATGCTCCTGCGTGCACGATACGAGTTCGGTGTAGACCTCAGTCGCTCTTTTGTTGTCGGGGACAAATGGAGCGATGTGAAATGCGGGGAGAACGCGGGCTCATTGACATCGTTGGTTAGAACAGGGTACGATGATTATCAGCGGTGCATTGACGCCGGAATCAAAATAGATTATCTTGCTGATGACCTTTTCGATACCGTCACAAACTTTGTCCGAAAGAAAATTGAAACTGAATCTTAAGAGTCTCATCATTCTCGCGGCGTTCTCCGCTGTTATAACGGGCTGTTCGAATAAAATCAACCAGACTGGTTCATGGCTGGTCGCGTCAGACAGCTCGATGGTCCCAACTTATTTTAACTCGGTGAAGGACTCTTCACGCGTGACGTCCCAACAGGTGAATGTGGGATTGGCAACCGGCTCGAGCAGCTCATTGATTCTTGGAAAGGTGCCCTGGACGGAGGCGGATCTACTTATAGAATTTATCGGGCTCGACTCAGTGGCTGACGCGCAGACTATCGTCTCCGCAAACGTCACTTTCCTCAGGTCTCCTTATCTGTTGCAGCCTGCAGGAGCCAACATACATACGCTTCAACTTTCCGGATATGCGCTCGATACCACATGGAACGGCTCGACCGCGACATGGGACACATTGAACGCCTTAGGTTATGGTTCCCAGAATATCGTCACCTCGACCCAGGTGACAGACACTTCGGTAGTGATACAGCTGGATTCGGCCGCGGTAAGAGGGTGGGCGCTGGCCGTCAGCGACAGCAACTACAAAAACTTTGGATTTGTCATCAAGCCGCAAAATGATGAAGGCGTTTTGTCGGTTTATGGTCCGGCGTATCTGACTTCCGGATATATCCCCGTTTGTACCGTGATATGCATGAAGAACGGGCTCCCTGACACAGTCACGTCATCGACGAGTTACGCCACCTCCGTGGCGCAGACCTCAATTCGAACGTCGGCGCCGGCGGGACCATACAGGCTCGTTCAGGCGGGGACGGGTGAAAAGACGAGCATCTCTTTTGACCTGAGCAGGATACCAAAGTACTCGATAGTCAACAGCGCGACTCTGACGCTCTATACCGATACGATATCTCAGAAGCCTTACACGGTTGGTTATCATTCGGATTCACTCGAGGCATTTTACGTCTCCGATCCTACCACATGGTCGTTCGGCACCGGTTACCCCGCCACTGGGATCCCGTCAGGAGATTCCTGCATATTCGACGTGAAGCTGATAGTCCAGCACATATTGAATACGCAGAATTACGGTTTCCTGATCAGTCATTATTATAACACCGATAACGTGGATACACGATTCGTGTACGATGAGAACGCCCCCGACTCTCTGAAGCCGAGGCTCACTATCACTTACACTCCGACAACGAGACGATGAAGAGCTTAATACTCAGCTTAACTCTCCTTTTATTTGCTTCCGGCGCAGCGCTTGCGCAGGATGCTTCGCCGCTTTCCGACCAAGGTATCGGCGCGTTCACGACATATGCCGGAGGAAGATCCGCGGGTATGGGGAACGCCGGCCTCGCAATGACCGGCAATGGCTATTTGAACAGGCTTAACCCCGCAACATGGGGAGGACTCGAGCACGTTCAGATCACCGGCACATATGATTTTGCAGGGGTCAGTTCAACTGACAACTCGCTCAATACCTCCTCATACAACGCAAACGGGAATTTTGGTGGGGGAATCTTCGCGTTGCCTGTGGATCGCGACCTTGGTATTTCGATAGCCGGAGGTTTCACTCCATTCAGCTCGTACGGGTATAAACTCGCCAGCTCGGACTCGGTAACGAACATCTCCGGTTCCGGCTATGGGGTCGACAGGACAGGCTCAGGTGGACTTGGCGAAGCTTTCTTTGGCGGAAGCGTTTCGCCATTTCCGGAGCTCTCTATCGGACTGATGTTTCAATACGCGTTTGGCCGGACCGAGGCGGTGACCTCGATGAATTTCCAGAACTCCGCCTATCAGGGGTCGTACATTGATAACAGCATGTACCTGCGTGGATCAGGGGAAACCGTCGGAATCACACTCGGCAAATTCGACGTGCTGACAGGAGCAAAATTCCTGAGCGGCATCACGCTCGCCGGATATTATAGAACACGTTATAGTTTGGTCGGAACTTCAGAGACTCACAGCATTTATTCGGATGGTTTCGATACGGTTTTCACGCTGACGGCACAGGGTTATATCCCCCCGGAGTATGGGATCGGGGTGGCGAAGACATTTGATAATGGTCTTTCGGCGGTGCTCGATCTGAGGACGCAGCAACTATCAAAATATTACGATTCATTTACTCCGGCCGGGACACTTAAAGACGCCCTGTTTCTCGGAGGCGGAGTCCAGTATTTGCAGGGGAAAGACATAGGATCGCTTTTCGCAAAGCGCGTGTTGAGGGCAGGCTTCTATTACGCAAAGACACAGTTCTCACTCCCGACAAAATCAGGCGGACAGAAACAGGTGGATGAACTTTTCTTTACGGCAGGGATTGAGTTCCCAATAAGCTATTCAGCGAGCATGGATGTTGGTGCTCAGTATGGATTTCGCGGATTGTCCAGCGACTTCCTCCTCCACGAGAGAATATTCAGACTCTACGTTTCGTTCAGTATGGGCGAAACATGGTTTATCAGATCGATGGGTGACTGAGAGCTTCATGATCGCGTTAGCTTCGGACCATGCAGGCTTTGAACTAAAGGAGAAAATCAAGATCCTCCTCGACGAGATGCGTCTCGAGTACAAGGACTTCGGACCTCAGTCTGAAAGTTCATGTGACTATCCCGACTTTGCGTACCCGGCTGCAATGGCCGTCGGAAAGGGCGAATGCGAGAGAGCGATCCTGACTTGCGGAAGCGGCATCGGCATGGATATGGTCGCCAACAAGGTCGACGGCGTCAGGTCGGCGCTGTGCGGTAGTGTTGAGATGGCGGAGCTGTCGAGGCGGCATAACGATGCGAACGTATTGAGTCTTGGCGGTCGTCTGACGCCATGGAAGACAGCAGAGTCAATTATAAAGGTGTGGCTTTCAACTCAGTTCGAGGGGGGGCGCCACCAGAGGCGCGTGGAAAAGATTCACGCGCTAAGCGGAAGATAAATTATACCGAGCAGGAGATTTCAATAGTATGGATTTTCTCGAGATTCTGAAACGATCGGACAGTGAAGTTTTTAAATCGGTCGCGAGTGAAATTGCGCGCCAGGACAGGACGATCGAACTGATAGCCTCGGAAAATTTCGTCAGCAAGGCGGTCATGGCGGCAGTTGGTACGGTTCTCACGAACAAGTACGCCGAAGGGTACCCGGGTAAGCGTTACTACGGCGGATGCGAGTTTGTCGACGTCGCTGAAAATATAGCGCGCGACCGCGTGAAGAAGTTGTTCGGAGCGGAATACGCTAACGTCCAGCCTCATGCGGGAAGCCAGGCCAATATGGCGGCATACTTCTCCTTCATTAAGCCGGGCGACACAATCCTGGGCATGAACTTGTCGCACGGCGGCCACCTCACTCATGGTTCGCCTGTCAATTTCAGCGGCAAGCTATTCAATATCATCCCATACGGCGTGAACAAGGCCACCGGCCGGATCGACATGGATGAGGTCGAGCGTCTGGCCCGCGAACACAAGCCGAAAATGATCGTTGTCGGTGCAAGCGCCTATCCAAGGGACATTGACTTCAAGCGCTTCAGGGAAATTGCTGATAGTGTCGGAGCCTTCCTGATGGCGGACATAGCGCACCCGGCTGGTCTGATTGCCACGAAGCTCCTGAGCGACCCGTTGCCTTATTGCCACATTGTCACATCGACTACGCACAAGACTTTGAGGGGCCCGCGTGGCGGTCTCATTTTGATCGGCAGGGATTACGAGAACCCGCTCGGCCTGACGGCTCCGAAGAGCGGCCGGCTGAAGATGATGTCGGAGATCGTGGACTCCAACGTGATGCCCGGCATACAGGGCGGACCGCTGATGCATGTCATAGCGGCCAAGGCCGTGGCGTTCGGGGAGGCGTTGAACGATTCCTTTAGAGTCTACACGAAACAGATCGTCAGCAATGCGCAAAGACTAGCGAGCGAGCTGACCAAGAGAGGGTATGAGCTCGTATCAGGTGGAACAGACAATCACCTGATGCTTCTCGACCTGAGAAACAAGAGTGTCACCGGCAAGGATGCAGAAATTGCGCTCGAAAGGAGCGGGATAACTGTCAATAAGAATATGGTCCCGTTCGATGACAAATCTCCAATGATCACGAGCGGAATAAGGGTGGGAACGCCTGCCGTCACGACCCGCGGTTTCAAGGAAGGCGAGATGACAGTCGTTGCGGATTTCATTGACCGCGTCGTCACGAATGTGGGAAACGAAAAAGTGTACGCCGAAGTCAGGGCAGATGTCGCTTCGCTTTGCGACAAGTTTCCCATGTATGATTTTGCCCGGGAGTATTCTTCAGTCAACTCATGAGCGAACGCGTTCATGATATAGAGTTGCCGGAGCAGACCCCTCGGGAGATGTCCTTCTGGGACCATCTCGAGGAGTTGAGAAGCAGGCTTATTTGGTCGCTCGTCGGAATAGCGATAGGAACCGCCGTCTGTGCCTTCTTCAGCGACGCAATAGTCAACGGCTTTCTCCTCGCCCCCGCCATACACGCCGTGCCTCCTTTGAAGATACAGAACCTGAAACCGTACGGACAGCTCATGCTTTACATGGAGCTGGTCTTCATCGCCGGCGCCCTGGTGAGCCTTCCGAACACAATCTATCAGATATGGAAATTCGTGCAGCCTGCGTTGTATCCTAATGAACGCAGATATGTCTTTTCGATTGTTTTCTTCTCCTCGTTTTTTTTCTTCCTCGGTGGAGCGTTCGGCTATTACGTCCTCATCCCCAACGCGCTTTCTTTCTTCTCAGGATTCGGTTCCCAGTACATACAAAACATAATAGATTTGCAGGCCTACTTCGGGTTTGTGACTGGAATGATACTGGCCTGTGCCGTTGTGTTCGAACTTCCGATGCTATCCTTCTTCCTTGCGAAGATAGGCATAATCAATGCGGAATTCCTGAAGAAGTATAGAAGGCATGCCGTCATCGTAATCCTTCTCGTAGCCGCCGCAATCACCCCTGGTCCCGACATAGCAAGCCAGATAATGGTAGCCATACCCCTCTACCTCCTTTACGAGGTGTCGATAATAGTCGTCAAGGTTACGCGATCAAAGAAGCGGAAGAGGGAAGAGGCTTCTGAATAATTTCTTCAAGGTGCGTCTTGAATCTTAACGAGATCATCTCTCCTGTTGACGCCGAGATTCGAACTTTCAATGACGAATTCAAACGGGCCATTCGCTCGAAGGTTGGTATTGTTGATACCGCGGCCCGTTACATTCTCCGTCAAAAGGGGAAGAAGATAAGGCCAATACTTGTGCTCCTTTCCGCAAAGGCGGTGGGAGGGATAAATCCTGGCACATATCGCGCCGCAACTCTCGTTGAGCTTCTCCATACCGCGACACTCATACATGATGACGTTGTAGACAATGCGGACACGCGCCGAGGCATCGCTTCAATGAACGCAGTCTGGAAAAACAAAGTCGCCGTCCTCATGGGCGATTACCTCCTCTCTCGTGGCCTCCTCCTTTCGCTTGAGAACAGCGACTTCAATTTTCTCAGGATAAGCTCGACTGCAGTAAAGAGGATGAGCGAAGGGGAACTCCTTCAAATCCAGAAGTCACGCCAGCTTGACATGGATGAGGAGACATATTTCAGAATCATTTCGGATAAGACCGCGTCTCTTCTGTCGACCTGTTGCGAGCTTGGGGCCGCGAGCGCGACGGACGACATAAAGGTGATTGAGCACCTGAAAAGTTTCGGAGAGTTCCTCGGGATGGCCTTCCAGATAAGAGACGATATTCTCGACTATCAGGGAAAGAAGGCCACGCTCGGCAAGCCTATCGGAGGCGACATTCAGGAACGGAAGGTCACGCTCCCATTGATATACGCTATGCAGGCGGCCCCCAAGAAAAATGCGAGGACCATCCTGCGGTTGCTAAAGAAGAGCGAGAAGGGCTCGAGAATCAGGGAGGTGATCGAGTTCGCGCAGGAGTACGGTGGCATAGACAAGGCGCGATCAAAGGCGGGGGAGTTTGTGGAGAGGGCCATGA
The DNA here is from genome assembly GCA_021812985.1 of Bacteroidota bacterium. Taxonomy (GTDB): domain Bacteria; phylum Bacteroidota; class Ignavibacteria; order Kryptoniales; family JAKASW01; genus JAKASW01. Next base: position 16,799 of record JAKAMG010000034.1, read on the forward strand.
AGGAGCTTGAATCGGTTGCCCCGTCAAATGCCAAAGATTCTTTGCTTCAACTGACTGAATTTGTCATCGATCGGGCCAGCTGAGAATTGGAGTGTAAGCATGCGGCGTGGAGATACAGTTATATGCCGGTGATTGATCCTTGAGTTCGATCCGACGAAGCCCGAAAGGTATTCTACTCGCACTCGGAGGCGGCGGAGCGAGGGGGCTCGCTCATATCGGAGTTCTGAAAATACTCGAGCGCGAGAATGTGAAGATCAAAGGCGTTGCTGGGACCAGCATGGGGGCGGTCATTGGCGCAATGTACGCTCACTATCGCGACTCGCTTGAGGTCGAAGAGGTCGTTCGAAAATTCCTCTCGAGTCAGTTTCATGAGAAGTTCGGGAAAATGTTTTTTCTCCTTTCCGAGAATCCTCTCCTTCTCCGGGAGCCTGAAAAGACGGTTACCAGACTGGGGAAGCGTTACCTGTATATGAAGGCGGCCTCCACGCGCGCTGTCTTTTCACACAAATTCCTCGCCGAAGCTTTCCAGCATCTCATTCCAGATATTCATTTCTCCGATCTAAAGTTGCCCTTTGCCTGCGTGGCGGCGGACCTCAAAACGGGAAGGGAAGTCATTCTGAGGGAGGGGAGACTCCTACCGGCCGTCATCGCTTCCTCTTCCATACCAGGATTCGTCGAACCGGTCGCGGTGGGTTCACACCTCCTTGTCGATGGGAGCGCGACGAGCACCGTGCCCGTCGATGCCGCCCGTGAGATGTCGTCTGGGAAAATGATTGCGGTCGACGTTTCGATGGATCTGAATGGAGAGGGGGATTTGGAAACGGCGTTTGACGTAGCAATTCGAGCGGGCGAGATTACGGCGCATTATCTCATCGATTCGCAATTGTCAAGCGCTGATGTCGTCATTCATCCTAAAGTGGGGAGGACAACCTGGGCCAACTTCGACCGACTCGATGAGATGATTCGGGCGGGTGAGATTGCTGCCAGGCGTGCCATACCGGGGATCCTGGGCTAAGCGTCGGGAGGATTTTCCGACACTCATAATTGCATTCCCCTCCCGTTTTTGTTAAATTTAGAAACAATGGGAGTTAAACCTCGATAAATGTTCCTTCATAAGCTTCCAAGAATCGTCTTCCTAACGGCATTCCTCTTTTTTGCGGCATTTTCTGCTCTCGCGTCGGCTCAATCGACCGATTCTACATCGTTTGATCTCAGGGAACACGGCCTCCAGTACGAGCAAATCACGCCGGCAAGAGGGAGGATCAGCCTTGATGGGCAGTGGGAGGCATCCACCGACGATGGAAAGACTTGGAAAAGCATCTATGTCCCCTCTGTCTTTGATTTTGACGGGAAAGTGATCTTTCGGAGAAGGGTCTACATCCCGGTCGATTTCGTGAATCACAACGTCTTTAGTCTTATCCTTGGCAATGGCGGGGCATCCACGGAAGTCAGGGTCAATAACGAATTTGTCACTATTCATAACGGCGCATATTCGCGAATCAACGTACGGATACCGGACAGACTCCTCCAGGCGGGAACTGAAAACGTTATAGAGATAATCAGCAACAACAGGCTAAATCCCTATTCCACGATTCCGCTCAAGCAACTGGCATTCCAGAGAAAGTGCTATCGCGGACTTTTCAGGGATGTCTACCTTGAAGTCAAGCCTGCGGTTTACATCGACCAGCCAATTGTTAGGACAAAGCTTGCCCAGGGATTTGCTGCAGCGGACATTGAATCAGACATGATTGTCTACGCCTCCGACTATTCGAGGTATGGGCTGGACACATCAGCTACTTCCATTCCGTTGATTGCCCGGGCAGAGTTGATTGACAAAGCATCCGGCAATGTTGTGGCGAAGTCGTCCGAGTTCGCGTTCGAACTTTCACAGAATCACAATGTGAAGGTTCATCTGTCGATGTCGTTGGCGAACCCTTCGCTCTGGTCCCCTTCGAATCCCAACCTGTACGAGTGCGACTTGTTCGTTTATCGTGGGACCACTTTAGTGGACCAGTACTCGGAAGACATAGGTTTCAGAACTCTGGCACTTTCGGGTGGGAGGTTCTACCTTAACGGCAATCTGACATTCATCAAGAGCGTGAACTACGTAGCGGATTATCCAGGGGTTGGAGCAGCGGTAAGCGAAGTCCAGCTCGAGAAAGATGTTGCCGTGATAAAGACACTCGGGGCGAATGCTTTGAGAGTCGTCGGTTTCCCGCCATCTGAGGAGCTCCTCGAACTTTGCGACAGGTTCGGACTGATGGTTTTCGAGGAAATGCCGCTTATAGATGCCCCCCCTTCCGTTCTTGAATCGGCGAGGTACAGGAACTCTCTCCAGGGATATTTGCAGGAGTTAATTCAGAACACCACGTATCATCCGTCTGTTGTAGCAATATCCGCGGGGAGCAATCTTGATCCGACCGCTTCCGCGACAAGAAACTATCTAGCTTCCGCCGCGACTCAAGTGCGCAGCCAATCTGACGAACTCGTCTATTACACCCCCCTCACGGGGATAATTGACACCATTTCGACCGGCGTGGATTTCGTCGGACTCGATCTTTCGCCTTTCAATTCCACGAGGGGTCTAAAGGATTTTCTGGCCTCGATTTCAGCGTCGTCGAACGGGGGAGCTTACTGGATCTCTTCTGTCGGCGCACAGACCCAGTTCGGCAATCATAATGGATATTCTGATCCACTGTCGTTGGAGCATCAGGCGAGATATCTCGTCGATGCCTATGAAGCCACTGAAAATGGCGACTTCGCCGGTATTTCGGTGAACAGTTTTTCCGATTGGAAGGGTGAAGTTCCGCAGTTGCTGCAGAACGATCATCCTTTCCTTTACACATACGGTCTTGTCAGCTACTGGCGCGAGAAGCGCCCTGCGTTCGCAGCAGTGCGGGCGCTGTTCAACGACGAGACGCTTCCGACGCTTCCCATCGGCAACTATGCCGACACGCCACCCATTATCTACGTCATCCTTTCGACTCTTCTCCTCGTGTTTATCACCTATCTCCACTATAGCCGAAGATGGTTCAGGGAAAGCGCAACGAGAGCGGTGTTCAGGCCCTACAACTTCTTTGCGGACATCCGTGATCAAAGAATGATCTCCGCTTTTCAGACTGCGATTGTTCTGCTCCTTGTGTCTGCCGGAATCTCTATCTATTTGTCAAGTCTTCTCTATGCTTTTCGCGACAACTACGTTTTCGATAGATTCCTTGGATTAGTACTGCCAAGTTACTTCCTGAAGATCAGGTTGGATTACCTAATCTGGCATCCTGCGAGCTTCATCATCGCGTTCACCGTCCTTTTCATGGTTCTGATTTCGCTGGTCACTCTCGTTATTAAACTCTTTTCTTATCCCGTCAAAATCAGGCTCCAGATGGTCAGCGCATTCACGGTTGCCACATGGTCGATGCTTCCGATGGCGGTTCTTATACTGGTGGACATGATTCTCTTCAGACTTCTCGGAGATCCGAGGTTTGTCTGGGGGGCAACTATCATATTTGTCGCCCTGCTGCTCCTGAGTCTGTTCAGGCTGTTCCATGGCGTAGGCGTGATATACGACCTTCCAACTTTGAGGGTGGGGCTCGTTGGGTCGGTGATCATATTGGTCCTCGCGCTGCTGACGATTGTCTATTTCAATGGCACTGACGGCGTCATAGCGTACGCAAAATTCTTCTACAAATTCATCGTTGACAATCGAGTAACGTAAATGTTCCTTTCTAAATTAGAGCTGCTGGGTTTTAAATCTTTCGCCACAAAGACGGAGCTTACCTTCAACGGCGGGGTCACTGCTGTCGTCGGTCCAAACGGGTGCGGGAAGACCAACGTGCTCGATTCTATCAGGTGGGTTCTTGGCGAGCAGCGCACGAGCATGCTCCGCAGCGATTCGATGGAGAACGTCATATTCAACGGTTCCAAGGATCGCAAGCCACTCGGCATGGCTGAAGTCAGCATAACGATCAAGAACGACAAGGGAGTCCTTCCGGTCGATTACTCGGAGGTGAGCATAACCCGACGCGTGTACAGGTCAGGTGAGAGCGAGTATTTCATAAACAGGAATCAGTGCCGCCTGAAGGACATACAGGACATGCTGATGGATTCCGGCATGGCTGCCACCGCCTACTCTGTAATAGAACTCAAGATGGTGGAAGACATACTCCGCGAACACACAGACGAGCGGAGAAAGATGTTTGAGGAGGCTTCCGGCGTAACGAAGTACAAGGCTCGGCGTCGAGCGGCACTTGGAAAGCTTGACGATGTCCAGCGCGATGTCCTTAGAGTGAACGATCTCATAGCGGAAATTGAAAAGAAGGTAAATTCGCTCGAGCGACAGGCCAAGAGGGCGGAGCAGTACAAGCGCTTCGTCGACGAGCTCGGGACCCTTGAGAGGCAGTATCTTTTCTCTGAATATCACTCGATAATGGCAAAGGTTGGTCCGCTTAAGGAGAGCCTTTCAAAGAATGAGAGTGATAAGGCAAACGCAATGAACGTGCTCTCGCAGGAAGAGGAGCTCCTTAAACTTGTCAGGTCAGAAATCGAGGAAGTTGAAAAGAGTCTTTCGTCTGTGCGCCTGCAACGGGGAGAGAAGCAAAGCGAACTTCACTCGGTGGACGAGGAAAGCGCGGTGCTGTCGGAGCGTAAGAGAGGGCTCTCGGAAAACGTTGCGACGCTCGAGAGGAGAAAGGTGGACCTTGCCGCAAAAAATGATTCACTTACCTCCCAAATTGAGGAATTTAAGCTTAGTCTGAAGGAGACCGAGGAAGAAGAACAAACGATGTCCGCGACCCTGTCCTCGGAGCGCGAGAATTTCAAAAGCTTTGAAAACAAGCTCCTTGCGGCAAGGGATAAGTCAAACACGAGCCATGAAAATCTTATCAGGGTTCTGAATGACCTGGCGCTTAGGCAGAACGAACGTGAGAGGGCGTTCGCCCGGCTCGAGAGAGTCCGGTCGCACAGCGATGAGCTGCTCCAGCGGAAGAACCAACTTGAAGGATCGAAGCAGCAGGTAGTCGCCCGCCTCGAATCATCCAAATCGGAAAAGGAAAGAGTTGCTTCTGAGATCGTCGTCGAAAAGACGAAACTCAGCGATTTGGAGCGCCATCGTGAGGAGATGTTTAGCGAGAGTGAAAAAAAGAAGGGAGAGGCGCTTAGGTTACGCGACTCCATCCAGTCGAACGAGGCGAGGATAGATTTCCTAAATGGTTTGGTGGAACACCTCGAAGGGGTCCCCGACGGTGCCAAGGCTCTGGCGAGAGGGGAAATATCCGGCCTCCCCAAATTTGACATACTAAGCGATATTTTTTACGTGGAACCGGAGTACAGGGTAGCGGCGGAGTCCATTCTGGGTGAAGCGTCGAATTTCCTTGTTGCGCCTGATGAGCATACCGCTCTCAGCGCGGTCGATGCTCTCAGGAATCACGACCTTGGAAAGGTCACATTCATCTGCCTCGACAGAGTTCACGGCAATGGGATCAGGCAGAGCACAACGGAGTTTCGCAGACTCCTCGACCACGTTCAAATGGCGCGTGAGCACGAGGCGGTAGCGCGCTACTTTTTCGAAAACGTTGCTATCGTTGAAGGTTATTCCGAAGCCGAGAGGATTCTGCGAGAAGACCCCTCAATTTACTGTGTTAACTTTGCCGGCGATGTTTATTCCGCAAAAGGGATTATTCGCGGCGGAAGTACTCGAAGGACGGAGGGGGGCAGAGTCGGAAAACTGAGGCAACTCGAGGAACTGAGAAGCGAGCAGTCAAGGCTGGTACAGGAATTATCGGAACTTGAGGGGGCGATAGACAAGCTTCAGGCCGATATGGAGGCGCTCCCTATAAAGAGCGGCAATGAGAAGCTGAGGGGACTCGAGCTCCAACTCGCCCGCGTGGAGCAGTCCAGCGTGGAAGCCGAGAACAGCCTCCAGAACTTCGATGCTCAGATAGCTGACATCTCGGCACGTCTCTCCAAGCTTGAGGCTGAAATTGCCGAGGCGCAGGGCGAACTCGACGCGGTGGAGCACGCACTTACCGAGCTCAACTCCGTAAAGAGCTCATCAGACAGCGAGTACCAGGGATCCCTGCAGGAACTGAAGGTTATTGAAGAAGAGTACCGCATAAAGAACGACCAGCTGAGAGAAGCTCAGGCGCGACACATCGAGTGCGTCAACAAGCTCAACTTCCTCAGAAGAGAAATCGAAGCGTCGCAGGGACAGGTTAGTACCAACCTCGATTCAATCGCAAGAGCGGACGAGGACATAAACTCCACCGGACTCGCGATTGAGCAGCTGCAAGAAAAGCTGACTGACCTCGACGAGACAAGATCAAATCTGAAGGTGGAGAAGGAAGCGCTGGATGGTCAGTTAGTCGAGTTCAACAGCACGCTCGCGGAGAAGAAGAAATCAGAAGAACTAGAGGACAGGAAACTGAGGGACGCCCGGTCGAGCCACGAGTTGGCCGTGGAGGCGGTCCACCAGGTAAGCCTTAAGATCGGCGAGCTGGAGGCGCAGGCGAAAGGCATTATCGACCGTGCCCAGGAAGAGTTTAGTTTCGATATCGTTCAGCAGTCGCCCGAAGCTATGAACATACCGGCGGATTTCGACATAGGCGCAGCAAGGGAGAGAGTGAATTACCTTCGCGGAAGGGTTGACTCCTTCGGTCCCGTAAACTTAGTCGCCTTCTCCGAATACACTGAGGAGAAGCAGAGACTCGATTTTCTGACGGCCCAGCGGACCGATCTTCTCGAGGCGGAAAAGACGCTGACGAAGACTATCGATGAAATCAATCATACGGCGCATCAGAAGTTTCTCGAGACTTTTGACCTCATATCGGAGAATTTTAAGACCACTTTCCAGAGCCTCTTCAATGGAGGCGAAGCAGAGTTGGCGCTCGAACCGAACAAGGATCCGCTCGAGGCGAAAATTGAAATAATGGCGAAGCCGCCCGGTAAGAAACCCCAGTCCATCGACCTCCTCTCCGCGGGAGAGAAGACACTGACCGCCATCGCGCTGCTTTTCGCCATCTATCTAGTAAAGCCGAGCCCCTTCTGTATTCTGGATGAAGTCGACGCGCCGCTCGACGACAATAATACTGACAACTATGTCCGCATGATCAGGAAGTTCTCGACTGACACGCAGTTCATCGTCATAACTCATAACAAGAGGACCATGGAAGCGGCCGACACGCTTTACGGTGTGACGATGCAGGAGAGAGGCGTCTCCAAGGTGGTAGCGGTGCGTTTCGTGGACGATTGGGTGATAAACCAGTGACAGAACTAACACCGCGTGTGTTTGTTGATTTCGATGGTACCATAACAAGGATCGATGTTGGAAACTCGTTCTTCAGGAAGTTCGGAGATGAAAGGGCATCTCTGAAAGCGGTTGCGAAGTGGAAGGCGGGTGAACTTTCAGGGAGCGATCTCCTGATTGAGGAGGCGAAGCACGTCAGCGTAAGCAGGGAAGGCGCTATCGCGTTTTGCAGCACATGTGAATTGGATCCAGGCTTCAAGGCTTTCTTTTCTTTTTGCAACGAACAAGGGATCGAGCTGAAGATCCTGAGCGACGGTTTGGATTTTTATATTTCCGAGATACTGGAACAAAACGACCTCTCGGTTATTCCGTACTACTCTAATAAGGCGAAGTTCAACTCCCATTCGCTCGAGGTTGAATTGCCTTATGCCTCGGAATGCCACAAATGTGCCAACTGCAAGGGTTATCAGATCCTGACTCAGACAGGTCCCGACGACTTGATTGTCTACGTGGGAAACGGTTTCTCGGACAGATGTGCGGTCCAATATGCGGACATTGTTTTTGCGAAGGATGAGCTGTTGAAATATTGCGAGGAGAACAATATCACCTACTTCCCGTTCAGCGATTTCAATGAGGTCCTCTCTCGCTTTTCAGCCATTTTGAAATCCGGACGTTTCAAGAAAAGGCATCGCGCGGAGTTGAAACGCCGGGAGGCATACTTAGCAGAATGAGCGACAATTCAGGAGACAAGAACAGCGGCGGGCGATCCGATTGGAGAAGCGTCCTGTTCACTTACAGGAGCTACACGCCGATACCTTTCCTGCTGGTGATGCTCGCCTTTGCGAGGCCGACAGGGCTTTCGATATTCACCGGTTTGATAGTGGCTCTCGCCGGAGAATTCATCAGGTTCTGGGGAGTTTCGTACGCAGGTAGCGAGACGCGCACAACAGGCGCGGTAGGCGGCACGCAACTGGTAACCAGCGGCCCGTACTCTCACGTGAGAAATCCCCTTTATGTTGGAAACATACTTATGTATACCGGCATCGGCATCATGTCCAACGCGCTAATGCCGTATCTTCCGATAGTCGCCCTGCTATATTTTTCATTCCAGTACGTCGGCATCGTAAGCCTTGAGGAGGAATATCTGTCCCGCACTTTCTCAAACTGGGAGGAGTACAAGAAAAACGTGGGTCGCTTCATCCCGAGAGTACGTCCGTTCGAGGGGGGAGCGAAACTTGAGCCGAATTTCAAACGGGCACTAAGGTCGGAACGTTCTTCGCTGATAGCTCTCTTCTCGATTTCGTTCGTAATCATGCTCGTGTATCTCTTTATAGGTGTCGGGTGAGGAGGACTGTTTTGATCGTTGCCGGAGAAGCGTCCGGCGACAAGCATGCAGCCCGTCTTGTCGAGAGTCTCAAGAAGAGGGAGGACGTTAGAGTAATCGGAATCGGCGGTGATGAAATGAAAGCCGCGGGCGTTGAACTGATCCATCATGTTAGTGAGATGTCAGTAATGGGCTTTTCGGATATCATATTGAAGATCCCGTTCTTCAGGAGAGTGAGGCAGGATCTTGTCGCGTCTCTGGAGAAGGAGAAGCCCTCAGCGGTCATACTAGTAGATTACCCGGGCTTCAACCTCCGCTTCGCTGAGGTGGCGAAGAAGAAAGGTATAAGAGTTATTTATTTCATCAGCCCGCAGATTTGGGCGTGGGGGATGAAGAGGATAAAGAAGATAAGACGCGCGGTTGATTTGATGCTTACAATCTTCAAGTTTGAAGAAGAGATGTACAGACGCGAGGGAATTGACGCGCATTTTGTCGGGCATCCTCTTCTGGACGAGTTGGAAGTGTTCCGGACATCTGATATCGAGAGGTTTAGGAAAGCTTCTTCGCTCCAACCTGACGCCCGGCTCCTCGCGTTGTTTCCGGGAAGCAGGATGCAGGAAGTTGTAAGACTTCTGCCTACAATGCTTGAGACAGCGGAATATCTGAGAGATGAACTTTCGTCCCGTGGTATCCCACTCGGAGTCGCGGTTGCGTGCGCGCCCGGAATTGACAAACGGGTTTACGGTGAGATTGCGGGAAGATCTGGTCTCAATGTCATTTTTACGAGCGAAGCTGATCTTCTGATGAGCGCTGCACAAGGTGGCTTGATAAAAAGCGGAACCTCGACTCTCGAGGCGGTCCTGCACGATCTGCCAATCGTAGTCGCCTATAAGACGAGCTGGCTCAACTATTTGCTTGGGCGCCTCCTCATAAAACTCGATTCGATATCGCTTGTGAATATTGTCGCGGGACGAAAGATCGTGGAAGAATTCGTACAGGATGATTTCACGCCGAAAAGAGCGGGGGCGAAATTAATTGAGATTTTCACCCGAGCGGAGTTTGTCGAAGACCTGATGCGTAAATATGCGGACCTTAAGGAGAAACTCGGTGACAAGGGTGCCTCTGATCGCGCGGCCGAATTAGTCCTGAAGGCCATGTAAAAAGTCATGGAAAGCCTCAGATCAATATTGCTCCCGGTGAGCGGATTGTACGGCGGAGCCGTCTCCTTAAGAAACTTCTGGTATGACAGAGAGCTCCTGACCGTGAAAAAGCTTCCGGTACCTGTCATTTCAGTCGGAAACATCTCGGTGGGGGGATCGGGCAAGACCCCCTTCGTTATGTACCTGATAGAGAAGCTTCTCTCGGCGGGAAGGAAGCCTTCGGTGCTGACGAGAGGATATAAGCGTATTTCAAACGAGCTCGTCATATCGTGTCCAGGTCACGATTCCGCACAGGATGTTCAGTCTCTTGGAGATGAACCGGCCCTGATCTCGCAGAATTTCCCCGACGTACCAGTTGCTGTACATCCTGACAGGTACAGATCTGGTCTCGAAGTAATTCGTAAATACGGCGCCGATGTATTTATCCTGGATGACGGGCTGCAGAACAGAGAGATCCATCGCGATATTGATTTTATTCTCATGAAGAGCACAATGTCCGACCTGAAGGACCATTATTTGCCGGCTGGAAATTTGAGAGACTCAAAGAGGAGGCTGGCCGACGCTGACGTAGTTGTGCTGACATCGCATGGCGATGCGTTTTCTTCCAATCAGGACTTCGCGGCAGTGAGGCGATTCTCGAGTTCGCCCGTCGCCGGAATCAGTTATGTAGCGTCCAGGCTGATTGACATGACCGGTGTTGCATATCCTCTGGATAATCTGAAAGGGAAGGAAGTAGCGGCTTTCTGCGGTGTAGCAAACCCCGATAGATTTTTCGGTAATGTAGCCGCGTTGGGCGCGAGTGTCGTCCGGAAGACGAAGTTCAGAGATCATCACTGGTTTGATGAGTACGATATAGACGAGGTCTTCGGAGGTGATGAGGAATTACTCGCGGTGACGACGGCGAAGGACGCGGTAAGAATATTCCAGGATGAGGAGTTGAGCCAGCTCGAGGATGTCAGGCGGATTTATGCCGTTTCGGAACAGGCTGTCGTTAATTTTGGCGAGAGCGATATTGATGCCGCTCTCGATAAAATTGTGGTCGGCGCCTATGCCTAAGATCGGGATGTCTGACTGCGGCGAAAAGAATCGTATCTACGAGAAGTTCCTCCTCGGGCTTCCGGGCTCGGAGGTTGTCGTTATCGCAAAAGGTATGGAGGACGAGTTGCGAAAATGCGACGCTCTCGTGCTGACCGGCGGACCCGACGTTGCACCCGAACTGTACGGCGACTGGGCCGATGAGACCGTCACCACAGATCCCGAACGAGACGGTTCTGAGTACAGGCTGATAGACTATGCATTCAACAGGCAGATGCCCATGCTCGGAATTTGCAGGGGCCTGCAGATCCTAAACGTATTTTTCGGCGGCACACTCATCATAGATCTCGGAAAATACTACGGACGGAATCACAAAGCCCTATCGAATACAGAGGACAGGACGCACGGCGTAATACTTCAGGCAGGATCATTGATCAAGGAATTCATCAGACAAGAGTCAGGAATGGTAAACAGTGCCCATCACCAGGCGGCGGACAGAATCGGTCGCGGATTGAAGGTCGTGGCGAGGGCCGAAGACGGAACGGTTGAGGCTATCGAAGGAAACGGTGATTTGCCCGGACGAATAGTTGCAGTGCAATGGCATCCGGAGAGGATTCAGAACGGAAACCCGTTCGCGCAAGGGGTCCTCGAACTATTCGGCTCTTGTGTTTCTCAATATCATAACTCAGAAAACTATGCACATGGAGGTTAAAAAATGAGTAAGGAAAAGTACGTTTATTTCTTCGGCGGTGGGAAAGCCGAAGGGAAGGCGGAGATGAAAAATCTCCTCGGCGGAAAGGGAGCAAACCTAGCCGAGATGACGAATATCGGTCTGCCGGTTCCTCCCGGATTCACGATTACAACAGAGGTATGCACATACTATTATGCCAACAAGAGGAACTATCCGAAGACTTTGAGGGATGAAGTCGTCAAGGCGATGAAGAGGCTCGAATCGGCCGTCGGCGCGAAGTTCGGCGACAAGAACAATCCTCTTCTCGTTTCGGTGCGGTCCGGTGCAAGAGCATCCATGCCCGGGATGATGGACACCATCCTCAACCTCGGCATCAACGATGAAGTTGTGGAAGGATTGGTCAGGAAGACCAACAACGCCCGCTTCGCCTACGACGCGTACCGCCGGTTCGTCCAAATGTACGGTGACGTTGTGCTGGGACTGAAGCCGACTCACAAGGACGAAATCGATCCTTTCGAGGCCATCATCGAGAAGAAGAAGCACGAGAAGGGTGTGCATAACGACACCGAACTGACCGCTGAAGATCTGAAGGACCTGGTCGGCCAGTTTAAAAAGGCTATCAAGGAGAAGACGGGCAACAACTTCCCTGAGCAGCCGATGGAACAGCTATGGGGCGCAATCGGAGCAGTGTTCGGATCCTGGAACAACGACCGCGCCATAGCCTATCGCAAGATGTATGACATACCCGAGTCGTGGGGTACTGCGGTCAATATAGTCGCGATGGTATTCGGAAACATGGGAGAGACGTCAGGCACCGGCGTGGCCTTCACGCGGGACCCTGCTTCTGGCAGAAACGAATTCTATGGAGAGTATTTGATGAACGCCCAGGGCGAAGACGTTGTCGCCGGTATCAGGACTCCCATACCGATTTCCGAGCTGAAGAAAGAGAACGAGAAGATCTACGGCAAGCTCGAGAAGATCCGCAAGACGCTCGAGAAGCACTACAAGGACATGAACGACATTGAGTTCACGATCCAGGAGGGAACCCTCTACATGCTCCAGTGCCGCGTCGGCAAACGCACGGCGTTCGCCGCCATAAAGATGGCAGTGGACATGGTCGAAGAAGGGCTCATCAGCGAGAAGGAAGCTCTGTCGAGGATAGAGCCTGACCAGCTCAACCAGCTTCTCCGTCCCGTGTTTGATCTAAAGGAAAAAGATGTGGCCGTTAAGGGAGGCAGACTTCTGGCGAAAGGACTCAACGCTGGTCCCGGGGCTGCGACGGGACGAGTTGTATTCAACGCCCCAGACGCAGAAGAGTGGAACAAGCGCGGCGAGACTGTCATACTGACCCGTATCGAAACCTCCCCGGAAGACATCCGCGGGATGGACGCGTCGGTCGGCATACTTACCGCGAGAGGTGGAATGACCTCGCACGCTGCTTTGGTTGCCCGTCAGATGGGAAAAGTCTGCGTGGCAGGTTGCTCCTCGCTCGAGATCGATTACTCCACGCACACGATGAAGGTCGCCGGCAAGGTGATAAAGGAAGGCGACTGGATTTCAATCGACGGTACGACGGGCGAAGTCATCGACGGAAAGGTTGCCACGAAACCTTCTGAAGTTCTCCAGGTACTCATTGACAAGACCCTCGATCCGAAGGATGCTCCGGTGTATCAGGAGTTCGCGAAGGTACTCAGGTGGGCGGACAAGTACCGCACACTGAAGATACGCACGAACGCGGACCAGCCGGATCAGGCCTCGAACGCGGTCGCCTTCGGAGCGGAAGGCATTGGTCTCTGCCGTACAGAGCACATGTTCTTCGGCGAAGGGAAGATCGGCCCGATGCGCGAAATGATTCTTGCCGACACTCTCGAGGCAAGGAAGGCCGCTTTGGCCAAACTTCTCCCGCTTCAACGCGAGGATTTCGAGGGTATCTTCAAGGCAATGGCCGGAAGACCCGTCACGATCCGGACGCTCGATCCGCCTCTGCACGAGTTCCTCCCGCACGAAGAGAAGGCGCAGAGAGAGCTCGCCGCCCAGATGGGAATGAGTTTTGAGAAGGTTCGTCAGAGAGTCGAAGACCTTCATGAATTCAACCCGATGCTCGGATTCCGTGGCTGCAGGCTCGGCATAATTTATCCCGAGATTACGGAGATGCAGTCTCGTGCGATATTTGAGGCAGCGGCCAATGTTAGGAAGGAAGGAATAAAGGCTGAGCCGGAAGTTATGATCCCGCTCGTCGGAAACGTCAAAGAGCTCGAAGGCCAGGCCGCGATAGTTCGTCTCGTGGCTGAAGAAGTAATGAAAGAAAAGGGCGTCAAGTTCAATTACCTCGTCGGCACGATGATCGAGATTCCGCGCGGCGCGATCACCGCAGATGAGATCGCGAAGGTCGCCGAATTCTTCAGCTTCGGAACCAACGATCTTACTCAGACGACTCTTGGCGTGAGCCGCGATGACGCCGCGAGATTCCTCGTGCCGTACACGGAGAAGGAAATCTACGCGAAGGATCCGTTCGAGGTGCTCGACCGCGATGG
>JAKAMG010000059.1 GCA_021812985.1 Bacteroidota bacterium
TTGGAGCGTTACACATTCAACATTACATGAAGGTACAAAATCTTAGATCTCAAATCTTCGATCATCGATCCCCGTCAGAAGTATTCCTCCTCTTCATCAAACCTGGGAAGTGCTTTGTCCTTGGTCGATACGGTCGGCGAGGCCAGCTTCCAGTCTATGGCAAGCTTCGGATCGTTGTAGACAATCCCTCTCTCGTCTTCACGAGAATAGAACTCGTCCACCATGTACACGACCTCCGCCACATCGGAGAGGGTGGAATAGCCGTGGGCGAATCCCGCGGGGACATAGAGCATCTTCCGGTTTTCCTCGGAGAGGGTGACCCCGTACCATTGACCAAAGGTATCAGATTTCGCTCTCAGGTCGACGGCTACATCGTAAATCTCGCCCTTTATACACCGGACCAGCTTGGCCTGTTGATGCGGTTCGATCTGAAAGTGAAGTCCGCGAACGACTCCCTTCGATGAACGAGCGTGGTTGTTTTGAACAAACTCAGACTTGATACCCGCCTTTTCAAATTCGTCCGCGCGATATGTTTCCATGAAGAATCCGCGTTCGTCGTTGAACACATACGGCGAGATTACCACGAGCCCTTCCGGGCTCTTTACATGTGTAAAAGTGAATGTCATTCTCTAATCAATTCTCAATTCTAATCTTGTGATTTTGACTCTTCCGGTGTCCTCGTTCATCATAGTCTCGGATCCCTCTCCGCCTTCCTCAAAACGGCGAAAGCATGCCCCCGCCAATTCAATATTTAAAATTGACAACCCAAAACTCCCGATCAGTCTTTCATGTTCACAAATTGAAGTGGTATGCCGACGTTCTGCGTCCTCAGCATCTTTATAACCTCCTGCAGATCGTCTATCTTCTTTCCGGACACACGGACCTGCTCGTCCTGTATCGCGGCCTGGACCTTCAACTTCTGGTCCTTTATCAGCTTCACGATCTTCTTGGCCACCTCGGTCTCTATTCCCTCCTGGATCTGTATCTCCCGCTTTACATGTCCCTGTGAGGTCGGCTCGATCCCTTTCATCTTAAGTACCTTGGGATCTATCTTGCGCTTGACCAAGTGCGTCATCAGCATATCCATCACGGCGTCCATTCGCATCTCGTGCTCAGCTACCACATGTATCTTCTTATCCTTCTTGTCCAGCGTCACCTCGGCGGGGGATCCCCTGAAGTCATATCTTGTGGCGATTTCCTTCTTTGTGTTGTTGATGGCGTTATCGACCTCCTGAAGGTCGACCTGATTAACTATGTCAAACGATGGCATAACAACTCCGTTCTTAAAGGTAAAGGTGTCAATAGGATAAAGGGTAAAGAGGAATAAGAGCTAATCCGGGAGAAGTGCGATCACCCGATCTCATCGGCATGCATCTGTTCACCTTTTTACCATTTAACCTTTTGAACTTCATTTCACCGATTTATAATTGTCCTCGAGCTTCGAGAGGTTAAGCCTCATCGAATCGAGCTTTGCTTTTTCCTTTTCTATTACCTGCGCGGGAGCCCGCTGGATGAACTGCTCATTCTGCAGTTTCGATTCGATACCGGCGATCACCCCTCTGACGCGCGTGATTTCCTTCTCGAGCCGGCTCCGCTCGGCTTCGACGTTAATATAACCTTCAAGCGAAACGAATATTTCCGTCCCTCTTACTACTGCGCTCGCCGACGGTTCCGGCTTATGCAAGTCGAGGCCGATGCTCAGCGTACCGACCTTAGCGAGCCGGCGGATATACGCTTCGTTCGCCGCGAGTACCACGAGGGTCTCCTCGTCCTTCGGTTTCAGAACTATGTCGACCGATCCGGAAGGCGGGACGTTCGCTTCCTTCCTCATGCTCCGGATCGACGTTATGACCTCCTGAACCAGTTCCATCTCGCGTTCCACTGCCTGCTGTATAAACCTTAGGTCGGACTCCGGGAACTCCGCCACGGTGATGCTTTCCGTATGGGCTGGGTAGATCAGGCTGTACATTTCCTCTGTGATGAAAGGCATGAACGGATGGAGCATCTTCAGCGCCGTCTCGAATACGGAGATGGCGTTCGCTATGATCACGGAACGGGTCATCTCGATGCTCATACCGGCGGAGCCTTCAGGCTGGTTCAGCCGCTCCTTGACCATCTCGACGTACCAGTCGCAGTAGTCGTGCCAGACAAAATCGTATATAATCTTGGCTGCGTCGTTGATCCTGAAATTATCGAGCGCCTCGTTCAGGTCGCGAATGGTGTGGTGTAGCCTGCTGACGATCCACCTGTCGGCGAAGTCGAAGACTGCCGGATCGGGAGCGGCGTTCTCGGCTTGCTTATCCCTGTTCATCAGAAGGAAGCGCCCGGCATTCCAGATCTTGTTGGCAAAGTTCCTCCCCATCTCGCATTTCGAGCTCTCGAAGAGGACATCCTGACCGAGCGGGGCAATGTAGAGGATCGTGAACCTCAGCGCGTCCGCGCCGTACTCAGCGATCACGTCCAGCGGGTCAGGAGAGTTGCCAAGCGATTTAGACATCTTCCTTCCCTGCATGTCGCGGATTATGCTAGTGAAGTAGACATCCCTGAACGGCACCTCGTGCATGAACTCAAGTCCGGACATGACCATCCTCGCGACCCAGAAGAAGATGATGTCGGGCCCCGTGACAAGCGCGTCCGTCGGATAGAAATACTTCAGGTCCGGAGTTTGATTCGGCCAACCGAATACAGAAAAGGGCCACAGCCATGAGGAGAACCAGGTGTCGAGGACGTCCTCGTCCTGGCGGTACGCGGTCCCCCCGCATTTCCTGCAAGCCTTCACTGGGCGCGTCGTGCTGACCTCGAACTCGTTGCAGCTCTCGCAGTACCATACAGGGATTCTATGCCCCCACCAAAGCTGCCTGCTAATGCACCAGTCGCGGATATTATCCATCCAGTGTTCGTAGGTCTTGACCCATCGCTCCGGATAGAATCGAATCTTCCCGTCCTTCACCGCCTTCAGCGCCGGCTCGGCGAGCGGCTTCATTTTCACGAACCACTGATCGGAAAGGTAAGGCTCTATAACGGTGTGGCAGCGGTAGCATTCGCCAACGCTCAGCTTGTAATCTTCTATCTTCTCGACAAAACCAAGCGCCTGGAGGTCCTCGATAATCACCTTCCTCGCCTTGTAACGGTCAAGCCCGCGGTACTTCTCCGGGGCGTTTTCATTGACCTTTCCGGAGATATCGAGGACGATCACCTTATCCAGATCGTGTCGTTCCGCGATTCTGAAATCGTTGGGATCGTGGGCGGGCGTAATCTTGACCGCGCCTGTGCCGAACTCCTTATCCACGTAGTCGTCTGCAACAATCTTCATCTTCCTTCCCACAAGCGGAAGCGTCAGCGTCTTTCCAACAAGATCCTTGTAACGCTCGTCGGACGGGTTAACTGCTACTGCCACATCACCGAGCATCGTCTCCGGACGGGTGGTGGCGACAATAAGGTGCCGGCTTCCGTCTTCAAGAGGATACCTCAGATAGTAGAGCTTGCCGTTCTTCTCCTGATATTCGACCTCGTCGTCGCTAATGGCGGTGTGGTCCTTAGGGCACCAGTTCACGATGTATTTGCCGCGATAGATGAGTCCCTTCTCGTAGAGCTTCACGAAGACTTCCTGGACCGCGTGTGACAGTCCGTCGTCCATCGTGAACCTTTCACGGGTCCAGTCGCATGACACACCGAGTTTCTTCAGCTGCCTAATTATCGTCCCGCCGTACTCATCGCGCCACTTCCAGACGAGGTCTACGAATTTTTCTCTCCCTAAAGAGTGCCGATCCTTGCCCTCCTTCGCGAGACTCTTCTCGACCACGTTTTGTGTGGCAATCCCTGCGTGGTCTGTCCCTGGTACCCAGCACGCTTCGTACCCCTTCATCCTCTTCCACCTGACGAAGACGTCCTGAATTGAATTGTTCAGGACGTGTCCCATGGTAAGTATGCCCGTGATGTTCGGAGGCGGAATGACTACGGTGAACGCCTTCTTCTCTTCGTCCGGCTTCGCTTCAAAGAGCTTGTTTTCGAGCCAGTAGCTGTACCACTTTCCCTCTATCTCAGAGGGCGAATATGTTTTCGGAATTTCTCTGCTCATCTTGTCATATCTCGGCTCCGATGTTTTTTTAGATCGGAGCATGCTTTTTATTTAATCGGAATACGTGTCACCAGCACAGGCAAGGGTATGATCCAACCCAAGCCGTCACCGCTCGAGCGCGAGGCCCAGCGCGGTAGTAACCTTTAGAAGGTCGTTGTTTGTCTTGCTAAGCCTGTCGCTCAGCACCCAGGATATATTCAGGAACGTCCTGTACCCTATTTCATAATCTGTCTCGGCAAGCTGGACGAATTCCGAAAGGTCAATTACGGCAAACTTGCACGGAGTAGTCGTCTTCACGGTTGCCGTGCGCGTGCTCTCTCTTTCGAAAAGGGACATCTCGCCAAAGAAAGGGAGCGTCTTCGCCGTCAGCTTCAGGAGCGATTTGTCGCGAGGATCGACAGCTGCGGCGGCAGTGCGAAGCACGAGCGCCTTCGATACTTCGACCTCACCGGCAAGGAGGATGTACAGGTTCGAGCCGCTCTCCCCTTCTTTCATCACAGCATGATTGACGGGATACTCCTCGAGTTTCACGAGTGCAGCTATCTTAGCCAACTTCTCCTCGGGAAGTCCGCTGAATATCGCCGTCCTTCCGAGGTCGATGTCCTTCAGGCCGTCTTTCATCGTATTACGATGGCGTCTTCCTTCTGCTTGATGACGTGATCAGACGGAGGATTGAGATTCAGTCGAAGCCCTCCCTTTTCAAGCATGTCTATTCCCGCCGCCTTAAACTTCCGCTCTATGAAAGAATCTATTGCGGAGTAGTCTGAGGAGAGCACGTCCGACAATTTCATCGCATCTTCCTCAATCACGAGCCCAATGGCAATGGAGTCCTTTCGGCTCTTGAAAAAATCCTGCACTTCCGAAAACTGCTTTCCTACCAGTTCGGCCGGTATCGCGACTCTCTGCAGCCTGGCGCCATTCTGCGAATTGAGGAGAGCCGCAACGGCCTGCGATATTCCAGGAGAGACTATCTCGGAAGCGAGCAGATAACCGACATGTTCGTCGCTGATTATCACGTCATCAACCCCGGCCCGCCTCAGATGCGACAGGTTTTCCTTGTCGATGATATGCGCATAGACCTTTATGTCCCGCCTCGTCGCCTTCACGGCAAGCGCAGCGGGAAGAGTCTTGTCATCGCGGGGAACCGTCGTCATGGACATGTCAGGTATCAGAATGACAGCGCGTGCGTCCTTTAGGTTCGCCCTGGAAAGTGTCGGCTCCTTTGTATAGTCTCCGTAGACATACTTCAAATTTAAATTTGAATAGCCCGAGAGAGTCTCCTCCATTCTTTCAGGGGGCATCTCGTTTATCAGGACGACTCCCTCCCTTTTCTCCCTCGCTTCGGCGTCGAGCGTCTGCAGAAGCCCGTCGAGCCGCTGGTTCCAGCCGCAGATTATCGTGTGCCCCTTGAGCTTAATTTGCCGCAATCCCTGGTTCTCCATTATTCTCTGCTCCACGAATATAGAGGAGATCGTGGCGGTGAGGAGCGACACGACCGATATTCCCGAAAGCATCACGAACATTCCGGCGATTCTCCCGAGCACCGTCCTCGGCACGATGTCGCCGTATCCGACAGTCGTCATCGTGACCACGGAGTACCATACCGCATCCCAGAACGTGTTGATGTTGTCTCGATTGTGCTCGGCGAGATAGACGAATACTGACCCGAGCAGCACAACTGTCGTCAGCGCCGTCAGGATGGGAATTATCGCGGAGCTTACGGAGCCCCGTCCTGATCTCCTCTTCATCGCATTCTAAGTTCGGAAACGACTCTTCTCTCGTTCCCGGCATGGTCGTAAACGATAATTTCGGCTCTTTTCTCATGGCGGATGAGGTCCGCGTCGACTTTGCAGATTGCGGCGTGCTTGTCAACGTCATATTCGCAGAAGTAACTCTTGCTCCCTAATTTCAAAAGGATTTCGTCCGTATTGACGTTCGAAAGATTGTCAGATACCCTGAAATATACAAAATCTCGCTTAAACTCCGTCGGAGCCACGGATACGTAGAAGGGGTTTCTGCGGGACACATAGACCCTTTGGACGAGTGGGGGAGTATCGTCCCGCAGAAGCCCGAACTCGCCTGTACCATATCCTACCTCCGCTGTCAGGACTCCTCCTTTGTTCTCACAGGGAACGTAGGACCAGCGCCTTCGTCCGCGTTCAAAGAGGAGAAGTTTAGGGTCGCTGACCTTCCAGGTGAGCCGTACCTTTTTGCGAAGACGCTGGCCGTTGGCGCTAATCCTGAACGAAGTGGGGGAGATCATACTGACTTCGAGATCGACGTCTTTCAGGAACGCGTCACGCGGAAAATCGAGCGTAAGCGCCGGAGTCGGCCTTACAACGCGCCCGACAAACGGTTCGATATCCACTGGATCCTCTGTCGCGGATCTTAAATTCAGAAAGAACTCACCGGATACGGTCGCCGAATTACCGTCCTCATCGCTGACGGTGATGGAGTAGTCATGCCTGCCGTTCTGAAATCCGCCGCCCACGAGTCCGCTGAGTGGAGCGGAGGGGGTGAAAGACGGAAACGGGATGGCACGGTCGACACAAAGCTTGTAGTAGGTCTTGTATCCGCGCGACAACCTTAAATCCACAAGCGAAGCGACGTCAAGGTAGTCGTCCGCAGGAAAGCGGGTCATGTCGAGCGATAAGAACTCCCTACCGT
>JAKAMG010000035.1:0-8471 GCA_021812985.1 Bacteroidota bacterium
TTACATCATCCTCACAAGCTCTAGCGTCTGAGCCTCGAAGGATCCGACAAGTTTCTCAAAGACAACCACGAAGAAAGGGAGCGAGGCGATCAGGAGCACGATACCGATCCCGATCGTCAAAGGCATGCCGAGGAAGAACACGTTGATTTGCGGAACCATCCTCGCGATGATGCCGAGGAGGACATCCGTCAGGAATATGGACACTATCACAGGAGCGCCGATTTTGACTGCCGCAACGAAGACGGAGCCCGAGATATGCACGAAGAGGTTTACGGCTGAGCCGGTCAGCTTCAGTCCCGCCACAGGCACGGCCTCGTAGCTCAGCTGCAGAGCTTCGATAAGGAAAAGATGACCATTCAGAATCAGGAAAATGAATATCGCGACTATCGACTGGAATTGACCTACTACAGGCGTGGTCACGCCGCTCTGCGGATCAACCAGGCTGGATATTGAAAGACCCATTTCTATTCCGAGGATCTCGCCGGCAAAATTAACGGCGTAGAAGAGAACGTTCATTGTGTAACCGATAGCAGAGCCGACGATCACTTCCTGGAGGGCGAGGACGATCAGCGAACCGAGGTCCGTGGGAACAGTTCCCGAGTGCGCGGCGACAAGCGGAAAAAGGGCGAACGCTATCGCGCCCCCGGCCCAGATCTTCATCTGCGCCGGCACCCCCTGGTTTCCATACAGCGGCGCCGCGACGAACATCGAAAGCGTCCTGATGAAAACCAGCATGAACACAACGAATTTTTCCGCGTAGAACGTCATGCTACTTCAGGTTCGGGATTAGGTTGAAAATCTGTTCTGTGAACTGAAACATCTTTTGCATCATGAAAGGGAGAAGGAGAATCGTCACGACACCTACGGCAATTATTTTCGGTACGAAAGTCAGCGTCATCTCTGAAATCGATGTGGCAGCCTGAAAGATCGACACCAACAGCCCGACCACGATGGAAACAACGAGCGCCGGACCGGCGACTATGAAAACCGTATAAAACGCGTCTCTTGCTATCCCTATTACAAATGCTTCTGTCATCTTTTCCTCAATGAAAACTGCTTACAAGTGAACCCACCAGCAGATACCAGCCATCCACGAGCACGAAAAGAAGTATCTTCATTGGAAGCGATATCATCATAGGCGGGAGCATCATCATTCCCATCGACATCAGCACGCTCGCGACGATCATGTCTATCATCAAAAACGGTATGAAGACGAGAAATCCTATCTCGAAGCCAATACGCATTTCGCTGATCGCGAAAGCGGGGACCACGACATACGTCGGTATATCGTCCGGAGTATTCGGGCGATTGAGATGCGCGAGGTGAACCATCATTGCGAGGTCCTTCTCGCGCGTCTGTCTGAGCATGAAATCTCTTATCGGCTTGACCCCTGCAGTGTAGGCGGAATCGAGCGAAATCTTGTTCTGCATGTAAGGCTGGAACGCGATCTCGTTAACCTTACCCCAGGTTGGAGCCATCACGAAGAAAGTCAGGAAGAGGGCGAGCCCCACCAGGAGCTGTGTCGGCGGCATCGTCTGGGTGCCCAACGCCTGCCTTATGAAATACAGCGCTATTATTATTCTTGGGAATGCCGTCGTCATGATGAGTATCGCCGGCGCAAGGCTCAGTATCGTCATGAAGAAGAGTATCTGGAGAGTCACAGCGACATCCTGCGGCTTCGTGGCCTTGTCGATGCCGAAGGTGACCTTCGGTATCGGCACCGCCGACTGCGCGTGGACGTCCGGAACAAGCGCGAAGAACCCGATGAGGAGAAGCGAAACCACAACAAGCTTCTTCATTTCTGACCAAATCCCTTCAGAATGTCGGAGAAGCTCTTCACGCGCGGCTTATCCGTGGCGGATTCGATCTTCTGCAGCAGCTCGCTGTCCGTAATTTCGCCGAGCGATGCGATCGCGTTGTCGCTTACGCCCACGAGCATGACCTTGTCGAACACCTTCACCAGATAAATGAGCTTCTTCGGCTGGAGACTCAGGGCAGAGATAATCTTCATGTTGTCGTTTACAAAACGGGGCTTCGTGAAGAAGTAACGTCGGACTGCGAGCAGGATCCCGAACATAAGGCCGACAATCAGGAGCATTGAGAGGAACGCTTTGGCAATTACCCAGTCCATTACTTCTTAAGCCCTTTCAAACGCTCGGCCGGATCGACCATGCTCGTTATCCTTATCCCGAAGTGCTTATCGACAACCACGACTTCCCCCTCGGCCATCTTCTTGCCGTTGACGAGGATATCTACCGGCTCGCTGACCAGTTTGTCGAATTCTATTATCGAGCCGCGTCCCAGTTCCACTATGTCCTTGATCATCATCGTCGTTTTCCCCAGCTCAACCGACACGGACAGGTTAAGGTCAAGGAGGAGTTCAAACTTATCACCGCTTGCGTCCGACCTGGTTTCGGTTTCAGTAAGATTCTCGAACGCCGGGTCCACCACCTCTCTCTGTTCCTGTTTTTCTAGTTCCGCGTTTTGGACGACATCATCTGCCATTTTTATTCTCCGTTTTGTTCCTCTTCTGTAGCATACCTTACGATCTTCACGGCTTTGTGCCCGTCATGCACTCCTGCCTTCGCGTAAAACTTGGTCCGCGACGCGACCTTCACCGGCAGGAGGGAATCCTTCTTGCTGTCAAGCACGATAACGTCCCCCTCCTGCAGCTCGACGAGATCTTTTAGAGAAAGGCCGGTCTTTCCGAGCGATACGCTCACGGGGAGTTCGGTGGTTGAGATATTCTTTACGACCGCGTTCGACCTGGCATTCTGGCTGCCCGTGGTGCTGACCATGGTAGCCACGTGCTGCACATTCAGGCGCTGTATGATATCCTCGAGCGAGAAGGTAGGGAAGCAGAGATTCATCAGATAACTGCTTCCTGCAATCTGCACGTCGAACGAAACGACGAGGACTATTTCGCTGGCGGGAGCAACCTGAAGAAAATCGGCTTCGCTTTCGAATCTGTTCATTCTGAATTTCAGATTGCTGATGGATTTCCAGGCATTCTGCAAATCCTGAAGGGCCTTCTCGACAGTACCTTTGACGAGGCTCTTTTCAATTTCAGTCACCGCTCGGATCTTGCGTGCGGTCTCGGCACCTCCGCCGCCGAGGAGGCGCTCCACAATGGCAAACACAAGCATCGGAGAAAGCTCCAATACTCCCCTCCCCTCGGAGGGGTCCATGTCAAAAACATAAAGGCAGGTCGGGCTGCCGATGGAAAGCTGATACTCAGAATAGAAAAGCTGGTCAACGGAGCTCACGTTGATCGAGACCTGTGCCTGGAGCTTTGAAGTTAGATAGAAGCCGAGGAGCTCCGCGAATGTGTCGTGAACAGCCTGAAAAATCCTCAGCTGGTTCTTCGAGACGCGGTTAGGCCGGCGAAAATCAAAACCCTGTATGTCGCGATGCTCTTCCTTCTGCTGGGGAACCGCCGCGGTTACGGTGGGCTCTTTTCCGATCCCCGATAGAAGGCTGTCTATTTCAGACTGCGAAAGTATCTCAGGCATCTTTTCCGCTCACTGGATTATGAACTTGCTGAAGTAAACGTTCAGGACATTTCCCGTTGTCAGATCCTTGTTGATCTGGGTCTTAATCTCGACCTTGAGGCTGTCCCTTGAACTAATGTCGTCGAGCTGAGGAAGTGTCATGCTCGTCAGGATTCCGATTATTGCGTCGTGAATTTGCACATCGCGTTTTTCCAGCTCCTTCACCGTCTCTTCCGAAGAAACTTCAAGTCCGATAGTGGTCAGAAGGAACCTGAGGCCGTTAGTGCCGGCAGGGTTGACAATTAGGTCCTTCACCACGTAAACATGATCAAAATTTGGATCGCCGCCACCCTTCTTTGCCTCGTTGACCGTCTGAGCGTTTGCGGTCTGGCTCTGCGCGTCGCTTCCCCCTTGTTTCAGGAAGAATCCAACGAGAAAGTAAGCCGCCACGAGTTGTAGCACGACAACGGCAGCTACAATGATAATCTTCTTTGATTTGCCGCCGCTCTTGGTAGCCGTTACTTCTTCTACTGTCTCTGCCATCTTCAACTATGCCTTTTGTTCATTGCTGCGATTTTTCACACTGTTAGTAAACTCAAGGACTATGCCGCTTCAATCTCTTGAATTCTGTCTGTTTTTCGATGTTTTTTGGGTTTTTGCGGAGAATCGTGAACAATATTGGGCAAGTGGACAATATTGTCAGGAGAGCGGTTGACACTGTGATCCGGGCTTGTTTTGGCGGGGAGGCTGAGGAGTGGAGGAGGCTCTCAGAGGCTTGGAATATTAGGAGAGCCTTTTACTGCCTAATTTTGAGGGTTTTCAGGGACGCTATCTGGCGACTTGCCGGTCGAATTCACGCGTCTCCTGTATTCAACAACCTTATCTATGATTTCGTCCACCTTCTCCTGAACCCTGAGCCGGCGGCCCGTCGTCAGTATGACTATCGTGTCATGCGCCTGCTCCATGGACTCTATGAGGTCAGCGTTGACAACGACTTCGTCACCGTTAATCTGCCTCAGTTTTATCATTTCTTCCTCCGTTTGGTGGTTTGTATAAAGAGGGGGTGGATATTATCCACCCCCGGCTGGAATCACTTTAAGATTTTATTGTGCTATGTTGACCAGTGCGCTCAAGAGCTGGTTGCTGGCAGTAATGACCTGCGCGTTGGCCTGAAATCCACGCTCCGCCACGATCATGTTGGAGAATTCCGTGGCCAAGTCGACGTTGGACTGCTCGAGCGCTCCGCTGACGATCTGGGTCGGGATGGCCGTACCAGCTTCGCCAATTATCGCATTTCCCGTGCTCGCCGATGCACTGTAAAGGTTGCCCCCCTGGCGGACGAGGCCACCTGGGTTGTCAAATGTCGCTACCATTACTTCGCCAAGCGTGCGAGTCGTGCCGTTCGAGAACTGGCCGTTTATCTTCCCGTTCTTGTCAATCGACATACTGTTGAGTATCCCGAGTCCGTAACCGTCCTGCTGACCGGAAACGGTGGTCGAAGCTCCGCTCATCTGGGTAAGGCCGGAGAAATCGCCTGCAGAACCCGCCTGAAGGTTGAGGCTTATCAGGTTCGCGCTGAGATTTGCCGCGTTTCCTACTCCGCGAGGGTTGAGCTGTAGGGTCGTCGAACCGTCGTCGAACGTGAACGTGTTCAGCGAGCCGTCGTTGTTGAACACAGCCGTGCCCGAGCCGCCGCCGGTGACAACCGCCGGGCTAGTCGCTGAAGCCTTCCATGTCCAGGTGTTCGGGCGTGTCACGTCGCGCGTGAAGGCTAACGTCACGTCATACTGGTTTCCGAGAGAATCATAAATCGTGGTGGATATGTTCTGCTGCACGTCTGTCGCTGCCTGAGTCTGGTTCCAGTCGCCCGGGCTGGCGCTGAAGACACTGTTGAACTTCGCAGTTGTCGTTGTGCCATCCGTGATATCCACGTTACTGATGGCGTGTGCCGTACCACCATCGGCGCTTACTGTGAGCGCCCCCGACTGCGGGTCGATGGTCGTACCGGTCGAGTTCGAGATCCCAAACGCGGCGTTCACTGTCTTTGCGAGATCACCGTAGGTCGACGTGCCAGCAACCTGAAACGAAGTCTGCGTGATCGACTGATTATTCACCTTGCCGTTGATGTTTATCGCGTCGTTCACAGCCAAACCGAGACTCGTGCCAATCGAGTTGCGGAGATTGGTCATGAGGTCCGAGCTTGTCGCGACGTGAGAGAACTGCTGAGTCGATAGGGATCCGCCACTTGCCGCGAGCGTAGTAACGCTCGGCGAGCCCATAGCAGACTGGAGCACGGGGTTTGTGCTCGTGATTTGAATCGTGTGTGTGGCTGCGCCCGTGTTCGTGAAGCTTATGGTGCCGTTAGTCGAATTCATCGCGGCGGTAATCGGCGAACTTCCACCGTACTGCTGGTTGAGACCGTAATTGATCTCGTTTATGAGGTCCTGAAGGGAGTGGAAATCGCCCTTGCCAGTTCCGGAATCGACCGAGACGTAGGTGTAAGTGTTTGTCTTACCATCGGCCGTCATGGTAAATGTCGTTGAGTCGGGGACCATACCGGTGATGACGTGGTTATTGCCGCCGCCGTTGTCTGCGGCGAGAAGGCCGTTCACGTCGAACGTGCCGTTATCGACTGCGTAGACGGAGTTCGACTGCATGATAGTCCCGAGCGGCGTCTGTGATGAGTCGAGGTTGCCTGTCAGCTTTATGTACGTCGAAGCCTTTGCAGGAGATTTCTGACCGAAAGGTATCGTTATGTTGGAGATAGCCGAGCCGACGGGGAGGTTGCCCTGCGAATCCGCGACCTTTCCCTGAACGATCGCGCCAGTGCCCGGGTCGACGAGCCTGCCCTCGGCGTCGAACTGGAAAGCGCCCGCGCGGGTATAATACTGGCTGCCGTTAAGGTTGACCGCGAAGAAACCGTCTCCCTGAAGTGCGAGATCGGTGTTCTGACCCGTAGTCTCGAGGTTTCCCTGAGACATTAAGCTGTCTATCGACTGCACCGTCATGCCGAGTCCCAGCTGGATCGGATTGGTTCCGCCGCTGAGAGATGACGGGCCGGTTCCGTTGCGAAGCACCTGGTCGAACGCCTCGCTGAAAGTAACGCGCTGTGATTTGTAACCGATTGTGTTGATGTTGGCGATGTTGTTTCCGATGGCATCCATCATGATCTGATGGTTTTCAAGTCCGGAAACGCCAGAGACGAGAGAGCCACTGAATGGCATAGTATAACCCTCCTGTGTTTTTGTTCCGGCACGTCAGTCAGTCGGCGCCGGAAGAGGGCTTCTCCGATCCCTTTGCTGAGGGACCAGGAGGCCAGCCCAAGTTAGTTATTTGTTTATTAAAACCGCACTGTCGATGTTCGTAAATACGTTCTGATTAAGGTTCTCGCCGTCAACCGCGGTTACGACAGTGCGATTCTTAACGTTGACGACGAATGCAACATTCTTCATGATGACGAGCGAATCACGTGCGCCCTTCTGACTTGCCTGGTCCACGGCGTCAGCGATCTGCTTGACATCCTGATCGGAGAGCTGAATGTTTCGCGACTCGAGCCTTGCTTGGGCATGGTGCGAAAACTTCAGCCTGTCCAGTTCCCCTTTGAGAACATCCTCGAAGGATTTTCCGGGAGGGGTCTCGATCTGCGGAGTGTTCTTAAGTCCGTCGACTCCGCCTATCGGTATGAACGGCAGCTTTACGCCGTTGACTTCACTCATTTTCAGTTACCTACTACTTCCTGCACATCGGAGAAATTTACTTCCGCACCGTTTACAAGAAGCGACGCGCCGCTGGAGCTGTACTTGACTCCCTGGACAAGTCCGAGCACAAACGGGGTAGACGTTACTGAACTCCCATTGGAATCGGTAGCGGCCACACTGAAAGTGTAGCTACCGGCAGCGACCGGATTTCCTGAGTCGTCAGTCCCATCCCACGTATACTGTGTGTCGCCGCTCAACTTGGGACCAAGATCGACGGTCTTAACCGTGCCTCCGTTGGCATCCAGTATCTTGAGCTTGACATCTGCCGCATTGGCACCCAGCGTGAAGCCTACCTGCGGCTGCGTGGTGCCGTCGTAACTTATCGATGAGGTGTCCGCCTTTACCTTCTTCCCGATAAGAGTCGCAGCCATGGTATTGTTTATGGACTGTGCCATCACCGCGCTTGTATTGGTCTGGTTTTGCACTGCTGCGTTCAACTGAGTGAGCTGTTCCACTGAGCTGAACTGAGCGAGTTGGGCCGCCAGATCGGTGCTTTGAAGCGGATTCATCGGATCCTGATTCTGTAGCTGAGTCACGAGCATCTGCAGGAACGCGTTCTCCCCGAGGGTGGGGGTCGCCGACTGGCTAGATGCCTGCGTGCCCAGCGTGGGACCCGAAGTCGAGACCTGATTAAGCTGCATGTCTCCTCCTATACCTTTAGTTCTATTGTGTTGTAGCCAAAGCTTCTCGTCGACTCCGAGGATGCCGTCGGGAGGTCCGCATAGTACCTCGCATGCTGCTTCGCCGCCTGGTACTGCGGGCGGCGGTTCTGAGAATCACCCGCCGAAAGGCTTACGGAAAGATGCGACAGCGTGATGCCGTTCGTCTCCAGAGCCTGCTTCATCTGTGGTATGGATGTCTCCAGAAACGCCCTCGCATCCGGAGTCTTCACGTTGAACTCCGCGCTGATCTTCCCTGACTCGCTCGATACTCTTAGCGTGACGGTTCCGAGATCTTCCGGTTGAAGCTTCAGGTTGACGACCGTCTTCCCTGCCTGAGTCATGACGGCCGCTTCTTTGACAATGTTCTGTGCGATCAGGTTGATGTCGGGCTTCATCTCAGGAGCGGGCGAGCTTTGCGCCGCAACCGACAACGTCCTGCTGAACGAAACCTTGTTTCCATCGGATATGCTGGCATAGACCTGACCGACGTTCTGTTTTATAAGGCTCGGGAGATCGCTGTCGGACTCGGAAGAACTCTGCTTGTCCTGATCGGACTGGGC
>JAKAMG010000035.1:8571-29659 GCA_021812985.1 Bacteroidota bacterium
TCCTGCTGAACGAAACCTTGTTTCCATCGGATATGCTGGCATAGACCTGACCGACGTTCTGTTTTATAAGGCTCGGGAGATCGCTGTCGGACTCGGAAGAACTCTGCTTGTCCTGATCGGACTGGGCTCCTGCTGCATGACCTTCCTGTCTGGAAGACGGCGCGTCACTTACGGGTTGACCCACGGCTGCCACTTCTGCCTTGGGCTCAGGCGTGGCCGTCACTGGTTCCTGCGGCGCGATCTGCTGCACGACCGGTGGAGTAACCTGCGGTGCGGGCCTGCTGGCACTGACAGACACAGCCTGAATAGTCCGGTCGGGAAGGTCCCGAACAGCCGCGGGCTGCGCGGCAGCCTGATTTGAAACCGGAGTCATTTGCTCAGATCCCGCCTTCGCGTCCTGGTTCAAATTCGAAGCGGGTATTGCCCTGCCCTTAAGGCTCTTCAGGAGATCTTCGGCTGACATATTTTTGTCGCCGGAGACCTTGCTGAGGAGTTCCTCAAGATTCGTCATCGCTTTTGTATCTGGAGTCGCTGAGGAGGCTGATGCCAGAAGCTTCAAGAGATCGGCTCGCTCCTTTGGTGTCAGAGCCGCACTGGGGTTCTGCTCAGTCACCGGATTGGCGGCAACAGCGCTAACACCCTTCAATAAATCTTCCGCCGTCGGGGCAACAGATGTCGGTACGGGAGACTGCGAACTCTGCCCCGTCGCCACAAGGGCGGACAGCTGTTGCTCTATCTTGTTGATCAAATCTGCCGGATTTTGTGCCGAGACGCTTGCATCTGCCGGCGCCTGAGCAGGCAAGGGCTGCTGTATATCGAACAATTGCAGGAGGTTTATCATCGGCAGGCCGGCGACAGGATAAGTCGTCGCAGCAGAGGTGTCACTCTTCTTCGAAGGAGCCTGAGCCCCCTTCGGAGTCAGCTTAGAAAGCAAATTAAGAAGATCGCGAGCGCTAAGCCCGGGAATATCGTTGGAGGCAGAAGAGGCGGGTTGCTGCGCACTCTGAGCGGAGCCGTTATTCACAGTGGTTTTGGCCTGCTGGCCACATGACTGTGGAATTACATTTGTCTGGAGAAGCGCCGCCAGCATTTCGACAAGAGCACTAAAATCCTGTCCCGCGGCAGCGCCACTTAAAGAAGGCGACTGGCTCGCGCCGGAGGTCAGCAAAGCGCTAATGGGAAGGGATGTCGATATCTGGGCAGACTGATTCATTTGCCCTGTCCGAGACTCATCATCAATTTTGCCGCCCGATCGGGACTAAGCTGACCGAGTATCTTGCCTGCCTGTTTCTTCTGCACGCTCGAGAGAATAAAGATGATATCCCTGTCGTCGAGGTTATTCATGATCTTCGCCGCCGCGGTTGGATCCATATCGTTGTATGCAGATGCGAGGTCCTTGCGCCGCTGGCTGTTCCAGGAATTTACCTGGCTTTGCAACTGTGACACCATATTACTAGCATCGGAATATTTTCTCTGAAGTTGAGACACTTCCCCGTTCAGGCTCTGGATAGAGTCGCTCTTGACCATCAACGAATCGTTCTTGTCAGCAAGCATCGCCTTGAGAGTACTTATAGTCTCATCTGTGCTCCGGCCTGTATCGGCCGATGTGCCGTTCGGGTCCATCCCAACTATTCCGCCGGGGGCCGGAGGTTTCGGAGCAGGCTGCTTTTCCCTAACCTGAGCCTTGGAGTCTCCAAACATCCACGGATACTTCCGGGACATAAAATACATTCCGCCGGCGATCACCGAAAAAGTCATCGAGAAGCCGAGCACATATGCGAGCATCGTCTTCATTTGTCAGCTCATCAGCCTCTGAGCCACGGCATCGATAAGGACCTGCTCTTTCTTGTCCATATCTCTCTTGTAGTCTTCGAGCTGCCTTTCTCTCAGATGCTCGATCGCTTCTTTGTCCTTCTTCACGTCGAGCACCTCGTCTATTTTCTTCGATTCCGATTGGGAAAGGACGGCTATCTTGGCGTTCTGGAAATGGATCTCATCGGAGATTTTCTTCAGGTAAACTTGATGCACAGCTATATCAGCCGCTTTGACTTTTCCCTGGAGCGGTGATTCGGAGACCAGCTTATCTTGTTCGGCCCTGAGGTCGTCTATACGCGCCTGCTCCAGAAGGATTTTCTTCTTTATCATGGCAAGCTCGCGCTCGACCCTTTTTTCCTGTATCTCCTTGACCTTGATTACCGATTGAAGCCTAAATTTGAATTTCGACATTTGCGTTCAGCCTCAGTTCCTTGCCAAATTTAGAAGCATGTCCAAAGATTCCTCATAATCAGCTATCTCATCCATTCCCTGCCTCAGAAAACTTTTTATCGGGTCAATCATCATGACTGCTTTGTCTATTTTCTGACTGCTTCCTTTGACGTACGCGCCAATATTTATCAGGTCTTCCGCCTCGCGGTAAGTTGCGAGGAGATCCAGCGTCTGCGATGCGGCCTTTCTGTGTTCGGGTGTCGTCACGTCCGGCATAACGCGCGATACGCTCTCAAGGACATCAACCGCCGGATAGTGGCCTGAGGAGGCAAGCTTCCTCGAAAGTACTATGTGACCGTCCAATATGGACCTCGCGGCATCAGCGATCGGCTCGTTCATGTCGTCGCCTTCCACGAGGACCGTATAGAGTCCGGTAATACTGCCGTTTCTTGAATTCCCCGCGCGCTCGAGAAGGCTCGGGAGCAGTGCAAAAACACTTGGCGTGTATCCCTTTGTGGTTGGGGGCTCACCGATCGTGAGCCCGACTTCCCTCTGTGCCATGGCTACGCGCGTGACTGAATCCATCATCAGGAGGACATCGAGCCCTTTATCCCGGAAGTATTCGGCAATTGTCGTGGCTATAAGGGATGACTTGACGCGGATCAGGGAGGCCTGGTCGCTAGTTGCCACTATCAGCACGCTCTTCTTGAGTCCTTCTTCGCCGAGTTCTTTCTCTATAAAATCTCTGACTTCTCTGCCGCGTTCGCCGACAAGCGCAATCACGTTGACGTCCGCGCTCGAGTTCCTCGCAATCATTCCAAGGGTTACACTTTTACCAACGCCGCTTCCGGCGAAAATTCCCATCCTCTGACCTTTTCCCATCGTCAGGAGAGAATCTATCGAGCGAATTCCGCTCGATATCGGCTTCGTAATCCTCTTTCTTTCAAGCGGATTGGGAGGGGCATTGTATATCGACCTCATCTCTTCATAATCCACTGGACCGAGACCGTCCATAGGCTTACCCAAGCCATCGAGCACGCGACCGAGCAAATTCATTCCGACTCCAACGGAAAAAGTCTTCCCGCTCGCTACGATTTCGCTTCCGGGACTTATGCTGGACGCGCTGCCGAGCACCATCGAGAGTACACGATTGCTTCTGAACCCGACGACTTCAGAAAGACAAATCTCATCGCCGTTACGGGACTTGATGCTGCAAACGTCACCGAGCGAAGAGGTAGGACCGACCGATTCAATAACCAGTCCGATGACCTCCGACACCCTGCCATTAACCTTGACAAGATCCAGATTTTCAAGCTGACCGATATATTTATCGATGTGCTCCAAGACCGCGCTCATTATTTGCCAAAACTCATGAAAGCTTCTTCGATGAGTTCGAATTGAGTCGACACGCGCGCATCAATATTACCAAGCTCACTTTCAATGATACATCCTCCTCGCTCAACTTTACCGTCCGCCTCGATCGCTATTTCCTTCACAGAATCCGCATAGGCGCTCAACTCTGACCTATGCTCCCTGATATATTCTTCATCGGCAGGGTTGACGTGAATCTTTATCTTCTCAACTCCGATTATCTTTCTGATGGCTTCTCTCGAACGGGCCAGGACAGCCCCCTCATCCATCGCGATTTCCCGTGCGACTATTCTCTTTGCGATCGCCAGTGACAACATCACTATCGCCTTGTCAAAATCCTGATCGTACCTTTCCATTTCAGACTTGAAGTCTTCAAGGAGCGATTCAAAGTTGTGAACGAGCTCTTCGCTCTTCCGGCTGTACTCCGCCTGAAGTGCTTTCGCGGCCTCGGTCTTCCCCGCCTCGAAACCTTGTTCGTAGGCGCTGGCCATTGCCTCCCTGAGCTTCTGCTCGCTGTCCACTTCGACAGGAGCGTCTTCGTTGGTCTGACCAGGAGCCTGACGGACCCCGACTATATCTCCAACATCAATCTTTACGAAATCCCTCGCGTCTTCATGAATCTCTTCGAGAACGCTCCTGTAGTCAACGATATTGAGTTTATTTGATGACGCATGGAGCTTGATAACGTTGGTCCTTCGGTCAGGCTGTAAATTTCTAGACAAAGACATCTTCCGGGCTTCCCCTTCCGCCAATCACAATTTCTTCGCTTTCCTCGAGCTGGCGTATGATTTCTATTATCCTGGTCTGCGCGGCCTCCACATCCCTGAGCCTGACGGGCCCCATGAACTGCAGCTCTTCCTTGATCATCTCGGTGGCGCGCTCGGACATGTTCGCGAATATCTTCTGCCTGAGTTTCTCGTCCGCGATCTTGAGAGAAAGCGTGAGGTCCTTCTTGTCCACTTCCCGAAGTATTCTCTGGACACTTCTGTCGTCGATGAAGAGAATGTCTTCGAACATGAACATGAGGCGCTTCACCTCGGCAGCGACCTGCGGGTCGCGCTGCTCAATGGCGTTCATAAGGAACTTCGCCTGTAACGCGCCCACTTTGTTGAGAATGGCCGCCATTGATCTTGCCCCGCCTGTTGAGGTGCTGCTCTGATTGGTCACTTCGTCGGCGACCTCATCGACCACGCTTTCGATTTGCCCGACGAGATTCGGCGAAACTCTTCCGAGCGTCGTCAGCCTGAAGGCAACGTCCGCCCTGAGATCTTCTGAAAATGACTCAAGGACGTCTGCCGCCAGGTCTGAAGCCAAATGGCTCAAAATCAACGCAATTGTCTGAGGGTGTTCCTTCTGCAGGAAATTGGCGAGCTGACGCGGCTCGGCCTTCTTCAGTATCGAGAAGCCCTTCACCGTGGTAAGCTCTTTTACCTTCTCTATTATCTCACCAGCCCTTGAGGAGCCGAGGGCTTTCTCCAGAACTGATTGCGCGTAATCTAGTCCCCCCTTGACGATATACTCCTGTGCGAGACCGAGCTGTTGAAACTCCTCCATCACTCTGTTTATAACGTTCGAGTGAACTCCCTGCATGTTCGTGATTTCCACGGTGAGCTTTTCGATTTCGCTCTGGTCGAGATGCTTGAATATATGGGCCGCGCTCTCCACGTCGAGAGCTATCATGAGAACAGCTGCCTTCTGCCTGCCGTTGAGCTGTTCGAAGGATATTGCTCGTGCGACTTCTTTACTCATCAGTCTTCACTGCCGTCTGTTAACCATACCTTAAGAAGTTTTGCTGCGTCGACCGGCTTGGTCTGGATATAGCTGCCGACATCTTCCCTTACCTTCTGTGCCCTCAACAACTCCTCAGAATACTCGGCCGCCTGTATGCTTGGTATTTCGATGTGTTCTTCCGGCTTCGCCTGACCTTTTGAGGGAATCGACTGGCTCATTCTCGGCTGGACCGACCCCACGATCGGACGAAGCGCCTCACCTTCCCTCCTCCTAACCTTCTTGAAGATCGAAAGGAACACAATCACGGCGCCTATCATCGCGACAAGGATAACTATCTTGTCGGCGTAGTCCATAATGTTGAAGCCGGTCTTGTCTTTCATCATGTAGGCCTGGTCGCCGTTTTCAAACGGGATATTGACGAGTGAGACGTCGTCTCCTCTTGTCTGGTCGTAGCCGACTGCCGTCTTGACGATATTAGTAAGCTGTGTTATTTCCTGCGGATTTCTCGGAGTGTACTCCACAGTCTGCACACCCGCCTTGTCGATAGCGGTGTACTTGCCGTTCACCAGGACAGCAACAGACAATTTCTTTATCCCGCCGACCGTGCCCACCAGCTTTTCGACCGTCTTGCCGACTTCATAGTTCGTGACGGAGCTTGTCTGCGATGTCCCGCCGCTCGTCGTGTCTCCATGCTGCTGGATCGTCTGCTCGCTCTGGACGACTGAGTTTGGATCGTACTGCTCCGTAGTCTTTTCGACCTGACTGAAATCTAGAGAGGCATTTACCCTGACAATTGCGTTGCCGGGTCCGAGCACGGCGTCCAGCATTGTCTGAGCTTTATTGGCGAGATAGTTTTCAACTTTGCTCTGCATGTCATACTGTGCCGAGGTGAGCGCCTCAAGTCCCGAATTGCGCTGCGAGAGGAGGTTGCCTGATGCATCGACGACAGTAACCTCGTTCGCGTGTAGCCCCTCGACGCTGGCCGCCACGAGGCGCTGCACGCCGTTGATTTCCTCGGGGCTGAGTCGCGCGCCGTCCTTCAATTTCAGAAAGACAGAAGCAGTCGTCTTCTGCTGCTGGCTTTCAAAGAGCGCCTTCTCCGGTATTACTATGTGTACGCTCGCCCCCTTCACCTCATCCAACTGTAAAATTGTCTTCTCAAGCTCCCCCTCAAGGGCTCTCTTGTAGTTCACCTTTTGGGTGAAGTCCGTCATTCCAAACGTTGGCTTGTCGAATATCTCATAACCTACCACGCTCGATTTCGTGAGTCCCTGCCCTGCCATCTGGAGTCGAAGCTCATAGACCTGATCTTTCGGGACAAGTATGGCCTTACCATCGTCGCCTATCTGATACGGAACCGACGACTGCTTAAGCTTGTCGATTATCTTCGAGGCATCCTGCGCGTCCAGATTCGAGAAGAGGACGCCGAAGGTGGGCTTGTTCACCCAAGTCACCAGCATGACAAGAGATACTATTGACGCCACCACCGAAGCCGCAATCCCAACCTTTTGCTTCAGGGTCAGCTTCTTCATGAGCGAAGTAAGCTGCGTAGAATAAGAAGACGCTGTATTAGGCATTGGTCAGCGACTCACATCTGCATCTGCATTATCTGTTTATAAGCGTCGAGCATCTTGTTGCGCACCTGCAGAAGCAGGTCGAAACTGACCTTCGCTTTTTCCATCGCCATCATTACCTCGTGGACGTCAGCAGACTGCCCGGATGCCATCTTGTCAATGGCTTCGTTAGCTCCGTTCTGGAGATTGTTCACGTTACCGACGAAATCGTTCAGCATCTGCGAGAAACTCTGTGTCGCGTCGTCAGCACTCTTGTTTACAGATACTTCGGGAGTCAGCTTACCAAGGGCGGACTGAATGTCACCGACCTGCATGTCACACCTTCCTGTTCACTAGTTGGCCCGGTTCGACGACCGAATGGACCCCTTTTGCGGAGTAGGTCTTATGCGAGTTAATCTGCGAGGATGCATCCGGAAAGAGCTTGGCAAAGAAAGCACGTTCGGCGCTCGTCAGCCCGTTATGGTTCTGTGGCGCGGCGCCCACAGTGGCTCCCTTTTCCTGGTGCGGCGCCGCCTTGGCGGACATCCCGGATTCTTTCGGAGATATCGGCGAGTAGCCGAAGTTCGAGACGGAATTAACTTTCATTTTTCCCTCAGATCTCTAATGAATCTTTAATGATATTCTTTGTCGCCTGTATGGCGGTGACATTGGCCTGATAAGAACGCGTCGTGGTGATCATATCAACCATTTCGGTCACCACGTTTATGTTAGGCTCCGTCACGTAACCTTTCGAATCGGCGTTTGGATTGGTAGGGTCGTACACAGTCTTTATGGCAGATGGATCCTGCACGACCTTGCCGGCCACTTCATTGACCGTGTATCCCGGCATCGGCAGCATCTGCGGCATTTCCATTTGTCCCACTCCGCCAGCGGCTCCCAACTGACTTCCGAACTCCTGGCTGAACGAGATGGCCTGACCCGGCATAGCTTTGACTTCTTCCCGCAAATAAGGCTTGCCATCAGGACCGATTGAATCCATGTTCGCTATATTGCTCGCGATGGCGTTCATCTTCTTACGCTGCAGTGCGAGACCTGACGCGCTTACGTCCAACGAAGAAAACATGTCTCCGATTTTCATCTTCAGTCTCCGTTGATGCTTTTGTCTATCATTGTAAACGTCTGGCTCATTAGGCGCGCCGCCATCTTGAACTGGAGCTGGTTCTTAGCCAGCAGAGCCATCTCCTGGTCTATGTCCACATTGTTTATGCCGTTGTCGAGCGTGTTACTGCGATCTATCTCAATCATGGGTTGAACCTGCTCGACATTCTGGCTGAGCTGGACATCGTTCTTAGAGTTGGCGATGGCGTTCGAGAGAGCACCCTGGAAGCTCAGATCCACCCTTTTATATCCCGGTGTTGCTATGTTGGCAATGTTGTTCGCAATCGCCTTGTTCCGGTCCACATAGAGGTCCATCTCCTTCGCGAGGAGAGGAAGCCTGCTCCTGTCAAACAAATCCACTTTCATGTTCAAACTCCCAAATAATCGGGCAATGAATCCTGCTCTTCCTCATCGGGGACAGAATTCACATCGGAAAGTTCGCCGACCAGGACGGCTACCGAAGAGGCAGCGGCAAATATCGCCAGTAACAACATTAGTTTTTTCATTCCAACGCTCCTTAGCTCACACTCATTGTTTCAACGACTGTGCCGGCTGAGAATCGTCGTATTTGGCTCAAATTCGCGTATTGGGCACAAATTCGTGCTCAATATTCTCCAATGTTGATTACTATTCACCATTGCACAACTCCTTCACACCCAAGAAAGCCTGACGAATGAGCGACGTATAAGGCATCCCCTTTCCTCCACCTCCCCTTCCGATTCAAATCAGACGTTACGGTCGAATCAAAGGCGATGGCGACTATTATCCAAGCCCTTGGCTAATATTCAACGCATCAAATCAGACAAAAGCCTCCATTATAGAAATCGGAGAGAATTCCGATGCAATAATGTGGCACATCAGTTGTCAACTAATAGTTCGTAAACCTATGAAGACTCTGCTTATACATGGAGATGACCCCGAGCGCACTGGCGCATGGGCAAGCTATTTGGCGAAGCACGGCTTTGCCGTCTTCACTTCTTCTGACGCCCTCGAGGCCGCAGACATCCTGAGAACGGTAAAAGTAGAGTCCGTTGTTCTATCCACAAATGATCAAGGAGCTTACCTGCTCCTCGGAAAATCACTTCGGTTGATGAAGAAGCCCGCAAGGGTGGTCGTCGTGACCCGGATTCGAAACTCTATGCTGGAAATCCTCCTGGAATCCGAAGAGTTCACGAGACTCGAAGAACCATTCACCTTCAATACCTTAAAACATCTGGTGAGCGTCCCTCACGAGAGTAAGGAGGAGTTACAGCATGTCTTCGTTTAGGAGGCTACTATTCCGAACAGGCTTGACGGTCATAACACTGGCCTTTCTTTTTGGAACACCGGAGGCGGTTGAAACAAACGCAACCCCCCTTCAATCTCTGTTCATGATTAAACAGCTGGTCCCTACGGCGAAAACAATCGGGCTGATGTGGACTGACGCGGGCGACAACAATCTCGAGCTTATGACTCAGATAACTCGCGCATCGGCAACGGAAGGGACGAAGGTCATAGTTGAAAACGTCGGCAACCTTTCCGATGTCGCCGCCCAGTTCCGGGATCTGACGGACAGTTATCACATTCAGGTTCTCTGGATCGCGCAGAATGTTGACCTTCTCTCCAATTCGATTTCAAAATCGTACCTGATTAAGAACTCTGCTGTGCATGGCATTCCCCTCTTCGCTCCGAACGGACAATGGGTTTCTGAAGGGGCCTGTGCTGCCGTCGTGAACGACGGTGGTTCCGCCAAGCTGGTCGTCAACCAGAAAACTCTGAGCGCCCTTGGTCTCAAAGTTCCTGATAAGTTCTCGTCTGTCACTCAAGTCGTATCTAACAATTGAGGGCCGCCATGAAAACACAAGACAGACTGGCCAACATAAAGCTCAGAAAGAAATTCTTCATTCTGTTGTCGGGATTCATACTTTTTGCGTGGACCTTGGTTTTCATTTATTCCAGATATTCACTCGGAGTCTCTGAGAAGCAGTTAGACGCGAAGGCGGAGCTCCTTGCTCAGGCTGTCGGAGCTCAATCCCAGTATGGCCTCCTCATGGGAGACACTGGCGGACTCTCTGACGCATTGAAAAATCTTATCGGAAACAAGGACGCCGCGGCAGGCGCGTTCTTCGGTCCGGACGGCAAGGTATTGGTCGAGATGAATTACAACTCGCTCGACTGGGATCACCCCGCCCCCGCGAGTATAGCAAACGTTTCCGTCCCGGCCACCTCCGCCATCGGAGAACCCGTGGTTGTCGCAACATCGAAAATCACCGACCAGACGACTCAGAAGTTACTCGGATACGTCTCGCTCGCAATATCCGCCAAGTCACTCCGCACAGAGGGCACAACCAGTATTATTATATCTGTACTGGCGTTCATACTTTTTTCCCTCTTCGGCCTATTAGCGATGTACCTCCTCAGAAAGACCGTCATACTTCCAGTCGATGTGCTCAAGCAATCGGCGCAGAAGGTCGCCTCGGGCGATTTCGACGTAAGGGTACAGGTCAACCAGGGGGATGAGATAGGAGAATTGTCGGCGGCTTTCAACATCATGATTGAAAACAGCAAGCGGTCGTTTAACGAAGTGAATCTCAAGACCGAGCAGGCTGACGAAGCTCGAAAAGTCGCCGAAAAGATGCAACGGGAATCCGAGGAGCAACAGGCGTACCTCAAGAGCCAGTTTAAGAAAATTTCAGAAGTCATCGAATCGGTCACACGGGGCGATCTGACGAAAGAACTCACGATCGAGCGAGAAGACGAGGTCGCCACGCTGATGAACGAAATCAACAGAATGATACGCGATCTCAACGGCCTGATCGGCGAAGTACACATCGCCGGCAACTCGCTGGCCGAGGCGTCGATGCAGATAAGCTCCGCCGCAGAACAGATGTCCTCCGGCGCCGTCGAACAGGCGAACCAGACGCGTGAAGTCGCTACCTCGATTGAGCAGATGTCGAAAACGGTCGTTGAGTCATCGAACAATGCGGGCCAGGCGGCAGAGATGGCAAAGAAGGCTTCTGACCTGGCAAATTCGGGCGAGAAGGTTTTCAAGGAAACGATCGGCGGTATGACGAATATCGCGAGGCTCGTTAAGAAGTCCGCTGAGATAGTCAACACGCTCGGCCAGTCCAGCGCGCAGATCGGCGAGATCATACAGGTAATCAACGACATCGCGGATCAGACGAATCTCCTCGCTCTGAATGCGGCAATCGAAGCGGCCCGGGCCGGCGAGCAGGGACGCGGATTTGCCGTGGTAGCAGACGAAGTCCGCAAACTCGCCGAGCGCACGACATCCGCGACGAAGGAGATCGCCGGGATGATAAAGAGAATACAGGAAGAGACCACACAGGTTGTCCGCGCGATGACTGAAGGAAACACCGAAGCCGAGAATGGCATGAAGCTCGCTGATAAGGCGGCGGATTCTCTCTCCGAGATAATTTCGTCCGTGAACGGCGTCGTCGGTATGATCAACCAGATAGCCGCAGCAGCGGAGGAGCAATCAGCGACGAGCTCGCAGATTTCCCACAACGTCGACGGGATATCCAACGTAGCCAGCCAGGTATCGGGTGCGACGGGCGAGCTCTCCCGGACCGCGGAAAACCTCAACCAGCTTACCGAACATTTAAAGGAAC
Source organism: Bacteroidota bacterium (assembly GCA_021812985.1). Lineage (GTDB taxonomy): Bacteria > Bacteroidota > Ignavibacteria > Kryptoniales > JAKASW01 > JAKASW01. Next base: position 20,162 of record JAKAMG010000035.1, read on the forward strand.
TTATAGAGAGATTCCAACTGGACGATAGTCTCCAGGGGAAGAGCAGTTATGGAGTAAGGGAAAACGGCAAAATAGTGCCTCTCCGCAGCAATAATTCAAACGGGTCCAAAAGGAGGTAATAAATGAACACGGGCAGTCAAACAAACGAAGCCATCTACCAGCTCGTCAGCTTCGTAATCGAGAACGAGGAATTCGGCGTTGACATCCTGAAAGTCCAGGAGATAATACGGACGGTGGAAATAACCAGGGTGCCGAAGTCACCGACATTTGTCGAGGGGGTGATAAACCTTAGAGGGAAAATCGTCCCCGTCATCGACCTACGAAAGAAGTTCGGTATCGATCGGAGAGAACTCGACAACGAAACAAGAATCATAGTAGTCGAGCTTACTGACAAGGTCGTCGGTTTCCTCGTCGACAAGGTCAAGGAAGTGATACGCGTTGAGAAGAGCATCATAGAACCGCCGCCGGAGCTGACTACAAGCATCAGCACAAACTACATAACGGGGGTGGCAAAGCTGCAGGACAGGCTTCTTATCCTTCTCGATCTTGACAGGGTTCTGTCGTCGGATGAGCAGGAGAGGTTGGCCGAGGTCGAAACAGAAGCGCACGAATAAGAACCAACAGTCTCTTTTTCTTCGAGTCCAGATTCCCTGCCGAGGAGGGCAAAAAGTGCACAGGCTAAATCGCATAACTCTTTCATTGCGCATAGTTCTATCATTCAGCGCGGCAATTGCCGCCGTGCTGATGCTGGGCTTTTTCATAAGCGGGAGGATGCGTGACGACGAGAAGGCCTTCTCGTCCGATTTGAAGTCCGCGGACTCCGCGACATTCGAAGTTGAAAAGCTCTATGCCCTTTCGCTGAGAGCGGGATATGACCAGAGTCTCGCGCTTCAGGGGGCTCTCCCTCCCTCCAACGCGGAAGAGTCCGCCAACCAGTTCGACAGCCAGTTGCAGAGAGTGATGAGTCGCGGGCTCAGCCACGGACAGGATACGCTCGAGCAGATCCAGTCAATCTGGGCGCAGATAAGGCAAGCTTCGCCAATGGCTCAGTCAGTGTCAGTGACAAAGACTCCCAAGGTCCAGCGTGCCGGAGCGCAATCAAGTACGTCCCCCTCGCAATATCCTCTCCTCCAGAGTGATATAAAGGGCCTTCTCACATCGCAGAAGGAAGCGCTATCTCTTGCAGAAGCACGCGCGGCTGAGAGAGCGCAAGCTCTTAGAGACGACTTGTGGAATGTCATCTCCTTCCTGGTCCTCGGGACAATAGGGATCGCGTTCTTTTACTATCGTACTCTGACGCACCCACTGAAAGTCCTTACGAAGGCGACGCAGGAAATCTCGGGCGGAAAATGGGGCTCGCGCGTCGACCTCGATTCCAGAGATGAATTCGGTGACCTCGCACGCGCTCTGAACGCCATGTCTGTGGACATAGGCAAGCTGATTAATTACCTCAACGAGGTCGGTACACCCGTTTACGCGGTGGACGAACAGTTTACGATTCAGTTCGCAAACACCGCGGCAGTGAACGCCTCCGGCCGATCGTACGAAGATATCGTTGAAAAAAAGAAGTGTTACGACATCTTCCGGCTTCCAGTCTGCAGGACCCCGGACTGTCCGGTCTCGAAGGCGTGGAAAAGCAGGAAGAAGGTTTCCGGAGAATCCTCGGCCTATCTCGGCGGCATTAGCACTCCCGTGCTCTACCAGAGTTCCACCGTTTCAGACGCGAACGGGAATGTGATCCGTGGAGTCGAGGTTCTTACCGACATAACGGAGATAAAGAATTTTTCGCAGAAGATAGAAGCCCAGCGGCTCTATCTGTCCGACAGTGTCAACGTACTCCTTCAGAACATGTCGAAGCTTGCAGACGGCGACCTTACCTTAAGGTTGGACGTCCGGACCACAGATGAGATCGGCTCACTCTTCGAAGGCTTCAACAAGGCGGTCGGGAACTTCCGCAGCATGATGGAACAGGTAGTGGCGGCTGTGAGCGAAACGGCGAACACGGCGGCCCAGATAAGCAGTTCCACGGAGCAACTCGCGGCCGGGGCACAGGAACAGTCGTCGCAGGCGAGAGAAGTAGCGACCACCATTGAGCAGGTCACGGCAACCGTTATCACAAACTCAAAGAACGCAACGATGGCGGCTGAGGCGGCAAGAGACAACGGGGAAGTCGCCACTGAGGGCGGGACGAAAGTCAAAAAGACGGTCTCAAAGATGAAGGAGATCGCGGAAGTTGTCCGACAATCCTCGGAGACCATAAGCCGACTCGGGAATTTCAGCAGGGAGATCGGGGAGATTGTATCGGTGATCGGAGACATAGCGGATCAGACCAATCTACTGGCTCTCAACGCAGCGATAGAGGCGGCCCGCGCCGGTGAGGGAGGAAAGGGATTCGCTGTCGTGGCGGACGAGGTCAGGAAACTCGCCGAGCGCACGACGCAGGCTACGAAGAAAATATCCACGATGATCAAAGATGTTCAGAGCGGGACGGACGAGGCAGTGAGATCCATAGAACACGGAAACAAAGAAGTGAGTGAAGGCATAAGACTGGCCGATGACGCCGGGGATTCCCTCGACAACATAGTCCGCAACGCACAAGAGGTCGTTGAGACCATCAAACAAATCGCCGCTGCCAATCATGAACAGGCGTCTGCCAGCGAACAACTTGCCAAGAACATACAATCTATCTCAGACGTCTCGTCGGAGTCTGCCGCAGGCATCGCTCAGATCGCACAGGCTGCGGACAGCCTCAACCAGCTCACGAGTGGCCTCCAGCAGTTGGCGGGAGAATTCAAAGTCGGAGCGGCGATAAGGACAATGCCGGGAAAAGTACGGACCATGAAAGCACCAGCAGAAAGGCCATAGAACAGAGGATGACTAACATGAGAACGTCCACAAAAATAATACTAGCGTTCGCTTTCGCCGTAGTGGCATCTATGTTGGCCGGTTACGATCAATCGACACTTTTTATGATTGCCTCTGCATTTGTTTCGCTCGGCGCCGGATCGATTCTGGCTTCCAGGACTTCCAAACCCGTTGAGGCATTAGCCGAAAAAGTCGATGAAATCGCCGAAGGGAATTATGATATAGAGTTTCGGGCAGCGTCAGGAAAGGAGCTCCAAAAGCTCACCGAATCGATGCAAGAGTTGGTTCGGCACATAAAGGATGAAGCAGCCATTGCGCACAGCATCCAGAGAAGCATTGAAAGCCCATTCTTCATGGCAGATACTCAAACTGTGTTGACATACATCAACAGGTCCGCGTGCGACCTGATGAAGGTAAAGGCAGAAGATGTCGTTGGCCGGGTCAAGGTTTTCGATCTTTTTGGCTCAGATCGCGCCACCAGAAATGCGCTCGACGGCAAGCCGATCCCCGGATACGAAGTCAACATAAGGAATTGGGAGAATGAATCCATTCCGGTTATAGCCAGCTCGGGACCGATCAGGAAAGCGAACGGCGATATTGTTGGCGCCTTCCTCACTTTCATAGATATGAGAGAAGCGATAAGGAAACAGCAGGAATATCTTGAACAGCAGATCAGGCCGATAGCTGTTGCTATACAGGCGATTGCAAAAGGGGACCTGACGGCTGATGTGGAAGTAAGTGAAGGGAGCCAGCTCCACCAGCTTGGAATGGAAGTGAGAAAAATGATCGACAACCTGAGACATACTCTCGAACAGGTTTCGGAGGCTTCCGTTGAAGTAGCCAGCGCTTCGGATCAAATAAGCGGCTCTACTGAAGAGATTTCAGCCGGCGCGCAGGAACAATCTAACCAGATTAGCGAGGTGGCCGCAGCAGTTGAAGAAATGGCAAGGACAGTCTCGGAGAATTCAAGGAACGCTTCCATTACCGTGGAAATGGCAAAGAAGAATGGAGTTGTGGCTGAAGAGGGAGGAAGGATCGTCTCTGCCACCGTTACTAAAATAAAAGACATTGCCGGTGTCGTGCAGGGAGCCGCCTCAACAGTGGAACGGCTCGGTTCTTCGACGCAGGAGATCGGAGAGATAATCCTGGTAATCGACGAAATTGCCGAGCAGACGAACCTCCTCGCACTTAACGCCGCCATCGAAGCGGCAAGGGCCGGCGAGGAAGGAAGAGGATTTGCAGTTGTCGCCGATGAAGTGAGAAAGCTCGCCGAGCGCACCGCTAAGGCCACGAAACAAATAGCCTCGATGATCAAGAATGTCCAGGCGGATGCGAAAGCCGCCGTCGACTCCATGAAGAAAGGGAACACGGAAGTCAATCAGGGCATAGAACTCGCCGACAAGGCCGGCTCTTCCCTGAAGAGCATTGTCGGGAACATGCAGGAAGTCGTTCGAATGATCACCCAGATCGCCACGGCAAGCATGGAACAGACATCGACAAGCGAGCAGGTCTCACAAAACGTGGAAGCCATTTCACAGGTATCAGCCGAATCTGCCAGCGGCTTAGCGCAGATAGCTCGCGCGGCCGAGAGCATGACGGAGCTGACGCACCGCCTGCAAAGCGCGACAAACCAGTTTAAAATTAAGGGAAACGCGGGGCGACAGCGGAAATTCGCGGCCTCCGTTGTAGAAACAGAAGCATGAGGAGTTCAGGTAAGGGAATGAGGAACGGCGCAATTTTGAATACGGTCGGCCATGTTTCGTCTTTGGTCCCCCCCGCGCTATCCGTCACCCATCCATTAACCGACCAAGACAAAGGGGAACAGAACAGCCGAGAAAGAAAATCGGAGAAATCATTACGGGACAACTTGAGGAGTTCAACCTGCTTTCGAGCAGAGATTTCCGCGATGAATCGGGCACATTGCGATTGTCATCCGCACAGGAAGCAAATACACTGGTTGAATCCAAAACACACTTGGGGATACAAACATTCATGAGGGATAACAGATATGTTAACCGATAATAAGCATACGGTGGACCAGGCTAATTCGACGTTAAAGAGAATAAAAGTCGATATTTCGCTTGACGCATACGAGGCGTACGCGACAGTTGACGAGGCTGATCTGCAGCCGACTCATCTGCAGGCCGCACTCGAAGCGGAAGGTGTGGTTTACGGGATAGACAACGCGGCGGCGCTCTTGGCGGTACAAAACCAGGGGCAGCGCACGCTCGTTGCTAATGGTTCGAGGCACACCGACGGGGCCGACGGGTATTTTGAGCCGTCAAAGAAAGAAGTATTGGGCGAAGCCGAAACAAAATTTGGAATACGCAACGTCTATGTCGGGAACGAGATCGGAGTAATTAATCTCCCCACCCCCGGGAGTGTTGGAGTTGATGTCTATGGGAGAAAGGTACAGCCCAAGCCGGGTAAGTCCGTGAATTTCTTCACCGGTGAAACGATAAAACGTCACGAATCAGGTGACAAGATAAGGCTCGAGGCAGCTGTGGATGGCTATCTTCATGTCGGCGAAGCGAGTATTGAGGTCGCCACTGAGCACATCCTAAGCGGTGACCTCGATTATTCTGATGGTGAGCTCGCATTTGCAGGTTCCCTTCGCGTCGTCGGCGACGTTAAAGGGAGCAGCAGACTCAAAGTCAGGCATAACCTGGTCATCGACGGTTCCGTGGAAGACGCTAAGATAATCGCGGGGGGCGACGTAAAGGTGACGGGAAGTTTCGTCGGACGTGGTGATGGGCTAATTCGCGCGGGTGGAAACGCCGAAGTGAAGGTAGTACTGAATCAGATGATCGAAGCGGGGGGATGCGTTACGATATTAAAAGAGAGCGTAAACGCCCACTTGATTGCATCCGACAGCATCATCGCTAAGAATGCGATCATAATGGGAGGCATTGTGGCCGCCGGCGAAAAAATTGAGGTCCAGACTCTGGGTGGCGAGCTTTATTCAACGACAAAGGCAAAGCTCGGGATTAAGGAAATTCTAACCGAGGACATGGGAGCAATCGACAAGGAAATCGAGCTGATATCCAAAGAGATAGAGTCGATGAAAGCCGAGATTTACACGCTCGTGCGTGACAGGATCGATGGCAACGCATTTACGTCGGAAAAGGCCGATAGGCTGAAACAACTTCAGGCGAACCTCCAGCGGCAGAACGATTCCGTCAAGGAGCTCAACACAAGGAAGCAGACTCTGGTCGCTGACATGACGCGTAAAAGGAATCCGAAACTTATCATACGCGGGACAATACATCCGAGCGTCGCTGCTGAAATCAACGGCGTTAGAGTCCCGATCAAACAGAGCCACCAGAATGTGACTTTCGAAGAATCGAAATACGAAATCCTCAGGACAAAAAACCTCTAAAGAAGACATGATCGACAAACTAATCGAAAACCTGCATACACCCGATCCATCCGACAGGAGGAGCGCACTGGAAGCGTTGTACGATTTCGCGTGCGACCCGCGAGTCCTCGAAGCCGCATCCTATCTCCTTACCGACGAGGACCGTGGTGTCCGAGAGGCGGCCTCGCATCTCATCGTCCTCTGCTCCAATGAAAAGGCGGCTGAGCTGACTGCGGCTCACATTTCGAGCCTTAACATCGCCGTCAGAAATCTCGCCGGTGACGTACTTGTGAGAATGAAGAGCGCCTCTGTCTCTTCCCTTCTCCCCTATATCGATTCGGCAGACAAGGACGTCAGGAAGTTCGCCATAGATGTACTTGCACAACTCCCCTCCACAGCGGAATGCGTCAGAAGAATTGCTGGGCGGCTTCATGATATCGACTCAAACGTCGTCTGTTCCGCGATAGACGCTCTTGGCTCGCTCCATGCTGAGGAGTACCTGGATCAGATTCTTAAACTCTACGACGAAGCGCCTTACGCCAGGCCAAATGTTGTCAACGCCGCGGGCAAGTTTGTCGGGAGGCCCGGTCTGGAGTTTTTCGCGAACGCGCTTTCAGATGAGGACCCGATAGTCCAGCTCGCGGCCGCAGAATCGCTCTCGACTCGCCGGGACGAAGGGATGCTCGCCCTCCTTCTCGAAAAGTTGAACACCGTCTCCGATCTGGCAAGGCCAGTCATACTCCACTCGATTGTAGTTCTCATCGAGTCAGAAAATAACCGCACCGGTATCCCACCGCATCTCAGAGACCATTTCGTCAGAATGCTTGACGACTCCGATCCTGCTTATGTCAGGGCCGCTGTGAGAGGGCTAAGATACTTCATGGACGAGAACACTCTTTCACTACTGATAGCGCACGCGGGAATGAGCGAAAGCGTCGACAGCTCAATAGCCTCTGTGCTGAAGGATCAACCCGAGGCGGCTATATATGCAGCCGCAAGATATCTCGAGAGTTCGCACACGAAGTCCCCGGCCGGTCGGATCATAATTGCAATGACGCAGGCCCTCTCGGAAGAGGGGATTACGCCCAAACAGCCCCGGATTCTGGACGAGGCAGCCTCCGCCCTGACAAAGCATTTCTCGGATTTCGACGCTGAGACTAAGATGACGGCTCTCGGGACATGCGGATTCTTCCAGGCAGCCGGCGCCGTCCGCATAATAAAGGCCGGGCTCGAAGATGGTGATCTGACGGTCAAGGGTTATGCTCTCGATCTGGCCGCACAGATTGGTCCCAAGTATTTCGAGAAAGAGCTGGGTGCAATATCTCAGGAATACGACGACGATATCCGCCTGGCGGCTTCCGCACTTATTGAGCAACTGAAAACGGGATTTCAAAACTAGGAGTGAATTGATGAGTGAAGTCCTACAGCCCAACGTCGCACCACCGCAATTCACGAAAATGCCCGACGACATGTTCAATCAGCTCCGCAACTTCATTTACAGTCGTACGGGAATATTCTTCGCTGATAACAAGAAGTACCTACTCGAAAGCCGTGTCGGCAGGAGACTGACGGCACTCGGACTCAAGAGCTTCAGGGAATACTTTGTCACGCTGATGAATGGGACCGGAGCTGCGGAGATGCCGCTTCTGGTTAACGCGATAACAATTAATGAGACATTCTTCTTCAGGAACGAGCCGCAGTTCGACGCATTGGAACGTATACTTGTGCCTGAGCTAATTGAGAAGAAGAGAGCTACTGGAAGTAACAAGATAAGGATCTGGAGTGCTGCATCTTCGACGGGGGAAGAGCCTTACACGATCGCGCTGATAATAAAGGAGAAGCTTCAGCCGCGCTACCCCACCGTACGTTTTGAAGTTGTCGGCACAGACATAAACACACAGGTCCTCGACGTCGCAAGAAGAGGCGTCTACAAGGAATACTCAATCAGAAACGTTCCGCGGAATTATATGACGAAGTACTTCTCCCAGAATGGGGACAAGTTCATCCTGAACGACGACGTCCGCAGAAGCGTCGACTTCAGGCAGCTAAACCTCTTCGACAAGGATGCGATGAGGGTGATGAGGGACTTTGATGTCGTATTTGCCGCGAATGTCCTCATCTATTTCGACTTTAACTCAAAACAGGCAGTCGTGTCTTCGATATACAACAGCCTCAACAAAGGGGGCTATTTCTTTGTGGGATATTCTGAAACGCTTTACGGATTGTCGCAGGCATTCAAGCCGGTGCATTACGACAAAGCAATCGCGTATCGAAAGGAGTGAGGGAAATGGGGAAAGCAGTAATGGTCGTTGACGATTCCGAGCCTATCAGGAAGTTCTTGATTTTCGCCCTGAGATCCATAGGCATATCCGTCGTAGCGGCCAGGGACGGAATGGATGCTCTCGAGAAGCTGTCCCAAAGCAAGGTAGATCTAGTCATAACCGACCTGAACATGCCGAACATGGACGGGTTTGAGTTTCTGAGGGCGTTGAGAGAGGATCGCGAGTACTTTGAAGTCCCCGTGATAATACTATCATCGCTTAGCAGCGACCAGGATATTGAGACCGGGCTGAAGCTGGGGGCCAATTCGTACCTTGTAAAGCCCTTCGACCAGAAACGAATTCAATATGAAGTTGCGAAATATATTAACTGAGGAGAACGCATATGAAATTTCTTGTGGTTGACGACTCCCAAACTATGAGGCGAATTGTCAACAACGCCCTGAAGGCGATCGGGTACGACGACATTGTGGAAGCTGAAGACGGCAAAGACGCCATTACAAAGCTTTATGTGGAGAAGTTCGATTTTGTGATAACGGACTGGAACATGCCGAACATGAGCGGGCTTGAATTTACGAAAGCGGTGCGGGGAGACGAGCAGTTTACGAACCTCCCTATCCTCATGGTCACGACACGCGGCATGAAGGAGGATGTCATGGAGGCACTTCAGGCGAGGGTAAATAACTACGTCGTGAAACCATTCACTCCGCAGGTACTCAAGGAAAAAATCGACCAAATACTAAAAACAGTTTAAACTGAGGGGGCAATGAACACGAAGAATCTTGGCGGCATCCTGGATAAGATCAATGAACTGCGCGCGCTTTTCATCTTCGGACAGAGGGTAATTCCGTTCCTCGAGGAGCTCTTCTATTTCGTCAATGAAATTGTGCCGGTTCTTGAAGACATAAACGTTTCCATTTACGAAAGCGCGAACAAAATGCCGCGCGCTTCCTCGCAACTCAACAAGGTCACACAGGCCACCGAAACGGCGACAAC
>JAKAMG010000007.1 GCA_021812985.1 Bacteroidota bacterium
ATTGGAGGGCAAACTGGGCCGAACCTTTATTCAGTCCGGTCGGCTGCATCGACAGGCAGGAGTGTGCCATACTACAGGCTCAGCTTTTCGGTATGTGTGGATATACCACTTGTCTCTCTGCATTCGATACCGCTTGAATGAAATCATGTGGGCCCAAGGGATCCACGGCCAGGAGCGTCGTCAGGCGGATCGAGCAAATCGGCTCGGGTGTGAATTCACATCCGAATGTTGAAGGAGAGGGGTGGCATTGCTATTTTTTTTATTGCCAGGTGAAACCTGGTGGTCGTTCACGTAAACGAACAGAAGGGTCTCGACATGAAAAAGGTTTCGCGGTTTAGTCTGGTACTTATACTCCTCGCAAATTTGAATGGGGTCATGGCACAGTCTCGCAACGTGCCGTTTCAGCTAAAAGATTTGAGGAGCATGGTCGGTGTTTCAGATCCTCAGATTGCACCCGACGGCTCCAGGATCGCATACGTCGTTTCGAGGGTCGACTGGGAGAAGGATAAGCGAATTCCAGAAATAGAACTGCTCACGCTCGAAAACGGGGCGACGAGAACTCTGACTTACAAACGGGAGGGGATAGGAGGTTTGCGCTGGTCGCCGGACGGAAAAAGGCTCGCTTTCATGGCGGAAGACCCTGACTCAAAGAAGTCGCAAGTGTTTGTCATGCGCATGGACGGTGGCGACCCGGTAAGGATAACAGATTCGAAGACCGGAGTGGAGGAGTTTTCCTGGAGCCCGGATGGGGCGACGATCGCCTTTGTCGCACAGGACACGATTCCCAATCCCGAGGCAATTAAGCACCATGAAGATGCGTTTGAGGTTACGGATAACAACTATACTGTCCGCAAGGAGCTTCAGCCCTGGCATGTATGGATGGTGTCTTCAGACGGGGGGAACGCCAAGAGGCTGACCGAAGGAAAATGGAGTGTACGTACAGATCAGGAGACGATGTCACCTCTGGCTTGGTCGGCAGACGGCAAGTCCGTGACCTTCCAGCGTTTCCCGGATGTTTGGGAGGGGAATGGCTGGCACTGCGTGATTTCATCTGTTGACACCGGCTCGGCTAAGGTCTCCGTCACTGTCTCGGAACAGGGTTCCGGCACGCCAAGCTACGCCCCACAGACGGGTACTTTCGCTTTCATGCGACCGAGAAACGGGGACCAGAATAACGGTAATGCCGTTTATGTCAAAACGAACGGACAGATCAATGACGCTACCAAGGACCTTGCCAGAAACATAAACGGATACGTCTGGCTCCCAGACGGGAAATCGCTACTCCTTTCAGGTGAAAAGGGGACGCGTGCTGTCCTGTGGCGACAACCTGTCGATGGACCTGCCGCCATGTTAGATCTCGGCGACGTCGAGGCGGGAAGCGAGATCAGCGTTTCAAATAACGGTGTCATTGCCTTCGTCGGCAGCACGCCAGAGCATCCGTCTGAACTGTATGTACTGAAGAGCCTTGAATCCCAACCGCTAAGGCTCACAGACCTTAATTCGTTTGTAGATACTCTGTTACTTGGAAAGAGCAAGGGGGTTGACTGGAAGGGGCCGAATAATTTCGACGAAGACGGCGTCCTGACTTATCCTGTCGGCTATGAATCTGGCAAGAAGTACCCATTGGTGCTTGTGATTCACGGCGGTCCTGAGGCAGCATCCACGCTACGATTCTCTCCGCTCGTACAGCTTCTTGCCGCACAGGGATTCTTTGTCTTCCAGCCAAACTACCGCGGCAGTACGAATCTTGGCGACGCATATCAACATGCTATCTTTCGCGATACTGGCGAAGGGCCAGGGAAAGATGTAATGGCAGGCCTCAAGAAGATTCAGGAGTCCGGTATGATAGATGAAAGTCGAATTGGTATAACCGGCTGGTCGTATGGTGGTTACATGACATCGTGGCTTAATGGAAGGTATCCGGATAAATGGAAGGCGGCCGTCGAAGGCGCGGCGCTCAACGACTGGGTCATGGATTACACTATTGCCTACTATCAAACCGGGGATATTTATTTCTTCGGAGGCTCTCCCTGGGTGAAGAAGTATTGGGATATTTGGCGTGACCAGTCTCCAATTGTCTTCGCAGACAAGGTGAAAGCCCCGACTTTGATAATGGGAGACGCGGGGGATGGTAATGTCCCGATAGTCAACAGTTATGAAATGTACCATGCTCTTCGCGACAACGGTGTCCATACCCGTTTCTTCGTCTATCCGGCTGACACTCATTTTCCGGGGGATATAGTCAGGACCTCGGATGTCTACGGACGTTGGGTTGACTGGATGGTTAAGTACCTTAAGTAAGACGATAATCTTGACAGGAAGAAAAGTGCGCGGGCTTTTAGATTAGGGTGGCTTCGTCATATAAGCCGGGAAAGAGAGATTGAGTTGGTCATTGAAATGAAAGACGTCTCCTTGAGAAGAGACGGCACGCGAATACTTCAGGATGTCAGCTGGAATGTTGGTGAGGGTGAAAACTGGGCCATCATCGGTTTGAACGGCTCGGGGAAGACATCTATTCTCAGCATGATAAGCGGCTATATCTTTCCGTCAAGCGGCCAACTGAAGGTCCTCGGATGTGCGTTCGGTGAATGCGATATTCGCCAATTGCGGAGATCCATTGGCTGGGTGAGCTCTTCGTTGCAGGAAAATCTCCACGCGGACGACAGCGCCGAGGATATCGTTCTGAGTGGAAGGTACGCGAGCATAGGCCTGTATGAAAAACCGGCGAAGTCTGATATCTCGAAGGCGAATGAGCTCATGGAACAATTCGGTTGTACCGGGTTCAGGCTTCGACCTTACTCAACACTCTCCCAAGGGGAGCGGCAGCGCGTTGTTCTAGCGCGTGCTCTAATGAACTCTCCGAAGCTTCTAATTCTCGATGAGCCCTGCACGGGACTCGACCTTTTTGCAAGAGAACATTTCTTATCTGCGGTAACTTCGATATCTGAATCCCCTAACCCGCCAACAATTCTCTATGTGTCCCACCATATTGAGGAGATACTTCCGGCGTTTGGCAGGACGCTCCTCCTCAAGAAGGGGAAGGTGCATTCAGCAGGGAAATCGCGGGCGATCCTAACAGAAGTCAACCTGACTGACTTCTTTGAGTTTCCCGTCAGCGTCGCATGGAGGGGGCAGAGACCATGTATCCACGTGGATGGATTGTAAGGCGGTTTATCCTTTGGCGGCCTGATTCAGGTCCGGATGGGTTACCTGGCGACCCTGGCCGTGTTGTACATGCCGGCCGCGAAGAAAACGATATTCGCCAGCCAGGCGGTCAGGAGAGGGTTCACGAGCCCGTCGTATCCCAGAACCTGGCTCAGCTTGATCACTAGCAGATAGATGAAAGAGACGAGTATACTGATCCCGAACTCAAGGGCGAGGCCGCTGCGTTTCTTTCGTGCCGAAAGGGGTACGCCGAAGAATACGACAATGATTGCGGCGAACGGGAAAGACACCTTCGAATAATAGTCCACCTCGTAACGTGCTACGTCGTTCCCGCTCTTTCTCTGAAGCTCAATGAATCGTTTCAGCTGATCGTAGTTCATATCCTTGGGATTCAGCTCTTTTTCCGCCAGGTCGTAAGGCTTGAACGTAATTTCTTTCAGCGGTAAAGATGTAACTGTCTTAAAAGTCTCAGACGGACCGTTGAAGGATCTTTCTATCACTCGGTTAAGCACCCATTCGTTCTTCGTGGTGTCGTAACTCATGCTGGCGGCGTCGTACCTCTTTACCAGATATGTCAAATTCGTGTCGGCAAATTCCTGCACCGAAACCTTCTGTGCCGTGTTGTTGTAGTCGTCATAGTAACCAATTGAGACTATCCTGCTCCTGCTGTCCAGCATGAATATGTTGTACTTCCACCATCCCTCGTGGTGCTGCTGAAGATAAACCTTCTCGATCCTGAACTTCTCGTGATTAGCTTTCGGCACAACCCACTCGTTGAAGTAGACCATCACCACGCAGATGATGGACGAAACAGCGAGAAAGGGAAGGAGTATGCGGTAAATATCAACCCCGGAGCTCTTGATCGTGATTATTTCGTTATTGTTTGACATTCTCCCGGTTGTGAAGAGGCTCGCAAGAAGTACGGCCACGGGAGTTATCAGAGTTAAAATCTCCGGAGTGAAGACAAGATAGTATCGCGCGATAAGCAGGAGCCCTACGCCATGATCGAGAAAGTCATCGAGGTGTTCCATTAAATCGACCAGCACAAAAATTGCTGCAAACGCGATCAGGGAAAATAGTATAACGCTCACGAACTGCCTGACGATATAGAGGTCGAGCTTCTTCAAATCATCTTTCCCGTCTGGATATTTGTTCGCGAGTTTCGTCCGAAACCCATCTTCGCGGCATGAACTTCATGAAGGAGTCCCAGCTGATTATGACCGTCTCGCGCGAGACCTTGTAAGTTAGGAGCAGCCCAGCGGAGCCGAGGACCATGTTCGCGAGCCACATTGCCATGAATGGGCTCAGGAGTTCACGGTCGGCAAGTTTCTCTCCCGCAATCAGGAACGCCCAGTACACGAGGAAGAAAAGGAGGCTGAGCCCCGCCGACACGCCGAAGTTGCCGCGGCGCGCCATCATGCCGAGCGGCGCCCCGAGGAGAACGAATATTATTGCGGCAAAGGGTATGGAATATTTTTTTTCGATCTCCACCTGATAGGAGTAAATCTGCCGTCTGATGTTGTCAACGCCTGACTGAAGACTCCTGACAATGGCGGAGATAGACGAGACCCTTGCTTCCGCTTGCCGTAAGAGAGCGGTCGAATCTGTCGGAGATACACCTCCTAGACGGCTCTGGGTGGGAGAAATTAGTCCGGTGAAACTGGCGCGGACATAAGTGTTCAACTGTCTCTGCAGGGCAGCCTTGTCGTTTTCCATTCCCGCCACGATGACCCTCATTGAATCAGCGCTCAGCTCGCGGTCGCCGCGCTGAAACGCCTGCTCGGATGACTGCTCGAACGCAAAGCCCTGGGCCTTGAGAACTATCTGCTGGTGCTGGAACCGAACACGCTGATAAACCCCGACCTGGTTGTTGTCGTACTGGTCGACCTCGCCGTCGTACAAGAGCATTATGATGTTTCGCAGATCGGGTGAGAATCCGACCTTTCCTCGCTCAGCCGTGATAGTCGTGAACTTCTGTGGGTCGGAGAAATCGAAAATGGTCACGCCGAAAAGTTCAGTCGAATTCGGAACCGTTTTTCTCACGAGGATGGCGTGTCCGTCTATCTCCTGCGAAAACTGTCCCGGCTCTATCGTGAACGTCGGTTTCTTGCGCCTGATGTCAATCATGATTGTTTTGGCACTGTGGTTCGCGTCAGGAAGCACGTCGTTGTCAAAGAGGACGAGAAGGTAGAATACTCCTATCGATGCCACGAGCACAGGCAGCATCATTCGGACGAGACTGATGCCGGAGCCCTTTATTGCTGTCACCTCGTTGCTCGACGATAGGCCGCCAAATGCCATGAGCACTGCTACAAGCACGGACATAGGAACGGCGAGCACCACTATCCATGCCATATTGAAAATGATAAGCTGGCTGATGACGATTAGGCTCAGTCCCTTGCCGACGATCTGGTCCATTGACTGCATAAGAAACTGCAGCAGAAATATGAAGCTGATGACTACCATCGAAAAGACAAACGGCCCGACGTGCCGCCTCAGTATGTAAAGGGCGATCTTCACGAGATGAATATAGCAATAAGCCTCCGTTGCCTCAATGAAGGGGAAGAGGCCGTTCTTCCACCGCCTGCGCTTTTCTGGTGGATGCGTCCGTTCAAGTCCTAGCGTTTGACGGTTTTGCTCCCCGTATTATATTTACACCTGACATGCGGACTTTTATTTCCCCTATCCCGACGAATTCCGATCTGCTGAATGCAGTCTCTCGGGCTATCGCGGTGCTGATGGCAAGCCGGGAAAATTAAGCCGCTTCAGTCCACAAAATTTCTGGAGGCAAGGTGCAACCGGTAATCTCGATGAACTTCATAGATTACATGATCCTCGGCGCGTACGTGCTCGTGACGATCGTTGTCGGATACGCTCTCAAAAAATACATGAAGACAAGCGAAGACTTCTTTCTGTCCGGAAGGTCGCTCCCGAGCTGGATAACTAGTCTTGCATTTCTCTCCGCCAATTTAGGGGCGCTCGAAGTGATTGGGATGGTGGCAAACTCCGCGAAGTACGGAATCCTTACCGTCCATTTCTACTGGATTGGTGCGATCCCGGCCATGATTTTCCTAGGACTCTTCATGATGCCTTTCTATTACAGCACGAAAGTGCGGAGCGTTCCCGAGTATCTCAAGCACAGGTACAATGAGGCGACGCGCGGACTCAACGCGCTCTCCTTCGCTATCATGACGCTCCTCATGAGCGGCATTAGCATGTATGCCATGGCGCTTCTCTTCGAGCTTACGCTCGGCTGGTCGCTCACATCGAGCATCCTGCTTTCGGCGCTAGTTGTGCTGATATACGTTTTCTTCGGGGGTCTCTCTTCTTCCATCTACAACGAAGTCATACAGTTCTTCCTTATTTGGCTCGGCCTTCTCCCCGTAGTCTACATCGGTCTCCATGCCGTTGGAGGGTTTGCCGGGCTTGTTTCCAGGATTCCGCCTTCCTTCATGCATGCCTGGCAGCATATGGGGAGCGCTTCCGATAACCCGATGGGGGTCGACTGGCTTGGGGTTGTCCTCGGGCTCGGTTTCGTCCTCTCGTTTGGATACTGGACCACTGACTTCCTGGTTGTGCAGCGCGCGATGGCTTCGGAGAATCTCTCGGCCGCGAGGCGAACTCCGCTGATCGCCTCATTCCCAAAGATGCTCGTCCCGATCATCGTGGTTGTTCCCGGGCTGCTCGCGGTGGCGCTCCTCCCGCAGTTCAAAGTGGTGCCCGGCGGTCCGTCGCCTGACTACAACTCGGCGCTGATACTCATGTTCGCTCGTTATTTGCCGAACGGCATCCTGGGGCTTGCGATCACCGGGCTTCTCGCAAGCTTCATGTCTGGGATGGCGGGGAACGTAACGGCCTTCAACACAGTCTGGACGTACGATATTTACGGAAGCTATATAAAGCCCAACATGCCGGACGAGCATTATCTCAGGATGGGGAAATACGCCACTGTCTTCGGAGTGGTCTTCAGTATAGGTACTGCTTACATAGTTCAGTCATTCCCGAATCTGATGGACTACATGCAGCTGATTTTTACATTTTTTAACGCCCCGCTTTTCGCGACATTTCTTCTCGGTATGTTCTGGAAAAGGACTACTCCGTGGGGCGGGTTCTGGGGATTGTTACTCGGCATCATGGCGGCAGCCACGCATTACTTGATGTACCAGCTTCACATAGTTCACTACTCGAGCGAGATGGCCGCGAACTTTTATCAGGCGTGGTGGGCCTGGTGCACGGACTTCGTCATGACGATTGTCATCAGTCTCTTCACGAAGCCGAAGCCGGAGTCGGAACTCGTAGGTCTCGTTTACGGCCTGACTCCGAAGGCGCATTCTGACGAGCGCTTCTTCAGGCGCCCCGCCTTCTGGGGAATTCTCGCGCTGGTCGTCATGGTCGTACTCAACCTGCTCTTCTGGTAAGAAAAGAATCGGAGACAATACAATGGAATCATCAGAGCCGCGCCGACATTTCTTCGACTTGAAGATCCCGCTGGGAAGCCTGTTAGGTTTTTACGGCTTACTCCTTCTGGTGTACGGGCTCGTAGGTCCGCGCGATATATATCAGAAATCGGCAAACCTGGATGTAAACGCGATCTGGGGCGTCATTATGATACTCATATCGGCTGCGTTTCTACTGAGCGCCTTTTTCGAAAGGCGCAACCGAAGCAATTCATAGTTGAGGTTTACCGGTCAGCGGCTGAACAGGTGTGCGTTCGGCGGCCAGGCATGTTCGCCGGCGACTTTATCCGAGTTCCAATGGCACGTATGGTGTGCCGGCAAACTTGAGAGGAGAACTTTTGATTTGCGGCGTTCTATTATGGATTTGGTATTCAACCCCTCAAGGAGCTATTTTCTCTCTGTAGAGGCGGCACTTGGTCCACAATGGAATTGCGATGAATCCTATCCGAAAAAGAGACTTGAATCAACAGGTGAGAGAAGAATGCCAGTTGCGGTGAAGCAAGATTCTTCCGAAGAAAAACCAACTGCGTTTGTGGAGGCTTGATGGCTGCGGCCGTAGAATTTAATACGCTTACCGAGATGTTCTCGCGGCTCTGTGCGAAGTACAAGGGAAGCGGGAGGTACGTCTACCGTCACAAGGTCGACGGCAAGTACGTGGGTATGACCTACGACGAGCTATTCTCGAAGGTCGAGCTCTTCGCCCATGGACTGCATGCGCTCGGACTGAAACAGGGAGACAAAGTTGCGATCCTTTCCGAAAACAGGCCGGAGTGGCCTATCGCTGATATTGCATGTCTCACGCTCGGTCTTGTCGACGTTCCCATATTCCCAACCCTGACGGCTAAACAGATAGAGTATATACTCATAAACGGCGACGTCTCAACCGTGGTGTTATCCAACTCATACCAGCTCAACAAAATCACGCGCATAAAAGATGCTGTCAAGAAACTGGATCACGTGATCGTTATGAATCGCCTCGAAGGGGCGAAGGATAAATACGTCCTCGATTTCCAGGAAGTGTATGAGACGGGGAAGAGGCCTAGCGAAAAGGATCCGTCGCGCTTCAAGTCCTGGCTTGGACAGGCGAAGCCATCTGACGTCGCGACGATAATTTATACAAGCGGAACCACCGGCGAGCCTAAAGGCGTGGTTCTCACGCACGCGAACTTTGTCTCGAACATCAAGGGGGCATTCGACCATATCTCCATCACCGAAGAGGACTCGCTCCTTTCATTCCTGCCCATTTCTCACAGCTTTGAGAGGATGGCCGGATACTACACCGCACTTTCCGCCGGTGCTGTTGTGTCTTACGCTGAAAGCATCGAGACTGTCGCACAGAACCTGCTCGAGGTGAGGCCCACAATCGTGACCACAGTGCCAAGGCTGTTTGAACGAATGCACACGCTGATTATAAAGAACGTCGAAGGGGGACCGCCGGCCAAAAAAAGAATTTTCTATTGGGCGCTGAACGTCGGGAAGAAGTATGTCGCCGCGAGAAAACGCGGTATGGTTGGACCTGTTCTCCGTTCGGAACACGCACTCGCAGACAAGCTGGTCTTCTCAAAGCTGAGAGAGCGCATGGGAGGAAGGATAAATTTCTTCGTCAGCGGTGGTGCAGCCCTCTCCAGAGAGCTCGGCGAGTTCTTCGAGGCCGTTGGGATTCTGATAATTGAAGGTTACGGCATGACCGAGTCTTCGCCGGTCATATCCGCGAACAGGATGGACGATTACAAGTTCGGGAGTGTAGGCAAGCCGCTTAACAATGTGCAGGTGAAGATTGCAGAAGATGGCGAAATACTGACACGCGGTCCGCACGTTATGTCGGGCTATTACAAGAACAAAGAGGCCACCAGAGAGGCCATCGACAGCGATGGCTGGCTCCATACCGGCGACATTGGACATTTTGATACTGACGGGTTCATCGTAATTACAGACAGGAAGAAGCATCTATTCGTGAACTCAGGCGGGAAGAATATAGCCCCGCAGCCTATCGAGAACCTCATACAGCAGAGTCGCTACGTCGACCAGGTGATCCTGATTGGGGATAAGAGGCGCTTCAACACTGCGCTAATAGTTCCTGATTTCGAAGCGCTCAGTCAGCTCGCGGGTGAGCTCGGCGTCGGTAGCGGCACGGAGACTGAGCTGGTAAACAATGACCGGATCTACGAAGCAATCCGGAAAGATATCAACGAACTGCAGAAGGACCTCGCGAAATATGAACAGGTGCGGAGATTCAAACTTCTCCCGAACCAGTTCACGATAGAGTCGGGTGACCTTACACCGACACTGAAAATCAAGAGAAAGGTTGTGGAGCAGAAGTACGCCGACCTTATAGAATCAATGTACAACTGACGGAATCGAGATGGACACTAAAAGCAGGGAAAGTCAATACATTCTTCACACGTACAAGCGACTCCCAATTGAGATAGACCACGCTGACGGAGTGTATATCTACGCCAAGGATGGAAAGAGGTACCTGGATTATCTCGGCGGCATAGCCGTAAATGCACTAGGTTACAACAACTCGCGGGTCAAGGCCGCCATCATGGAACAGGTGAACAGGTACATGCATGTTTCCAATTTGTTCTACATGGACGTGCAGTCCGAGCTGGCTGAAACGCTCTGCAAACTTTCCGGATACTCCAAGCTCTTCCTGTCTAACTCAGGAACCGAGGCCATCGAGGGTGCGATAAAGCTCGCCCGTAAGTGGGGAAGCTCAAGAGGCAAATCGGGTCTCCTCGCGCTCAGCAACTCCTTTCATGGCCGGACGATGGGGGCTCTCTCTCTGACGGACAAACCGAAATATCGGAATGGTTTTGAGCCGTTTCTCCCTGAAGTCGGACACGTGGAGTTCAATAACGTCGAGGATCTTCGGTCGAAGGTGGACTCTCATACCGCCGCGGTATTCGTGGAATTCTTGCAGGGTGAAGGAGGAGTTAACCTGGTCACGGAGGAATTCGCGCAGGAGATCTTCCGGCTGAAAAGGAAGCATGATTTCCTCGTCGTGGCGGACGAGATACAGAGCGGCATCTACCGGACCGGGAAGCTCTTCGCCTTTGAGCATTACGGCGTCCGCCCGGACATAGTGACCATGGCAAAACCGATTGGAGGCGGTCTGCCGCTCGGCGGCATACTTGCTGATGCCGGAGTTGAGGATGTCCTCGGTTACGGCGCTCACGGAACGACATTCGGCGGCAATCCCGTCGCATGCGCCGCAGGTTTGGCGACTCTCCGCGAGCTGGTCCAGAAGAAGTCAGGCGAGCACGTGACAGAGTTAGGCGCGTATCTCAGAGAGAAGCTGCAGGGGCTCGCAGGCAAGTATCCCGGCTTCATAAAAGACGTGCGCGGATTGGGACTGATGGTCGGCGTGGAATGCGCGACGGAATGCGCGGAAATCGTGACAAAGCTTCTGGACAAGGGTATTCTCGCCAATTGCACCAACGGCAACGTCATTCGTCTCCTGCCCCCGCTTATCATTGAAGAGGAACACGTCGACGCGTTCGTTGCGAAGTTTGAAGAGACAATAAGGGATTACGCGAAGCCATCGGCTGTTTGAGGGAGCCTTTCGAAGAAGCGTCAATGCGACGTCAGCCGGGTTTGTCTCCGCATCGCCCGCGTAGCTCGTTGACGCTTTACGAGGAGATCCATACCAGCGCCGGTTGATGGAAGATGAAACGCCCGGGCCCGGGACGTCCGGCAACTATACAG
The DNA here is from genome assembly GCA_021812985.1 of Bacteroidota bacterium. Classification (GTDB taxonomy): domain Bacteria; phylum Bacteroidota; class Ignavibacteria; order Kryptoniales; family JAKASW01; genus JAKASW01. The sequence continues at coordinate 11,331 of JAKAMG010000007.1, forward strand.
GTAACGACATAGGAGTCTGCGAATGGGAACTCAACAACTCCTTTTGATTGTCCTCGTCGCGATCATTGTCGCCGTGGCGATTTCCGTCGCGATGATCTACTTTAAGTCACAACAGCAGGAGACCGATATCAACGAAGCGATAAATGAGATGAACCACATTGCGGCAACGGCGCAGGGATGGTACAGAAAACCTTTGACTATGGCGGGCGGCGGCGGGTCGTTCTCCGGATTCACGTTGAGTTCAATCGGCGAACCCGATTCTAACGATATTGCGAGATACCAGATCGTGTCTGCCGGAAGTGATTCCTTCCAGATGCAGGCGATCGGCCTTCAGAATTTCACAATCACGGTGGACATTTATCCTGATTCCATCGGACCATACATGGTGACAAGATGACCCACACTATTATCGAGCCATTCAAGATCAAATCTGTAGAACCGATCAACTTCACGACGCGCGAATATCGCGAGAAGGCAATCCGCGACGCGTATTACAATCTGTTTCTTCTGAAAGCGGACGATGTATTGATAGACCTCCTCACCGATTCTGGAACGGCGGCCATGAGTTCGAGGCAGTGGGCGGCTATAATGGACGGCGATGAGTCGTATGCCGGCTCGAGAAGCTTCTTCAAATTTGAGAAAGTCGTTAAGGATCTTACCGGTCTGGAATATGTGATACCCACGCATCAGGGAAGAGCGGCCGAGAAGATACTCTTCACTACTGTTGGCGGACCGGGGAAGGTCATCCCGAGCAATACTCATTTTGACACGACGCGTGCTAACGTGGAGTTTTCAGGGGCTGAGGCAGTGGATCTTCCCGTGGCGAGCGCGTTGGAAACCGACAAACGCGCAGACTTCAAAGGGGACATCGATCTTAACAAGCTGGAAGCCCTGATTAAGAAAACCGGCGTCGAAAGAATACCTCTCTGCATCATGACCGTCACGAACAATTCCGTGGGCGGACAGCCCGTAAGCATGAAGAACTTACGCGAGACGAAGTCGCTCCTCACGAAGTACGGCATCCCGCTATTTATCGATGCCTGCCGCTTTGCGGAGAATGCCTACTTTATAAAAACCCGGGAACCGGGCTACGCGAGCAAATCGGTCACTGAAATTGCCAAAGAAATGTTCAGCTACGCTGACGGTTGCACCATGAGCGCGAAAAAGGACGCTCTCGTAAACATCGGCGGCTTCCTTGCCGTGAACGACTCGACCTTGGCCGACAAGGCGAGAAGCCTGCTCATAATGACAGAAGGGTTTCCAACCTACGGCGGGCTTGCCGGTCGGGACCTCGACGCCATGGCACAGGGACTTAACGAAGTCCTCGACGAGGACTATCTGAAGTACAGAATAAGGTCCGTCGAGTATTTCGGAGATAAGTTGGAAAAAGAGGGGGTGCCTGTTCTTGTGCCAACCGGCGGACACGCTGTCTTCCTCGATGCGAGGAGGTTTCTGCCCAACGTTCCGGCGAACCAATATCCGGGACAGGCCATCGCGGTGGAGATGTACATCGAGGGAGGAATAAGAAGTGTCGAGATCGGATCCGTCATGTTTGGGAAGGAGGTTGACGGGAAGTTCATCGGCGCAAACCTCGAGTTGGTTCGCCTGGCCATTCCGAGGAGAGTGTATACGCAGAGTCATATCGACTACGCCGCGGAGGCAATAGTGGAAGTGTTCAAACGGAGAGACAAGATCCCGGGATACAGAATTTCGTACGAGGCTCCTTACCTAAGGCATTTCACAGCGCACTTTGAGCCCGTCCTTAAAGGGACGGTCAATGAATGACCGGTGCTCTATAATGGCGGAGGCGCGGTGAACCCGACAAAGTGCCAGGTGTGCGGCTCTGATAATCTCGATTTGGCCGTTCGCTGCGCCTCGTGCGGAAGCATATTGCAGGACAGTGTCAAGTCTCTCGATCTCTTTTCCACAGTGTACAACTTGTGGAGCTTTCCGGAGTCTACACTCAGGAAGGTTATTCTTGCCACTCACAGGAATTACTCGGTTCTTCTCGGCATCCTCGAAGGAATTGGGTTAAGCTTCGTCATGTTTTATGTTGTGAAGGCCGCCGATATTTACTCAGTTAGTTTCCCCAGGCTCATCGTCGCGGGAATTAGTCTAGGCATCGCCGTTTATTTCCCATCAATTCTGATCTTCTCCCTCCTGGCATACTTGATTTTCAGAGTCAGGAGGACGGGCGCCTCGCTAAGAGGTTTCGTTGCGGGGATGCTCTACACTCTGCACCCGGTCGCGATAGGAGCTGTCTTCATGCTTCCGTTGGAGGTGGCGGTATTTGGAAGCTATCTCTTCTCGAATAATCCGGCCCCGCAGGTCATAAACCCGGTCTCTTTTTATTTCCTTGCGTTTCTCGATGTGGTATTTGGCGGCGCCGTTCTTCTTAGCATCTGGCGGTTGTCAAAGGTTCTTTCACGCAGCTGGAAATTCATGGCAGGGACATCCGGGATTCTTGCCGTAATCTTCGCAGTAGCATCCGAGGTCGCGAAACACATTCTGATTCAAAAGTGACTTAATATTTCTGTTGAATAATAGGAGCTGGAAGGTGGAATGGAATACTTAAACTCGATAGCGAACATAAAGAACGGACTCATAGTGTCATGTCAGTTTGATGAAGACGACCCGTTCAATAAACCTGAATATGTGGCTCTCTTTGCGCTATCGGCCCAGATGGGCGGTGCGGCCGGAGTCAGAATAGAAGGACTGGAAAACATCAAAGCCTCGAAGGCGAAGGTCCAGCGCCCGATAATCGGTCTCGTGCAGTCGGCATACGAGGATGGTTCAGTTCTGATTACTCCAGACGTCAAGGATGTGGGTGAAATTGTCAGCGCCGGAGCGGATATAGTCGCGGTAGACGCTACTGAGAGAGTGAGACCTAACGGCCTCAATGGGTTTGAATTTCTCAAGAAAGTAAGGGTGGAACACCCCGGCACACTTCTCCTCGCCGATGTGTCAACTTTTGAAGAGGGAGTTCAGGCAGCGGAACTCGGGGCGGACCTTGTATCCACAACGCTCTCCGGTCACACGCCTGCCACGGCGAAAAGAGGGAGGCAGGGAGTGGACTTCGACCTGATAGAGAGGCTTTCCGAATCCCTCGTCGTTCCAGTGATCGCGGAAGGGAGGATACTACTTCCTGCCGAAGCAGCGCACGCACTCGATCTTGGCGCGTATTCGGTCGTCGTCGGCGCGGCAATCACAAGACCGATAGTTATAACGCAAATGTTCCTCCACGAGATACAGACGAGAATGAAGAAGAATGACCCGGAAGCTTAAGATCATCCAATTCGGTCTTGGCGAGATCGGGCTGAATATTGCAAAAACCATTACGCGGTACGACGACATGTTCGAGCTCGTCGGGTGCGTGGACCTGGCTCCGGACAAGGTGAACCGGGATGTCGGCGAGCTCCTTGAGCCTAAGGGTATTTTCAATTTGAAGGTTGCCGAATCTCTGGGGAGGCTGAAGAGAAAGAAGGCGGACATGGTGGTCCACTCGGCGGTTTCCTACCTTCCTGACGCAGCCCTCCAGGTTGAACAGATTATGGAGCTCGGCTATAACGTTGTTACAACCGCCGAGGAACTATTCTTTCTCCGGCGGCGGGACCCGAAGCTCTTCCGGAGGCTTGATGGCCTGGCGAAAAGGAAACGCGTGAGACTTCTCGCGACGGGGATTAATCCGGGATACGTGATGGATAGCCTCGTGCTCATGCTCACGGCTCCATGTGTCGCCGTCTCCTCAATTCGGGCCGAAAGGATGGTCAATCTCAGCCACAGGCGACTCGCACTCCAAAGAAAACTTGGAGTCGGATTGACGGCGCAGGAAGTCATGGAGAGGGCGGAGACCGGGAAGTTTGGGCAGACGGGCCTGACTGACTCGGCGGAATTCCTGGCACATTATCTCGACATAAAGTACGACAACATTCGTTCCGTGATGCAGCCCGTTGTCGCTGACCATGATTACCACGGCGACGAGGTTTTTGTCGCGGCGGGTCATGTGGTGGGAGTCCGGCAAGAGGCTGTCGTGGAAAGTTCCGGACGGGAGATAGTTTCTCTAAGGCTCACCATGCGGATAGATGCATCCATCGAATATGATGCCGTCTTCATTGACGGGGAGCCCCCGGTGAATGTGGTAGTCAATAACGGCATAATGGGAGACGTTGCTTCGGTTGGCATGGTGCTCAACCAGGCTAGAGGACTCCTCGAGCTCCCTCCGGGATACCATGACATGGCGGACGTCAGACTTCCTCATTTCACAATGGACCATATCTCGTGAGAATATCCCGACACGCCTACTATTTCATCTTCATGTCGCTCTTCAGCGTGGTCGTTTCATTTTGGCTTCACGCGTTTCCCAGCGACACGGCGGGGCTGGTGGCCATTCTATGTTTCAGCGCGGTCATTGTCTCAGCACTTATCATAAGTTGGGCAGCCGAAGCAGCCGAATTCAGCATTAGCCAGGGGCTGGCTGTCGCAATCGTTGCCCTCCTCCAGGTTGTCCCTGAGTTCATGGTGGAAGCAGTCATAGCATGGCACAAAGACATCGACCTGATGATGGCGAACTTCACGGGATCGAACAGGCTGCTGATGGGTGTTGGCTGGCCTCTCATATTTATCACCGCAGACGTCTACTCGAGAATAAAGGATGGGAAGAAAATAGATTACATCTCACTCCGAACCGAGAACATAGTCGAAATACTCGCGCTCTTTATCTCGTCGCTTTACTTCATCGTAGTCCTTTTGAAGCGTGACCTTCAGGTCTACGACGGCATATTCCTTGGAGTTGTTTTCCTGTCGTATATGTATATATTGCACGTGCTCCCCGAGGAGGATGAAGAAAAGAAAGAGGATCTGCTGGCGATGCCAAGGGCGCTCGTCTCCGTCACGAACGAAAGGAAAAGGGGGATTCTCCTATTCGTGTTGTTTCTCATTGGTGGGGCAACAATGTGGGCCGTGGCCGATCCCTTCCTGAACAGCATGAAGGAAGTTGCCGGGGCTTTCGGGATAGGCACATTTGTCTTCGTCCAGTGGGTAGCCCCCTTTCTGTCTGAGTTCCCTGAAAAAGTGACAGCCTTTTACTGGGCGAGGACCATCCGCCTCGCCCCGATGGCTCTGCTGAATATGGTGAGCAGCAAGGTAAATCAATGGACCCTCCTTGTCTCGATGATTCCTATCGTGTACTCGCTATCGATGGGAAGGGTGTCGACCATACCCCTGGATGTGCACCACCTCGAAGAGATTCTTCTTTCTATGATGATGACGTTCTACGGTTGTGCCACGTTGGCGAAACTCAGATTCACACGGGGGAATGCGATTACACTTTTCATCCTTTGGCTCGCGCAATTTCTTTATCCAGTTCATTTCAACTTTCTTCCTGACTTACCGATTGTCGGCAACAATTCCAGGCTCATCGTGTCAGTCATATTTGGTGTACTGACAATTTATGAGGTCGCACGCCATAGAAGGGAAATCAGGCCGTATGAGGGAATTAGAGAGACTGTGCGGCTTGCAAAAATGAAACTTGAGGCGGCAAAGTAGTTATATGCGTCCTTCAGGTGAGAGGCTTGTAAAGTTCATTGTCAATCCCGTTTCGGGAAATGGCAGGGCGAGAAGGATACTTCCTCATCTGGTCACCCTAGCGAAGAAGCTCGGCGTGGACTTTGATCTGCAGCTCACCAAAGCTCCGGAGCACGCAACAGAACTCGCTAGCGACCATCCCGCTGACTTTGACGTCGTGGTCGCCGTCGGAGGGGATGGCACAGTAAACGAGGTCGCGGCTGGAATCGCAGAGACTCAGACTGCGATGGGAATCATACCCACAGGAACGGGGAATGACTTCGTGAGGGCGATAGGGCGACTAAGGGATCTTCAGGCTTATGTGCACCGTATAATCTCCGGAAAAGTGAAAGCCGTAGATGTCGGAATACTTACGCTGGAAAAGAAGGACCTTCTTTTTGTTAACGGGATCGGTGTGGGGTTCGACGCGGAAGTGGCCCGGGAAAGCATGAACGTCCACCGGCTCAAGGGGATATCGAGATACCTCTACGCTATCGTAAAAACTCTCTATAAGTACAAATCTACTCAGATGCGGGTTGAGGTCGACAACGATGTCATTGATGAGAGAACGTTTCTTGCCGCTATCGGAAATGGTATTTCTGCGGGAGGAGGGTTTCTCCTCACGCCGGATGCAGTGATAGATGACGGCCTACTCGACTTGTGCCTCGTCTCTGATGTCTCGGTAGGAAGAGTGCTTCAGGTCCTCCCAAGTGTGCTTTCGGGAAAACATGCGAAACATCCGGAGGTCATCATGCGAAAGGCGAAAACGATACGCATAGAGTCTGAGGATTCCGTGTCGATTCACCGAGACGGAGAAGTCCCCGAAAAGAAGGTCAATTCACTCGCGATGCGAGTTGAGCCCGGCAAACTTAAGATCGTGGTCTAAAGGTCCCCGAGTCAGGTCTTACCTAATACTAAATCACAATTTCGACCGGAATGGAACGAGAATACCAGCTACTGGTGTTAAAGAGACTGTATGGCATCGACTAGAAGACAGTTTCTGAACCGCGTCCTTGCGGCAGGCGTCGCGGCGATATCGGCATATATTATTTATCCGGTACTGAGGTTCCTGACCCCTCCACAATTCGCGCTGGGTGAACAGGAGACGGTCGTCGCCGCGACTACCGATGAACTTAAGCCGAACAGCGCAAAATTTTTCAAGTTCCAGGACAAACCGGCCGTCCTCGTCCGGCTCCCGGACGGCAGCTACAAAGCCCTTTCAGCCAAGTGTACTCATTTGGGGTGCACCGTATCGTTCGAATCGAGGAAGGATGACTTCCTCTGTGAATGCCACGGGAGCGAGTTTGACCTGAATGGCAAAGTGCTAAGGGGGCCGGCGGCCCGACCGCTTCCTGTCTATCTGGTCTCAATCAGGGGAGACAAGATTTACGTCTCAGCAGGGAAACAGGCGGCATGAAAGACTTCTTCGGACCTTTCACCGCGTTCATCGAAGAGCGTTTCGATCTGACCCCCCTGCGGCGCTGGGCTAGACACAAAAAGGTTCCACAGCACAAGCATTCCTTCTGGTATTATTTTGGAGGCCTGGCCCTGTTCATTATTTCCCTGCAGTTCGTAACAGGGATACTGATGGCGTTTTATTATTCCCCCACGCCGGATACCGCTCACGAGTCGGTGCGTTATATAATGGAGAAGGTCCATTATGGCTGGCTTATAAGATCGATGCACTTCTGGGGGGCTAACTTTCTGGTCGCGGTAGTCCTGGTACACATGTTTTCAACGTACTTCATGAAGGCATACCGGAAACCGCGTGAACTTATGTGGTTAATTGGCGTGCTCCTCGCGGGCCTTGTCCTCGCTTTCGCCTTCACGGGGTATCTCCTGCCGTGGACCACGCTGTCGTATTTCGCGACCAAGGTAGGTGTGAATATGCCGATGGTCATGCCCGGAATTGGAGGCTTCCTCTCCCGTCTGCTTGCAGGAGGGGAAGACGTAGGAGCGGCTACGTTGACGCGCATGTTCACGCTTCATGTTGTGCTCCTGCCAATTCTGACGCTTGTTCTCGTGACAGCGCACGTGTTCCTTAGTCAGGTGTTCGGTTCGAGCGTACCCCTTTCGCAAAAGGGGTACAGCGAAGAAACTCGATTCTTTCCGACCTTCGTTTTGAGGGACTCCGCGGTTTGGGCCGGAATGCTTGCGATCCTGATAGCCTTCGTTACGATCTTTCCCGCGAATCTTTCCTCGAAGGTCAATCCAGTGATGCCTGCCCCTGCGGGTATAAAGCCGGAATGGTATTTCTTGTTTCTGTTTCAAACGCTCAGAACTTTTCCGGAGATTCCTGCCATCGCGGCCGTCACCATCGGTCTGATCATCTGGATGCTTGTTCCGTTTTTGGACAAAAGATCGGCTAAGGGAGAGAGGAGCACTTTCTTCACTCTCTTCGGGGTCGCGATCCTGGTTTACATGATCGCCATGACGATGATGGCATACATAACCACGGAAGTGCACTGATGATAATCGCGGCTCTTGGAGCGGCAGATTCCCTAGCGTCCCAAATACCCTCGTTCAGCGACCGTCTCAACTTCTCGCTTCCTCTGATCGCGGTTCTTCTCGTGGTCTCGTTCTTTCTCCTCCTCAAGTCCTACACTGTCGAACGGGGCGGCAAAGAGGATGTGCCCGGGAGGGGAGGCAAGGACCAGCCGGGGTAGGGTTGTCACCGCGCGTCCGGGTGCCACGGTGATTAGTTTGACGGGGCAAACCTTGAAAATTCCTCCTGGCAAGCCTATATTTATTCGAACAAATGAAAGAACAATGCATTCGCCTGAACAACGCTACGTTCTACGCGTACCATGGCGTCCTCACGAATGAGCAGGTTTCAGGCGGAAAATTTGAAGTCGATGTCGAGATGTTCGGCGACTTCTCTGTGGCTTCCCAAAGTGATCATCTGAAGGATACCGTCGACTACGAGAAGATTTACCAGGCGATAAAGGAAATGGTTCTCGGTAGGCGGTTTTATCTGATAGAGTCGCTGGGCGCGCGTATTGCCGACAGCCTGATCGAAAAGTTTTCACTCCTCGACAGAGTCGTCGTAAGAGTCCGCAAGCATACGCCGCAGGTTGGAGGCGTCGTTGAGTTCGTCGAATTTGAGACCGAAAAGTCCCGCTCTGACGGGAAGGCTCCCGGTGGAAGAAGCTGAGTGTTATCTGTCGCTTGGGTCAAATCTTGGCGACAGACTCGGGTACATCCGAAAAGCTGCAGACTCCATCTCGAAAATATCCGGCGTGACGGTCGCCCGCCTATCAAGTGTTTACGAAACCGATCCATTTGGAGTTACTAACCAGCCGAGATTTCTCAATACGGCGGTCGGTCTCACTACGTCGCTTCCTCCGTCTGAGCTGCTTGGTGCCCTGAAGGCAACGGAGACTAGTCTTGGACGCGTCCGCAGGGAAAGGTGGAGAGAGCGGGAAATAGACATCGACATAGTCTTTTATGATCAGATGCTACTGGAATCCGACGAGCTCACGATACCTCATCCTGGCGCCCATCTGAGACGCTTCGTCCTCCTCCCGATCGCGGAGATCGCGCCGGAATTCATTCATCCCGTGTTTAACAAGTCAGTCAGACAGCTCCTTGATGCATGCGGTGACAAGTCCGAGATCCGGCTTTATCGACAGGCCGAGGTGACTGCGAGTTGACTATGCCTGTTGAGGTGATGACCAACGATATCGGACACATCGCGGTCGAAGGAGTAATCGGCGCCGGCAAGACGAGCCTGACGCTTAAACTGGCGAAGCTACTGAAAGGAAGGGCCATCCTCGAGAAATTCGAGGAGAATCCGTTCCTTCCCAAGTTCTATGAGGACGTCGAGCACTACGCCTTCCAGACGCAGATGTTTTTTCTCTTGAGCAGATACAAGCAGCAGCAGGAGCTGGCACAGATCGATCTCTTCGAGCAGGTAATAGTGAGTGATTATTTGTTCGAGAAGGATAAAATATTCGCATACCTGAACCTTCAGGACGATGAGTTGAGGCTGTATGAGACGCTTGTCGGTTTTTTGGAGAGGAACATACCGAAGCCTGATCTTGTAGTCTATCTCCAGTGTAACCTGGAACACCTCATGGGCAACATCAAGAAGAGGGGACGGAAGTTCGAAAAGACGATAACGCCTGAGTACATACAGAGCCTGAACGAGGCCTACAACTATTTTTTCTTCCGATACAAGTCCTCCCCGCTCCTCATCGTCAACGCGGATCAAATCGATTTCGTTAACAATGAGAAGGACTTCGAGCGGCTCGCCGCTGAAATTCTCAAGCCGCGCAAGGTCGCGGAGTATTATAACCCAATATTGAAATAATGTTCGAAGCATTAATCTGGATATTCTTCTTCTACGCCCTTTATCGCTTCCTCCGTTCCGCCATCCAGGGAGCGGTGCAAAGAGGGATTCGTGACTACGAAGTGAAGAAGGAGAGGGAACGTCACAAGGAAAACGAAATCAAGATTGACCGCAAGAAAATAGAAGATGCCAAATATGAAGATCTCAAGTAGGCGGCATCTGATATGAGTGACCCCAGGCCAGGCGAGCCAATTGCCAAAAGACTAGAGAAGGGATTTAAGCACGCGGCGCAAAGGACTCTCTCGTTGCTCGCTTCGAGAAGAGGCCCCGTCGGGAGTTATGCCACGGACCCTGCGTCGATCAAAAGCGTCATGGTCATCAGACAGCATAACCAGTTTGGCGATGTGCTGTGTACGATTCCTCTCCTCAAGGCGCTCAGGACAAGGTTCAATCTCGAAAGGCTTTCCGTCGTTGTTTCTCCCCAGAACAAGTCTGCATTGGCAGGCTGTGAATACGTTACTGAGCTCATCAATTACGATAAACTTTCGTTTTACAAAAAGCCCTCCCTCTTCATCAGGTTCGTGAGACAGATGAGAAGAGGATACGATGTGCTTCTCGTTCCGTCAAACGTGTCGCTGTCGCTGACCAACGATGTGATGGCTTATTTCGTCAAAGCAAAAGTGAAAATTGGGCCAGCCTCCCTTGAATCAAGTTCCAACCGCACCAGCTCGGTGTACGATATACCTGTCGGGTTGAGGTGGGAAGGAAGAATTGTCCACCAGTACTACAGAAATATGAAGGTGGCGGAGCCGCTGGGGATCACGATGTCTAACGAGACTGCCCTGATGGAGTATTTGCCGGATGAGTCTGCGCTCCTGGAAGTGGCGGACCTTCTCCGAAGAAGCGGGAAAGGCGGGGCGAGGAAGGTGGCCCTGCACGCAGGTGCCGGCAAGGTGCCTAACAGATGGAAAGCGTCCAATTTCGCCCAACTTGGCGTCGCGCTCCATGATGAATTGAAGGCTCAGCTCTTCGTCACGGAGGGTCCCATGGACCACGAAACCATCGATGAGCTTGCGGCAAAGCTGAAAGCGCCTTTTGTCAGAGTCAGGAATAGGGCGATTTCCTTTGTGGCCGCATTACTGAAGATGATGGATTTAGTCATCACGAACGATACAGGGATCATGCACCTGGCGGCGGCAGTGGGAACGCCAACGCTGTCACTCTTTGGACCGACCGATCCACTGCAGTGGGCGCCGCTCGGAGAACAACACAGGTTCATTTTTGGCAAGGGGGGAGATATTAATACCATAGGGGTCGACAAAACACTGACCCTCGCGAAAAAACTTCTGCAAACCACCTAATAGTACAATGGAAATATTTAATAACATTAAAGACTGGCTCCTTGAGCGGTTCCAAAAATTCGAATTCTCACAGGAACCGATGCACCTTCTCCTCGCGATAGTGACCGGCATACTCGCCGGTTTCGGCGGAATACTCTTTTACAAGATGATTCAGCTGGTGGAACAGATCATGTTCCACAGTCCAGCGGGATTTTTCGGACTCACCAACCTGATTAATCTTCATGGATGGCAGAGATACCTCATCATCCCAATAATCCCTGCAGTCGGTGGGATGATCGTGGGATGGATTACCATGAAGCTTGCTCCGGACGCATCGGGTGAAGGCGTTCCGATGGTGATAGAGAACGTCGCCAAGAAAGGGGGAATACTAAGCCCGTTTTTGGCCGTGACAAAGCTTGTGACTAGCGCGATATCCATCGGAAGCGGCGGCGCGGGAGGACGAGAGGGACCAGTCATCGCCATTGGGGGTGCCATAGGTTCGAGCGTGGGACAAGTGTTCAGGCTGAATGAAGAGCAGATGAAATCGCTTGTCGGATGTGGCGCTGCCGCCGGTTTGGCGGCTGTCTTCAACGCCCCCATCGGAGGAGCACTCTTTGCGATGGAGGTCGTGATCGGAAGCCTGAACATGCAGACCTTCTCTCCGATCATAATCAGCTCGGTCTTCGGGACATTTGTCTCAAGGACTATCCTCGGGAACAAGCCGGTCTTTGTCATACCGACTTTCTCGCTCCGGAGCGGATGGGAACTGATTTTCTACATTATTCTCGGCATCTTCGCCGGCTTCATTGGCATCTATTTTGTGAAGCTGTTCTACGCCACCGAAGAGTTCTTTGAGAACAAGAAATTCCCAGTCCACAACAGAATTCTCAAGCCTGCTATCGGCGGACTTATCGTCGGAATCATCGGCATATATTTTCCCGAAGTGTTTGGATACACTTATCAGGGGGTAGACGCCTCACTGTACAGCCGCGACTCGTTCATGATACTGGCGGCGCTTCTCCTCTTGAAGCCCATTGCTACATCAGTTACCCTTGGCAGCGGAGGTTCAGGCGGAACGCTCGCCCCTTCGCTCTTCATCGGTGCGATGGCAGGCGGCGCGTTCGGCAATATCGTCAATTTACTGGTGCCGGGTATCGCTGCCCCCCCCGGAGCGTATGCGCTCGTCGGAATGGCCGCTGTCACGGGCTCAGTAGTCCAGGCCCCTCTCGCCGCGGCTATACTCGTATTCGAGATGACGGATAAATATGAAACTATCTTGCCCATACTCCTGGCGGTCGTCGCAGCTACCGTGATTTCCAAGAAGTATATGAATGGCTCGATATACACCATACGCCTTAAGCTGAAAGGGCAGTTTCTCGATGTGTACGGTCACGATGTGAATATACTCCGCTCGCTCAGCGTGAAAGACGTCATGAAGCCGCAGCTCGTTGCGGCATCGGAGTCAACGCGGCTCGCGGACCTCGTGGACATGATCCCCGAAAGTAATACGACAGTCTTCCCGGTCATTCGGCACGACGGCACTCTCTCAGGGACGATCTCATACGGAGATATACGCCAGGCTCTCACCGACGAATCTGTGAAGGACCTATTGGGCATACTTGTCGTGAAGGACATACTCAATCCGACTAAGATGACTGTAATGGAGGATCAGGATTTGTCCTCAGCGATGAAACTCATGTTAGATGCGGGAGTCCCTTCGATCCCTGTGATTCGGGAAGGCAACCAGCTCGCAGGTATGCTCTACCTGACTGACGCGAATCAGGCATACGAGAAGAAACTGTTGTTGAGCGAGATAGCCACAAACTGATGCTCTCGAACGCTGATGTGAAACGCTTGTCCGAATTGAAGGACAAAGAAGGCCGGAAGGAGCAGCGCCTCTTTCTGATTGAAGGGAAGAGGGCTGTGGTGGAGTCGTTGACTGGCGGCGCGGACATCAGGATGCTGATCGTCAGCTCGGGTGCCAGCCAGAGAAAGCTTTCCGATGTCTACTCGCTCGCCGAAGAGAAGGGGATAGCGATTGAGGATACCCCCGCGAACAAGTTCACCAAACTTGCGTCTACGGAAACGAGTCAGGGAGTAATCGCCCTGGCCGGTCTGACGGAGCTTTCATTGGACGAGTTCCTTTCTAAGGTGCGTCCCAAACGGGCATCCATCGTGCTCCTTCTCGACAAGATCTCTGATCCGGGCAACCTTGGCACGATACTTCGGTCGGCGGCGTGGTTCGGCGTCGACGGCGTGATAGTCTCCGCCGGCTCCGTTGACGCATACAATCCCAAGGTTGTACGCTCAGCCATGGGGGCGATCTGTCAGGTGGATGTGGTCCAGGATGTCTCGCTGGCTGGCGCGATTTCAGGTTTAAGCGAGATCGGGTTCGGCGTCTTTGCCTCAACTCAGGAAGCCGGGTTGAATTATGCTGACTACTCATACCCTAAGCGCGTGGCAGGCGTTTTCGGATCAGAAGCCACGGGTATAACCCCCGATGTCATGGGACTCTGTCCGACCAGTGTGGCCGTCCCGCGGGTGGGAAGAATGGAGTCACTGAATGTGGGGGTGGCTGCGTCGATCATCCTGTCTGAGATCGCACGGCAGAAGTTTGATTCAGGGGCCTGACCCGGTTCCTATCCCCCTCCCCGCGCGAATCACTTTCATCCTAATCTCACAGTTATTCTGACCTAATTCGCGTTCGATGTGGCTGCGCATAATTAGCCAGGTGGATAATAATGGCCGCCATCGCTTGGTTTCCATCCTGAGAAGAGGATATCAGGGGATAAAATCAGCGGCATGGGGATTGAACAGCATAAGAGTGACGTTGGACTTAATTGGTCCATGGATTTGAAATCCGCGGTAGTCTATGTGTTGGCCAATAAATTGAAGGAGCGCCATTGAACCCCGAAGAGAATGTTTCCGTTCAGCACAACACGGCAGAAGAGCATAATGATCTCGGCGTGAGTTACTATAATGCAGGCCGCTTTGAAAAGGCGCTTGAAGAACTTCTGATCGGGGCCTCGCTCAGCCGGAATTGGCGGATCCACAAAAATTTGGCGATTGCCCTGATGGGGCTTGGACATTACAGGGATGCTCAGGCCGTAATCGAGAATATCCTTCGACACCAGCCCGACGACGCAGAATCGCAGCAATTGCTTGACGACGCGGTTAAGAGAAGTGTTGAAGCACCCGGGTTACGCGCGGGGGTCGCAACAGCGACCGCCGTCATGCCCGAGGAAACATGCAACGTTTGCGGCGAGCGCAACAATTTTCGGGACACTACTCCGGAGAATGTCAGGGAAAGTCTCTGGTGCAACAGATGCAATTCGTTAAACGGCGACCGAATGATGATATACGCGCTGTCCAAATGCCTCGGATATGATGGACCTCTCGCGGGATGGGGGCCTAACAAAGCAATTAAGATTCTTGAGACGGATGGACACCGTGGACACCCGACATATCTCGAGCAGAAATTCGATTACCACAATACCTATTTCAAAACGGACGGTGTACCAAAGAATTTTGAGAAGATGGAATTTGCTGATTTGGAGAATCTCCCTTTCACGGATGAGCAATTCGACTGCGTTATTACATGCGATGTCTTTGAACACGTAAGGCTGCTCGACAAAGCTTTAATGGAAGTGTACAGGGTTCTCAAGAAGGGGGGCTATTTCATTCTGCAGGTTCCCTTCAGCTACGGGCTCGAGAAAACCGTCACGCGCGTTCAGCCCGACGGGGACAACGACGCCTTCCTCCTGCCGGCCCAGTACCACGGTGACAACTCGCTGGTTTACAGGGACTACGGACGAGACTTCCTCACTCATCTGTCCCTGCTTGGATTTACGGCTTTGTATATTGAGGGGGAATTTCCACAATACAATGTGACTAATCAGAACATTATTGTCTGCACCAAGGCCGAGACCCTAGACACAGAAAATATGTTCAGCGAAAGGGAAAGGCAGACTCTCTTCATCGAAAAGCATGATAATTTGACTGGCCGGGTTCGAAGCATGATCGAGAACCTGTGCAAGAGCGGGAGGGATGAATTCTCCGAGACTTCCCTGGACTACGACAAATCCAAGCGTCATTACTATTTCGACCTTGGGCATGTCGACAGGATTGCTGAGACCCTCAGGCGCGCCTCACCGTATCTCGGTTCGCTCGACAGCGTTCTCGACATCGGGAGCATAGGCGACATTCCGTTGATTCTGAAGAAGTTATTCGGCGTAAAGAATATCTTCGCGAATTCACTTGACGGCGGCTATGTTGCATACGGGGAAGGAAGAATCAAAGAGAGAGGCGAGTCAGACATCGAAGCGGAAGTGGATATCGCAAAGTGCGATATCGAAAAAGACGTCTTCCCGTTCGAGGACGGCAGCCTCGATGCGGTCACAGGGTTTGAGGTCCTCGAGCATCTGCGTACTGACCCGATGTTCATGATGCGTGAGGTCAACCGCGTTCTGAAAGACGGAGGGGTCTTTATACTCACGACCCCGAACATCAATGCGTATCAGAACATGGTGAAGAGCATTCGCATGGATTCTCCATGCCTGTTCTCCACTTATCTAGCAGGAGGCAAGGGAATAGGTCACTGTAAAGAATACTCTATCAGCGAACTCGACAAGCTCTTCGTAAACAGCGGCTTTTCCGTACAGGAGATATCGACATTCAGTCCGTACTGGGTCGATCCTGAGATGTTCAAAGGATTTGAAGAACTGAAATCAATGCTGATAAAGAACGGATGGGATGAAAAGCTATCCGGTCAGGTTTCGTTTGTAGTCGGCATTAAGATTGGACGGCCCAAATACAGAACATATGAGCCGTTATACACTGCTACGGAAGAAGAACCCAGTGCGCGCAAATCTGTCGATACGAGCGAGAAGCCTGAAGATCTTGCGGAAGAGCCTGTGAGCGACGGGAGACACGATGAAGCGATCAAAGCTGTCGAAATCGCCATCGGGCGGGAGCCGGATAACACCGGTCTCTGGTATAAATACGCCCAGCTCCTTCAGGATGCCGACCGGTTTGACGAGTCGATTGTTCAACTGACGAAGGTCACCTTTCTCGATCCAAATCATTCCGACGCGCACAACGATCTCGGTGTATTGTATTTCAGGAAAGGGCAGTACGATAAAGCTGTCGACCACCTTTTGAAAGCCCTGCCGTCAGACATTGGGCTTAAGGCTCACCGGAATCTTTGCAGCATTTACCTCCGTCTTGGATTGCGCGACGAAGCATTGGGCATATGCGGGGCCATCCTGAAACGCAGCCCGGGTGATGAAGAGGCATTGAAGACGATTTCACAAACCAAGACTCTCCCGACTCCGAATCCGGTCGACAACCAAAGTCCTCAGCAGGAGCCGGCCGTCTCGGAAGAGTACGAGCGCATTCCCTGTCCGTTCTGCGGATCGTATTCCTGCGAAGAAAGATATCGGGAGTACGGCGACATTGTAAAATGCTCGGTGTGCAGTATCGTGTACGAGAGGACCCGGCTTACCGAAAAGGCCATGTATGATTTTTATCAGAAGTGGCCGGATATAAACAAGGACATGCGTTTGCCTCAAACCAGGCAGGAGGTCGCCGAAAGCGGTCTCCGAATGGACTATCTTCTCGATGAATTGATCGAGTTCATAAAGCCGTCAGGAACGTTTCTTGACGTCGGCTGCGGTTGGGGAGCGTTCCTGGACAACGCACGCTCAAGGGGATTTCGCCCCTTGGGGTTGGAGCTAACACAGAAGTGCGTCGATTTCGCAAACAATGAACTTCATATACCGGTGATGAACTCCCAGCTGGTCGAAGCAGCCATTGATCCGAATTCTCTTGCGGCTGTCAGCATGAGTCATGTGCTTGAACACATTCCCAACCCGCGCGAGGCACTTTCGAAGATACACCGCATTCTCAAACCGGGCGGCATGTTCTTCGGGGCAGTTCCCAACATTGAGAGCCTTCGTTCGGAGAAGCTCCGCGAGAAATGGCCGTGGCTCGCTCCCAATGTACATCTAGTTTATTACTCGCCGGGGACTCTGAAGACACAGCTCGAGCGCGCAGGCTTCGTGGTTCAACGACTCTATACAAAGAACCGCGATGGTGCCTTCAAAGAAGGAAGCCTGAGTTCCATGATCCGTGAGACCTGGGGACTCAATTCGGACGAGGAGGTCGCCGAGAAAGCGCGGGAACTGGAAGCGACAGGGTATGGTGATGAAATCCGCTTCTTTGCGAGCAAGCCGGCGGAGGATCCGGCTTCTCTCGGATCGAGAGCAAGGTCCGCGTTGGATAGTGCCGAACCTGAAAGGGAAAAGATACTCGAAGCGGAAGCTCTGATCATGGAAGGCAAACTGGAAGCCGCGGAGGGCATCCTGCTGGACCGCATCAGAATATACCCTTCCAACCTAGATGCCCTCAACGATCTTGCCGTCACTAAGATTCTTCAGGGAAAGAATGAAGAAGCGATTGTGCACCTAAGAAAGGTAATCTCCATTGATCCGGAGAATCGGACTGCGAAGGAAAACATCCGGTTGATTCTGGAGAAGCTGGGTCAGGCCCTGGAAAGTGTCAGATCAGGAGGATCTCCTGTGCCGACAAACGGCAGCAAGAGGACAATTGCTCAAGCGGAAGAGTTGATGCTGGCGAAGCGCTACGACGAAGCCGAGGAACTCCTGGCGGGAATACTTATCGGATCACCGTCTAATTTGGATGCATTGAACGATCTGGCCGTTTTACATTCGCTAAAAGGGGATCTTGAAGACTCCATCGCCCTGTTTAGCAAGGTTGTGCAGATAGATCCGGCGAACACAGTTGCAAGAAAGAACCTCGGACGTTTATTCCTTCAGGCGGGCAGAGTTGAGGAAGCTCTCAAGTCGTACGCGGCCGTACTGGAGCAAGCTCCGAGAGACATCGAGACAATTTCAATAGTCGCAGAGATCTGCCGCTATAATGGAAGAGATTCTGACGCTATTTTTTTCTACAGAAGGTTGCTCGAACTCGATCCCAACAACGAACGGGCAATTGCACAGGTCAGAGGCGCGGTTGAAGACGAAACGATTCAGCAACTGACGAGACAGGTGCCGGTCCGAGTAACGAAAAAGGGTAATTCATCTTCTGTTGCATTTTCCGCGGAAGACTCCAGGCGATTGAATGCCGACGGCGTTCTTTGCCTGAACCCGTTCTATTTCTTTGAAGTCGATATTACCGGGGAAGTAGTCGTTTGCTGCACGGCATGGCTGAAACGCAGACTCGGTAACATTAAGTACCAAACAATTGCCGAGATATGGAACGGCGAGCCGATGAAGGATTTGCGGCGACGGATGTACCGAGGTGAATGGGAAGGCTGGTGCAGCGCGGACTGTCCCCGAATAGTAGAATACCGGCTTAATAAGAAACTCATCCCATTCGATGGACTCGAAAGTAACGGTATGCTGACGCCACGATTAGTCAGCGAAATTAGATCTCAGAAGGATTCGCTTGAATCTACTCCTACTCTTTTTAAACTGAGCGATTCAAAAACCTGCAACCTTTCCTGTATAATGTGCAGTGTGAAGCAGGACATCCGTCTCAAGGACGATCCAATCATGCTTGAAAAGCGGTCGAGGGATATGTACCAGTATCTTGATTCTGCGAAGACAGTGTTAATGAGTGGCAACGGCGATCCTTTGGCAAGAGCTGACACAAGAACGTTGCTGATGAACTACGACGGGCACAACCCGGAATTGAAATTCAGTCTTGTTACAAATGCATTGCTTCTTCCGCGATACTGGGACAGAATCAAACACCAACGCTTTGATTTCATAGACATCTCGGTAGACGCGTCAAGAAAAGAGACTTACGAGAAAATCCGTGTTGGCGGGAAATGGGAGGAATTACTCGGAAGCCTTTCTCTCGTAAAGGCAAATCAGGGTAAGTTCGAATCCGTGATCCTTAGCATGGTGGTGATGCGAAGCAATTACCGTGAGATCCCTTCGTTTATTGATTTCGCCGAGTCATACGGTTTTTACGCAATGTTCAGCAGAATTCACGGCATGTTTGGCGATGAGAACATCTTTGAATTGAATGATGCGGCAGCATTGGATGAGCTTCGCCAGATCGTATCGGAGGAGAGTTCGAAGCAAAGATCGGTTCAGGTACTCTGGCAAGATCTCATGGAATTCAGCAATCAAACGGTGATTGTTTGAACGGGGAATATTAGAGGAGGATTTGAATGGAAGATGCAAGGCTTATCATAGCCAAATCATTGATTGATCAGCAGCGGTTTTTGCCGGCCAAGGAGCTGCTGCTTGAAGTCCTGAAGAGCAATCCGCATTCAACGATAGCTCTGAACAATCTCGCGTTCATCGATATCATGGACAGGCGCTATGGCTCTGGGCTGGACAGATTTGAAGATATCTTCACGATCGATCCATGGAACGAGACGGCGATTTACAACCTCAATGCTCTGCACGAACAATTGGAAACAGAAAACGCGAAATCAATCGCAACCGCGAGAACAGATTACGATTCCGACTCGTTCCAGCAAACTCTGACAAGGACTCACCAACTGAGTAATAGCAAGAGAACGCTCGATTCACTTCCCGGAAAAGAATTCATCCGTTCTGGAAAGACATTGGCCGAAAATCTGAAGTCGCCTCATCTAGTTCTTATCCAAGCCCCCGGTTGGGGAGTATTGACTCCTCCTTTGGCCACGGCGATGCTTGCCGCATTTATTAGGAAGCATGGGTACAAGGTCCTGCCGCTTGATTTGAACATAAACTTCTACCTCACACGCGGGGAGAAATACAAGAACGTATGGGAAATTGAGCAGTCACTCTGGTTCTGGACCACCAAGTCCAAGGTCGATGAGTTTATTGCCGACCACGAACCGCAAATCCAACTGTATATCGACTTAATCTTGGAATCGGGCACTAAGCTGGTGGGATTTACAATTTACCAGTCGTCTTTGCAGGTGAGCCTTTATATTGCCGAACGTCTCAAGAGCGTTGACCCTGGGATTAAGATAGTATTCGGCGGCCCGCAAGTGAGTAGGTTCATGGAAGGACAATCGGTTGTTCAGCAGGGTTGCGTTGATGCGGTCGCTCAAGGCGAAGGTGAGCTGACATTGCTTGATATTGTACAGAAAGTATCTTCAGGCGAGGATATTTCAAAATGTCCGGGAACGCTGGTTTTCATCGAGGACCAGGTTATAGATAATGGCGACAGGGAATTAATCGATGATCTGAATTCTCTACCATTCCCCGATTTTTCTGACTATAATTTTCAGTCGTACCGAGAACCCTCCAGGCTTCCAATCATGTCAAGCCGGGGATGTCCGAATCGCTGTATATTCTGCAACGAACGTCCGTTTTGGAAACGATATCGGCACGTCAAAGCGGAGCGCATCTTTGCGGAGATAACGGCTCAGTTGAAAATGTATCCTTTCCTGAGTTGGATCGATTTTCAGGACAGCCTCGTCAATGGAAAGCTTTCGGAGTTGGAGAAGCTCGCGGATCTTATAATTGAAAGCGGCTTGAAATTAGAATGGTCCGCGCAAGCAGTAATCCGAAAAGGAATGACGTACGAGTTCTTCAAGAAGATGAAGGCTTCGGGGTGCATTTGTTTGGCTTTCGGATTGGAGACACCTTCAAGCAGCCTGATGTTGAAGATTGGAAAAGGACTGTCAAAGGGAGCAGATCCGAATCAGATTGTGAGGGACGGGTATCGTGCTGGCTTGACGTGTGCGTACAACTTCATGTTCGGCCTTCCCGGCGAGACCGATGAAGATGTGTTTGAAACGCTCGAATTCGTGAGAAGAAACCGTGATTGCCGCATAACCGTGAACCCAAGTCCGTGGTTCTGCAGCTTCGGCGCCGGCACGCTGGGTTTTGAAGATCCAGCGAAATATGGAATCGATTTTTCCAAAGGCCGAACGTATTGGGAAGCCGACGGCGGAAAGAACAATTTTCTGCAGCGGTTGAAGGAGTTCGAAAATTTCTGCCGATTGGTAAAGGAACTAGGGATACATACAACATATCCGGCTGCTGAACTCCTGGACAGGTCTAGACAAATCGGTGACTATTATTTCAATAGCAAGCAGTATGAAAAAGCCGTTCCCTATTATGAGGAGTGGCTATCCAAAAATCCGACAGACAACGATGTAATGGCAAAATTATCCGAGTCTCGAGAACGCGTTGTCTCCGATGAAGCAAAGGGGGCGAAGCGAAACCAACCCCGACAGAGGATGGAGGCAGAGCTTATAGGCGAGATAGATCGGATGCTTGAAGTGGGCGACTACGATCGGGCTCTGGAAGCGGTGCAAGACAGCATCCTTGTTTACCCATCCAGTGCAAAGTTGATGTACCGTTGGGCGGAAGTCCATATCGGCAAGCAGGAATGGGACACGGCGGTCATGCGGCTTAACAACACGCTTGCGTTGGATCCCGCCCTCCAGGATGCCTATAACGACCTCGGAGTGCTATATGCGTCAACGGGGAAGAAGGAACTTGGATTAAAATGCTTCATCGAAGCGGTCAAGCGGGACGAGAACGATCGTGTCGCCATGAGGAATCTCGCCGCCACACTCATTTCGATCGGCCTTCTCGCGGAAGGGATCAGAGGCTACTTCACTCTGTTGAACAGATTCCCGGATGATCTGGGGACCCTCGTTGAATTGGGAAGAATTCAATCAACCTGGGGTAACGACAGATTTGCCAGGGAATACTTCGAAGTTGCACTTCGGCTTAGCCCGGAGTTCACCAAGGCGCGAGAACTGCTCGTGTCGCTTGACAAACCCGGAAGAGCTATCAACACACCGGATAAGGCTCTGTCCGATCTGCTTGAAGAAGTGCGTTTCCCGAACAGGTCTCTGCTCAGGAAGGAGTTCGATGAAGACAAGATTGTCCTGGCCGCTTTGCCGGACTTCCTGATTGTCGACCCCACTTCGATCTGCAATGCGACCTGCATAACATGTTTTCATTCTTTCCTTGACGAAAAGTGGCAGGACCTGCCCAAGGACGCTTTCGAGAACGTGAAGCACTTGATCAGCACCGTGAACCAGATGAATCTGTTCGGAAGCGGTGAGGCTTTCGTTGCAAAGAACATCGAGTACTATATCTCCGAGGTGAAGAGGCTGAAGCGAAGAAACATGAGGGTGACTATTAGCAGCAACGGAAAGCTGCTGGGAAAGAAGCAGATCGACCTTGTCTCGGACCCGGGAATAATTTTGCAGATCTCGATCGATGCAGGTACCAGGGATTTATTCAACTATATACGGCGCGGGATAGATTTCGACAAATTCATGAAGAACCTGCGTCTCTTCAAGGAAATGAAAGGGGACAAGGGGTATCCCGCGCTTCACTTCTCCTGCACGATATCGAAGCGCAACATCAATGAGATACCCAAGATTTTCGACATCGCGAAGGAAATCGGGGTCGATTATGTCGGATTGTACAACGAGTACGCGCTGGACGAGCAGGAGAAATCTTACCTTCTAGATGCCTCGGATGCACCAGCCTTCAACTCGATAAAGGCGCAGCTCGATTCTTACGGAATAAAATACAGCGATCATCTCACGTTCCTCGATGAGGCCACGCACGATGCGGTCTTCGAGTGGCACGGACAGGATGAGAAATTAAAGGAGCAAAACTGACATGGAGAAGAAATGCCCTGCACCCTGGAAAGTGTTTTTCGTCGAAGCAAACGGCAATGCCCGCCCATGTTGTCTTATCAGCAAACCGATGGGAAACATCAACGAGCAGTCCTTTGAAGAAATCTGGAACGGAGAACTGTACCAGGAACTACGAAGGACATTCGTGGAGCAGAAAAACTTCTGGCCGGAGTGCGTCGGTTGCTCGCACCATATGAGGACAGATATTATTTGACCTTATTGGAAGTCTCTTGTTAGTGTACTGCGGGATACTCACGGTAATCGGCGAAAAGATTCCTATAAAAGACCAAAGGACAGAGATTCGAGATGGAAAACCTGGAAAACAACTCCCGGCTTGAGAACGAAAACGGAATCAGAGAATACCAATCGGGAAATTTCGACAAGGCAGTCGCTCATTTCGAAATGGCGGCGCAATTGGACAACAGGAACATAGACGCACGGAGGAACCTTGCAGATCTCTATCTTCAGCTTTCACGATACAGCGAGGCCGTCGGAGCCCTTGTCTCTCTCGTGAAAGATTACCCGAACGATACTGAGACTCTTATTACTCTTGGAAACCTTTATCAGGAGGCGGGCAAATACGATGACGCCGTCGCCTTCTTCAAACGCGCATTGCAGGTGGATCCTGAAAATGGTGCGGCAGCTGGGGCACTGCGTCTTGCCAGCCGGCAGTTGACTCCGGGCACCTCACCGGAAGAATCTGAAACCGGACACCTGACGGAGGAGGGACGCCTTCCTAAAGTGTCGATCATTATTCCCGTTTATAACCAGGTAGCTTATACGAAGCAGTGCATAGAATCCGTGAAAAAGAATACAGGCATCAGAGATTATGAAATAATCATCGCTGATGATGCCTCTACGGATGAGACCGCGGCATACCTTGAAACGGTAAGGGATATCGTACGCGTCATACGTAATCAAGATAACCTGGGCTTCATCTTGAACTGTAACAATGCCGCATCGCAGGCGAACGGGGAGTACCTTGTCTTCCTGAACAACGACACAATCCCGCAGCCTGGATGGCTCGAGGCGCTGCTTGAATTGGCCGAAGCCGATAGCCGCGTCGGAGTTGTGGGTGCGAAGATGATATGGCCCGACGGCAGACTCCTTGAGGCCGCGAGCGTTGTATTCTCCGACGGAACTGCATGGAACTTCGGACGCGGAGATACTCCAGACCGGCCGAAGTATAACCATGTCAGGCCGGTGGACTACGTGTCTGGAGGTGGCATGCTAGTCAGGAAGTCGGTCTGGAACGAGCTCGGAGGGTTCGATACTCGCTACTGTCCGGCGTACTACGACGATATCGATCTATGTTTCGCGGCGCGCAAGGCGGGCTATCAAGTCCTGTATACTCCGTTTTCCCGAATCATTCACTTCGAGGGAATGACCGGAGGCCGCGACGTGACCCAAGGCGTTAAGCGATACCAGGTGGTTAATCAACAGAAATTTCGTGCAAAATGGGCGGCGGATCTTGCCCTCCAGTACGACAACACTCCGAGGAACGTCAATCGGGCATCCTGGCTAGGTGAAGGAAAAAGAATCCTTTGGATCGATCACTCATTTCCTCTCCCGAATTTCAATTCTGGTTGTCTTCGAATGAATCATCTCATGAAGACGATGGTGGGGCTTGGACACAAAGTGACCTATGCTGCGCTGGTGAACCATGATCCCGGCAACTACAAAGTGGAAATGCAAAAAATGGGTGTCGAAACCGCTTGGCTGGGGTACGAAGGCTGGGAGTTTGCCGACATCACCAAGAAGGGAGCGGTGATAGAGAGTATCCTCAATGCCCTCGAAATCACTTCAAAAGGTTACGACATTATATATTTTTCCTTCTATTGGGTTGCCATTCATTTCATTGATAAGATTGCGAAGCGACTGCCTAACGCAATCATTTACGTCGACTCTCACGATATTCACTTCCTGAGAACGCAGCGTGAGGCCGAGTTGTACGGCGATGAAGCGCATATTCTTCGGGCTCGCCAGACGAAGATAGACGAACTCGGCGTCTACTCGAAAGCCGATGCGGTTCTGACCGTCACGGAGCAGGACAAAGACGCCCTTACGGGGGAGCTCCCGGGTAAGCCGGTCTTCCTGATGCCCAATGTGCATGATGTTGTTCCTCGGGAAAGAGACTTCCGCGATCGGAAAGATCTGCTGTTCGTTGGCGGATTCAACCATACGCCAAACGTTGACGCCATGATCTATTTTTGCAAAGAGATCTTCCCGAAGGTTAGAGAACGCCTCCCGGAGTTGCGACTTTGGATCGTCGGCAGCAATCCACCAAATGAAGTGAAGAGTCTTGAAAGCGAATCCGTCACCGTGACCGGGTGGGTCGACAAGACCAAGCCTTACCTGGACTCCTGCCGCGTATCGATAGCGCCGATTCGATATGGCGCCGGTATGAAAGGTAAAATCGGAGAGGCGATGTCGCACGGGTTGCCAGTGATCACCACGCAGGTTGGCGGCGAGGGAATGGGGATAATCAACGGTGAGCAGGCCCTGGTGGCCGACTCTGTCGATGAATGGGTGGAGGCGATCGAGAGACTGTACACAAATCAGGAGTTGTGGAATCGTCTTTCGGAAAACGGTCAGCGCCTTATGGCGGAAAGATACAGCAGCGAGACAATGCGGAGGCGGGCGGAGAAGCTTCTGTCTTTCACCTCTAAGGAGGCATTGCACGCCGTATCAATGCCTGCAAAGACCTCGGACAATAGAGCGGGTGATACCGCAATTGGGAAAGCCAGCGGAACCGAAAAGAAGAAAAACATCCTGGTTATCGATCCTTTCCTGCCGCTGTTTGACAGGGCTGCGGGATCACTCCATCTCTTCAACATCCTTAAAGTCCTGAGAGAGCTCGATTTTAACGTCACATTCCTTGCCATCAACGGGGTGTTTCAGGAACGCTACGTGCCTTACCTGGAGGAAATGGGGATCGAAACATATGCGGGCGATCATGACGGGATGTCTTTTCAGGGATACGAGTCTTCCTACAGGAGAATAGACTATGCTAAATTCTTTCGGGAGAAGAATTTCGACTTTGCCATCATCGATTTCTGGAACGTAGCCGCATACTACATCCCGTTGATTAGAAAATTCTCCCCGTTCACAACGATAATCGTGGACACTGAAGATGTACACTTTGTGCGTGAGTTGAGAGAAGCCCGTGTAAAAGACGATCAAGAATTGATGAAACGCGCGATGGAGAACAAGAAGAATGAACTTCTGGTGTATAGCGCGGCAGACGTTCTGTGGGTGGTAACGCAGGACGACAAACAAGCTATCCTGAATGAACTCAACACGGTCAAAGTGGAAATTCGCCCGGTCATTCATGAGCTGCCGAAGGTGAACCATTCATTCGATGAGCGAAACGGTATTCTCTTCGTCGGAAATTTCAGCCACCGACCCAACCTGGACGCCATTCAGTTCTTCGTGCGCGAAGTGATGCCGATCGTTCGGAAGACTATTCCGGACATACGCCTTCACGTGGTGGGAAACGATCCAAGGAATTCAGTCGCGCCGCTCGCTTCGGAAAATGTTATCGTCGAGGGATACGTGGAAGATTTATCGGAGTGTTACAATAATAGCAGGGTATCGGTAGCTCCCCTGAGATACGGCGCAGGTCTGAAAGGGAAGGTGGTCGAATCGCTTTCGTATGGCGTTCCGGTCGTGACTACCTCAGTCGGTGTTGAAGGAACTGGGCTGCGTGACGGATCAGAAGTCCTTATTGCGGACAACCCGGCCGATATCGCCGAGAAGATAATTCTTGCTTGCACTGATAAAGAATTGTGGACCAAATTGTCCGTCCAGGGGAGGATGGTCATGGAAAAAAAGTGGTCCTTCGAGGCGGGGAGAGAGAACCTGGAAGTCCTTCTGTCCCAGGACCGGCTTACACCGAGAAGTTGGGCCAACAAGCTTATCTCGATAGTCATCCTGACGTATAACCAGCTGGAATATACGAAGCTCACGATAGACAGCATCCGGAGAAACACGAAGCTACCCTACGAATTGATTGTAGTTGATAACGCTTCCTCTGACGGCACAGTTGAATACTTGAAGTCACAAAAAGACATTCATGCGATTTTCAACGAGGAGAATCTCGGCTTTCCCGCGGGATGCAATGAGGGTATAGAAGCCTCAACCGGCGATTACATATTACTTCTAAACAACGATGTGATCGTACCGAAAGAATGGCTGGAGGGTCTGGTTGAGTGTGCGCAGAGTTCTCCGAGAATCGGCATCGTTGGGCCGATGAGTAATCGCATAAGCGGGTATCAGCTCGAACAGAAAGTCGGGTACAGGAAAGTCAGTCAGGTACAAGACTTTGCAGCGAAGTACAGGCGTAAAAACCGCAAACGCTGGATCGAAGTACCGCGGGTGGCCGGTTTCTGCATGTTGATCAAGCGCGATCTCATCGACAGGATCGGCGGCCTCGATACCGCGTTCGGGATGGGGAACTGCGAAGACGATGACTTCTGTGTAAGAGCAAGGCTCGCGGGATACGGGACGGTCGTCGCCGGCGACGTCTTCATTCATCACTTCGGTAGCGTAAGCTTCGGCAAGGATGGACTGGAGAAATACAAGGAATTCATCAGGGTGAACGAGCTTGTCTTCAAAGAAAAATGGGGAGTAACCCCGCTCGAGTGGTGGCGGGAAGGGAAACAAATAACGAAAAGCTCAGGCCTGTTTGTTCCTCTAAAACCTGTCGAAACCGAAAAGACCCTTGTTGCGCCCCAGCCTCCTACAAATGTTGATGTCGCCGAGTCAGTTCAACAGAACGCCACCGGTAAGACGATACTCGAAGACGGCGAGACAGATTCTCGATCGGACAGCGATGAGAACATCTCCGGCGACCTGACATCCGCGTACCATCATGCGCGCCAGCTCGCGATGGACGGCGACTTAGAGGAAGCAATTCAGTCTTTCGAAACATTACTTGAAGACAATCCAGCCCATTCCGGAGCACTGAACGATTTGGGGGCGCTATACTTCCAGAAAGGTCTAAAGGATAAAGCCTTGCGACTCTTTAAGGAATCGGTGGAATCATCTCCGCTAAATTTTGATGCATTGCGGAACCTGGCGGATCTTTACGTGGATTCAGGTAGGATCGACGAGGCGCTAATTGTCCTCAAGGATATCTTGACTAAGAAGCCCAATGATCAGGAGTCATTACAGAAGATCGGCGCGCTTTGCAACGCCTTAGGAAGGACCGAGGACGCAGCATTCTTCTTGGCTCGGATCAATGAAGCTTAGGTGGGCTCGCGGGGCAGAGGCACGGAAAAGGATGAGCCGGGGCCATCGGTTGGTAGCCGGAGAGTTTTCCGGACGCTGCTAACATGTGCCGCCTTGGTGGACGGGCGATTTGAGTAAGATTATTATCGACGGGCCTCTGGCCACTCTCAGCTCTGCTGCGATTATAAATCGTGCGCTGTTTCAGGGCCTTTCGAAGTTCGGGCATGATGTCTTCGCGAGTCCCGCTCACGGGAACAGCGTCATCCGCGGCGATGACGGCGATGGGGAATTGAAAATTGCGGCTCAAAAGGTTCGAGATGACATTGAGCCTGATATTACGATCAGAAACGTCTGGCCACCGCGTTTTGTCCGACCGCGTACTGGCAAATTGATTATGATTCAGCCTTGGGAATTCGGAAGTATTCCCCTGTCATGGATTACCGATTTCAACATGGGAGCCGATCAGGTATGGGTACCAAGCAATTTCGTGAGAGATGTATTCATCCGTGACGGACTCCCTACGGACAAAGTGCAGAGGGTTCCGAATGGTTTTGATCCGGAAGTTTTCAGGCCCGACGGCGCTCGATATCCCTTGAAGACGAAGAAGAGTTTCAAGTTCCTTTTTGTTGGAGGCGCCATCCCAAGGAAGGGGATAGATATTCTGCTGACTGCATACTCGTCTGTTTTTGGGTCCGTAGATGATGTCTGTCTTGTTATCAAGGACTTCGGTGCGGATTCCTTTTATAAGGAAATGACGTTCAGAAATAAGATCCTGGCATTCGCCGAAAGGCCTGGGGTGGCGGAAATTGAATACATCGACTCCACCTTGACACAATTGGATCTTGCCGCCTTATATCGTTCCTGCGACGTCCTGGTACACCCTTATCGTGGCGAGGGCTTCGGGCTCCCGATTCTTGAATCTATGGCCAGCGGTACGCCGCCGATGGTGACAAGCGGAGGACCGGCGCCCGAATTTTGCAGAAGCGAATACAGTGTCCTCCTAAAGTGCGACGAGAAATTGCTAGACGACAAGCAAGTCTTCGGAATGCAGACTGTAAGCTATCCTTCGATATTCAAAGTGAGTTTGGATGATCTAGCGGAGAAAATTCTCTGGGCAAGTAAAAACCGAAATGTACTAAGAGAGCTTGGAAGAAACGGCGCATCGTATGCCAGAGAGCGTTGGACGTGGAATGCGGCGGTGAGAGAGGCTGATAGAAGATTAAATGAATTGGCGGAGAACCGACAACCGGCCTCACCATTGAGCTTATGACCGGCACTCTGGATGAATTTATCAGGAAAACGGACGGTAGGTACTACTTTCTAAACGACGAGCTGCTGAAGGTAGCATTGTCCATTTTGCAGGTCGACTCTGAGCCCCGCAGAGTCGAGCTAATCAGGAGATTTATGTCTCCCTTTGCGGGTATCGGGGATTTTCGTGTACACTTCGACGGGGCGGGCGACGCACTCCTTTTATTGTCGACCTTCTATGATAAATCCCCTCATTCTTCAATTGTCAGTGTGACGAAGTCTCCGGATTCTGCGAAGAGTCTATTCGAAGCTTTCCCGGGACTGGAAAGGATTTATATCCTTCCATATCCGCAGAATTATATCATCCATGTTTTATTGAGAAGGCTGTTTAAAGGGATGGCGAATTGTCGCGGAATGGGCGTGACGCCCGTTGATCCTGATTATTTTAGGGAATGGGAAAACGGTCTTGACATTTCTGCAAAATACGGCGTGATCCGTCACCCACGATGGGTCGATATGTTCATGGGCCAGGACTCTGAATCCGCCAATCAGGTGGTCATCCAACCAGTAGGCGGGATCTCCCCCCTTGACAGCTCTTCGAGGAAGATGATCCGCAATGACGAGCTGAAGGAAATTATTGGGCTTCTGAATGGACACGGGATTAGACCTGCGATAATCGGAGTGCCTGAAGAAAGACCTCTGTACTCCATCGAAAGCCTCGAATATGCTGACCACAGGGGTATGGTATTCGCCAAGCAAATGATACTAATAAGGAATGCTAGGCTCTTCATAGGAGCCGACTCGTGGGGAAAGACTTTTGCGGCGTTATGCGAGATTCCATCGATTGTGTTCCATTCCTTGAGGGGGGAGCAAAGAAATGGTCTGCCGGAAGTTGGGGACAACGTTTTCCTCAAACCGTGGCCATCCATCAGCGTTGTCAATGAGGTGGATGAATTGAGGCGTCAGCTGATTATCCGCAGGATTCTTCAACCTGTTCTGTAGCCCATTCTCTCTCTATTTGAAACAGGGGTATCCAAGTTGTTCTTTTGTGAATCATCACTTCCCCCAGCTATTCCAGCCGGTCCTCATCATTGTCTCTCTCTCTACAATCGCTTAAATTATATCCAAAAAGAGAGAAAAATGTTCGAACCCCAGAAACAGAAGGCCTCCGAGTTGAAAACCAGGATTGACAACCTACGGAGGTTTCTTTGACGTCGATGGCAAACGCGACGAGATAGAAAAACTTCACAAGGATACGCTGGAGCAGAGTTTCTGGGATGACAACCGCGCTGCTCAGCAGGTCATGGGTCACCTCACGGATCTCAAAACCTGGGTCGACGAATGGGATGAGGCGAGCAAGAACGTCACCGATGCCGCCGCGTTTCTTGAACTCGCCGAGGAAGACGGGGACGAATCCCATATTACCGATATCGAGTCCGAGTTGGCTCGCGCTGATAAGCTCGTCTCGGATCTCGAGTTCAAGAAGATGCTGGGAAATGAGGACGACGACAAAAACGCCATTTTAACTATTCATTCCGGAGCAGGCGGTACAGAGGCCCAGGACTGGGCTCAGATGCTCATGAGGATGTATGTCAGGTGGGGTGAGCGGAGCGGCTTTAAGATGGACATCGCCGATATACTCGACGGTGAAGGAGCCGGCATAAAGAGCGTCACGATAGAGGTGATCGGGAAGTATGCGTTCGGATACCTTAAGGCCGAAAACGGCGTTCACAGGCTCGTAAGGATATCACCGTTCGATTCGAATGCGCGGAGACATACCAGCTTTGCCTCTGTATTCGTCTATCCCGAAGTCGAGGCGGACGTCGAAATTGAAATCGACCCCAAGGATATAATATTTGAAACGTACAGGTCAGGCGGTCACGGTGGCCAGAACGTAAACAAGGTCGAGACTGCAGTTCGGCTCATCCATCAGCCAACCGGAATCGTGGTGGCGTGTCAGCAGGAAAGGTCGCAGTTTCAGAACCGGGAACGCGCCATGAAGATGCTCCGGTCCAGGCTTTACCAGGTCCGCAAGGAGGAGGAAGAAGCCAGGAAGAATGCCATCGAGGGGACCAAGAAGAAAATTGAGTGGGGGAGTCAGATAAGGTCGTATGTATTCCATCCGTACAACCTTGTTAAGGACCACAGGACGGGAGTGGAGACAAGCGACGTGCATTCGGTCATGGATGGCGACATAGACGAGTTCATTCGGGGCTTCCTCATGGAGTTCGGCCTGGCTAACGGAGAAGGGGCAAAATAAATAGTGGGCTACACTTCGTTTGTCGCGAGGCGGCTCGCGCAGTCCCGCTCGCACAACCGTTTTGTCTCATACCTCGCGGTCTTTGCCACGATCGGCCTCGCCATCGGCACCATGGCACTCCTGATTACGGTATCTATCCTCAACGGATTCGAAAAGAAGATTTCAGAAAACGTCTCCAATTTCACGGCCAATATAGAAATTCAGGGGTTCGAGCGGGTACCACTCCCCGATTACATGACCACCCTCCGCACCATAACGCAACAACGGAATGTTAAATCAGTTTCACCGTTTGTCTCCCATGAGGCAATGATGAGGGTCCATCGGAGTTCAGGCATCGAGGCTCCCTCAACCGACGGAATTCTCCTCAAGGGCGTATTGCCCGAGTATGATAACAGCAGTCTCCGGAACGAGATCAAGGAGGGTAAGTACGACCTCTCTTCGACCGGAGGCATGTCTCCTCTTCTGATAGGTTCAAAGCTCGCGAGGAGACTTCAGATCAAAGTCGGTGACACCGTTTTCGTTTTCGGAGTGGATGGGATTCCTTCTCCGATCAATCCGCCCAAGGTACTCTCATTTGTGGTGAAAGGGATTTACGAAACGGGGATGTCCGACTATGACGACATCTACGGCTACACGAATCTGACTTCTGCCTCATACCTTTTCAACATGCCCGCGAACAGCGTTTCAGGATTTGACGTGATGGTACGGGACCTCAGGACCGTCGGCGAGACTTCGCAGCAGCTTGAGACCACTCTCGGTTATCCATATTACCCGCGGACGATGTACCAGATGTACCGCAATCTCTTCGCTTGGATCGAGCTCCAGAAGAAGCCTATACCCATTGTGATTGCGCTCATCATCATCGTGGCAGCATTCAATATTGTCGGGACGCTTCTCATGATCGTCCTGGAAAAGATGAACGCGGTGGGTGTTCTTAAGACTCTCGGTGCAACACGTGGGGCGATCACGAGGATATTCCTGACTCAGGGAGCGTTTATAGGTGCTGCGGGCACTCTGCTTGGGAGCGGACTGGCGTACATCATCCTTGAACTGCAGAGCAGGTACGGCCTGATCCATATTCCCGGCGACGTCTACTTCATGAACACTGT
Source organism: Bacteroidota bacterium (assembly GCA_021812985.1). Taxonomy (GTDB): domain Bacteria; phylum Bacteroidota; class Ignavibacteria; order Kryptoniales; family JAKASW01; genus JAKASW01. The sequence continues at coordinate 44,011 of JAKAMG010000007.1, forward strand.
ACCCGTCGCAATGAAGGCAGGCGATTTCATTTTAATTGGGGGAATAGCCTTTGTACTATCGCTCCTCGCCTCCTATATACCTGCGCGCACGGCATCGGGGTTCGACCCGCTTGAATCGGTGCGGTTCTACTGATGTCGTACTCGAGTTTCATAGCACTTAGATATCTCAAGTCGAAGCGAAAGACTGCTTCGGTTTCGATCATCTCGCTCATATCTCTCCTTGGCGTCATAGTCGGCACTGCGGCACTAATAATTGTGATATCCGTGTTCAACGGCTTCCAGGGAATTGTCACTGACATACTCATCAATTTTGACCCGCACATCAGGGTAACCGCTGAATCGGGTGAGTATCTTTCCCATCCGGAAAAGGTAATGGCCGAGGTATCGAGCCTTCGTGAAGTGCGCACGGCGACGATGTTCCTCAGCGGCAAGGCGATGATTGTCTCGGGAGGGGTCAATAGGGCCGTGAATGTGGTGGGCATAGTCCCCGAAGGGAACGAGAGGATTTCGAGTTTGTCTCAGTCTGTCGGACTCGGCAAGTTCCTCGACCCCGGCCGGAACGACCAGATAATCATAGGCTTGTCTCTGGCGGACGCGCTTGGCGCCGTTGTCGGAGACTCAATCGCCATCATCAGCCCCGCCGGCATCGAGCGCAGTCTGACACAGTTCTACCAGCCGAAAGTCCAGAAGTTCGCGGTCACTGGCATCTATCAGTCTCAGAACAAGGACTACGATGCATATTATGCGTATGTCAATCTCCCCGCGGCGCAGTATCTGTTCTCCCCTCCGGATGTGCCGGTGTCGCCGTCCATGGTAAATGGGGTCGATGCTAAGCTCTACGACATCGGCAAGGCCAACGAAGTCAAGGCAAAGCTTGAAAAGATGCTTCCGGGAGACCGCGTTGAAACCTGGTACGATCTACATAAGGACCTCTACGAAATGATGACCATAGAACGGGTAGTGGCGTACATCGTCCTTTCACTCATAATCCTGATAGCGGCGTTCAACATACTGGGCTCACTAACGATGACGGTCATCGAGAAGAGGAGGGAGATCGGCGTCATGAAGGCGATGGGGGCGACGGAATCAGGTATCATGAAGATTTACATGTTGGAAGGGGCGGTAATCGGCCTCTTCGGAAGCCTGATAGGATTAGCGGTGGGATTCGGCGTCGGCGAAGCTCAGATCAAGTACCAACTCTTTAAGCTCGACACGAACGTGTACATTATCCCGGCGCTTCCCGTGTCCATGCATGTTTCTGATTTCATCATCGTCGGTATAATAGCGGTTGTCATATGTTCGCTTGCCGCTCTTTATCCGGCGAAGCGCGCGTCGCGAATCGACCCTGCCGACGCAGTAAGATGGGAGTGATTTGAATTGTCCGGAAATCTGATTGAAGTCTCGGCTCTCGAGAAACACTACGCTATCGGTAGCTCACGCCTTGAGGTACTGAAAGGAATTGAGTTTGCTGTCGGTTCGGGCGAGATCGTCGCCGTAATTGGGGCCTCTGGGGCGGGGAAGAGCACGCTCCTCCACATCGTCGGCACCCTTGACAGGCCTTCAGCGGGAACTGTGCGGTTTGACGGAGAGGATGTCTTCTGCCTTAACGATGAAAAGATCGCGCGCTTCCGGAGTCTCCGTATCGGATTCGTCTTTCAATTCCATCACCTTCTCCCCGAATTCACTGCGCTTGAGAACGTGGCGATGCCCGCACTCATTGCGGGGAAGAGGATGTCCGATGTGAGAAAGAGGGCAATGGCATTGCTTGCCGAGGTCGGTCTTGACGGGAGGTCCGAACATCGTCCCTCCGAGCTCAGCGGTGGGGAGCAGCAGCGAGTGGCGGTCGCAAGGGCGCTAGTAAACGAGCCGAGGGTTGTTCTCGCGGATGAGCCGTCCGGGAATCTCGATTCCGTGAACGCAGAATCGCTCCACAGACTGATGCTTGAGCTTTGCGTGGAGAGAAAGACGACTTTCCTCATAGCCACGCACAATGATCACCTGACAAGCCTCGCGCACCGGGTACTCAAGATACAGGACGGAGTTCTGGTCTCTTGATCGGGCGGGCATTTGCCCCTGAACTGAATTTTACCGGGGTTTGTAAATTGAAATTCGTTTCTGGCAATGTTACTTTATCACGAGGGCACGTAGCTCAATTGGATAGAGCGTTGGCCTCCGGAGCCAGAGGTTGTGGGTTCGAGTCCCACCGTGCCCACTTCATTCCTCATGCAATCCCGCCTGTGACATGGTATGCTCATGATGCCCCAGTGGCTCATGGTTGCAGCACTGTGCGTCTTTCACATGAATGCTTCCGTTTCGTATATTTTTCCAGATAATGTTAACCTCAACTTTTTTACACCGTAAGCCCCGATGAATTTTCGAAGGCTTTTCATATTTCCACTCCTGATTCTCCTCGTGGGCGACGCTTTTGCTCAACAGGACGGAATGGTCGTCGCCGGACGGTTCTTTCCTTTTTTGGAGCGAAGCAGGCCGAGGATCGCAGTTGTCCTCTCAGGAGGCGGCGCGCGCGGCATCTCCCAGATAGGTGTCCTCGAGGCTTTTGCGGCAGCCCATATCCCGGTCGACATGGTTGTCGGCGCAAGTATGGGGAGCATTATCGGCGGACTCTATGCGTCAGGGTACAACGCGCAGGAACTCGACTCCATTGCGCTTTCACAGAACTGGAACCAGCTTCTTGCCTTATCAGATGCGGTAAGCAGAAGCGACCTCTTCCTCCAGCAGAAACTGGATGAGGAACAAAGCTTCCTCGTTGTAAGATTGAACGGATTCGAACCCATTCTGCCGTCGGCGCTTGCAAGCGGTCAGAGGCTTACCACGCTCCTCACAAAGCTCGTTTTGAACGCCCCTTACAGGGTCGTTAATTCATTCGACGACCTGAAGATACCCTTCCGTTCCGTTGCAACAGATATGGTCTCTGGAAGGCGAGTCATAATTTCGCGGGGCGACCTGGCTCAGGCGATGAGGGCGAGCTCGACCGTTCCCGTTGTATTCACCCCGATCAAATCCGATTCGCTCCAACTCGTCGACGGCGGACTTGTCTCAAACATTCCCGTTGACGTGGCAAGGAGCATGGGAGCTGACATTGTGGTGGCTGTCAACACTACAAGTCCGCTTCGGGCGGAAGCGAATATTGAATCGCCATGGGATGCTCTTGACCAGGTGACGAGCATAATGATGAAGGAATCGACCAGGCTGCAGCTTGAGAAGGCGGATGTGATTATCACTCCGAAGCTTGATGGACATCTTGCGTCGGATTTCAGTCACCTCGACTCCCTTATCTACGAGGGAAAGGTTGCAGCCGAGTCTAAAATTAGAGTTATCGACTCAATATATAGCGTCAGGATGCGGACATGGTACGAGAGGCGCGGCTCGCAATATTCTGCAGCAACCAGGTTGACTGCGCACCTTCAGACCGACGACTCAATGCGGTCACGTCCACCTTACGACTCTAATTCGCTCCTCCTGATTTCCAACGTTCGTTTTTACGGCGCCTACCGGATCCCTGATTCGGTACTCGTAAGGCCCTTCGGTGAGCTCCTTGGTCATTACGTTACCCCCTCGCAGATAAACCGTGCGTGCGAGAAGCTCGTATGGATATACAGAGACAGAGACCTTGGGATGGCGAGGCTGAGAAATGTTGTCTACGACTCGGTTAACTCAGTCCTGGATATCACCATCGACGAAGGCGAGATCGGAAGTATCAGTCTGAACGGAAATTCGGTGGCAAGGCCGTTTCTTATCCGCAGGGAGTTCCCACTCGAACCGCACGACGTCTTCACAACCAAGCGGGCTATCGAGGGTTTGAACAACATTTACAGCACGAACCTTTTCAGCCAGGTCCTTCTCTGGACACGCTACGATCCCTCCACGGCGCTGACGATCGATGTCGCCGAAAAGAGTTCACGCCTGCTGCGGTTCGGCATGCGGGCGGACAACGAGCGGAACGCGCAGATGTTTGCTTCCATTTCAGACGACGATCTCCTCGGAACTGGAACCAGGGCGGGGATATCTTTTGCGGGAGGCTCGCGAAACAGGCTGGGTGAGCTCTTCCTCGGAACGACTAGGATTCTTAACACGGATCTCACTTACGACTTCAGGGCATTCACGGGTTTCACTGATATCTACACATACGTTGACAAATCTGACCAGACGAGCCCGCCTCAGTACGATCTTGTATCGAGCGGGGATTACAGAATCATTAGGTCCGGATACGAATTTTCTATCGGGAGTCAGTTGAGGCGCTTCGGAACCGTGAGTGCCACGCTCGATTACGGCTGGGATAGAATCAAACCGCTTCGCAATTACGTCGGTGATTTCTCCGAACGGCTCGTCGACCTACGGGTAGGATCGTTTGTTGACACGCGTGACAGGTCTTCTTTTCCGAGATCCGGAATACTTAGCAACATTTTCTTCGAGTCTTCGCTAAAGGGACTCAATAGTCAGATGTCTTTCTCGAAAATTTACTTTGACTATGAGACATACCAGACCGCCTTCTCTGATTTCACCCTTAAGCAGCATTACATATTCGGTTTCGGTGACAACTCGCTTCCGCTGACGAGGCAATTCAGTCTCGGCGGGGAGGATATGTTCTATGGGTTGCGAGAGGACGCCCTCCGCGGCAGACAGATACTTCTCGCTAGCGCTGAACTCAGGGTGAAGCTCCCGATAAAGATTTTCTTTGACACCTATTTGTCCGGGCGATTCGACATCGGAGACGTGTGGCAGGAAAGGGAAAACGTGATACTCAAAACACTCAAGCAGGGGGTTGGGATGGCGCTCGGCCTCGATACGCCCATTGGCCCCCTCGTAGTCAGCGTGGGAAAGGCGTTCTATCCCGGAAGGGGGGCGAAGCTTCAGACACTTTCAACGCCCTGGGCCTTCTCGTTCCACGTAGGCGTCGAGATCCCCACGGTACTATACTCGAGGTGATCTAGTCCGCGACCATCCCGCGTGATTGTATGAGGTTCTGTTGGTTCGTAATTTAGGACAGGAATATGAAAAACATGGAGACACAAATGAAGATTAAGACATTAGAAGCATTGGAAATTCTGGATTCAAGGGGGAACCCGACTGTTGAAGTAGATCTCCTGCTGGAGGATGGTACGCAGGCAAGGGCTATGGTTCCCAGCGGAGCGTCAACTGGGGAGAAGGAAGCCACCGAATTGCGGGACGGAGACAAGAAGCGTTACGGCGGGAAGGGCGTCAGGAAAGCTGTGGAAAACGTGATGAAGAAGATCGCACCCGAAGTGACGAAGAGGTCGTTCAGTTCACAGAAGGAGCTCGATTATTTCCTGAACGAGCTTGATGGTACGCCCACAAAGTCCGCTCTCGGAGCGAATGCGATACTCGGCGTATCCATGGCTTACGTACGCGCCTGTGCAGCGAGTGCGGGTGTTCCGCTTTATCAATATCTTGGCGGCGTCAACGCAAATCTTCTCCCGGTTCCTTGCATGAACATTATCAACGGCGGAAAGCATGCCGATAACACGGTGGACTTCCAGGAATTCATGATTGCCCCGTTCAACGCCCCCTCTTTCGCCGAATCCATACGCATGGGCGCTGAAGTGTTCCACAGCCTCAAGAGCGTTCTCAACTCAAGGAAGTTAGGCACCGGCGTCGGAGACGAGGGTGGATTCGCGCCTGACCTCAAGAGCAATGAGGAAGCGGTAGAAGTGATTCTGGAGGCAATCACAAAAGCGGGCTACAAGCCCGGAGTGGATGTCAGCCTCTGTCTCGATCTGGCCGCCAGCGAAATGTGGGATAACGGCAAATACCTCTTCTTCAAGAGTTCAAAGGAGCATAAGTCCAGCGACGATATGATTAAACTCCTCGAGAGCTGGGTAAAGCAGTATCCGATTCTGTCGATCGAAGACGGCCTCGCCGAAAACGATTGGGAAGGATGGGCAAACCTCACAAAAGCGCTCGGGAACAAGATCGAACTCGTGGGCGATGATATCTTCTGCACGAACAAATCGATACTCGCACAGGCCATTGAAAAGAAGATCGGCAATTCAATTCTCATTAAGCTTAACCAGATCGGAACTGTAACTGAGACACTCGAGACAATCGAGCTGGCATATCGCAGCGGCTATGGCGCCTTCGTGTCACACAGGAGCGGTGAGACTGTCGACACCATCATTGCGGATCTGACGGTGGCGGTGAATGCTGGCCACCTGAAAACCGGAAGCGCTTCACGCGGCGAAAGGGTCGAGAAATTCAACCAATTGATGAGGATCGAAAGGAGGCTCGGTTCCGCGGCACAGTTCGCCGGCAAAAAGGCGTTCAAGAACGCATAGAAAATCGTCTCTGAAAGCTTGATCAAAAAGCAGCTGCCGAAGCCCTTTGGGTTTCGGCAGTTTCATTTCTGTGACACGGTCGGAGCGTCAGTTGGCTCGGCTTTCACATGCGCCTTATAGGGGTAGCTTTACGCCTTTCTTCCTGGCATGAGTTGGGACTCGAGCCATCTTGCGCTTGCGAGGACTGCTATGCTCAGTAGCGCGCCTGCTATCACGTCGACCCCGTAATGATATCTCATATAAATCGTGGCGAAAATAAGCCCGATACCCATCGGGATAATTATCATCGCGGATTTCATCCTGAAACGGATCGCGGTGGCGATGGTGATTAGCGTCATCTCAGTGTGACCGCTGGGAAAACAGTCTCGCTGGGCGAGCATAGCAGCCTGAGCCACGCTCGTTATGGATTCACCAGAATTGATTATCCCGCGCAGAATTGGGGTGAGGAAAAGACCCGGGAGGTCCTTGTTAAGCGCCGCGAAATTGTAGAGCGTGAACCTCGGTCCGATTGCCGGAACTATCAGGTAGCCGACGTAAGAGGTATAGAAGCCGTACATCAGGACAAACAGAAAGAAAGCGAATCCTTCTTCGTTGTGCTGTCTCAGCAAATCGATTCCCAGTATGAACCAGAGAACGTAGAAGCTGCCATAGCAAATCTGAAGAAACTCCGTGAGCCCAGGAGTCGCGATGCGGTCGAGCAGTGCGGTCGGATCGGTACCGAATATTATCCTGTCGAGTTTAATAAGGACGTAATCCAGATCGTGCGGATTGATCGGATGAACCATCAGATACATCTGCTTGAAGGTCAGAAATATCAGAGGCATCGTGTACCATCGTGCGAGAAATTTTGTGACGGGATGCGACTTGTGCGACTCAGCGTTGAGGAGAAGGACTATGCCGATAGACACAGCCAAGTTTGTGAGAATAATCGTGACGTAGGCTGTCACACGCTGGTGGAACACTAGCGCCACAATTGAAATCAGGAACATCCCTATGATATTGAGTCTGTCGAGCGGCCTTAGTCTACTTGTGTCGAGCATCTCTTTCCAGGGTTTCAAACAGGTTATAAATTTCCGTTGGAGTGAAGGTCTCTACTCGTGCGGTGGTGAATTTCGTTTCGATAGTGGACACTGATTCTTTACCATACCTGCGGGCTACAAGGTAACGAAACATTTTTCGTCTGGATGAAAAAGCCTCCTTAACGAATCGCACGAACTTTTCTTCGTCTTCAGAGGGCGACCACTCTCTGAATGCTATCCGGATCACCCTTGAATCGACTGAAGGTCTCGGACGAAAGCAACCTGGCGTGACAACGAAGAGGCGTTGTATATCGGCTGCCAGCTGAAGGCGAATGGATATTGCTCCGTACGCCTTCGTCCCAGGTTTGGCTGCAAGTCGTTCTGCTACCTCGTCCTGAACCATCAAAACTGACAAGTTGATTCGCTGTCTCAAATCGACCAACCGTGAAACAATCTTGCTCGTCAGGTTGTAGGGTATGTTTCCTACGACTTTGTAACGGTCGGGAGTGACTGGGAAGGCGTAATCCAGAAAGTCCGCGTTGATGATTCGTACGTTCGAGAACGGGGCGAACTCCACGCTGAGTCGCTTGGCCAGCTCGCGGTCCTTTTCCACGGCGGTCACCTGCGCGCGTGATTCGGCGAGAAGGCGAGTGAGCGCGCCCTGCCCAGGTCCTATCTCGATTATCGAGTCTTCAGGCGTCGGAGAGAGCGCTACGACAATTTTTCTTGAGATGTTGTCATCGACGAGGAAGTTCTGACCCAGGGACTTCTTGGCCCGGTGAAAGGGCGCCGCATTTGAACCAGTATTCTGCGCGTTCTTCAAAAATGTGCTTTTTCCGGAGATCACTTGGAGGCCATGAACATCCTTGAGAGCGAAATGCCGTTGGCGGCAATCGCACCGTTGAAGGAGACTATCGTGAAGCGTGCGTCGTTCGTGGTGCCGCCGGCAACAACCCCGAGTGTCAGCGTGTTGTCCGGACCAAGGTTCAAATCTGGGTACGATCTGTTGAGGTAAGGCTCCATCTGTTTGCTCATGGGCGGGTAGAATTTCATGGCGAGTTTATAGTCAAGAGTGCCGTCGAATCCGTGCCAGCCATCTAACCGGAAGTCGAATTGGGGACCGTACGCTACCATCCTGTTGAAGTAAACCCTACCGTCGTTAATATCTATTGTGAATGCGGCGTTCTTGAATCGGGCGGAGTCTCGGCCCTTCGCGCCGAGGAACGAATATAACTTGGTCAGAACCGAGTAATTCCTGAGGGATGCGTTAGAAATATTTATCCTGCCGCGCCCGCCAAGGCTTGCCAGATCAATCTTTCCTGAATCAGTCAGCACGCCATTCAACGTGAGCGTTCCCGAGCCCGTCCCGCCTGAGATTTCCTCCCGTCCGAGATACTTCTTGACCAACCTCCCGAAATTAGCCGTGTTGACCCGTGTCTTTATGCTGAAGGCGGTCTTGCTCGGTTGGCTGTAATCTGTCCAGCCCGAAACCGCAAAATCACCGACTGAGGAGGAATAGTTGAGCTGTTTGAGCTTCACAAAATAGTCAAGGAGCTGAAAGCTGGCGCTTACTCTCGTCAGGGAATCGGCCGGCATGATGAATCGCCCGGCCCTGAAGTTAACGCTGACGTTCGCCGTGGGAAGCCATGAGAGTAGTGCCCTTCCTATGTTGAGGTTCATGTGCGGAAGAAGTCCAATCGTGCTGAACGTACGCGAAACCACGTTTAGGTTGAGCGAAGGCATCGATGATCTTGAACCAAGGAAGGCCGCCTGGTAGTCAGCGAAGGTTCCGGTCAGAACCATGTCGCTCGCGCCAAGTCTTAATAGAAGTTTGTTGAAAACTGCAAGGTTGTTCCTGAGCGTGATACTCCCGTCGCATTCGCCGGTGTAAAGCGTATCAATCCCTATTGGTATCCTTACGAGGGCATCAGCGAATGTAATTAAGCCCGTCGCGCTTACCAGCTTTGAGCGGGAGTCGTAATTGAACCTGTACTTTGTATGTATCGAGCCTGAAAACTTGTCTACTTCCGGAAGGCCGAGGTTGTTTGCCAATCTGCCGAGATCGATGTCGGCAGAAATTGATGCCGTCGCCCGCTTTGGCGGGCTCATGCTTATATTTGCCGATGCAGAGTTCTGGCCCAGCATGGCCTTCGGGAGGGAAAGGGTGAAAGCGGAGGAATCGTTCCGGGCAAAATATGCGCACGCAAGATATTTCACGGATATTGAATCGCCGGAACGCAGTCCTGCGCGCAAATTGCTCAGCCAGAAGTTGAATTTCGCGTCGCTACTTGAAGCATGCTGGCTGAGTCTAAATTCTAAACCTACTTTTCCTTCCACTGTGTTTTTCACAACGACATCGCGCAGAAATTCGGGCAGGAGATCGTACAGGCTCGCGGCGGAAGAATCTGTGTTGACCGTGTAAATCGAAATTGAAGGTGAGGGATAGAATGACAGCGCCACCGACGCACGGAGTTGAAGCCCGAACACGGATGCCTTTTCAGATTGGATCTGCACAACATCATGATGCTTGTCGTAGTCAAGCTTTGCAGAGATGTCGATCCCATTTCCGTTGAAAATATCCGAATTGCCCCTCCAGAACTCGAACCGGTTGACTCTTAACTGGGAATCCAACAGGAGCTTGTTTTCCTCGACGACGGTCTTGATCCTTGACGTGAAATCCACGTTCACGAATCGCGTCGCGATCCCTTCTTGATCATCGTACCACACAATCGTTCCGTTGGATATCTCAAAGTTGGAAAGGAGGAGGCTGGACAGCGACCCGCTGACATCTCTCCGGTCCCGGTAAAAAGTATCGTTGAGGAGTCTGTAGAAGTTCGACCTGCCGCGTGAACTGCGTTCGATATAGAAGGTCGGAGAATAGAAGATGACGTTGTTGATTACCAGCCGGTTCTTTAGAAGGGGAAGGATCTTGGCGTCTATCACAACCGATTTGGCGTTGAGAATATAGGGGCTTGTGAATTTTCCCGAGGAGGGATTCGAAACCCGTAACCCGGTAATTTTAATGCCGATGGTCGGGAAGAAGGATAGCTCCACTCCTTCGGCCGATACGTCGCGATTCAAAAGTTCGCCAAGCTTTGGTATAACGAGCGCCGTGAGCCGGTCGCTCGAGAATATCACCTTGGAAAAGATGATGGCAAGCATGATCACAACGCCGAGTGTAAGTGACAGGTATTTGATTATGCTTCGGCTCTTTCTCACAAATGAAAATATAGGTTTTATGAGGCCTATTATCAATTTGTGTCACGTTCCAACGGAGAAGCATCAACCGTGCCATTGGAATAATTTCATTCCAAAGCTATTTTAGATTTGTGCTGATAACATTTGAAGGGATTGACGGGTCGGGGAAGACGACCCAGGCAGAGCTGCTTTCAAGACGACTCGCTCAGGAGGGGATAACGAGTGAAGTTGTGCGTGAACCGGGCGGTACTAAGCTCGGTGAAGGAGTGCGCGAACTCCTCCTGCACAGGACTGATTTGCATATCAATCCGGTTGCTGAGTTTCTGCTCTTCAGCGCCAGTCGCGCTCAACTGGTTACGGAAAAAGTCTTGCCGGCCTTGAAGGATGGAAAGACCGTAATACTCGACAGGTACTTTTATTCTTCTATAGCTTACCAGGGATTTGGCAGGGGCATACCGACACGCGATATAGAGACGATCAGCCGGTTCGCGACGGGCGGCCTACTGCCGGAGGTAGTTTTCCTCGTGGAGCTCGACCTTGAGACAGCACTCGAAAGGAGAAGACTCGCCGGTCGGACCAACGATAGGATGGAGGGAGCTGAACTCGAATTCTTTCGTGGAGTGATAAAAGGCTTTTCGGAATGCGCCCAAAATGAACCTAAACGCTTCGTGATCGTCGATGGGACAGAACCCCCAGAGAAGATTTCCGATCTGATTTTCGAAGAAACTATTGGCAGAATAAAAAAAGTGGCGGAGGAAAGAAATGCGCCGTAGGTTTTTTACTATAATTGCCGTTCTCGCAATCGGGGCCAGCCTCGGTTTTGTCGTAATCCAGAACAGCGACACCTTTTTCGAGGTAAAGCGCGGCATCGATTTGTTCGGTACGGTCTACAAGGATGTCGCCGAGAATTACGTGGATCCCGTATCTCCCCAAATGCTTATGCGAAAGGGGATCGACGCGATGCTCGCCTCTCTCGATCCGTACACAGTCTACATGGACAAGGATAACAGCGGGGAGATAGACCTCCTGACCAGCGGCAAGTACGGCGGAATAGGCGTTTCGATAGGCACCGCGAACGGGAAGGTGATAATAACCGGCGTAATAGACGGTTACAGCGCTCAGAGGCAAGGGCTTCGGATCGGCGACCAGATTCTGAAGATAGACACGACCGACGTAAGCTCGCTAAAGCTGGATGGGGTAAGTAACTTGGTACGGGGGGAGCCCGGCACGCAGGTCAAACTTACAATCAAGCGGGAAGGGGACGAGAAGCCCTTCGAGGTCATGCTGGTACGATCGGAAATCAGGGTAAAGTCGGTCTCCTACTACGGAATTCTTGACTCAAACATCGGCTTCATTAAGCTAGACCAGTTCTCACGAGGTTCCGACCAGGAAGTAAGGAACGCGCTTACGGATCTGATGGCGCGAACCAAGCTTAGAGGGCTGATACTTGATTTGAGGAACAACCCGGGCGGTCTCCTGGAGGCTGCCGTCAATATTGCAGAGCTCTTCGTCCCGAAGGGAAGCGTCATTGTCATGACGAAGGGGAGAGATCCATCGTCAGACAGGAAATATGTTTCAGATCAGGACCCGATCGCCCCGAACGTCCCACTGGCCGTACTTGTGAACGGCAATACCGCCAGCGCCAGCGAGATCGTTTCCGGCGCCCTGCAGGATCTCGATAGGGGGGTAGTTGTGGGCACGAACACATTCGGAAAGGGATTAGTACAAACAATTCTTCCGCTCGACTATAATGCGCAGCTGAAGATTACGACGGCGCGCTATTACACCCCAAGCGGCCGTTGCATACAGAAGATTAACTACGACCGGCGGCGGGACGGCGAGAGCGCTATAATTCCAGATAGCCTGAGGAAGGAATTCAGAACGGCGGACGGAAGAGGCGTCTACGAGGCGGGCGGCATCACGCCGGATTCGATCGTGGTCGGTGAACATCATTCGAATTTTGTCCTGCAGCTGATGAGAGGTGGCTACTTCTTTAACTATGCCACAGATTTCCGTTCGAAGCATGACTCTATCCCAGCCCACTTCACAGCAGGCAAGGAGGTGCTTGAAGACTTCAGGGACTACGCCAACAAGAACGGATTCACTTACATATCCCGGCTGAGTCAGCTTATGGATGACGCTGAACAGATAGCGTCGAGCTCGAACTACGCTCCTTCCGTCCAGAAGGATGTTCACGACCTTGCGGATAAGATTGCCACCGAGGAGCGCGGTCTGTTCGAGAAGCACTCAGAAGAAATTTCACAGCTATTGACCGCCGAGATAGAGGGACGTTTCGGTGGAGACTCGGCGCAGGTGAGAGCCGCACTCCGCTACGACAACCAGGCAAAAGTGGCTAGGGCGATGCTTGAAGACTCCCCGCTGTATCTGAGGGTGCTCGGTCTGGCTCATTGATTATCCCTGCAGTATCGGTTAAATTTGATGCAATCAAATAAGGATTCGATTTAAATGTCTAACGCACCAACTGACACACAGTCTTCATTTTCAAAAGGACTCGATGGTATTGTAGCAGGACAATCGTCGATTTGCTTTATCGATGGACACAAGGGTGAACTTGTATATCGTGGCATAAACATAGATGAACTCGCGGTCAATGCCAGCTTTGAAGAGGTCGTTTATCTCCTATGGCACGGCTCGCTGCCTAAGAAGGAAGAGCTGATAAAGCTTCAAAAGGATCTCTCGGCTAACAGGAGTCTGCCCGAACAGGTGATTGCGTTCCTGAAATCGGTGCCGAAGAACTCCAATCCCATGGACGTTCTGCGCACGGCAGTCTCTCTGCTTGGCCTCTATGACGAAGAGGCTGGGGATAACTCGTTGGAGGCAAACTGGCGGAAAGCTCTCCGCCTCGTCGCGAAGTTCCCAACAATCGTCGCCAACTTTCAGACTCTCAGGACGAGCGGGGATTACATAAGGCCCGATCAGTCCTTGGGGCACTCTGCTAACTTTCTATACATGATAAACGGCGTCGAGCCGGGCGAGATGGCTTCCAGAACATTTGACTGCGCGCTGGTTCTCCACGCCGATCACGAGTTCAACGCATCGACTTTTTCTGCGAGGGTCACGGCGGCCACGCTCTCGGACATTTATTCCGCGATGACTTCGGCGGTGGGGACTTTGAAGGGGTCTCTGCACGGCGGCGCAAACGAGAACGTGATGCAGATGCTCCTTGAGATAAAGACGCTTAACAACGTGGATGCTTATTTGCAGAAGCTATTCGCCGCGAAGAAGAAAGTTCCGGGTTTTGGCCACAGGGTGTACAGGGTCGAAGATCCGAGAGCCAAACACCTCAGGCAATTCTCGAAGAAGCTGGGGGAGACCATCGGAAACCTGAAATGGTTTGAGATGTCGGAGAAGATTGAAGAGTTCGTGAAGAGGGAAAAGTCGCTCGTTCCGAACGTCGATTTCTATTCCGCCTCTACCTACCATTACCTCGGGATACCGACTGACCTATTTACGCCAATCTTTGCCGTGAGCAGAATCGCAGGCTGGACGGCGCATGTCATGGAACAGTATTCGGACAACAGGCTGATAAGGCCGGTTTCAGAGTACGTCGGCCCTTCGGAAATCCACTATGTATCGATAGAGAAAAGGTAACGTCAGGGTCCGATTTTCAGGTTGGCAACAAACTCCCAAATAACGTCTACGGCGGAAGGGGCCTTTTGAGCATCTTCCGCTTCAGTTTTTTCAGATAACATGCACAAGGATATCTGTCCGTTCTGCAGAATAGTGGCCGGGGAGGCGAGCGCCGAAATATTGTATGAAAGCGACTCTACCATCTCGTTCCTAGATATCAATCCGATCAATTACGGTCACGCCTTAGTGGTGTCAAAGGGACACTTCAGGGATTTCAGCGATCTCCCTGATGATGTTCTCTTGGACGCGACGCGGTCTCTCAAGGTTGTGTCAAGGGCAATTCTTGAGTCGATCCGTCCCGCGGGTTTCAATATTTTTAACAACAACGGGGCAGCCGCGGGGCAATCAGTTTTCCATTTCCATATTCACATCGCTCCCCGTTTCGAGGGAGATGGCATGAAGATAAGACCGCAGTTGAAAATTTATGAATCCCCTGAGCACATGTCAGAATACGCGAAGGTCATTCGCGAAAAGATAAAAGTGAACGATAAATCAGGAGAATGAAAATGAATCCTTACGAAAGGCTGACACCTCCCGCAAAAGGGGAAAAGATTAAAGCCGTGGACGGGAAGCTTGTTGTTCCCGATAACCCAATAATACCTTTCATAGAAGGTGATGGCACAGGGCCGGATATCTGGCATGCGAGCAAGCTCGTTTTCGACGCGGCAGTCCAAAAAGCTTATGGCGGGAAGAGGAGCATAGAGTGGTTCGAAGTCTACGCGGGCGAAAAGGCGAACAAGGTTTACGGGAGGGACGTGTGGCTCCCCGATGATACGCTCAAGGCGATCAATGAATACATCGTTGCGATAAAGGGTCCGCTGACCACTCCGGTCGGAGGCGGGATAAGGTCGTTGAACGTCGCGTTAAGGCAGATGCTCGATCTATACGTTTGCCTCCGGCCTGTCAGGTATTTCAGCGGGGTACCTTCTCCAGTGAAACATCCTGAGCTGATCGACATGGTGATTTTCAGAGAGAACACGGAAGACATATATGCCGGCATCGAATGGCGCGCGGGAACTGCCGAGGCAAAGAAAATCGTCAGCTGGCTGATCAACGAAATGGGAGTCAAGAAGGTGAGATTCCCTGAATCGTCAAGCATAGGCATCAAGCCCGTCTCGGAAGAGGGGACGAAGCGACTCGTTCGTGCCGCGATAAAATACGCGCTGGAGAGAAAAAGGAAGAGCGTCACGATCGTCCACAAAGGGAACATCATGAAGTACACTGAAGGCGGCTTCAGAGACTGGGGTTACGAAGTGGCGAAGTCGGAATTTCGGGACAGTGTTGTTACCTGGGATGAGGTCCAGCAGGGAGCCAAGGCAGACGGCAAGCTCCTGATAAAGGATGCGATCGCCGATGCGTTCCTCCAGCAGATACTGACCAGGCCCGCCGAGTACGACGTCATCGCGACTCTAAATCTGAACGGAGATTATATTTCCGATGCGCTTGCCGCTCAGGTCGGCGGAATTGGAATAGCCCCCGGCGCGAACATCAACTACGCTAACGGGTACGCTGTATTCGAAGCGACGCATGGCACAGCTCCAAAGTACGCCAACCAGGACAAAGTCAATCCAGGTTCAGTCATACTGAGCGGTGTACTCATGTTTGAATACCTCGGTTGGAACGAGGTCGCGGACATGATCGTCGGAGGAATCGAGAAGGCTATCGGCTCGAAGGTCGTCACGTACGACTTCGCTCGGCTAATGGACGGCGCTAAGGAGGTCAAAACCTCCGAGTTCGGCTCGGCAATCGTGAAAAACATGTAATTCGGCCGGTTGCGACGTAATACGGTAAGGAACCCACAGGGCGGCGGAAGCCGCCTTTTTTATTTTTGCGCTTGACAAATCGGTTTTAGTATTTTAACTTATTGCCATGAATTACTTAATTAAGTTAAACTTAGGACGGCGACATGTTAATTGCTGAAAAGAAGCTCGACCCCATCGATCACAGGCTTCTGGAGATACTGCAGAAAAACGCCAGGACTAAACTTAACGAGATGGCGCAGCAGCTTGGACTCACCATCCCGACTATATCGGAGCGAATTCAGAAACTCGAGGAAAGGGGATTTATAAAGGGGTACACCGCCATACTGGATGCGAAGCGTCTGGGCAAAGACATTACGGCCTTTATAACGGTGTCGATTGATTCAAGTAAGCACTATCAGATGTTCATGGAGAGGGCGAGGGAAACCGAGGAGATACTCGAATGTCATTCCGTGACAGGGGAAGGGTCTCATCTCCTGAAGGTGCGCGCTGAAAATACCAATGCCCTGGAAAAACTCCTGTCGAGGATTCAGTCCTGGCCTGGAGTGCTCAGCACGAAGACTAGCGTCGTCCTTTCTACGATTAAAGAGTCTACAATTTTGAAAACGCAACATAATTAATTCGAGGAGAAACAAATGGCAAAAGGTGCCAGGTCAGCTTCTGAGATTGACAAGCTCCTGAAGTTCATCAAGGACAGCGGAGTTGAAATCGTTGATTTGAGATTTACCGATATTCCGGGACAATGGCAGCACTTCTCAATTCTTCCGGGCCAGTTGACGGCAGATTCGTTTGATGAAGGTGTCGGCTTTGATGGCTCAAGCATTCGCGGATTCCAGGCGATTCAGGAAAGCGATATGGTACTGATCCCGGACGCGACGGAATATTTCATAGACCCGTTCACTGCCCACAAGACCATCAACATTATTTGTGACGTGAAGGACCCCATAACCGGCGAACCTTACAGAAGAGACCCCCGTTACATCGCGCACAAGGCGGAAGCTTACGTGAAGTCCACGGGTCTGGCTGACGCAGCTTTCTTCGGACCTGAAGCGGAGTTCTTTATTTTTGACAACGTCCGTTTCAGTCAGACGATGAACAGTGGTTTTTACGAGGTCGATTCCGACGAAGGGATATGGAACAGCGCTAGCAACGATAAGAAGAACCTCGGTTACAGACCGCGCAGCAAAGAAGGCTACTTCCCGGTTGCCCCAGTCGACAGCCTCCAGGATATCCGTTCGGAGATGGTCCTCACGATGAAGCGTGTGGGCATAGACGTGGAAGTTCACCACCACGAGGTGGCGACGGCAGGACAGGCTGAAATCGACATGAGGTTTAACACGCTCACCAGGATGGCTGACAGTCTGATGACGTACAAGTACATCACTAAGAACGTAGCGGCGAAGCATGGGAAGTCTGTGACATTCATGCCGAAGCCTCTCTTTGGTGATAACGGCTCCGGGATGCACGTCCACCAGAGTCTCTGGAAAGCCGGCAAGCCTCTCTTCTACGGAAACGGCTATGCCAACCTAAGCGAGATGGCGCTGTACTACATCGGCGGGCTCCTGAAGCACGCGGCCGCGCTCTGCGCGATCACCAACCCGACGACGAACTCCTACCACCGTCTGGTGCCTGGCTTCGAAGCACCGGTGAACCTCGCATACAGCCAGCGCAACAGGTCGGCTTCCGTAAGAATCCCGATGTACTCCAAGAGTCCGAAGGCGAAGCGCATTGAGTTCCGCGTTCCTGATCCTTCCACCAACCCGTACCTCGCGTTCCCGGCTCTCCTGATGGCAGGAATCGACGGTATCATCAACAAGATCGACCCGGGCGAGCCGCTAGATAAGGATATCTACGATCTCTCTCCGGAGGAACTGAGGAACGTTCCGTCGACTCCCGGCTCACTTGAAGAAGCACTCAAGGCGCTCGAGCGCGACCATGAGTTCCTCCTCCGTGGCGATGTTTTCAGTGAGGACCTTATCAACACGTGGATAAAGTATAAGATGGCCAGCGAAGTGAAGCAGGTTGCCCTCAGGCCTCATCCTTACGAATTCATGCTTTACTACGATATCTGATCAGTTCTGGAAATATCAGCAGATTTAGAAGCCGCCTTCGGGCGGCTTTTTTTTCCTCTTCATTGAACGGATTGGCCCGTTTCATTAGATTCTACCGGTTTTTATCGCAAAAAAATCGGAGTGATTCCAATGGCCGCTGCTTCAAACTCATTTGACACGAAAAGAGATCTCAAGACCCAAAACTCTTCTTTCAAGATTTTTCATCTCCCATCACTGAAATACCAGAACTTCAGCGTTGAAAAACTTCCTTTCTCGATCAGAATACTCCTGGAGAACATTCTGAGGCATGAGGACGGCAGGATAGTCACCGCCTCTGACGTTGAAGCTCTCCTGAAGTGGGACGGGAAGCATCTCCCCGAAAAGGAGATAGCCTTCATGCCTGCGAGAGTACTTCTCCAGGATTTTACCGGAGTTCCAGCGGTTGTGGACCTTGCGGCAATGAGAAGCGAAGTCAAGCGCCGGAATCTCAACACGGAAAAAATCAATCCGCTTATACCTTCTGAGCTTGTCATAGATCATTCGGTTCAGGTCGACAAGTTCGGTTCTGACGATGCCTTCTTGTTCAATGCGGACCTCGAGTTCAAGAGGAACGTTGAACGCTACACCCTCCTCAGATGGGGTCAGAAGGCTTTCCGAAACTTCAACGTCGTGCCCCCCGACACGGGAATCGTACACCAGGTTAACCTGGAGTATCTGGCTCGTGTTATAGAGACGCGTAATCAGAATGGCGAACTCAGAGCCTTTCCGGATTCGCTGGTTGGCACTGACTCGCACACTACTATGGTGAATGGTCTTGGTGTGTTTGGTTGGGGCGTGGGCGGAATCGAGGCAGAGGCGGTGATGCTCGGCCAACCCTATTTCATGCTTACCCCGGAAGTAATTGGCGTCAAGCTGACGGGAAAACTCCCAGAAGGGGCGACGGCCACAGATCTCGTCCTTACCGTCACGCAGGTGCTTCGGAAGAAAGGCGTCGTCGGAAAGATCGTCGAGTACTACGGCGCTGGAATGGGTGAGCTCAGCCTTCCTGATCGTGCCACGCTTAGCAACATGTCACCGGAATACGGCGCTACAATGGGATTCTTCCCGGTCGACGAGGAGACTCTGAAATACCTGAGGCTGACGGGTCGCTCAGACGAACAGGTGGGAGTGGTCGAAGCTTACTGCAAGGAGCAGGGACTTTTCTGGACGAAGGGTACGCCGGATCCTGTATACAGCGACGTTGTGGAAATTGACATGTCGAAGATAGAGCCGAGCGTGGCTGGACCAAAGCGCCCGCAGGACAGGGTAGCTTTGAAAGACGTGAAAGCCTCATTCGCAAAGTCTCTCGTCGCGCCTACTGCCGAACGAGGTTTTGGAGTGAAGGGCGAAGACACGGAAAAGAAAGTCACCGTTCGAAAGGGCGGCGAGAGCTTCGAACTGCGGAACGGTTCAGTCGTCATCGCGGCAATAACAAGCTGTACTAACACTTCAAACCCGAGCGTACTCGTCGCGGCGGGACTTCTGGCGAAGAAGGCCGTCGAGAAGTACGGACTGAAGCCAAAGCCCTGGGTAAAGACAAGCCTTGCTCCCGGATCACAGGTTGTGATGGACTACCTTGGCGACGCCGGACTGTTGAAGCCGCTTGAGGAGCTCCGCTTCAATCTTGTCGGCTATGGCTGCACGACCTGCATCGGTAACAGTGGTCCGCTCGACGAGGAAATATCATCTGCAATAGAAAAGGGTAGTCTTGTCGCCGCCGCGGTGCTGAGCGGAAACAGGAACTTCGAGGGAAGGATAAACCCCAACGCGAAAGCTAGCTATCTCGCATCTCCGCCTCTCGTCGTGGCGTACGCATTGGCCGGACGCGTGGATTTCGACCCGATGACAGACCCCATAGGCAATGGAAGAGATGGAAAGCCGGTTTACCTCAGGGATATCTGGCCGGATCAGAAAGAAGTTGATGAGGTGTTGCGCAAGTCAATCCGTCCGGAGATGTATCGTTCGCGCTATGCCGGCGTTTTCGATGGCGACCAGCGTTGGCAGGGCCTGAACGTTCCGCAGGGAAGCAGTTACAACTGGGATTCGACCTCAACTTACATACAGGAGCCTCCTTTCTTCCAGAATCTCCCGCTCGAACCGGCGCCGCTGAAAGATATCGAAGGGGCCAGAGTCCTCGCGCTTCTCGGAGATTCGGTGACGACCGATCACATTTCGCCCGCGGGATCAATACAGGCAAACAGTCCCGCCGGAAAGTATCTGGTTGAGCACGGCGTACAGCCGAAAGACTTCAACTCATACGGCGCACGCCGCGGAAATCACGAGGTCATGGTACGCGGCACATTCGCGAATATCCGTCTCAAGAATCTCCTTCTTCCAGGCACCGAAGGAACCTGGACGCTTCATCTGCCGGATGGTGAGAAGATGTGGATCTACGACGCTTCAATGAAGTACCAGGCTGAGAAGACGCCTCTTCTTGTTATTGCCGGAAAAGAATATGGGAGTGGAAGCTCTCGCGACTGGGCGGCCAAAGGTACCCTTTTGCTCGGCATCAAGGTGGTCATAGCGGAGAGCTACGAGAGGATTCACCGCAGTAACCTGGTTGGGTTGGGCGTTCTCCCGCTTCAGTTCAAGGAAGGGGAAAACGCGACGACGCTCGGACTGACTGGAAAAGAGAAGTATGCAGTTTCAGGAATCGCTGACAGTCTGACACCTCACAAGAAGCTGACGGTTACAGCGACCTCGGATTCAGGTAAAACGACACGTTTTGAGGCGATTGCGCGTCTCGATAGCCACGTGGATGTCGAGTACTATAAGAACGGCGGGATACTCCAGACGGTCCTCCGCCAGATGTTGAAGTAACTGACCATTTCAAGTTTGAAAGCTGCCGCCTATGACGAAATTTGGAAGTTATAGGCGGTTTTTATAGATTTATTGCAGAACAGGAGAAAAAATGAGAAGTGGAATTCATCCCAAATATCATAATGTGACAGTAACTTGCGTGTGTGGCAATACATTCCAGACGCGTTCAACCGAGCCTGGACAGTTTCTTAAAGTTGAAATTTGTTCAAGCTGTCACCCGTTTTTTACGGGAAAGCAGAAGCTGATCGATTCGGCGGGGCGAGTTGAGAAGTTCATGCAGAAATATGGAAAGAAGCAGAAGACAGGGGCGTAATACTCCCTTTTCTTAAACCGTAGTCCTTGGGTTACTGGTCCGGGGACGAGAGGTGCTTGGGTTTGTAACCTGGGGCCTCCATAACACCCGGGCCTCTTTCCAAATAGATTTCCGGCTGGCCACGTGCAAGCAGTTGATCTGATAAGGCCGCCGAAGCAATGTTGTAGTACACCGGGCATGTAATTGCTTCGACGGAAGTAAGACCGCAGCAAACGAAAATTTAAGGGGTGCAGTGATGGTACAACCTAAGAGGTTTAGGAATTATCCGCGTGAGGAATCCGATATCGTGATTTATGAGACTGCCCGTGAGGTAGCAGTTAAAGTCCTCAATCGCGTCGAGCGAACCGATTCTTATCTGGATAAACTCCTCGATTTTGAGCTGAAGAACGCCGAACTCAGCAGGCTTGACAAATCGTTCCTTACTGAGCTTGTCAATGGAACGATCAGATGGAAGATGCGGATAGACTACGTCATCTCGCAGTTCTACCGAGGTGACTACTCAAAGCTCGACATCAATATAAAGAACGCGATCAGGATTGCCATGTACCAGATCATGTTCCTTGAGCGCGTACCACAATCGGCGGCGGTGAATGAGGCCGTCGAGTTCGTCAAAAAATTGAGAGGCCAATTCCTCGCAAATCTTGTCAACGCGATTTTGCGCACTTCGATCCGAAAACTTGACACAATAGAGTATCCATCGATCGAAGACGATCCCATTCGGTCGCTCTCAATTGTTCACTCGTTCCCTACGTGGCTTGTCCGTCGCTTCGTAGATCGGTTCGGTGTTTACGAGACGGAACAGCTTCTCGTCGCGTTGAACGAAAGGCCGAGATTATCGATAAGAGTCAACCCCGGGAAGATAAGTGCCGAGGAACTCTCTAGGCAGTTCGAGGAAAAGGGGCTTAACGTCAGCCGAGGGCATTTCATACAGAACTTCCTCTATGTCGACGGGCTATCCCGCATCGGGGAGCTTGAGTCTTTCAGGGCGGGGCAGTTTGCCGTCCAGGACGAGAGCGCAGGGCTCGTTTCCATACTCCTCGACCCGAAGCCGGGGGAGAGAGTGCTGGATATGTGCTCGGCCCCGGGCGGCAAGACAACTCATATACTTGAACTCACGAGGGGCGAGGCCGACGTGACGGCGGTGGAAAAATACGAGAACAGGGCGAAACTCGTACAGGAAGCCGTCGAGAGAATGGGATATAACCATGCGAAGATTGTTGTCGCTGATGCAGCGAAATTTTCGGACGCCGTGCAGTATGACAAAATACTCATTGACGCACCGTGCACAGGTTTCGGCGTGGTGAGGAAGAAACCTGATTCGAAATGGAAGCGCGAACCGGAGGACATTGCATTGCTTCATGCAATTCAGACGGAGATCATAGAGAATGCAGGCAAACTTCTCAAGCCCGGCGGAGTGCTCGTCTACAGCACTTGCACGGTTGAGCCCGAAGAAAACCAGGAAGTGGTTCAGAACTTTCTCAGGAGGCATCCGGAATGTACGCTTGAATCCGCCGAAGCGTTCGTTGATCACTCCTTCGTCAGCAAGGAAGGTTTTATCGAGACGTTTCCGCACAGGCATGATATGGACGGGAGTTTCGCCGCGCGTATCCGAAAATCGAAATGAGAATGTTGTATGCGATGCCCCCTTTTCATAACTTTCTAAGGAATACATTTGGAGGTTTAAATAATGCTTAAGAACGTTGAAGAGTTAAAGAAAAGTTTGCAAGGAATTGTCGAGGTTGACGGATGGCAGAAGGCCAAAGTTGCCAACGCCGAAAAGCTCCGGAGCTCAGCTATAGACACGCTCGTTTACGAATCAGTCTTCAATCCTGACCAGGAAGTGAAGTCGAAGAGCCGCTGGCTCATAAGGGATTTAGCAAAGACGCTCGGATGTGGCTCGGCGTCAATTCAAGGGCTTTACGATGCCTTTGGGCGCGGCGAGGTTTCCGGATTTACCGTACCGGCCGTTAACGTCAGAGGCATCACTTATGACTTTGCGCGCGCTATGTTCCGCGTCGCCAAGAAGAACAGCATCGGCCCCTTTGTCTTCGAAATAGCAAAGTCCGAAATGGGCTATACCGACCAGCGCCCGGATGAGTACTCGGCCTGCATTCTCGCTGCCGCAGTGAAGGAAAACTATTCCGGACCCGTCTTCATACAGGGCGACCATTTTCAGTTCAATGCGAAGAAGTTTACGCAGGACCCGGCGAAGGAGACGGAGTCGATTCGTGCGCTCATAAAAGAGGCTATCGCTGCCCAGTTCTACAACATTGACATTGATTCATCGACGCTAGTCGACCTGAGCAAGAAGACGACGGAGGAGCAGCAGCGGAACAACTTTGAGTTGGCCGCCGAGATGACGGCGCTCATACGCGAGCTTGAACCTGCCGGCGTCACGATCTCGGTGGGTGGCGAAATTGGCGAAGTGGGTGGAAAGAATTCGACCCCTGATGAGTTCCGTGCGTACATGCAGGGTTATGTGAAATCCCTTGCCGCAAGGAAGGCCAGCGCCAAAACCATAAGCAAGATTAGCGTGCAGACAGGCTCGAGCCACGGTGGAGTACCGCTGCCAGATGGTTCAGTGGCACAGGTCAAGATCGACTTCGAAGTCCTGAGAGATATTTCCAACATCGCCAGAAAAGAGTACGGTATGGCGGGCGCGGTTCAGCACGGCGCTTCAACCCTTCCAGAGGAAATGTTCGACAAGTTCCCTGGCGTCGGAACGGCAGAGATTCACCTTGCGACCGGGTTCCAGAACCTTCTGTACGATCTTTTCCCGAAGGAGTTCCGGAACGAGGTCTATGAGTACCTCCGCAAGAATATGGCCGATGAAAAGAAGCCTGACATGACCGACGAACAGTTCATCTACAAGACCCGCAAGAAGGGATTCGGCCCGTTCAAGGAGCAGATGTGGAATCTCGGGAAGGACTGGTTCCAGATGGCGAATGCCGAACTCGAGAAGAGATTCGAGTTCCTCTTCCTTAAGCTCAACGCGCAGAACACGAAGTCCGTGGTGGACAAGTACGTCAAGTTCTGACGGACACCGACAGACCCGTTGAGAGAAGGGAAGTTTTCCCGGATTGACGAAATCATCGTCTCACGAAAAAATCTCGGCGGCAATGAGTTCGGTGGTTGCCGCCATCTTTCTTACCTCATTTAAGCTCGTAGTAGGTCTTTCGACGGGCAGCCTCGGAATTCTCAGCGAGGCTGCCCACTCAGGCCTTGACCTTATGGCTGCGGGCATGACTTTCTTCGCTGTCAAGGCCGCAGATAAGCCAGCCGACTCGGAGCACCATTACGGTCACGGCAAGTTTGAAAACATATCCGCCCTCTTTGAAACGATCCTTCTTCTCGTAACCTGTTTCCTTATCGCAAGAGAAGCGATAAGCAGGTTAATTATGAAGCATGTCGAGATCGAAGTAACGACGTGGAGTTTCATCGTGATGGCCACTTCGATCATCGTAGATTTCACGCGTTCTCGAATCCTTTCTAAGGCAGCTAAGAAATACAATAGTCAGGCTTTAGAAGCGGATGCGCTTCATTTTTCGACAGACATTTTGAGCTCAAGCGTTGTCATCTTCGGCCTCATCGGCGCTCGTCTCGGATTTATGTTTGCTGACCCCGCCGCGGCTCTGGGGGTCTCAGCTATCGTGGTCATAATCAGCCTCAGACTCGGCAAACGTTCATTGGACGTACTCGTCGACAGAAGTCCAGATCCGAACCTGGTCGCGAAGATACGTCACGCAGCACTCCAGGCATACGAGCCGCTGGAGCTGCGGAAGTTGCGGGTACGCGATTCGGGTGGAAGATTGTTTGTGGACATGGTGGTTGGTCTCGACAGGCTCCTACCGTTCGAGCGTGCCCACAAGGCGATGGACGGTATTGAGCAACGCGTCCGCGCGATAAGGGATGGAATTGATGTGGTCGTGCACGCCGAGCCCATGGAAACCGGTACCGAATCCATGCTCGACAAAATCCGCCTGGCTGCCGAACGATGCGAGAGCAAGATACACGCGGTGGAAGTTTATTCGACGGAACGAGGAGGCGTCGTCGACCTTCACTTGGAGGTCTCTCAGGAGGCTTCCATAGAGAAAGCTCACGAGGAAGCGGACCTCCTAGAGAAGGCAATCCGTTCTCAGTTGAGCAACATCGATCAGATCTTCATCCACATCGACTCTACAGCGGATAAGCCCATAAAGGCTTCTTCTACTGGCACACGAGACGACAATCTTCCGCGGAGGCTGTTGGAATACATGGACTCGAGGGACGAAATCGTATCCTGCACCAATCTCAATTTCACTGAGAGCAGTTCAGGCATGAGAGTCGGGATGGCCTGTCAATTTAAGGAAACCTTCTCACTTGCTGAGACTGTTAGGATTGTAAATGAGCTTGAAGAACAAATCACAAGGGAATTCCCGCAGATATCCAAGGTTGTGATCCATCAGGAACCCGTTACCCGAGGGAATATGTGAGACCTTATTATCTGGACCCATACACAAGAGAATTCACGGCGCGAATCGTAGAGGCGGTTCCTAAAGACAGTGGGGTGGCGCTACTCCTTGACGAGAGCTATTTCTATCCGACGTCAGGAGGGCAGGAACACGATGAAGGGGCCATAGACGGGATTCCGGTGACCGATGTTTACGAGGACAACGGCCAAGTGTACCATTTTGTCGAAAGAAAGCCCTCCAATGAGGTCGTCGCATGCACAATTGACTGGACGAGAAGATTCGGAAACATGCAGCAGCACACGGGGCAGCATATGCTATCCGCGGCCTTCGACACACTGTTCGACGTTCAAACGGTTTCTTCCCGCCTCGGTGACTACGCTGGCTCAATAGATCTCTCGCGTACTCCAACGGAAAGCGAAATTCAGGAAGCCGTCGGGGCCGTCAATTCGGTCATAGAAGAGGACAGACCCATTTCGGTACACTTTGCGGATCAGAATGATATAACCAAGTTCAACCTCCGGAAACCACCCAAGGTTGATGGCACGGTAAGGATAGTTGAGGTCAAAGGATTTGATATGTCTGCCTGCGGAGGGACGCACTGCACTCATACCTCCGAGGTCGGAACTGTCATTACGGGCAATGTGGAGAGGGTAAAGGGCGCCCTGACGAGGATCGAATTCTATTGTGGTGGGAGAGCTCGAAGGAGGTATTATGAGCTGCTGAGTGCAGCGCGGGACGCTTCGCGACTGTTGTCTTCCGGCATTAACGATCTCCCCCTCGCCGCAGCACGCGCAGTGAGTCAGCTTCAGGAACGTGATGCGAGGCTTAAGGCGCTTTCTGAGAGAATACTGGAACAGCTCTGCGAAAAACTGGCGGCCGAAATCGGGAGAGCGAACCCCGAAATGACTGTGACGGACCTCTCAACTCTTGTTCAGTCAACTGAAGAACTCAAGTTCGCAGCGAGTGGTGTCGCAAGAAAACATGTCGGTTCCTTTATCTTTTATCGCGTCGAGCAGAGCACGTGCTTCATGAACCTCAATCTTCAGTCGGACGAGGGAAGAGCGACATTGCTACTCAACGAGCTGAGATCTGTCTTCGGAGCCAAAGGCGGAGGAAGAAATGGGTTCTACTCGCTGACATTTGTCGCTGAGCAGCTTCCGGGAGTTATTGAGTCTATAAAAAGGAGTCTCTCTCATGCCTGAAGCCAGGGCTCATCTCTTCATCGACGGTGTTGTCCAGGGAGTAGGCTACAGATACTTCGCCATGCACAAGGCTGCTGCGTTAAGCATCAGAGGCTTCGCGAAAAATCTGAGCGACGGGCGGGTCGAGGTTGTGGCCGAAGGGGAGCGCGGATTGGTCGAGGAGTTCATGAAGGAGCTTCGCAGGGGGCCGATGTCTGCACACGTCACCGACGTGCGAGTGGAGTGGGAGGACCCCACCTTCGAATTCGAGGGCTTCAGGGGCTTATGAGAATAGGTTTCGGATTTGACGCGCATGAATTGGTTGAAGGAAAGCCGCTGAAGCTTGGCGGAGTGGCGGTCGATTTTCCGATGGGCCTCCGTGGGCATTCGGATGGAGACGTGGTCCTTCATGCCTTGAGCGATGCCATACTCGGTTCTTGCGCGGCCGGCGACATAGGGGTGTTTTTCCGAGACGATGACAAGAAGACGGAAGGCATAGACAGCAGAGTCATATTGGAGTTTTCTCTTGAAAGGGCGGCCGCGGCGGGCTTGAAATTGGCAAACCTCGATCTGGTGATTGTTGCAGACCGGCCAAAGCTCAGCGGATGGTACGAAACCATTCGGAAGGCGATCTCCTCCGACTGTTCGGTCCCTTCAGACAGAGTGTCGGTGAAGGCCAAGACAACAGAAGGAACACTAATCGGGAAGAATGCCATTGCGTGTTTTGCCACCGTGCTGATGGAAGAACCGTGACCCACATAGACAGCCTGGTTGCAGCGCTCAACCACACTGACGCATCATATCTCTACTTTTCGCTTTTTTTCTTCGCGTTTCTGGAAAACCTGTTCCCCCCGACGCCGAGCGACTTGATAATTGCCTTTGGCGGCTCACTTGTGGGGGTTGGAAAACTGAGTCCGGTATCAGCAATCCTTTTCACGACCCTCGGAAGCACAACGGGTTTCATCGTAATGTATTACGTCGGCTTCTTTCTCGGTAGAAAGCTTGTTGACGCGAGGCGACCGGGCTTCCTTCCGTTTGAGAAGATCGCGAAGGCCGAGGGGTGGTTTAAGAAGTACGGTTATGGAATTGTAGTCGCCAACCGCTTCTTATCAGGCACTCGAGCTATTATCTCATTCTTTGCCGGCCTCTCAAAGCTTCCCGCATTTGTGACGATCTCGCTCTGCGCCGTAAGCGCCCTTTTGTGGAACACAATACTCGTCTACGGCGGTGCTACGCTTGGACATAATTGGAAAGCACTGGAAGGTTATCTCGACATTTATGGAACCGTGATCATCGCCCTCATCATCCTTGTAGTGGCGGCCTCACTTTTAAAGTTCTTCTGGAACCGCAGGCATGCTTAAGCGTGTGACAGTCACGGTCGGTCTCGTAATCGGCGGCATCATTGTGGTATCCATGTTTAACCCGTTTATGGCGTATCACGTCAGCAGATATAGCCCGGTTCAGTTTGGCGATTACTACGAATATTCAGGTGTGGTCGATCTTCGAACCGCTTATTCGGATGGCGCCGCATCATATGAGAGGGTAGGGACTATTTGTGACTCGATGGGGCTCCACTTCGCCATCGTAACAGACCGTAATACGGTTGAGCCATTCAAAGATGGATGGACCAAGCGTTGGGGAATGACACTGATGATACCTGCCGTCGAGCTCCGGCCGGATCAAGGAGACTTGCGGTATATTGTGCTTGGCGACAGCGTTCCACTTTTGCCTGGTCATGGCGTTACGCTCGATTCATCGCTTGAACGTGCGAAGAGACAGGGAAGCATGGTCGTTCTCAAGCCGGGTCATGAAATGCCTTCTGAGGCAGCCCAGAGCGGACCCTTTGTCGGGGGAATCGAGATTTATAACTTCAGCGATTCTTGGCGTGGAATGTTTGACCTCTTAAACATAAACAAGCTTTTCGGAGCTTACATAGGTTTCTCAATTGATCCTCGTGTCCTGAACTATTTAATAAAGTTTCCGGAAAAGCGTGTGAATGAATTTGACGCGATGAATAAAACGTCGCGCGTTGTAGCTCTGTCCGGCTTAGGCGCCACGGGCAGCGGCAAAGGTGAAGAAGATGACGTTGGAAAGTTTTTGACTTACGAAAGTCAGTTTAACTTACTTCATACGGTCATAGTGTCGGCAGTTCCTTACAACGCGCAATACAATCACGACCGCGAGATAACTCTGGATGCGATCAGACGAGGACATTCCTACACGGCCTTTTCGGGCCTCGAGTCCGCCAGAGGATTTATATTTACTGCGACATCGGGCGGAAGAGTAGCATTGATGGGCGACTCTCTCCTATTGAGAGGAAGCGGTGATATCAATATAGTCCTCCCGGACAGCAATGACGTGGAGACTGAGCTGATCAGGAACGGCAGGATTGTTGGGGAGTTCAAAAAGCTTGGCACGATTAGAACCTCGCTTACGGAGCCAGGTGTCTATAGGGTTCAGGTATTTCAAAAGCGAGCGATGCTTCCTTTCTTTTTGAATCGTCTTTATCCATGGATACTCTCAAATCCAATCTACGTTTTCGCGAACCAGAACAAATGATGTCGGGAAGTAAGAGCGCCTCAAAAATGGTTCTGGCGACGCTATCCGGCGTCCTCCTCGGTGCGGCGTTCCCGCCGTTTCATCTCGGGTTGCTGGCGTTCGTCGGCTTCGTGCCCTTTCTTCTCGCGCTCGAACACGTAGAAAGCCACAAGGAAGCGCTGAAGCTCTCGTATTTTGGATTTCTCGTGTTCAACATAATTGGGCTTTACTGGGTCGGTGGCTGGAGCAAGGAGGCCGACCCGTTCATGATGATAGCGGGGGCGGCTCTCGTGATCGGTCATCCGCTCTTCTTTGCCATTCCCGTTCTTGCGTATAGATTTATCAGGAAACGCTTTGGGCAGACGGCGGTGCTTATATTCCCGTTTATTTATCTCTCATTCGAGTACCTTCACTCGATCACTCAGGTCGCCTTTCCATGGCTTACGATCGGCTATTCTCAGTGCTATAATTTACCAGATATCCAGCTTGCTTCTTTTACGGGCCTATTTGGGATCTCTCTTCAGATACTCATTGTCAATGCCGTCATCGCCTTCGCATTGATGAAGTTCATCGATGACTTTCGAGCAAACAGATGGTCTGTCATAGGCTCTGTTTTGTTCGCACTTCTTTTAATTATCGCGCCGGAAATCTACGGCATGATAGTGCTCTCAACCGCGGGGGAGAAGAGGCCGGCGCAGACGTTAAGGGTTACTATTATTCAACCAAACATCGACCCTTACGCAAAATGGGTTGGGAGTCCTTCCGAGATTCTTCGCTCATATGAAAAAGAGACTTACAAAGCTCTGAATCATCAGGCAGATTTAGTCGTCTGGCCGGAGACCGCGATTCCATTTTACCTTCTTCTCCCTCAATTCAGTTTTTACCGGAATGAGTTGCAGACCTTCGTGGACACCACCGGAATCTCACTTCTAAGCGGGCTTCCCCTAGCGCGCTATTACAAGGATAGCAGTGATGCCAGGCCGAGCAGTCACTACGACGATTTTGTGCACGAATACTATGATGCCTACAACGGCGCAGCTCTCTTCCTCCCTGGCTCTACGACTTACCAAACCTATGGAAAAGTTATCCTGGTTCCGTTTGCGGAAAGGCTTCCATATGCGGATCACCTTCCGTTCCTGATTAAGCCGTTGAAATGGGGGGTAGGCATCAGCAACTGGGCTCGTGGCACGGATACCACGATATTTGAACTGCCAAAAGGAGGAAAGTTCTCGACAGTTATATGCTATGAGAGTATTTTCCCGGGATTCGTGAGAGAATTTTCGAAAAAGGGGGCTGACTTTCTCGTTATAATTACAAACGACGGCTGGTACGGGAATACTTCAGGGCCGTACCAGCATGCGGCTTATGCGATAATGCGTGCCGTTGAGAATAGGCGTTCAGTGGTCCGATCCGCCAATACGGGTATCTCCGAGTTTATCGACCCCTATGGCAGATATATCGGCAGGCCAACTCAATATGGTGAGGTGGCCGCTGTCACAGAAAACATCCCGATCGACAGGGATATAACTTTTTACGCCGCTCACGGCAACTGGATCCCGCACTTGGCGGAAATAATTTCGGCAGCGTCAATTCTTATCGCACTTTTTCTTAAATTAAAAATCAGAGAAAAGAGGAGTTATTCCAACGGACTACATTGATTTAAGAAGTGACACCGTCACCCGGCCGACCAAGGAAATGCGAAAGGCGATGGCAGATGCGGAGGTCGGCGATGACGTGTTCGGTGAGGACCCGACTGTCAATCGGCTTCAGGAGACTGTGGCGGGTTTGCTGGGAAAAGAGAGCGCCCTTTACGTACCGAGCGGCGTTATGTCCAACCAGCTCGCTCTCAAGACCCATACATCTCCTGGCGATGAAGTCATAGTCGAAAAGGATTCCCACATTTTCAACTACGAGACGGGCGCACCGGCCCTTCTGTCCGGGATTCAACTCAATCCAGTGCCGGGCGTTCGAGGTGTGATGAACACCATGGATGTGGAAGCTGCCATCAGGCCAAATGTTTACTACATGATGCCGACCCGTCTCGTCTGCCTTGAAAACACGCACAACCGGGGCGGCGGCAGTATCTATCCGCTGAACGTCATCGACGAGATAAGAGATGTCGTTTCTAGGAACGGTTTGGCGTACCACCTTGATGGGGCCAGGCTGTGGAACGCTTCGGTGGCGACCGGAATCAAAGTTTCAGAATATGCCCGCAGATTTGACTCTGTCTCGGTCTGCTTGTCGAAAGGGCTTGGCGCTCCGGTGGGATCTGTTCTTTCCGGCACGAAAGAGTACATCGGGCGCGCGAAGAGGTTCCGGAAGATCTTTGGCGGCGGCATGCGTCAGGCAGGAGTCCTCGCTGCAGCCGGACTCTATGCTTTGGAGCATAATTTCCAAAGACTCGCCGAAGACCATGAGAAGGCGAGGACGTTTGCCTCCATGCTCGCCCAATCTTCACGTTTCGAGATCAACGTCGCACATGTCGAGACTAACATCGTTATCTTCGGCGTGTCGGGAGTGAAGGATGTGGATAAGTTCATCGCTGACGCCAAATCGATGGGAATACTCCTATCGGCTGGAAGCGCCGGCAAGATAAGGGCTGTGACACATCTTGATGTCACGCTTGAGCAGGTAAAGAAGGCCGCTGAGATTCTGACGACCCATAAGTTCAGCTGAAATTCCCATCAGATGCCCCCTACCACGGAACGAATCCCCAGCCTGAATGAGCTGAAGGCCGCAAGGTCGGCAGGGTACACGCACTATCCTGTAGTCCTCGAGACACTGGAAGACATATACACTCCAGTCGGCCTTTATATGAAAATCAGGACGCTGGGGAAGAGAAGCTTCCTTCTCGAGAGCGCTGAAGGGGGCGAAAACATCGGTCGGTATTCCTTTATGGGGGTCAATCCGTTTTCGACATTCAAGGTGGAAAATGGCAGGGTGACTATCGACGGACGTCAGCTCCATGATGGATCGAACCCGGTAGCAGAGCTAAGAAACTACTTTTCCAAAGTCAAAGTGTTTCCAGTCAGGAACTTGCCGAGACTTGCGGGGGGTGCAGTTGGATATTTTGGATATGACTTCGTGAAATACGTCGAGGCCGTTCCTATACGCGAAGCCGCCAAATCAGCTCCGGACGTACTTCTTGATTTCTACGACACCATCATCGCTGTCGACAACCTCAAACGGAGGATAGTCCTCGTGACGCTCCTCCCGCTCGAAGGGGAAGCGTCTAAGTTGTCGACTTTACTAGAAGAGCGCGTGCAATACCTCAACAACATTATCCGCATTGCTGAAGAGGATGGGAACACATCCCAGGCGGAAAAGTGCATCGTAGGCGAACCGTCTTTCAATATGACTAAAGAGCGGTATAAGGAAATCGTGTCGCGCGCGAAGGATTACATAGTCGACGGGGATATCTTCCAGGTCGTCCTCTCACAGCGTGCTGAGTTTCAGCTAAAGGGGGATCCATTCCTTTTGTACCGCAGTGTCCGCGGCCTGAATCCGTCTCCGTACATGTTTTACCTGCAATGTGGCGGGGAACGGGAGGATATCGCGGTCATAGGTTCGTCGCCTGAAATGTTTGTGCGAAAAGACGGCGAGAAGATCGAGATGAGGCCGATCGCAGGGACGAGTCCTCGTGGGTCGACGATGGAGGAGGACGAGGTACTCACGGCCAGGCTTCTCAAGGACGAGAAGGAAAAAGCGGAGCACATAATGCTCGTCGATCTTGGAAGAAACGATATTGGCCGCGTCGCCGCCACCGGCACAGTCAGGGTTGAGAATTTCATGCACGTCGAAAAGTTCTCACATGTCATGCATATAGTTTCGGACGTGGTGGGAAGCATAGACGTTGGAAAAGACGCGGTCGAAACGCTTGCCGCATGTTTTCCGGCAGGGACGCTGAGCGGAGCGCCAAAGGTTCGGGCCATGGAAATAATCTCGGAGCTTGAGGAAACGCCCCGCGGCATCTATGGTGGCGCGGTCGGCTATATCGACTTCAACAACAACATGGACACTTGCATTGCGATACGAACCTATGTGGTCCAGGGTGATACCGCGTACCTTCAGGCGGGGGCCGGTATTGTCTACGACTCCAACCCGGCTCGCGAATTCGATGAGACCCTGAACAAGATGAAGGCTAACCTGGAAGCCTTGAAGATCCTCAGGGATTTCAAATGATCCTTCTGATAGACAACTACGATTCGTTCACTTACAATCTGTACCAGTATCTTTCAGAACTGGGCGCGGAGGTCGTCGTGACCCGGAATGATAAGATATCGGTCGGTGACATTCGCGGGAAGAAGCCGGAAGCAATTGTGATTTCTCCAGGCCCCAAAACCCCTTCCGAAGCCGGGGTATCGGAGGAGGTCATACGCGAGTTCCATAAGACCGTTCCGATACTCGGGGTCTGTCTCGGTCATCAGGCGATCGGAGAAGTGTTTGGTGGACGAATCGTCAAGGCCCCGGTTCCAATGCACGGTAAGATTTCACAAATACTCCACAACGGAAGATCTATCTTCACTTCTCTTCCGATTCCGTTTCCGGCCACCAGGTACCACTCCCTGATAGTATCTCGTGATGATTTCCCCACAAGTCTCGAGGCAATCGCATGGACCGAAGACGATCTGGTCATGGGTCTTAGGCACAGGGATTATCCCACTGTCGGGGTACAGTTCCATCCTGAGTCGGTAATGACGGAACATGGTAAGGCGCTTCTCAAGAACTTTTTGGACGGAAGGATTTAAATGAGCACTATAATAAACAACGCGCAGAACGGCGACAGGTTGTCTCTACTTGAGGCACGGCAACGCGACATCTGGCGCATATTCAAGATCATGTCGGAATTTGTGGACGGCTTTGACCTTCTGAGCAGGGCCGCCCCGGCGGTGTCGATATTCGGATCCGCAAGGATGAAGCCGGGCAGCAAGTATTATGAGATGACGCGCCAGGTCGCATTTGAGCTCTCAAAGACTGGATACGCCATAGTCAGTGGGGGAGGAGGCGGTCTAATGGAGGCCGCGAACCGCGGTGCCAAAGAAGCCGGAGGCGAATCGATTGGCCTCAATATTGAACTCCCGTTCGAACAGAAATCGAACGACTTCATTGATCCAGACAAGCTTATGACGTTTCAGCACTTCTTCGTGCGTAAGGTCATGTTCGTCAAGTACGCTCAGGGGTTCGTCGTCATGCCCGGAGGGTACGGCACTGTCGATGAGTTTTCTGAAGCCATAACCCTCATCCAGACCAAGAAGACTAAGAAGTTTCCTGTTGTGTTGATGGGAAGCTCGTATTGGAAGAAAATGCTCGAGTGGATGACTGAGACTGCCCTTGAAGAAGGATGTATTGCAAAGGAAGATCTCGACATCTTTCATGTTTGCGACGAGCCGAGTGAAGCAGTTGAGATAATAAAGGAGTTTGGAATCAGACATGGATACGTCACCAACTTCTAGGCGGTTCTGGCTTGTCGCCCTTCCTTTGTTAGCGTTCCTTGCGATTGGTCTCGGGATTGTCACCAGGGGTTTCGAACTCTACCCGACTCCCATGAAAATGTCGTCACCGTCGCCGCAGGTGAGTCGCCTGTCAGTTTACAGAATACCGGATTCTCTCAATTTCTGCGGAGAAAGAATGCCTCTCGAGAAACCGGATGTCCGCGAGAGGATGGAGCAGGCCTTCTATGTGGAACTGTCGGACGCCCAGATTATTCTCGACCTCAAACGGAGTACGAAGTACTTTCCCTACATCGAGGAGAGGATTAGACAGAAGAATCTGCCTGAAGATCTCAAGTACCTTCCCGTTGCCGAAAGCGCACTCAGAAACCTCGTATCGAGCCGTGGAGCTGCTGGGATTTGGCAGTTCACGGAGGCGACGGCGAAGAGATACGGCTTGCAGGTCAATCGGTACGTGGATGAAAGGTACAATTTTGAGAAGGCCACCAATGCCGCTCTCGATTACCTCAGCGACCTGCACAACTCTTTGGGAAGTTGGACGCTCGCCGTGGCAGCGTATAACATGGGGAAGGGCGGACTTGAATCCACCGTAGATTATCAGATGTCCAGGGATTATTACCGGCTGTTCCTGAATGACGAGACGTCCAGGTTCGTTTTTAGGATCGTCGCGCTGAAGGAGGTCATTTCTCATTATAAGAAATACGGGTTTGATCTGACTCCGAAGGATTTTTACACAATGCCGTCTACTCAGGATATTCCTGTCGAAACGGTATCAAACCTTGCTGAGTGGTCGAAGGAGCACGGTGTCAGCTACAAGGAAGTAAAGTATCTAAATCCGTGGATTCGGGAACGGGAGCTCCCTCGCGGCGAATGGGTCATTAAACTCCCTCAGAGCTCAACGTCAATACCAGTGATAACTGGGCTTCCTCAACATATCGATTCGACCGAATCTGCTAACAAGAGCGTTGCATACAGAGTAAGGCCGGGAGATTCGCTCTCGAGGATTGCCAAACTATACCGCGTCTCAGTAAAAGACCTCGTTGAGTGGAATGGCATCGGCGAAACACGCTCAATTCGCGCCGGCCAGAAGATAAGCATCATTATCAACAACGCAGGTCGGAAGGTAAATTAACTGCGGTGAATTCCCCGCGTGGTGTCCATCATCCAGCGCGAGATCATCACATTCAGCTGAACGGATTGACGCAAACTCTTGCAAGATGCTTCCGAATAGATGATGCATCACATTGCGATGCGGCAAATCTCGATACAACTGGCCTAATTAGCTACCAGATCTACTTTGTGGCGTTGCGTACCACAGTTGCTACGATTGGCCGTCTCGGCACGTACTTGTTTCCAGCCGGTCATTATGTCTACACGGGAAGCGCTAAAAGGAATATTATAGAGAGAGTCGCCAGGCACCTTTCAACTGTAAAGAGACTGCATTGGCACATAGATTATTTTCTCTCCGCTTGTGAACCGAAGCACGAAAGGATCGTCTTATCTGGAAGAGATGAGTGCTCCCTAAACGCAAGCACGGAAGGAGAAGTGATAGTCCCGGGCTTCGGATCAACCGATTGCCGGGCCGGATGCGGGAGCCACTTGAAACTACTGCGCCGCACGGAGGAAAGCCAATGTTGAGGGAGCGGGCGACAGAAATAACTTCGTCCAATATAGAGTGAAAACACATTGAGGAGGACCAAATGACAAGTACCAGTAAATCCACAAGACTGTATGCTCTCATAGGCATGATGGTCTTGTTTCCGCTTTGCGTCTTTGGATCGGCGAAAAATGATACGACGGACGTACTGCACAATATTAAGTTCAGGAACATCGGTCCGGCTGCGGCAGGCGGGAGGGTGAGCGCAGTAGTCGGAATTCCCGGTCAACCAAATATTTACTACGTAGGAGCGGCCGGCGGAGGAATCTTCAAGACCATAGACGGAGGCATCTCCTGGAAACAGGTCTTCAAGCACGGCGCCACGTCGTCGATAGGCGCTATTGCGCTTGCGCCTTCCAATCCCAACTACGTCTGGGTCGGCACCGGCGAGGCAAACCTCAGAAACGACATCATAACCGGCCGGGGGGTCTATTTTTCCCCTGACGCGGGAAAGTCATGGCAATTCATGGGACTAAGAGGCGTCGGTCAGATTTCACGAATCGTTGTGGACCCAACTGATCCGAATATTGTATTTGTTGCGGCGATCGGTCAGGCGTGGGCTCCAAACCCAGACAGAGGGGTCTTCAGGACAACCAACGGCGGCAAGACATGGGAGAAGGTACTCTTTGTGAACGATACGACAGGCGCATCATCTCTTGCAATGGACCCAGGCAACCCGAAGGTTCTGTTTGCAGGCATGTGGCAGGTGCGCCGATACCCGTGGATGCTCGACGACGGAGGAGACGGAAGCGGACTTTACAGGTCAACCGATGGCGGGACGAGCTGGAAGAAGCTCACGAAAGGACTTCCCACTGGAATGCTTGGGAGAATCGCCGTGGCGGCCGCGCCGAGCAACCCGGAACACGTTTACGCCCTGATCGAATCCAAGAAAGGCATGCTTTGGGACTCCGGAGATTTAGGTGACCATTGGCATCTTGTCACCAACAATCATGATCTTGACGTCAGGCCGTTTTATTTTTCGAATTTTATAGTGTCTCCTGACAATGATAACAAGCTTTTCTTCCTGTCCTTCCTGATCACCGAATCGACGGATGGCGGCAAGACAGTAAAGAATGTCAACGGCGATGTCCACGTTGACCACCACGCCATCTGGATCGATCCAGATAATGCGAACCGCATCATCATAGGCAACGATGGCGGTGCGTTTTTATCAGTCGATGGCGCCAAGACGTGGAGATTCCTAAACAATCTTCCGATAGAGCAGTTCTATCAGGTGGCCGTCGATAGCAGTAAGCCGTTCAATCTTGGGGGCGGTCTCCAGGACAACAATGCGTGGTACGGCGTGTCATCAAACCTCAACGGCGGCGGAGTCACCGGTCAGAATTGGTTTGTCGTGGCTGGAGGTGACGGTGAGTACGTAGTACCGGCGCCAAGCGACCCGAACATTGTCTATGCCGAATCACAGGACGGCTATCTGAAGCGTTTGGACTTGAAGACCGGTCTCTCAAGCTACATCAGACCTTATTATTACGATTCGCCCGACATGCCTCCGTCACAGCTGAAGTATCGCTTCAATTGGACTACTCCGATAGCTGTCTCCGCCACTGACGCGAACGAGGTGTTCGTAGGAGCCAATGTCCTCTTCAAGTCGTTCGACGGAGGACAACATTGGACGGTGATTAGCCCGGACCTCACTAGGAATGACAAGTCAAAGCAGCGTCCGAGCGGCGGTCCGATCAATCTGGACATAAGCGGTGCCGAGAATTATGATACTATTCTGTCCATTGCGATTTCTCCTCTCGATTCAAATATCATATGGGTTGGCACAGATGATGGCCTTGTGCAGCTGACCAAGGATGGTGGCCAGCACTGGGAAAATGTCGCGAAGACAATACCGCATCTTCCGGAATGGGGACGCGTGTACCAAGTAGATCCGTCTCCGTTCGATCCGGCCTCATGCTATATCACGGTAGATCTCCACGAGATGAACAACAATAAGCCTTACGTCTTTAAGACAGATAATTATGGGAAATCGTGGACTTCAATTGCAGCCGGATTACCTGACGACTACCCGGTGCACGTCGTTCGCGAGGACCCCAACACACGCGGATTCCTTGTCGCAGGAACGGATGCTGGGCTTTATTATTCGCGGAATGACGGAAAGAAATGGGAGCAGATCAAAAGCAACTTCCCAACGGCCTGTGTATACGACCTCAAGTTAGAGAAACATACACACGATCTGGTCGTGGCCACTCACGGCAACGGCATTTTCATACTCGACAACATCACGCCGCTCGAAGAGCTTGACAGTAAGGTGAGTTCCGAGCCGTTTCATCTGTTTAGCGCCTTGCCGGCGTACATGTACCATTTCAGATACAAGGATGCCTTCAACGATTTGAGCACTTACTCCGCGCCGAACGAGCCGAACGGCGTAATGCTCGACTACTATCTTCGCGACACTCTTGCGACTACACCTAAGATTGAGAAGGAACACAAGACTCCGATTCGCTTTGACATCAGTGATGCGGCCGGCAATCATGTCGCAACCTTATATGGGCCTGACAAGAGAGGGATAAACAGGCTTGCATGGAACATGAGATATCAGAGCGCGGCACCGCTCAAAGTCGACGCGAAGATGGCGGCGAAGGCAAATCCGTTCTCGACCGGCGGGCCGATGGTCACGCCGGGAAAATACACGATTGTCGCCACGGTCGACGGAAAGACGCAGACAGTTCAAACTCACGTCTACCCGGATCCAAGGTTCACAGTTCCATCTGATTACTTCACTTCGAACGCGACTACCGGTCTTCGGTCCCGTAATCAAGTATCGGCACTCAATCAGATGCTTAACCGGATTCGGAACATACAAGAACAAATCTCGACGATTAGGACATCTCTTTCCAATGATGAACCCGGAATGAAGGCCGGAAAGTATAAATCTATAATAGACGGGATGGATTCCGTCGAAAAGAAGCTGGTGGCCGTCAGAGATACAGTTTATTCGAAGGATGTCCAGCACGACGTGGGTGAGGATGACATTCACGACTTCACGCATTTGACTTCACGCCTGACCGGAATGATGTATAATTTCACGTCTCCTTATTCCGGTCTACCGAGCGATGTGGTGATGCAGACATTTGCCGAATTGGGGAAGGAGCTGCACACCGAACTCGGCAGTTTCAACGGCATACTAGAGAAGGACATTCCTAGTTTTAACTCAGCCGCATTGAAAGTTGGCGCGCCGACAATCTTCGCCGGACCCGACATTCAGGTAGCGAAATGAGAGAACGTAAGCCGCAGTAGACGAAGCGAAGCTGTAACTGTGGAGGAGATTCGGAACCCGTTTCTCCTCCTTTATTTTAAGTATGCTGGTTATAGAATCGGTGTTATGTTACCTTACGTTTCGTCCATCACAGAAACGGTGTCATTTCCATCAAAATTACCTAATTCGCTGCTGACACCCCCTCTTCTCGGCGCTCTCGATGTCTCGGTTCCTCTTTTGATTCCGTCTATCCTGTTTGCGGTACGACGTCCCTTATTTTTTTTTGTGAGGAGGTTTTGAGGTTGCATTGTGGGTTCTGCGTCGCTAAATTGCACCTGTCCGTTAGGGGTGCTATCCCTGCAAAGGATGGCTGAGATAAACCCTACGAACCTGATCTGGGTAATTCCAGCGGAGGAAAATGGACGCTACTTCTCTGAAGCCGTTTCTCTTTTCAGCTGTTGGTTTGCCTGTCAGCTGGACTAGGAAACGGTTTATTGATTTTAGGAGAAGTTATGAAGATTGGATTACTTGCGATATTATTCTCTTGCTTTTTGGTCGCTTCAGGAAGCTACGCCCAACAAGGCAAGCCCATATACGGTGTGGTACTCGACTCACTCGACGACGCCGGCATCCCGCACGCGACTGTCATAATTCCTGAGTCTGGAGACAGCGCAATCACCAAAGTCGATGGCTCATTCCAGCTTTCTTCTTCCCCCTCAGGTAATTATTACCTTAGGGTCAGTGCTCCTGGTTACGTCAGCGTTGTGAGATGGCTTCAATCGGCGTCATCCCCTGTTAAGATTCTTATGAGCAGAAAGGCTTTTCATCTGAGCCCTATAATAGTCACTGCCCAGATCGCTCAAGCACGCAAGTCTCCAGTAACGTTCGCCAATCTCTCGGGAAAGATAATAGGTGAGCAGTACTCGACGCAGGATATGCCCGTCCTTCTTTCTCAACTTCCCTCCATCATTCAATATTCGGAGAACGGTGAAGGAATGGGGTACTCATACATCACGATGCGCGGATTCGACCAGCGAAGAATATCGATAATGATCAATGGGATTCCGCAGAATGATCCCGAGGATCATAATGTTTACTGGATCGACGTGCCCGACCTGCAGTCGAGCACAGGGAGCATTCAGGTACAGCGCGGCGCCGGCAATGAGTTTTACGGCGCCCCGGCTATCGGCGGCTCAATTAATCTCGAGACGACCAACCTGGCCGACGAGAGAAAGCTGAGCTTCTCGTTCGGCGCGGGATCCACTGGCGAGACGTTTGACGGCTCGCTCGCACACAGGTTGTTCGGGACCGGGATGACCAGGAAGTATGCGGCCACATTTAGTTCAGGTCTCGTCGACGGCAAGTACGCGATTTACGCTCACCTCGCCAAAAACACTACAGACGGCTACAGGCAGTCCTCCTGGGTGAATCTCAACAGCTACTTCGTGAGCGCCAGCAGGTACGACGAAGGGGTGACGACCACCGTAAACATCTATGGAGGGCCGATCTCTGACGGGCTCTCGTACCTCGGACTTCCCCGGTTCGCCGCTCTCGACAGAAACCTGCGTACCTCCAACTGGGACGATTGGAATTCAGACAGCAACTGGGTAAACTACTCTCCAAACATGCGGAGATTTATTGGAGGCAATGATACGGTCTACGCCGTGCCACGAAGGCCATCAGAAATTGAGAACTTTTCGCAGCCCCACTTCGAGCTGTTGAACGAGTGGAAGCTCTCCCCTTCTCTCACGCTGAACAACTCTCTGTTCTTAGTCCTCGGCTCCGGGTTTTATGATTACGATGGCTCGTGGGCCGACACAAACTACTTCCGAATTACGTCCCAATATGGGTTCAATCCGGTGGCGAATCCGGGAGACGCCCTCATTCACGCTTACGTGGGTTTGAGTCAGTATGGCTGGATACCACGTTTGACGATCAATCACGAAGATGGGACGCTTGTGCTCGGAGCAGAGCTTGATCGGAACTTCTCCGATCACTGGGCTTCCATACGATGGGCTCAGGGCCTCCCGCCCGGTCTCCCGGCGAGCTACGTCTACAACCAGTGGAAGGCGCGAACGGACGTCGCTGCGATTTACGGCCACGAGCTTTACGACCTCAATTCGCGGGCAACAGTGATGCTTGATCTAGAGTACCAGTTTAAGCAGTACGATCTCTACTATGAGAAGTTCGTAGGCAACCACTTTTACGTGCCATACCATTTCCTGAACCCGAGAGTCGGCATCAACTATAATCTGACGTCCACATCGAACGTGTACTTCAGCGTAAGCCGCACCTCTCGTGAGCCGCAGCTGACCAGCATCTACAATGCGGATGAATCGAGTGGCGGCGAGACTCCACACTTCGCACTCAACCCGGATTCGACTTACAATTTCGGCGAGCCACTCGTTAAGCCAGAGACGCTAAATGATTTTGAACTCGGATACCGGTTCGGTGACGGTCGGTTCAGGGCCGGGGTCACGGCATACTGGATGGAATTTTACAACGAGCTGGTCTCAAACGGTCTACTGGATCAATACGGCCAGCCGATAACCGGCAACGCGAAAAGGACACGTCATATCGGCCTCGAGCTAGAGGGAAGCGCCGCCTTGTCTCACGCTTTCTCGCTCTACGGCAACCTCGCGCTGAGCAGGAACACTCTTATTGATTACACGAGCTACACCGATTCACTTGGCAACGCGGTCCCCGCCGGCGTATCGCTTGACGGGAATAAGATATCGGGATCGCCTGAGATCATAGGAAACTTAAGGCTCCTCTACGAGTTCGGTAATTTTACAGGCATGGTGCTCGGCCAATACGTCGGCCCGCAGTTTACGGATAACTTCAATATGGCATCGCGACGAGTCGACCCGTACTTCGTGGCCAACGCGTGGCTGTCATACAAATTCACCAATCTCATCCAACTTTCTTCAGTTGAACTCAGATTTAGCGTCAACAACCTGTTTAACAGGGTTTACGTTTCTCACGGTGAGGGAGTTTACTTCTTCCCTGCCGCCACGAGAACCTTCTTCCTTGGCTGCACAGTTAATCTCTGAGGCCATGACTTTCGAAAACTACAATCTCCTGTTCTGCAACGGTGATCCGCCGCGTCGTGAACGTCTGGTCCGGCTGGTTCCCCATCCCGCATCCGTCGTCTGCGCTGACGGAGGTGCACAGAAGGCCATCATCTGCGGCTACGAGCCGGATCTCATTGTCGGCGACCTTGATTCGCTCGACTCATCCGGGAATCATCTCGCCTCGGCCGAAATCGTCAGGATCGCCAATCAGGACAACACCGACATGGAGAAGACCCTGGACGTAATGTTGGAGCGCGGAATGAACAATATCGTGGTCGCCGCCTTTTCGGGCGGACGCATAGACCAGACCCTTGCGAATATTCAGATCGGCTTCGAATATTCCAGGAAGTGCCGGATAGTCCTGGCAGATGACGGCTACCTGATTTTTCCGGTGACGGACTCCTTTGTCGGATCATTTCCAACAGGCAACACTATTTCAATATTGCCGATGAACGACGACACCGAGGTATCAAGCGACGGTCTTCTCTACGAGCTCGATGGCGGACTTATGCAAAAAGGAGGTCACGGGGTCAGCAACAGAATCAATCGTGAGAACTTCAGCATAAGTGTGCACAGGGGCGGCATACTCGTCATGATAAAAGACTCATGACGGCGACGCTCTCGGTTGCGGACTGGCTTGTCATAGGTCTCTATTTCGGCGCCGTGGTTTTCGTCGGTTTTCGTGCCGCCAGAAAAGCGCGCACTCATATTGACGAGTATCTCGTGGCGGGCAGGAGCCTGACGTTGCCCATATTCGTCGCCACACTTGTTTCGACGTGGTACGGCGGAATACTCGGGGTCGGCGAATTCTCATACAGATACGGGATTTCCAACTGGTTCATATTCGGGGTGCCGTACTACTTCTTCGCCATACTCTTCGCGATCTTTCTAGCGCCAAGGGTTCACAGGGCAAGACTCCACACCATCCCGGACAAGCTGCGGGAGACTTACGGCGACGCGACCGCCGGCATGGGAGCCTTCCTGACTCTCTTCATCGTCACTCCCGCCCCTTATGTTCTGATGGTTGGGATAATCGTGCAGATGATTTCCGGCTGGTCACTCCTAACGTCAGTCGTCTTTACGACCGTGCTGTCGATAGTCTATCTTTATTCCGGCGGCCTCCATTCGGACGTGAAGACGAACTCGCTGGAGTTCATACTGATGTATCTCGGGTTCGGCGTAATACTGCCCTACTGTTATTTCAACTACGGCGGATTCTCCTTCATTGCCTCGAATGTTCCCCCGGGCCATCTTACTCTGACCGGCGGAAATTCTTGGCAATACATCATAGCGTGGTTCTTCATAGCAAGCTGGACCCTGATCGACCCGGCTTTCCATCAGCGATGCTATGCCGCAAAATCCGGAAGCGTTGCGCGGTACGGCATTCTTGTCTCGGTCATATTCTGGCTTTTCTTTGACTTTATGACTTCCATGACAGGATTATACGCCCGTGCCATCATACCTCACCTGTCGCAGCCGGCGATGTCTTACCCGGCTTTGGCCGGCGTCGTCCTGCCCCCAGTCGTAAAGGGCCTATTCTACGTTGGCATGCTCGCAACAATTATGTCCAGCCTGGAGAGCCTTACGTTCATATCTGCCGTTACGATTGGGAAGGATATCTTCTTCAGATTGTTCAGCCGTGACGACGACCCTGCCGCATCGTCTCACAAGATTCGTCACTAT
The DNA here is from genome assembly GCA_021812985.1 of Bacteroidota bacterium. GTDB lineage: Bacteria > Bacteroidota > Ignavibacteria > Kryptoniales > JAKASW01 > JAKASW01. The sequence goes on from JAKAMG010000007.1 coordinate 88,433, forward strand.
TCGCAGATCGGCATCCTCATTACTGCCATCATATCGATCGCGATCGCGATTCTAATCCCATCTGTGATTCAAATATGGTATGACCTGGGTACAGTATTCGTCCCCGGCCTATTGCTCCCGCTGGTGACGAGTTATTTCCCGGGACTATTGGTCGGGAGGAAGTACATATTTCTATCGATGACATTCGGGTGGTCCGTCTCGCTCTTATGGCTCTTGTCGGGGATATTCGCGTCCGGGACCATGAATCCTCAATACCTACTTGGCATTCAGCCTATGTATCCGGGGCTTCTTATGTCTGCTACTTTTTACGCGATTGGATTGTTGAGGCGCTCTGGGAAGGATAAGGCAGGAGGGGGAAGCGGAAATTCAGAATCTCAACCTAAATGATATTGCGGGTGCCGGATGAGGTGAATTAAAGGCCAAACCAGGAGAAACGTCGAACCCCGAGAGCTCCGCGTCGACATACGCGTCAAGCATCGAGAGTAAATAAGCTCCAGCTATATACCACGCGTAAGAGTCCCGTTGGTCAAGGTAAGAATCCCGGTAGTTCTTGTAGTTGACGTCACCGTAAGGATTTGATGGAGTTATCGAATTAGCGTAATCCGCTTTGTAAGATTTGTAATATCTGTTATTCGCGACCCACTGCGATATAAAGAAGGCCTGCACTCCCCATACGATGGGTACCTTCCAATAACTTCCATTGTAAATCTGTCCCCCTCCGGGAAAAATCGAAAAGGTAACCGCAAGAAATGGGGACTTTGTCGTTCCTCGAATGCCTGTTGTATCTCCCGCCGCAACTATTGTCCCCGTGTCAGCTAAGGATGTAGGGCCCTGAAGACCCAGCCTCGACGTAAGCGAGAGGGCGGATTCTCTTTCTCCGACTGTGACCTGTGCCCTCGTCAACGCCGGGACGAAGAGAAGGACGGCCGTAGTGATTTTCAGAAGAGGAAAAATTAAATCCGAGCTGCTACCTGTGCGCAATTACTTCTATCTCGATCAGCGCGTCTTTGGGGAGGCCTGACACCCCCACGGTTGTTCTTGCGGGAGGGTTCTCCTTGAAATACTCAGCGTATATCTTATTGAACTCGCCGAAGTCGGAAATATTCTTGATGTAGATTGTGGTCTTTACGATGTTAGCGAAGGAGCATCCAGCAGATTCCAGGACACCCTTGATGTTGCTTAATATCTGACGAGTCTGCTGTTCCAGCCCTTGTACCATCTCGCCTGTATCAGGTTTCAGTCCGATCTGGCCGGAAAGCAAAATGAGCCCGTCTACTTCCACCCCTTGGGAATAAGGACCGATGGGCTGGGGAGCGCTCTTCGTGTAAAGAATATTCATTGGATTACTCCTTCCTGTCCTGAAGGATCAGTTCAACAAGCCTGCTAAGGTCGTCATCGTTATAGAATTCGATCCGGATCTCGCCGCTTCGTGAATCTCCGTAGTTAATTTTTACCTTCGTCCCAAAATATCTTCTGAGCTTGTCTATCATGTCGAGGATGACGGGGTCAGTAGGGGCCTTTGAAGCCGCCTCTTTTGGCGTCACGCCCCTGGAAGTTTCCGATTTACTCGTTTCACGTCCGAGAATTATCCTGACTTCCTTTTCCACCTGGCGTACGCTCAAGTTGTGGCGCATTACTTTGGAGAAAAGTCGGAATCTTTCAGTAGGATCTTCAATCGCGAGGAGCGCTCGCGCATGACCGGAAGAAATGCTCCCCTCAATGAGTCCTCTCTGAATTTCCGCAGGGAGTCGAAGAAGCCTTAAGAAATTGGCCACAGTAGCGCGGTCCTTCCCTACGCGCTCAGCGACCTGCTCCTGGGTCAGGCTGCATTCATCGATGAGTCTCTGATATCCGGTCGCTACTTCGATAGCGTTAAGGTCCTCGCGTTGAAGGTTTTCGGTGAGGGCCAGCTCGAGCATCTTGGCGTCTGAGTCGACCTGGAGCACGTAAGCGGGCACTTCAGTGAACCCCAATTCCGAGACGGCACGAAACCTTCGCTCCCCCGATACGAGCTCAAAGAAGTCGCTCTCAACTCGCCTTACGGTAATTGGCTGAATGAGCCCGTTTTCTCTGATGGAACTCTTGAGCTCTTCAAGAGCCTCGCGTCCAAATTCCTTCCTCGGCTGGAGCTTGTTTGCGCGTATCCGGTTGACCGACACCTTGGATATTGAGCTGGCCGGCGCACGATGAGGTTGAGGTGGAGAGGCAACCTCCGGGATGACGTCAGAATCCTTCTTGAGGAGGGCATCCAAGCCTCTACCAAGCCTTACATTAGACTTCATAAATTCGCGTCTTCTCTACTATTGTCGTGAACCGCGGTCTGGTCTGGCTTCACCCCTGAGCCTTCGTGGGCTGCGTTCTGGTTCGAATTTCTCTCAAGGAGTTCTCTTGCGAGCTCCATATAATGCCTTGCTCCCAGTGACGCCGCGTCGTAAAGGATTATCGGTTTCCCGAAGCTCTGAGCTTCGCTCAGGCGAACATTTCTGCCAATGACGGTATTGAAGACCCGCTGCTCAAAATAGCGCCTGACTTCCTCCACCACCTGATTGGAAAGCTTCAACCTCGAGTCAAACATCGTCAGAAGCACCCCCTCGAGTTCAAGTGTTGAGTTGAGGTTTCGCTTGACTCGCGAGATGGTATTCAGAAGCTGGCCAAGTCCCTCGAGGGCGAAGTACTCAGTTTGGACGGGAACCAGAACGCTGTCTGCGGCCACTAGTGCGTTTACAGTCAGAAGACCCAGCGATGGGGGGCAGTCTATAAGAATGTACTCGAATTCGTCCCTGATGGCCGACAGAGCGTTGCGGAGGAGGAGTTCCCTGTTCTCCGCATCGACGAGCTCTATTTCAGCCCCCACCAGGTTAATATCCGACGGAACAAGCTTGAGATAGGAAAGCGAAGTGTCCCGTATCGCCGCCAATGCGGTAGAGGAACCTATGAGGATTTCGTAGGTGCTGGTATGTTCCTGGTTCTTGTCAAAGCCCAGGGAACTTGTGGCGTTCGACTGCGGGTCGATGTCCACAAGAAGTATCTTGTGTTCAAGCGCCGCTATACAGGCCGACAAATTGACGGTAGTAGTAGTCTTTCCGACGCCCCCCTTCTGGTTGGCTATGGCGACAATCTTTCCCATCAGTAAGTCGATCCAAGGAACTTAGTAATCAAATTCATTTGCAATGAATATAAATTCACTCTTCCTCAATTTCAATAAAACTGACTCTAAATTGACCGTTACGCGCCTGCTTGAGAGGTGCTTTTAGTGTGTCGATTGGGCATCTCGGAATCCATGGCATCCTGTGAGGCACCAGCTTCGTCCTTGACCATGCCAGAGCACTATTTCGACTCCGGTAAACGAGGTGTGGCACGCCTGGAAATTCTGGCGTCGTTGCGCCTTCCTCTCCTTTGCGCCACAAACCGTATAATAGCTGCCACGCAGCGCGCGGTATTGTCGACATTTAAAATAATTAGTCCGGTGATTCTAATCATAATTCTACCAGAATCATGGATCTTGATTAGAGTTTAAGTTGGGTCACCATATGATGGCTCACCTGTAAACGCTCGAGGACCATTCCCCCGGTCATATCGCAGTGGCCTGAAAGGAAAAGCTCAATTGATTGTATCTCCATGGCAGGATATATTCATCAAAACTAGGTCGTGGCAATGAGAACAATCATTTTCCTACTTATCCTAATTGGCGCTTTTGCCTTCTTCTTTCAAAATGTCAGAAGACTGGTCAGCTACTTAAGAATTGGCAAACCGGAAAACAGGAATGATGCTCCGTCTGCCCGGCTGAAGAATGTTCTGTCAATAGCCTTTGGTCAGAAGAAGCTCCTTCGTGAGCCAGCCGCCGGTTGGATGCACTTCTTTATTTTCTGGGGCTTCGTTGTTCTGCTGACGGCAATTCTCGAGACTTTCCTTCAGGGTTTCGGAGTCGATCTTTCGTTTGCATTCCTTGGACCTTTGTATGGGCCTTTGGTTTTCCTGCAGGACCTTCTGGGGTTGCTCGTCATTCTCTCCGTCATCTACGCCTTGATCCGCCGGAACGTTGCGCATGTCAAACGTCTTCAGACGACAAGTCACGCCAGGAGGGACGCCAATCTCATACTCAGTCTGATCCTCCTAATCATGGTCTCGATGTTCCTGCAGAACGCGGCTCACATCGCGATTGAGAGAGCTACGGGCAAGGACACGCTTGACTCATCGGCAAGATTTTTCTCTTCACTTCTAGCGCCTCTATTCTCGGGAATGTCAGCTGACGGGAAAGAAGCCTTCTTTCAGCTCTTCTGGTGGACGCACGTTTCCATCGTCCTCGGTTTCTTGAACTATCTTCCCTACTCTAAGCATCTCCACATAGGCTCTTCAATTTTCAACGTATATTTTTCTGGGCTTTCGCCGCGTGGAAGGTTGACTCCCATCAATCTTGAAGCGGAGAATATTACGCGGTTCGGCGCGGGCGATGTTGAAGACTTCACATGGAAGCAGCTCCTCGACGGGTACACGTGCACCGAGTGCGGTCGCTGCGATTCGGTTTGTCCCGCTAACTTGACGGGCAAACCGCTGTCTCCGCGGAAGATCATCACTGACATAAGGCACCGCACGATGGAGAAGGCTCCGCTCACACTCGCCGGGAAAGACGGCGACGGTAAGTCACTCGTGGACGGTTACATCACGGAGGAGGAGCTGTGGTCATGCACTACGTGCAGGGCGTGCATGGAAGAGTGCCCGGTCACGATAGAGCACGTGGGCTCCATTGTCGAAATGCGCCGTTATCTGGTTCTGAACGAATCTAGATTCCCGCCGGAGCTGGCTGCCGCATACCGCAATCTGGAGAACAACTACACGGTGTGGGCGTTCAACTGGAGGGATAGGGCGAAGTGGGCGGAAGGATACGACGTCCCAATTGCCTCGTCCGTCAACGATGATTTCGACATCCTGTACTGGGTTGGATGTGCGGGTAGCTTCGACATGCGGTATCAGAAGGTGGCGCGAGCCTTCAGCCAGATCATGAAATCAGCGGGGATAAAATTCGCCATACTCGGCAACGAGGAGAAATGTTCCGGCGATCCCGCCCGCCGCAGCGGAAACGAATACCTCGCGCAGACTCTGATGCGGGAAAATGTTGAAACCCTTAACAAACACAAGGTGAAAAAGATAGTTACAACCTGTCCCCACTGTTTTAATACGCTGAAGAACGAATATCCCGACTTCGGAGGCAACTATACCGTTATTCATCACACTGAGTTCATAAAGGAACTGATTTCTTCCGGAAGACTGGAGTTGACCTCCCCGCAAAAGTCTCGAATCACGTACCATGACTCATGCTATATCGGAAGGTATAACGGCATATACGATGCTCCTCGTGAGATAATAAGCGAAACAGCGGGCGCTCCACCGGTCGAGATGAAGCGCTCTAAGGACAGGGGACTCTGCTGCGGCGCCGGCGGAGCAAGGATGTGGATGGAGGAAAAAACAGGCAAGAGAGTTAACATTGAGAGAATAGAGGAAGCCCTGTCTACCAAGCCTGACGTAGTCGCCTCGGCCTGCCCATTCTGTATGACGATGCTTACCGACGGAGTGAAGGCCAAGGAGGCAGAGTCGGTGCAGGTTAAGGACATAGCCGAGCTGGTACTCGAGGTTCTCTCTGACGGGAAGGATAAAGTTCAGGTAAACTAATCATAAAAATCACATCGGAGGTAAATTGAAATCCATAGGGGCAATTTTGTTTACGGTTATGTTGATGAGCGCGACGGCGTTCGCCCAATACAAGCTTGAGTACAAAGCCTCTGGCTCGGTACCGCTCAAGTACAAGGCGCACACGACGTTGATGACAACAGAATCTATGATGGGTCACGAAGCAAAAGTATCAGTTGCGTCAGACCAGTCAATTTCCATGACAAGCGAGAAGTCAGGCGCCAACATCGCCTTTGACATCACAGTGGACTCAAGCAGCAATGTTGCCGTACTCCCGAATGGAGACACGAGCCGGACATCTTCCCCCGCTGTCGGCAAGACTAAACGAACGCTGGTGAGCGTGGACGGAGAAGAGATTTCCTCGACATGGCTCGACACAACATTTGCCAGAACGCAGGCCGGTGAGGCAAAGGAGTTTGGCAGCTTCTTCCTGAGTCTTCCTGAAAAGGAGGTCGCACCTGGCTCTACCTGGAACAAAACCAAGACAGATACGGTCGGCACCGGTGGCGGCGAAGGCAACATTCGCGTCACCACGAACTCAGATTATAAGCTTGTCGACAAGGAAGAGGTTGGTGGCGTCTCCTGCGTGAAGATCGCGTTCACAGGCAAAGTCACGCTTCAGGGAAACACGCTTTATCAGGGAATTGAATTCGCGATCAACGGAACCGGGACGATAAGCGGAACGGCGCTCTTTGATTATCAGAACGGCAGGGTCGTCAGGATCGATGGCGCTTCGACGCAGGACCTCACCATGGCCTCATCGGGTCAGCCTCAAATGACTATCCCGATGAATCAGCAGACCAACTACGAACTCTCTCTGGAAAGATAGGCCTTCTTGATGGCAAGGAGCTCGCGTACAAGATATTCCGGAAAAGTTGGCGCGATAGTATAAATCTGGTTGTTGGCCGAGTTCGAAATACACATCTCCCCGAATGAAAACTCGGACTCGGCCGACTTGAATATTTGTCCGGTCAGGTGTTCCCTGCTCAACAAAGTAATTCCGTAATCCAGCATCACTTTTGATGGGGAGAGCGTACTATCCACAAAGCCGGTCGCCATGGCTCCCACTATATCCCCTGCCAGTCCTTCTGCCTTTACCGACGGGATCGAAACACCATTAACGTTCCAGCTCGTATCGTTTCTTGTGAAGTGAAAGAGTGTGTCTCCGAGGGCCAGGTCGAGAGAGGCTATGTCCGATACAGGAATATTGAAAATCCGTTTGTCCCTCCACCCCGTCAGGGATCGTCCGAAGAGCGGTCTCAGGTTGGTCGCGAGCTGAAACACTTCAGGCTCTCCTTCCATCGAGATATATGTGCCATTGAGATCAGGGGTGGCGTTCCCGATCCTGAACGTCATTGACTTTCCGCTAGAAGTAGAGACTGATACGGAGCCTGCTCCGCCGCCCAGGCCATATGCCGAACTGTCAGAAAGATTGTCGGCCACGATGGAGGCTGAGGGGTTGGATGCCAATCTGGTAAGCACCATACTCATCTGACCAGGATCTGCAGGAAAGAGTATGGGCGAGACCACATTCCAACTACCGGCAACTTTTTGGAGCCTGATGTCTTCGCCAAAGTTGACATTGAGCGCGGTGACCTTTGAAGTGTCAAGATCAGCGAAGGGCCTCGACGTCTGGGTTGTCGATGTCTTAGTCGTAAACTTTTGAATCGCGTAAACGCCCGCGAGGACTGCGACGATTGCAGAGAGTATCTTAGTCGTCCTGCTCATCAGTTCTTTCCCCTTCATGGACAAGTGAATCGCGGTACACGTTGCGACGCCGAACGGTGCGCCTCCAGTACAATAAACCTATCGCCAGAACCATTAAAGGTGGAAGGGCTATTATGAGGTCTTTGGTTGTTATGCGCACCGCTTCCGAGACAGGCTCAAGCGGCGGCGGAAGGAATGTCTTAGAGCGTATCGCGACGAGGCCAATGTCGTCTGTCAAATAGTCTACCGTGTTGAGAACGATTGACAGATTCTCTGGGTTGCTCATGAAGGCATCCTGGACAAAATCACCGCTCCCTATTACGACAATTCTCTCGCTCCCGCTTCCCCTCCTATTCGGGCTAAGAATTGCGAAGCGACCGGTGTCCGGAAGCACGGAACGAATCGGCCCTGTGATCGCAGCCCCGAGGAGCAAGGAGTGTTCATCAAACATCGAATTAGTGAATTGAACCGTCGGATCAAGGTTGTAAACGCCTTTCTGTATTCCGCTGCGCGTGCTCGAAACAGCAAATGAACGAACGCTAAGATGGAGCGCTTTCGAATAACTCGTATCGATCTCGCTTACGAACGGGAGTATGACCTGATGCAGATTCTGGGTGACGACGAATGACTTGTCGAGGTTTCCAATGATCGGGATGTAAGGATTGGGTATTTCCGTCTGCATCGTGAAGCCGGCCTCTCTCTGCATAACTGACACGGAGGCGCAGACGGCGTCACGAACTAGATCTTTCTTCACGTCAAATCCGTATGAGCGGAAGAGCGGCGATAAATTCATAGAGAGGTCTGTCGCAAACTGGCTCTGCATCGACGCGTTAACCATGCTCGTGAAGAAGGCCGCCCTCCCTCTGTCCATCATGTACTGATCAAGATTATACAGCTGTGAGTCAGCGAACGCGGTTGTCGGCTGAATTACGAGTAGCGCACTCACGGAATCAGGCACAGGAGAAGAGAAGTCCACCGGTATTAAATTGTATCTGCCAGATAACGCGCGGTCAACCTGCTGAATCTCTCCGAACGAAGGTTCCCCGTTCCCTTGAGCTATCGCAATTGTTTTCTTGTTTGGATTGACAAGGCGTTCCACCCTCGAGGCGACCTCATACTCAAAATTGGCCAGGCTTTCAATAACCGGAATTACCTGTTTCCTTGCCTGATATTCCATGACAAGCCCCATCATCGCACGCTTCACTTCAAGCTTGTCATTGTTCACGACCTGGACCTGGACCTGAGGTATACCCTCTGAAGTCCCTTTTTCCACCTCAGCGTCGTTTACAGGATCAATTACGTCATACTCGAGTTTGCCTCCCGACATACTCCTAAGTTCCTGGAGCATATCTGTCAAGGCAATTCTGTTGGCGCTGTAAGGGGACGGAAGGTCGGAATTGAAGTACACCCTGACCAGGAGACGATCCTTAAGCTGATGGAGAAGTTCTTCAGTGGCAGGAGAAAGTGTGTTGACCTTGTCTTTGGTCAGATCGAGTCTGAAAAACCAGCCGCTCGCGACTACGTTGACGAGAACCACGGCGGTGAGAACGAGGATAGCCTGAAAGGCCGTGTCACGAGTGGTTTTCTTCATTTGAATTTCAGCTCAAGCCATTTTGATGTCATACTAGAAAAGAAGAATGTCACGCCGGCGAAGTATATGACGTCCCTTAGATCGATCGCTCCTTTGTAGAAGTTTGAAAGATGAAAATCGGAGCTGGCATACTGAAGGACGTAGGCCATGGAACCCGTCGTCAGAGCAGTGACTTTATCGGCGATGAAGAAGATGAAGAGAATGAACAGGGCGATGATGAACGCGACCACCTGGTTTTGGGTTAGGCTCGAAGCGAACACGCCCGCCGAAACATAACCCGCAGATAGAAAGAGGAGGCCGATGTAACCGGCCATGGACGCGCCGAAATCTATGTTGCCGAGACTCGCGACGACGATGAAGTAGAACATGGTGGGGACGAGAGAGGCCACGACAATGAGATAGCTCGCCAGAAGCTTTGCCGCTATCAGTCTCGACCGGCTTACTGGGTGCGTAACGAGTAGCTCGAGCGTCCCACTTCTGAATTCCTCCGAGAATGAACGCATGGTCAGCGCCGGGATGAAAAACAGGAAGAGAATGCCGGTAAGCGAGAAGAAAGGACGGAGCGTGGCCACATTCGACAGATACAGTCCTTCCGCGAACATGTACCCCGATATGAGGAGAAATACAATAATCACAACGTAGGCGGAAGGAGTTTTCAATGAAATTAAAAGTTCCTTCCTGAGAAGGACCGAAAGACTGTTATTCTTGTCCTGCTTCATTTGTTCCCAGCGTTAGTTCTCTGAAGACGTTTTCCAGATCGGAGGCGGAGTTGCTCATTTCCAGGAGCTTATACCCTCGGCTCACGCACAACTCAAAAACTCTCTCCCTGAATTCCTCCGTGTCTTTGGCCCGTATACGAAGGGATACAATCCCGCCTGATTTTTTCCCTGAGCAACCCGCGGGCGCCAAGCCTTTCATGAATACGTCCGCGACTTCCTCCGCTCCCATGCCGGTTTTGACCGACACGTCGAGCACAGCGGTTTCCGAATGCTGCAACTGGTCAATCGTAGCATCGAGGACCAGCTTACCTTTGTTGATGATGAGCACCCGGTCGCACAAGGCCTGCACCTCGGAGAGTATGTGCGTCGAAAGAATAACGAATTTTTCCTTTGCGAGTTCTGAAATCAGATCGCGGATCCCGACAACCTGGTTGGGGTCGAGGCCGGAGGTGGGTTCATCGAGTATCAGTATTTGGGGGTCATGTATTATGGCCTGGGCTAGACCTACGCGCTGTCTGTAACCCTTTGAAAGCCGGTAGATGGGGTCATAAAGAACATCCTTCAGGCCGCACCTTTCCACGACAAATTTGAGTCTCTCCCCTATTCGGGCGGGGTCCAGCCCGGAAAGCTCCGCTGCAAATTTCAGGTACTCGTGAACCTCAAGTTCTGTGTAAAGCGGATTGCTCTCCGGTAAGTACCCTATCTTAGATTTCAGAGAAGTGTTGTCGATCCCGGCTTTTTCTCCATCGACGAGAATCTCGCCCATCGTAGGGGCCAGGAAGCCGGTGATCATGCGCATGGTAGTGGTCTTCCCCGCCCCATTCGGACCGAGAAACCCGACGACGCTCGGCACATCTAACCGGAACGTAAGGTTATCGACTGCCGTTGTAGAAACGAAAGACTTAGTGACTCCTCTGATCTCTAAACCCATAACGGTTGCAAATTTATCGGCCTTGAGCAAAATTGTCAATACAAAACATGGCTGAAAAACTGAACCGCAGCACCTCAGACTCGTCTATTCCACTGAAATCGAATGACAAGAGGACACAAGAAAAAGAGCTCATCGACCGGGCTTTACAGGACGACGAGGCGGCTTTCTCCGCTCTTATCGGCATGTACAAGGGCAAGGTCGCCGCGACTGTCTATTCAATTCTCGGAAGAGAATATGTCGAAGAGATATCTCACGAAGCTTTTATCCGGGCCTTCGGCTCGATCAAGCGATACCGGCGCGACTCTTCTTTCTACACTTACCTCATCAGGATTACCGTTAATCTGTGCAGAGATGAGATACGACGAAAACAGATCAAACGCATTTTCAACTTCACCGAAGTGTTCAGCAGGAGTGAAGAATCGGACGCGCAGGAACAGATCCAAACGGGCTCGGCCAGTGATCCGGTCAACATTTTTGATTCAGCGCAAAGCGTTGGGATTGTGAGAGAAGAGATGGAACGACTCCCCTCCATTCTCCGCGTCGCTGTTACAATGAGAGAGATAGACGAATTGAGTTATGGCGAAATCGCAAAGCATCTGAAGATAAGCGTAGGCACTGCCAAGACCCGGGTCTTCAGGGCGAGGCAAATACTTCGTGAAAAACTAAATGCGAGGTTGAACCTTGAAAAATAATTGCTACTACATCCCTTACGTTGACAGCTACCTTCACGGTGAGCTTGATGAAGAGGCGCGCCTCGACTTCGAGCGGCATCTTCCCACTTGCCAGGAGTGCGGGAGTGAAATCGAGTCACTCACGCAACTTAAGAGGCTGGTCACCGAGTCATATGACATCCGGCTCGACGAGCGTTTCAACTACAATGTTATCAGCGACCTTAGAAAGGCTAAGGGGGCGGGCGCCGTCAGGGAAATGGGCATTGCCCTCGAGGATATTCTCATAAGCCTTGCAACTCTCCTCGTCATCGCGGTGATAATCATCCAGGTACTCAAGAGACCAAGCGTCAGCTCTGCCGAGATGGTTGGTTCTTTGACAAAGATTGAGAGGAGTTCGCTTGAGCAGTCTAAGCTCTCAAACGATCAGGTTCTAGAACTCGTTGTGAGGAGGAAATAAGTGATAACCCGTAAGACACTCTGGCTGGCCATCATAATTTCCCTCCTGATAGGCGGCGCGGCGGGATATGCTATCAACAGCATATATTTCCAGCCCGGCAACGGTCATTTTGGAAAAACGAGGTTCATCTCTTACATGACAGAGGAGCTCGATTTGTCAGCCCTGCAGCAGAGACAGCTCGATTCCATAATCACGTCCGTTCACCCGAAATTTCAGGCAATCAGAAGAACTTTTAACGCAAACTTAAAAAATCAAATCGATTCGACTCAGAGAATGATCAGGGCGATCCTGACTCCGAAGCAGGCCGTAAAGCTGGATGCTCTGAACAAAAAGATGCAAAGCGACACAGATAACAAATAGGAAGTTGGATGAGTAATAATCAGAGAAAGTTCTACGTGTTTTCGGCAGGAGTCGTCGTACTCCTGGCGCTTCTAGTTTATTTCAGAATAAAATCCAATGCAGATGAGGTTTCAAAGGCCAGGCGCCCGATCCCTTCGGTTCAGCTCTCTCATGCTCAGCGCGGTGAGATCGAGAGATCCCTTTCCTTCACCGGCGACGTCGACGCAATCCAGGCGGCGAGCATCTTCTCCAGGGTTAACGGAAATATAGAAGAAGAGTACGTCGATATTGGGAGCTTCGTACAAAAGGGCCAGAAACTCGCCCTCGTCGATACGACCATCTATTCACAGAACGCGAGGCAGGCCCGGGCAACACTTCTTCAGGCGGAAGCAACCTATGGCAACGCGAAGCTTAGCTACGAGCGGAACAGGAATCTCCTCAGTCAGAACCTCGTGGCGAAACAGGACGTGGATAATTCTGAGACCGCGTACAGGGTCGCGCTTGCCCAGGAGGAGGCCGCGGCGGCAAGCTATAAAAACGCATCCACCCAACTCGGCTACTGCACCATTACCGCGCCGTTCACCGGCTATGTAACGCGCCGCTTCTTCGACCCAGGCACGTACGTGACCGCCTCCACCAACGGACAGAGTTCGACGCTCTTCTACCTGGCGGATATCAGAAGAGTGAAAGTGCTCGTCAATATTCCTGAAGAGGACATTCCCCTTCTATCGAAGGTTCAGGACGCCCAGCTCAAAGTGGATGCTTATCCCAACGCCGTGTTCCACGGAAGAATTACCAGGATAAGTCAGCAGCTCGATTTATCGACAAGAACAATGCCTGTTGAGGTTGACGTTGAAAATCCGCAAAACCTCCTTAAGCCGGGGATGTTCGCGAACATCAGCCTCATACTCGCCAGATCAACCAATGCCCTGCTCCTGCCAAGCCAGGTAGTGCTCAAGGACGACGCCGGAGACTTCGTTTACACTGTCGGCGGGGACAGTGTGGTGCACAAACTTTACGTGAAAATCGGGATCAGTCAGGGTAATCAGGACGAGATCGTCTCCGGAATCACGGATAACGACAAAATCGTGTTCATGGGACAGGACATCGTCGAGAACGGCATGAAAGTCAGGGTGGCGAGATAGCGATATGTGGTTAACAAGACTTGCACTGAAATATCCCATCTCGACGTTGATGGGATCGATAGCAATATTTGTACTCGGTATGGTTTCCTTCCTGCAGCTTCCCATCGATATGCTGCCCAACATACAAATTCCGGTCGTATCCGTAATCACTTTTTACAACGGCGCCGCGCCGACCGATATGGAACAGACAATAACAGTTCCGATGGAGCGCGCTGTCAGCAGCACGAACGACGTGAATTATGTCCAGTCACGCACTCGCGAGGGAGTCTCCCAGATATTCGTTTATTTCGATTGGGGGGCGAATACTGATGTCGGCCTCGTCGACATAATTCAAAAGGTCAATAGGGCCTTTAACCTCCTTCCGCAGGGAGTATCCCAGCCGATTGCGCTCAAGTTCGACCTGTCGAACATACCAGTCTGCACCGTCGTGCTGAGCAGCGACATGGATCCGAGGGCGCTTTACGATCTCGCTTACAACGTAATTGAACCTCAACTCGAGCATCTTCCGGGCGTTGCCCAGGCAGCAGTCGTCGGCGGCAGGATAAGGGAGATTCATGTGGTTGTCGACAGGAACAAGCTGGAGGCGCTCAAGATCCCTATAAGCGCGGTGACTCAGGCGGTCGCGAGTTCCAATCTCATCCTTCCCTCCGGCGATCTGAAGACAGGGGTCTACGATTATTCGCTGACGACGCAAAGCCTCTTCAGTGTCGTCCAGCCGATGGAGAACATAGTCGTCAGGGTTGTCAACGGAGTCCCTATTCGAATAAAAGACATCGGCAAGGTCGAAGACTCCTACCAGGAACAGAGCGAGGTCCTGACCGTGAACGGCAAGAGTGGCGTGGTACTCAGGGTACAGAAATCGCCGGACGCCAACACCGTGGACGTAGTCAATGCCGTTATGAAGGAACTCCCGAAGCTCGAAGGGGTTCCGAAGTCGGTCAAGTCTTCGATAGCATTCGACCAGAGCACTTATATTAAGCAGTCCATCAGCGGACTCGAGCGCGAAGCAGCCATGGGGGCTCTCCTCGCCGTGATCGTTATACTTCTCTTTCTGAGGAACTTCAGGAGCGCGATAGTAATCTTCACGGCAATTCCTCTTTCGATACTGGTCGCTTTCATATACTTCAGGTTCAGCAACACGACGCTGAACATAATGACCCTTGGGGGATTAGCACTAGGGGTCGGACGCCTTGTCGACGATTCGATCGTGGAGCTCGAAAACATTACTCGCCATTACAACATGATGGCCAGTTCAGGGACAAGCCGCCTCCAGGCAACGCTTGACGCGGCGCTCGAAGTCGCAGGCCCGATTTTCATTTCCACACTCACGACCGTCATAGTGTTCCTCCCTGTCATATTCCTCACAGGCATAGCGCAGCTCTTGTTTATGCCCCTCGTTCTTACGATCGCCGTGGCACTCTTCGCTTCCTTCTTCGTTTCCAGAACTGTAACCCCTCTCCTCTGTAACAGGATCATCAAACCTGAAGAGGAAGTTGACCCCAATTCGACGAGATTCCTGGACAGAGTTAAGCTGAGTTCAAAAGACTTCTTCGAGCGCCTCGACAGCAGATACGAGAAGACGATCGAACTCGCTCTGAGGCACAAGAAGGAGGTCATCTTCGGGGTTCTGGGATTTGCCGTCCTATCGTTCATGCTTTTCAAGTTCGTGGGAACTGAATTCTTCCCCAATAGCGACGAAGGCCAGTTTACAGTGAGCGTAAAGCTTCCGGTCGGAACCCGCATCGAAGAGACACAAAAGTACGTGACAAAGGTCGAAGGAATAATCAGGAAGTACGTCCCGGAGACGAAGACGATTATTTCAGACATAGGTGTTCCATCCGAGAAAAGTGGTAATCTCTTCAGCTCCAATCCAGGGACTTATGCAGGAAACATACAAGTTCAGCTTGTAGACGAGGACAAGAGAAGCAGGAGCGAGGATCAGATAATGAACGCGGTGCGTCCGCACCTGATGTCGCTCCCTGGCGCCAAGATATTCCTCTCACCTGGCGGATTTCTCCATTTTCTGCTCAACTTTGGATCCGCGGCTCCTATCGATGTGCAAATCATGGGGTACGACATCCCAACTGGCATGGCCCTGGCACACGAGGTCCTTGATATCGTCAGGACAACGCCTGGCGCGACCGATGCTCAGATAAGTATGGACCCTAACCTGCCTCAACTGAAGGTTGTAGTAGACAGGGAGAAAGCGGGAGCCCTTGGCGTGAACGTCGCAGACGTTGCCAACACCGTTGCAACTGCAATCGACGGCGCGGTCGCGTCTCAGTTCACTGATCCGAAGACGGGCAACCAGTACAACATACTGGTACGCCTCGATGAGGCGGACCGGGACAAGGTAAGCGACCTCGATATGCTGACTGTGCCAAGCTCCTCGGGGCAGCTCGTAAAGCTGGGAAACATAGCTCAGATAGTCATGACCAACACGCCAGTGGAGATTGACAGGAAATACCAGCAGCGAATTATAGACGTTACCGCAAACGTGACAGGACGGGATCTCGGGAGCGTCTCTTCAGACATACAGAAGAAACTCGATGGGCTGTCCGTGCCCACCGGCTTCCAGGTTGTTCAGAGCGGCAATATTGAGCAGCAGAGAGGCACCTTCAGGTCTCTCCTCCTTGCCCTCCTGTTAGCCATAGTCATGGTGTATATGGTTATGGCGTCGCAGTTTCAGTCGCTTGTCGATCCCTTCATCATCATGTTTACCGTACCGCTTGGTGTTGCAGGTGTCGTCTGGGCATTGTTCCTGACAAACACTTCCCTTTCCGTAACCTCTTTTGAGGGAGTGATAGTGATGGTCGGAATCGTCGTGTCAAATGGAATCTTGCTGATCGATTACATCAACAGGCTGAGAAAGAGGGGGATGTCACTCCACGAAGCGGTTACCGTTGGAGGGAGAACGAGACTCCGTCCGATACTCATGACCTCTCTCGCGACGGTTGTAGGCCTGATACCAATGGCCCTGGGCATGGGGGGCGACAATTCACAGGCCCCACTCGCCATCGCGGTCATAGGTGGACTTACCGCCTCCACGTTCCTGACTCTAATTTTCGTGCCGACCCTCTACACGATATTCGAAGAGAAGTTTAAGCGCGAATTGGCTCACGAGGACGACAATTCTGAGAGTCATTGATCGCTTCGGGCAGGTTTAACATATCTGGTTGCCTCCGGGTCGGAAGTTACCTTTCCGATCCGGAGCTTCTCTGGCTTCATACTCCACGTCGGAAGACACATCCTTGCACCAACAATCCTGGTCCATACTACGCAGCGTTAATTGATTTTTCGTCCCTCGAAGGCTAAACTGATGCATCGTTGCCGGACAACGGGAACGCGGCAGAGTACAATTTCCCTCACCTTACAGAGGAAAGAGGGGCGGTTCACCAGAGTAAGCGGTGCTCAAGAACCACATGCGCTTGCCCGGGTTAAAAATTCAGGAGAAATCAATGTACGGTAAATTCAGGGATCACCTCGCAGAACAAATTAAATCTATTCGAGAAGGCGGCCTCTACAAAGAGGAGCGGGTCATCGCGTCACAACAGGGCGCGGTAATCAAACTCGAAAGCGGCAAGGAAGTGCTGAACTTCTGTGCGAACAACTATCTTGGTCTTTCAAGCCATCCCAAAGTCGTCGAGGCAGCAAAGAAAGGGCTGGACCAACGTGGATACGGAATGTCTTCGGTTCGCTTCATTTGCGGAACTCAGGACATCCACAAGGAGCTTGAACGTAAGATTTCTCAGTTTCTTCACACGGAGGACACCATCCTCTACGTTGCGTGCTTTGACGCGAACGGCGGTGTGTTTGAACCTCTTCTCAGTGAGGAGGACGCCATAATATCGGATGAGTTAAACCATGCGAGCATTATCGATGGAATACGCGGCAGCAAGGCAAGCAGGTATCGCTACAAACACGCAGATATGTCCGACCTCGAAGAGAAACTGAAGGAGGCCGCCGGATCTCGCTACAAAATGATCGCCACTGACGGCGTGTTCTCAATGGACGGTGACATCGCAAAGCTTGATACGATATGCAACCTGGCAGAGAAGTATAACGCGCTTGTGATGGTTGACGATTCGCATGCCACCGGATTTGTTGGCAAGACCGGCCGCGGAAGCATCGAGCATAATAACGTCATGGGCCGAGTCGATCTCATAACAAGCACCCTCGGTAAAGCCGCAGGCGGGGCCGCAGGCGGCTTCACAAGCGGGAGAAGAGAGATTATTGAGTTTCTAAGACAGAGATCGAGACCATATCTTTTCTCAAACACACTCCCGCCCCCCATCGTTAGCGCGGCAATCGCTGTATTTGACCTCCTCGAGTCTACCACTGAACTTCGCGACAAGCTGGAGCAGAACACTCAATATTTCAGGAAGGAAATGTCCGGTCGTGGATTTGAGATCAGACCGGGGCAGCACCCGATCGTACCCATCATGCTGTACGACGCAAAACTGGCTACCGATTTCGCCAATGAACTTCTGGATGAGGGGATATATGTAATTGGCTTTTCGTATCCGGTGGTGCCAAAGGGTCAGGCACGGATAAGGGTACAGCTCTCGGCGGCCCACACGAAGGAACACCTCGACAGGGCCATTAACGCTTTCGAGAAAATCGGGCGCAAGCTGGGTGTGTTGAAAGGCTGAGTCTTTTTCTGAAACTCGTTTAGCCGGCGCGTGCTGCGGATTGAAATCGCAATTAGTCTGTCACGCGCCTTTTCTGTTTACCGCCAAGGAGCGGAGAATTGCCAGATTCTCTAAGTCCATAGAATAGCCGTCGTCTCCCTTCGGAGTCTCGAGCACCTTCGGGACGGAGGCGAGCCTCTCATCCTTCATGATAAATCCGAACGCCTCCTTCCCTATTTCACCCTTCCCCACATGTTCATGTCTATCGACACGCGAGTTCAGCGGCTTCTTCGCATCATTGACGTGGATCGCCTTGAGCTTTGATAAGCCTACGAGCTCATCGAACCTGAGCATAGTATCTTCGTACCCTTTCTCGGTTCGGATATCGTACCCAGCGGCGAAAATGTGGCAGGTGTCGATGCACACTCCAGCACGCTCCGTGTTCTTAATAATCGACATCATCTCCGCGATCTCCTCGAAGCTGGAACCCACGGTTGTACCCTGCCCCGCGGTAGTCTCAATCAGGCTAACGACATCTGTGTCCGAGGTGATCTCGTGACAATAATTTATGGATTCTCCGACAAGCCTTACGGCATAGTCCCTCTCGAGCGTCGTATGGGCGCCTGGATGGAATACTATGTATTTGACACCGAGCGCAGCGCATCGTCTGATCTCATTAACGAAGGCTTTTCTCGATCTATTCAGGAGATCCGTCGTGGCAGCGCATAGGTTTATGAGATACGAATCGTGGGACAAGACAGTCCTTACTTTTGATTTATTCCCGGCCTCGCGGTATTTTTTTACGTCTTCCTCAGTCAATTCGGGATCTGCCCATTGATTGGAGTTTTTCGTGAATATCTGCAGAGTTGTGCATCCGACTCTATCCGCTCTTTCAAACGCGGTGTAGAGCCCTCCGGCGACAGACATGTGTGCGCCGATAAGAGGGTCTTGTTCTTCTCGTGTTTTTTTCATGGTGAAATTTACTTTAAACGCTGGCGACAATGAAACGACTTGAAGAAGTTCTCAAGAAAGAAAACCGGCTGGTCATTGGACTAATGAGTGGTACGAGCCTCGACGGGATCGACACGGCCCTGGTGGAAATAACCGGGAGCGGACGTGGCACGCAGCTGAGACAACTGGCCTTCAACACTACTCCCTTCCCGAAGGGGTTTAAGGAATTCGCCCTGAGAAATTCGCAAACAGGGACATCAGACGTGGCTGATATCGCCCGCCTTAACTTTCTAATCGCCCAGTTCTACGCCGACGCCGTCGATGACTTATGCACGAGGTCGGGAGTAAGGAAGGAGGACGTGGATCTTATTGGCTCCCACGGACAAACTATCCACCATCTTCCCCAGAGGACTGATATGTTCGGCAAGAGCGTAGCGGCGACGCTGCAGATCGGTGATCCGTCGGTCCTGGCCAAACTGTCAGGAGTTCTTACTGTCGGTGATTTTCGGGTAGGGGACGTCGCGCTCGGGGGACAAGGCGCTCCGCTGGTTCCATACTTCGATTATGTAATGTTCAGGTCAGAAGGCGCGACAAGGGGGCTATTGAATATCGGCGGGATAGCTAACATCACCTATCTGCCAAAGGGATGCGGGCCAGATGATGTTTTTGCCTTTGATACGGGTCCTGGTAACATGATCATAGACCAGTTAATGGTGCGCTTCTTTGGCAAAGATTTCGATCAAGACGGTGAAATTGCCTCTGCAGGCAGTATCAGAAATGATGTGCTTGAATATCTCATGAAGGACGAATTCGTCCATATCCGTCCCCCGAAGTCTACGGGTCGTGAACTGTACGGCGAGCATTTTGTCTCGGCTCTACTGAGGAAGTTTGAAGGGATCACGGCCGAGGATGCAATTGCCTCTGTCACCGAATTTACCTCGCTGGCGGTTTACGAGAATTACTCGTCATTTTTGGCTGTGAAGGGCAATGTTGATGAGCTTATAGTGAGCGGAGGCGGGGCTCACAATGAGTTTTTGATGGAATCGCTAAGAAGACATTTTTACCGAGCTTCGGTGAAGCCTGCTGAGGAGATTGGCATTTCTTCTGACGCTAAAGAGGCTATCTGTTTCGCCCTCCTGGCAAACGAAACTATTTCCGGGAACCCGGCGAACCTTAAAACCGTCACCGGGGCTTCAAGAAACACGATTCTTGGAAAGATCTGCCTTCCTTAGGAGCGGAAGGAAGCCTGGCTTCCAACCGCTCCTTTTGGAACGTGTCAGTGCGCCCTCTCTGTCAGGCAGCTTTCTTTGCTTCTTCGCTTCGGCTGAACTCAGCATCGATTTCTATTCTGACTTCATCGCTCACAACGACGCCGCCCGCCTCGGTCAACGCGTTCCATTGGAGACCGTATTCGAAGCGGTTGAGCTTTCCCTTTATTGAGAAGCCAATCACCTCTGTGCCTCCAAATCCTTTGACCATGCCGTTATATTCTGCCGCGAGCTTCACTTCCTTTTTGGTACCTCTGATTGTAAGATCACCGACAATTTCATACTCATTGTCCGATTTCTTACTGACTGCTTTTGAAACAAAGGTGATCTTCGGGTTATTTGCAGCGTCGAAGAAATCAGCAGACTTCAGGTGTCCGTCTCTCTGTTCGTTTTTTGTGTTTATGCTGTTAACATCCGCTTCAAATTGTATCTTCGCATCCGTGAAATCAGATTTCTCAGATGTAACAGTCGCATCGAATGTTTCGAACTGTCCCGTCACGTTGGAGACAACTAAATGTCTCACTTTGAATTTAACTTCAGAGTGCACAGGGTCGATTTTCCATGTAGCCATGATAACTTTACCTTTCAAGTTGTTTATGAGTTTATTAAATGTTCTTCTTCCTTAAGCTTTCTGCTATTGACGACTAGAGTTTTAAGCGCTCTCAACTGTCTCCTGATGAGGGCCTCAGTCGTCTCGTCTCGTAAATGGCCGCTTTCGTCGAATTTGTCCGCAGCTTCGGCCACCAGGACTTCAGGCTTGTTGACGGGGGTCATGTCCAGACACTGGAACACCGGCCTGAAGGCGAGCTGCATTCTGGCAGTCCCCCACTTCCCCATTGTTGCGCCCATCAGAGCGACCGCCTTCCCAAAGATGGGAGAGTCTTTTCCGCGTGAAGCCCAGTCAATGGCGTTCTTCAGCGTACCGGGGATCGAATAGTTATATTCCGGGGATACGAGAACGAGCGCGTCCGCGCGGCCGAGCGACTCGCGGAACTTCAGGACTGACAGTGGCAGACTGTCCCCCTCCAGATCAGAATTGTAAAGGGGAAGAGTTCCAATCTCCACAATCTCCATTTCTGTGTTTTCCGGGAGCAGCCTTGAGGCCGAGCGAAGGAGTTTCGTGTTTAGTGAACCCGCTCTAAGGCTCCCGGATATTCCGGCGAATCTGATCTTCTCTGTTTGCAGATTATCAACTTCAGTGTCCATTTCATCAAAGCCTTTCTTTCAATGACAGTCCAAGCTTCTTAAGAAGCGTCGACAGTTGTGCTATCTCATCGTCAGTCAGCGCATTGTCAATCAAACCTGTGACGTACTTCGCGTGAAGGATGAATATGTCGTCAAACAGCTTCTTCCCTTTTTCAGTAAGCTTCACTATGTAAGCACGCCTGTCGTCGAGCGATTGCATCCGCTCCACAAGACCGTCCCGAACAAGGTTATCCACAACAACAGTCATGTTCCCGCCAGAAGACAGATTCTTCGCGCATAATTCCCCCACCTTCATGGGGCCGAGGTGCCCAAGCGCCTCGATCACGCCGAATTGAGACTCGGTCAGGCCGTGGCTCGATATGTCTCTTAGGGTTAGCGTGGACATGGTGTTAGCTGCCCTGGCCAATTTCACCCAGAGAGTCAAAGCCTGATCGATTTTCCTGCCGTATTTTCTCGTCGTCTTCATGCTGCTTCCAATTCTTATCTTACGAATTGATATATAACTAATTAGTACTATAATGTCAAGTGCCTTTTTCGTCCCTTTTGTTTCTCCTCGACTGCCCGTTTTCCGTCTTCCAGCGAACTTTGCGCCGCGAAGCCATTGAAATTGAATCGGATTGGATGCATATTGTCGCCGGAAACAAGCGGTTCAGGAGTCGCGTGTTCTTTTGAGAATTGACGGTCTATCGATGCGAGTAATTCAGCACCAGCCATTGGCGGGACAGAGTTCGAATACCAGCCCATCGTAATGGCTGGGTATCGAGAATCTTTCTTTGATTTCCTTGGTAACTTGACAAGTTTTTCTGCGCGAGTAATTCAGTGGTAGAATGCCAGCTTCCCAAGCTGGACGTCGCGGGTTCGAGTCCCGTCTCGCGCTCTCCTTCCAACCGGGCAGTTAGCTCAGCCGGTTCAGAGCACATGCCTTACACGCATGGGGTCGGGGGTTCGAATCCCTCACTGCCCACGAATAATGTACGCATATTGAATCAAGAGCCTTCCTCCAGGCAGATGCTGTACCCCAAGCACCTCCTATTCACCGAAGGCTAAATCACCACAAATCTTGCTGGGCAGAGTAAACTATTTCAGCAGCAAAAGCTTCTGGATCGAGACAAACCTTCTCCCATTGTCTCCCTCTGCTACAAGCCGGCAGAGGTAAACGCCACTCGCCATTCTGCTTCCATCAAAGCTCAACGCATATATCCCAGGATATTGCCTCTTGTCTAAGAGAGTTCTCACTTCTCTTCCGAGAATGTCGTAAACCTCCAGGGTCACGTGACTGACTGCAGACAGCTGATATCTGATGGTCGTCGTGGGATTGAATGGGTTTGGGAAGGCACTGAGTCTAAGTCTATCGGGTTGACTTCCATATCTTGATTCTATTCCGGCGACCCCCATGAATGCGTCCAGCGCAGCGGTCGGTTCTTTAGTTGTCGGATCCCATGCTCCGAGCTGATACCCCATCCAATCGTAACTCTCCGGCTCCCAATAAAACACGCCGAGGCCTCCGGCCGATTTTGTCTTAGTTATGAGGTCAAGCAAAAAATGATTGGCATTGACCGGATCACTCTCTATGTAGCCAGTTTCTACTATCATCACCTTTGTGCCGTATCTGCTAACCATGTCTTTCATTGTCACGAGAGCAAGACTGTCTTCCACCTCCCATGGCAAGTTCGACCAGTAGGGATACACGGACATTCCGATTATATCCCACCTCCCACCATACTTCTTCAGGCCATCAAACATCCACCGGTACATTTCATCGTCGTTAGCACTTGAAAGGTGGACTATGACCTGAGATGTACTGTCCACCGCCTTGACTGCAGCATATCCGGTATCTATCATCTTCGAAAAATTGTCCATATGGTCCGTCGCCATTCCATCAGGCCAGAGCATTCCGTTGTCTGTCTCGTTCCCAATTTGGACCCAATCTGGCACAACACCAATCGACTTGAGCGTATCAAGGACGCCGTAAACGTGGTTGTACAAGTCCGCAAGGAGTCGCGGAAGCGAATCGTTGGCCCACGCGGCGGGTTTGGTCTGGTGCGATGGGTCGGCCCACGTATCACTGCAATGAAAGTCCAGGAGTATCTTGAACCCCATGCTGTCGGCTCGGTGAGCCATGTAAGCCACATCCTTCTTCCCGCAATATCCGTCCGAAGGGTTTACCCAAACTCTCAATCTAATAGCGCTTACCCCCTCCTCTTTCAGGATATCCAGGCAGTCTCGCTGAATCCCAGAACGGTCTTTGAAGACGTAACCATTCGCTTCCATCCGAGAAAGCCATCCCACGTCAGCACCGTATACGAACTGCGCGGTTGCCCCACCAGCGGAAAGCAAGATAAGCGCGAGGAGTAAGATTACCTGAAACACCGTCCGAGAATACTCCAGATGACTTAACCTCCTTGACTGTAAGCGTTTGTTTAACAAATCAGTAGCCGCCTTAATTCTTTTGAATTGCGCCACTTATAACCGTAACGCAATTTGACAAGCGTACCAGGACTGCCACGCAATTCCAGTGTCTTCATTCATCTAACCGATCCGGGTGAGAGGCTCCCTTCCCCTCGCCTTCATAGTGTCCGCGACGATCGCTCGGAAGACGTCGCTCCTGAAGGCCGGGCCTATCGCGGATCTGTCCAACTTACTTCTATCCCCAGTCTTTGAGGTTCGATCAGACTAAGGAGTCTAAAGCCGAGATGAAGGTAGCCAGCGCAGGGATGACCTGAACTATTTCTTCACGCTGAACTTAAAGACTGTTGTGGAAAGATACTTCTCTCCTGGCCTGAGTACCGTCGAAGGGAAGTGCGGCCTATTAGGCGAGTCCGGATAATGCTGTGTTTCGAGGCAAAGAGCGGTACGAAACTGATATGCCGCCCCCTTCTTCCCGACCTGAGAACCGTCGAGGAAATTGCCGCTGTAGAACTGAAGCCCGGGCTGATCGGTTAGGACTTCAAGGACTCTTCCACTGGCAGGGTCGTAGAGCTCGGCGGCGGGGCTGACCTTCCCATCGCGCTGGGCGAGCACCCAATTCAGGTCGTAACCACGGCCGATCTTCAGTTGCTCGTTATCGGCGTTTATCCTCTCTCCGATTGTCGTGGGCCTTCTGAAATCCATCGGGGTTCCGCCTACCGGCGCGATTTCGCCCGTGGGAATCTGTACGGAGCTCACCGGCGTATAGCTGTCAGCGTTTATCATTAGCTCATTGTCCAGTATGGTCTTTCCGGCATCGCCGCTCAAATTGAAATAGCTGTGGTTCGTCAGGTTGACGATGGTAGGCTTGTCGCTTTCAGCTTCGTAGCGAATTTCTAGTGAGTTGTCATCGTGGAGCATGAACGTTACGGTAGCAATCAACTCTCCTGGGTATCCTTCTTCGCCGTCTCTGCTAACGTAAATACACCTGAGCGAAGGGGCCACCTTGGACTCCTTGGGCTCGACTCTCCACAATTGTCTGTAGAAACCGGCCGGCCCGCCGTGCAAACTGTTTCTTCCGTAGTTTTGCGCCAGATGGTAGACTTTTCCGTCGAGGACAAACTCTCCGCCAGCGATACGGTTAGCGTATCTCCCTATCGTTCCTCCGATGAACTGGGTACCGTTGAAATAGCCTTCCGCGCTGTCGTAACCGAATGTCACGTCCGACACTACGCCATTTCTATCGGGCACAACCATGGACACAATGCTCGCACCGATGTCCGTCACAGTCACGGTCATCCCTGCGCGGTTTTGGAGCGTGTAGAGATGGGCCTCTCTTCCGTCCGGCAATCTACCGAAGAATTCACTTTGCATCATTTCTCAAGTCTCGATGTAATGTGCATAAGACGCGGTGCTTGCATCGTCAAAACTTTGTCAAGTTCCTTTTGACTTCCATAAATACACTTCATCCGTCAGTAAACGGCGAACGGAACTCGCTCAATTGTATCACGGGTTCTTTCTTTTCCATGGTCTGAACACCCAGAAATAAACAAATCCAATTGCGGTCAGGAGTATTCCCCACCACACTCCAAAGTTTAGGTTGCTGAGGACGGTTTCGCGTCCTACAAAAGGATGGTACACGTCATACACGCTGGCCGTGGTGATTATGATTCCGTACAGGGTAAGAAGCATCCCTATGAAAAACCAAATGGAAATTCTGCTTCCTTCTGTCATGTGAGATACCTCCTACCAAAAGATTACGTTTAGTACTATGAACACTGCAAAAACGACGCCTGCCCAGAATATAGGCCGCTTGAATAGAGGAAGATGGCCCTCCGAAGGGATCTCAGTACATCCCCGTACGAGTCCGACCAGTTCGGTCTCAGCTCTCGGCGCCGTCATCATGCTGACAACCACTGTAACAATGACGGTTATTAGCCACGACCATAATGCTCTATACATATCATCGGCCATCGGCTTCGCGTAATGAGATAACGCAATTATCCCGAGGGCGTTGTGATCGACCTTGACCCAGACGTACATCCCTATGGACGAAAGCGTACCAGCGAGAAGGCCCCAGAATCCGCCGGCACCGGTCGCGCGCTTCCAAAGCATACCCAGTATTACAGTTCCGAAAAGAGGGGCAATGAAAAAGCTGAACAGAGCCTGAACATAATCCATTATACTCGCGAATTGCTGTACGAGATACGCCGTTCCGATGCTTATTATGACGCCCACGATCGTCGACCATCTCCCCATCTTAACGTAATACTGGTCAGAGCGCTCATTCTTCGTCAGCTTCACGTGGAGCGGTCTGTAAATGTCGTAGGTCCATACGGTCGAAAATGCGGTGACGTTCCCGGCCATGCCAGACATGAAACCCGCGATCAGGGCGGTTACTCCGAGCCCGAGCATTCCGGGTCCGGCGTAACGCGCGAGCATCAGCGGCAAGACTTCATTGTAGCTGTGTGCTCCGGTCGCCATCGCCTGCTGCTGTCCGACGAGCCCTGGAATGACTGCAAGCCCGAGGAGACCTGGAAGGATCACAATGAAAGGCACAAGCATCTTGAAGCTGGCTCCGATAATCGGCGCCATCTTAGCCGAGCGGAGGTCCTTTGCGGAAAGGACTCTCTGTACCACGAGAAAATCTGTCGTCCAGTATCCGAACGAAATTATGAAGCCGAGTCCGAAGACTATTCCAGTCCAGTGGATCCCCATTGGATTGTCCTTGAAGGAGCCAAGTGTGCTCCAAAGATGGGTGTAGTCCCCCGCCGGGAAGTTCTGGTGCACTCTCGCGACCAGTCCGGTCCAGCCTCCGGTCTCAACCAGACCAAGTATTGGAATGATCAGCGCGCCGAGCCAGATCAGCATGAACTGCAATACTTCATTGAAGATTGCGGAGAGGAGTCCCCCCAGGACGACGTACACCATGACCGTTATCGAAGAAACCCATATGCTGAAGTCGATGCTCCAACCGAGGATCACCTTCATGACGAGGGCCATAGCAAACATATTGATGCCGCTCATGAGAACGGTCATGAAGGCAAATGAGACTGCGGAGAGCATGCTTGCCTGTTCACCATAACGGAGCTTCAAGTATCCCGGCACGGAATGGGTCTTGCTGATGTAATAGAAAGGCATCATCACTATTGCGAGGAAGAGCATCGCGGGAATTGCGCCTATCCAGTACCAGTGTGTGGCGAGTATCCCGTACTGATATGCGGAGGCTGCCCACCCCATTAGCTCCAGCGAGCCGAGATTAGCTGCGACGAACGAGAGGCCGGCTACCCACGAGCTCATCTTCCTCCCGGCAAGGAAGAAATCCTCCCCCGTTTTAGTGAACCTCAGGAGATAATAGCCGATTCCCAGGACGAAGACGAAGTAAAGCCCGATCACAAGCGAATCCACCCAGCTGAGCTTCAACAGGGAACCGGAATCGAACAGGAGCATCAGGCCGTTCAGAGCAGTGCCGTTTTGCATGTTTCTCCTTCTATTTATCTTTGAATCACGGTTTGCTTAAACTGGAGGAATGCCATGTGGATGGCGCCTCGCAGCAAAACAAGTGTTTCATGCTTCTATAATAAGTCTTCGTCGATCGAATTCGGAGAGGTGCGCCAATATGCGGGATGGTACGTCTCCGCCTCTTCCATGCAAAGGAATAAGTCCTGACAATTTCATCCCAATATAACAGCGTGTTTCAACAGAAGCATTCTTCCCGTCAACGTTGCCTGAAATGCCTTCCCGAGAGGGCGCGTAGTCTCTCTGCCGCCAATTCAGGCGTGAAATCCCTCTGGGGATTAGCCAGCATTTCGTAGCCAACCATGAACTTTCTCACCGACGCGGAGCGGAGCAGCGGCGGATAAAAGTGCATGTGAAAATGAAAGCTTCCGTCTTGCACACCATCGGTTGGAGACTGATGAATGCCTGATGAGTATGGAAACGACACTTCGAACAAATTATCATACCTCACGGTTACCTCCCTGAGGATGTCGGCGAATTGCTCAACGCCTTCGGCTCCGAGAAATGAGATGTCGGGCATATGATTCTTGGGAAGTACCATGACCTCGAATGGCCACACCGCCCAGAAGGGGACAAGCGCAACGAAGAGACGGTTTTTGTAGACGACTCGCTCCCCATTCTTCATCTCGACATCTACGTATGAGCAGAGTAGACATTTCCCTCTTTCTCTCCGGAAGCCGTCAAACTGCCCGAGCTCCTTGGATGGCTCGACGGGTATGGATTTCTGTGCCCAGACCTGACAATGCGGATGAGGGTTGCTGCATCCCATAAGCTCCCCTTTATTTTCAAAGATCTGGACGTAACTAACATCATTCAGGGCCGCGAGTGATTTATATTCTTCCTGCCACACCCGCACCACATCTGATATAGCTCGTGTATTCATCTCCGCCAGAGTGAGGTCGTGCCGCGGAGAGAAACAGATGACTCTGCAGACTCCCTGTTCAGTCTGCGCGCGCAGTATGCCCTCTGAATCGAACGACATTTCAGCCGTATCGTGGGCAAGGCTGCTGAAATCGTTGTCGAAGACAAACGTGGAGGCATACGAGGGGTTCCGTTCGCCGCTCGCCCGCGTGTTCCCAGGGCATAAGTAGCATGACGGGTCATATTCAGGAAGAGAAGGAGAAGGAACGCGTTCGACCCTCCCCTGCCACGGCCGCTTGAGTCTACCTGGGGCCACAAGTACCCACTCCCCCGTCAATAGGTTGAATCGTCTGTGAGTCAAACTGAATATCTTGTTCTCCATCATCGGCCGACCTGGAACAGGAGAGAAAATCTGCGCAGGATGAAAATCATTCTACCTGCTGCACCATGGAGCTTATCGCACCTGTTTACCATTTCAGTCAATCCAGCTCCCGCAAAGACTGATTGTTCAGTATCTCCGTGCCCGGCATCAGCCTGCATTCATATATACGCGGAGTCGTCCCAATCTTATCGTACGCCAGCATGATGCGTTCGTTGAACTCGGACAGGCCGTCTTCGTGGACAAGGTTTAAGGTGCAGCCGCCAAACCCGCCTCCCATCATCCTCGCCCCCACGACTGCTTCGATCTCGGACGCTGCATCTACGAGGGTGTTCAGTTCGTCGCAGCTGACCTCAAATTTGTCCCTGAGTCCTGCGTGGGACATGAAGAGAAGTTCACCAAGAGCCTTGAAGTCGTCGGACCTGAGAGCACTGGCCGCAGACTCCACGCGCGCGTTCTCTTCCAGCACATACAGCGCCCGCTTGTATGCCGTGCCGTCGAGCTCCATCCTGTGTGCCTCGAGCATTTCAAGAGTGGCGTCACGCAGACTCTCAATGTGGCTGGAGCTCTGCCTCAGCACGTTGACCGCCCGCTCGCACTCCTGCCTCCTGAGGTTATACTCAGATGAAGCGAGGCTGTGCTTCACCCCCGTGTCGCACAGGACAAACCTGATATCCGGGGCTTTGAAGGGAATCAGATCGTATTCGAGGCTCCTGCAATCAAGATTCAGTACGGAACTCCCCTCGCTCAGCAGGCTCGCAAACTGGTCCATGATGCCACATTTCACCCCGACGAAGTTGTTCTCTGCCCGCTGGGCGATAGCAGCGAGTTCCGTACGTCCGATCTGTAGCTCGAATGCCGTATTTAATGCGAAAGCGAGACCGGCTTCGACTGCTGCGGAAGACGAGAGGCCTGCGCCAATCGGAATATCGCCCGCAAAAACGCAGTCAAACCCGCCGATCGAATACCCCCCCTTTTTCAGCTCGTCTACCACCCCAACCAGGTAATTCGCCCAGGCCTTCGGAGATTTAACGGGATGCTTCACGTCAAAGGAATGACTCTCCTGGAAATCGATTGAATGTAGGTTACCTTCTGAGTCGAGGCGCGGCGAGAGTCCGATGTAGATTGCCCTGTCTATGGCTGAAGGCATCACGAAGCCGTCGTTGTAATCTGTGTGTTCGCCTATGACATTCAATCGCCCGGGTGATCGCACCACGAGCGCCGATGAAGAACCGGAGGTACGCCTTTCGAGTTCAGATTTGACGAGGCTTACTAATTGGTTCTGTGGCTTCATTTCGCTCTGTATTTTCAGGTCAGGAACTCAGATTGATTCGGCGAAGGTCCGGAGAAATGTTCCGGCGGTCCGAACGGCGCGGCGTTAGATAAGCACCGCGCGCATATGCTGATTTCTATGTTAGCGCAACCATGGCAGACATGCAACTTCTTTTTGATGGACGGAGATCGACGAAGCTTATTAGGCCTCCCCTCGGAATTACGACCGATGATTAATGAACCCTGGATGTTATTTTACGGCTGAACGTGCAACGAGTCTTGCAAACCAGCTGGAGACAAAAATGGCAGGTAAGAAGAATACACCCAATACTTCCGGTCGCACAACGGTACAATTAATAGCGCAGAAGCTGGGGGTGTCCGCGATGACAGTTTCACGGGCGTTAAACGGCAAGCCCAATGTTGATCCAAAGACACGGGACCGCGTGCTAGCAGCCGCGAGAAAGTCCGGATACACACCCAATCATATCGCCCGGAGCCTTGCCCTGAGAAGGACCGAAACCATCGGTGTCGTGGTGCCAGAAATTAGTCACTCATTCTTTCCTGAGGTGATAAGAGGCATTGAAGATGCGGCCTATTCAGCTGGCTATCACATCGTCCTCACGCATTCAGCGGAGGACGATTGTCGCGAACGCGACGCGATAAACACACTCAAGTCCAAGAGGGTCGATGGCATTCTAATTTCAACTGCGCAATCGGTCACCGACATCTCCACTTATCGCGACGCTATACGCCAGGGAGTTCCATTCGTATTCTTTGACAGAGTAGTCCAGGGTGTTGGCGCCACCTGTGTAAGCATAGATGACGGAGACTGCTGCGCACGCATCACCGAACATCTAATCGGACACGGCTACAGGGCCATCGCGCACTTAAGCGGTCCGACGACAGTCTCAATTGGGAAAGGGAGATTGAATGGGTATAAGGAGGCTTTGAACAGACATGGGCTGAAGCTAAGACCGGAACTGATCGTCGAATCAGGCTTTCATGAGAAGGGGGGATATTCGGCGATGGAGGAGCTACTCAGGCTCCCTGCCCGAGAAAGACCGGATGCTGTAGTCGCCGTAAACGATCCGGCTGCGTTCGGTGCGATGAAAGCTTTGCAGGAGCACAAACTCCGCATTCCGCAGGATATGGCGATCGTCGGAATGTCAGACGACGTCAGGGCCGAGCTCGCCATTTGCCCTCTAACCACCATGAGACAGCCGGCGTTCGAGATAGGAAAGACAGCCGCGTCTGCGTTGATAGCAGAAATTGAAGGGAGGGATAAACCTGGCCGCAAGCTTATAGTCGAAACCGAACTGACCGTCAGGAAGTCTTGCGGTTGCGTGTAGCGCCGGACTGGACGAGAATGCATTCTCCCGAGTCTGATCCATCCACTCCGGTTCCGAGCGAACCCGAATTCATTCCAAGCATCATGGTACAAGCCGAATCGCTGTTAATTGGGTAAGGTAAATGCCGCGCCATTGTTCGATCTAGATTCGGATTATTTGGGACCGCGCTTCTTCACTCCTCGATTGCCTCTCTTCCAAGTCGCCTGAGTTCTTCAAGATGGTCCTTCATGTCTTTGAGCTCCCCAGAAGAGTGACCGCGCCATCCCGTGACCTCGCCCATTACGAGAAGCGGATCTTGAGAGCGATATGAGTTTGTCGGATTCCCGGGATACTTTTTGTCGGTCAAATTGGGGTCGTCTTCGATTGGCACCATAGGCTCCACCGTATAATTCTTCTGGCACCGAACGTGTCTGCGG